>NC_022357.1:1747500-2347500 GCF_000297055.2 Sulfuricella denitrificans skB26 | reverse complement strand
CGCAAAAACAGCCAGCGATTTTCCGTGGGGGTTGTTGCTGCTGGGCATCGGTTCTATTGCGGTGATCACCATGGTGATGCGGGCAATAACGTCCCGCAATGCGGTGACATCCGCTGGTAGCTATCAAATAGGACCGTCGGGAGGAGCAGGGCAATCCCCTGCCGCTGGTCAGGCTTATGCAGGCGGCGGCGTCGCACCTACGGCAGCTGCTGGTGGGGGCATAGGCTCAAGTATCGTTTCCGGTCTTGCAACAGGAGTTGCCGTCGGCGCGGGGGTGGTTGCGGGCGAAGCGCTTGCGCATCACTTCATGGACGGGAATCGTAGTGGAACTAATGCCGTTTCACCTATTGCGGACTCTTGGGACTCGTCTTCCAATAACATGGGCGGTGCAGACTTTGGTATTGCCGATAACTCTTCCTGGGACGACAACTCAAGCCTTGCCGATAGTGGCGGTGTTGGTGGTGGGGACGACTGGAGTTAATGGAAAAAGATCTATGAATTAGCCTGCAGGAAATTAATGCTGGGCTGGATATCGAGTCGCTTTGTTTTGAGCTGATTGAATCGTATCGGGATATAAAGTTGGGGGTCTATGGCGGAGGAAAAGAAAGAATCGTGGCTAAACCACCTGGCGCTGACAACCGTGATATTTGCGGTGTGCGCTACGCTCTCCACATTCAAGGGTGGCGGTTTTTCAACCCGTTCTGTGATGAGCCAATCGCAAGCCTCCGATCAGTGGGCGTACTATCAAGCAAAGAAAATCAAATCCTACCTCTATCAAATGCAGACAGATAAGTTGGCCATTGAGCAGCTTGCACTGCCCGCTTCCTCTTCTGAGAGAGTGGTAACTGCCTACAGAGAAAAAATCGCCGACTACAAAAAGAAAATAGATAAATACGAAATAGAAGAATCTGAAATTCAGGGAAGAGCGAAACAACTAGAAAGCATTCGAGACGAAGCTCAAATACATTCCAGGGCATTTGGTGTAGCGGTCATCTACCTGCAAATTGCCATCTTGCTTTCATCAATTGCCGCCTTGTTGAAAAAGAAAGTGGTTTGGTATGGCGGAGTTGTGGCTGGTCTGGTCGGCTTGATGTACTTTGTAGACGGATTTTTCGCTTTCTTGTGAATGGTCACGTTCTTGGTATGACCCATTGACGCTCTTAGCCGGATGATTATTCGTAGCTCAGAAAATTTTCCGCGGCAGCGTTCTGGCCGTAATGGCTGATCAGAGTTTCGATTTCTTCCTGCAGGGTTTCATCTTCGTCCGGGTCGATGATGCCATCCCCGACCAGTCGAGCGAGCAGTCCATGCCGTATGGCCTCCAGCACCATGCCCAGAGTGGGTGGGGTGCTGGCGCCGGTGTCCATCAGTGCCGAGATGACGCGAGTCAGGCTTTCGCTGGCCTTGACGGTAACGAAATCGATAGCAGGGGCATCGTCCCCGAATTGCTCGATCAGGTCATCAATTTCCTCGAGGAGTGAACGGTTCTGGTCGAAATGCAGATGATCGGCCTGGTATTGTTCACCATTCGTCGTTCTGGAGACAATCCTCCGAACCCAACCGAGTGTCGGCGCTTCGTCGGCGTCCGGGTCGTTGACTGCGGCTTCCAGAATTTGCGACAACTCATCGCTCACGTTGCTGGCAATATCGATAAACGGTTCCATGCTCAACCTTTCCAGTAATCCTAAGTTTTATTGTAGGACAAACCGGGGCATTGAGATGAAGCCGGTGGCTATTCTCTGTTGCAGGCCTAGCCTGCGGTTTTGTATCCATGCGGTGACATGGTTGTTGGTATTCTGACACCTGTTCATGATCCGTTCCATGGCTGCGCTATCGTTGCGGTCCCAGCACGCGCAGCACCTCTTCCAGCGTGGTCAACCCGGCATTGACCTTCTCCCGCGCATCCTCGATCATCGGCGTGGTACCGATCTGGCGCGCCATTTTCGTCATTTCCAGGATGCTGGCACCGCTGGCGATTAGGTGGGACATGTTTTCATCTGGCACCAGTACTTCGTAAATTCCGAGTCGCCCGCGATAGCCGGTGTTGTGACATTTGGTACAGCCCCGGCCACGGGAAACCTTGACCTTGCCGGGCTCGAACAGTGGTCCGAGCCGCGCCAGCAATTCCGGAGCAGGCGTTACTGGTTCGCTGCAATCGTCGCAGATGCGCCGCACCAGGCGCTGGGCGATGATGCCTTCGAGCGCTGTAGCCACCACGTAGGGTTTGAGGCCGAGATCGAACAGGCGGGCGATGGTCGCTACAGCCGAGTTGGTGTGCAGGGTGGAATAGACCAGATGCCCGGTCAGCGCTGCATGAAAGGCCACCTCGGCAGTCTCCAGGTCGCGAATCTCACCGAGCAGCACCACGTCCGGGTCCTGACGCAGTATCGAGCGCAGCACGACGGGAAAAGTCAGGCCGATCTTTTCCTTGATCAGCACCTGCCCGGCCATGTCGAGGTAATACTCTACCGGATCCTCGATAGTGACATAGTTCTTGCCGGGGTCGGCATTGTGCTGCAGCAGACCATACAGGGTGGTGGTCTTGCCGCTGCCGGTGGGGCCGGTGGTCAGGATGATGCCCTGCGGCTTGTCCACCATGTTGAGCACCTTTTTTAGGTCGGCCGGCGAAAAACCGAGCCCCTCGATGCTCTTCACCGCAGAATTGCGGTCGAGGATGCGCATCACCACTTTTTCGCCATTGATGGTGGGCAGGGTGGAAATACGCAGATCGACGATCCGTAGCGGCGTTTTCACCGTGATGCGCCCATCTTGCGGGCGGCGGCGTTCGCTGATGTCGAGTTCTGACATCACCTTCAGACGCGACACCAGTGAGGCATATATCTGGTGCGGGATGTGGATCTTGTCGGCGAGCACGCCATCGATCCTGAGGCGCACTACCACGCTTTTGGTGCGCGGATGGATGTGGATGTCGGATGCGCCGAGGCGGATAGCCTCGAGAATGATGGCATTGACCAGACGGATGGCGGGAGGCTCCTCGGTGCCGCGCAGCAGTTCTTCGAGGGAGCGTTGGTCCTCTTCCTCATCGATCACCACCTCGATACCCTCGTAGGGGTCAACGCTGGATACCAGGGTTTCCAGATCCTCGAACGAGGGCTGTTCTTCCCTGCCGTAGACTTCGGCGATCTTGGCCTTTATTGACGCCACGTCTGCCATCACTGCCTGGATTTCCAGGCCAGAAACAAAACGCAGATCGTCCACCAGACCGGAATCCATCGGATCGGCCACAGCCAGCATCAGGCGCCGGCCTTCCTGCTTGAGCGGCACCACCCATTGCCGCTCACAGAAGCTCTGTGGAATCAGCGCGGCAATTGCCGGGTCGATCTGGAACTCACCGAGAGCAACCTCCTCAACCAGGAAATCCTGGCGCAGGATGTCGCGCAGGGTTTTTTCCGGAATCCAGTCGCGCTCCAGCAGCAGTTTGATGATCGGTTCCTTGTGCGTCTGCTGCAGACGATGCAGTTCCTGCACCTGCTGGCTGTTGAGCAGGCCGCGCTTGTTGAGCATGATTGCGAGCTGGCTGCGATTGGTTACAGCCATCTTGGCCAGCGCACTGATTTCGATGGATTTCTTTGAATTCTCTTTCTGCAGCGCACGGTTTTTCTGGATCAGGTCAAACTGCTCCAGAGCAATTGCCATGGTCACGCGCAAGTCGTCATCGTTCCACGGCTTGAGGATGAACTTGTAGACTGCGCCCTCGTTGATCGCACCCATCACCGCACCGGTGTCGGCATGGCCGGTGAGCATGATGCGAATCATGTCGGGCTGGATCGCCTTGGCCTGCTTCAGTACTTGGGCGCCAGTCATCCCCGGCATCATGTAGTCGGAAATCATCAGGTGGAATACGTCTTTGCGCAGCAGGTCGATTGCATCCGGACCATTGCCGGCGAGCACGATCTCATAGTTTTCCTGGCGGAATACGCGCTGCAGCGCTTTGAGCACATTCGGCTCGTCGTCTACCAGCAGGATGCGGTAAACGGCCGCCTTGGCCGGTTCAGCCTGGCTCGGTTGCACTTCGTCCGGCATGCCGGTAAATAATGATGTGTAATTTGCCATTTTCACCCTACTAAAATCAATGACTCGCGGAGGACGCTACCGGGTTCAACCCGCCGGCAAAATCACCGTAAACGTCGTGCCCATCCCTTCCTTGCTTTTCACCTCGATCCGTCCGCCATGGGCCTGCACGATATCGCGGCATACCGTCAGGCCCAGGCCGGTGCCGCTACCCACTTGACGGGTAGTGAAGAACGGGTCGAAGAGGCGATCCAGGTTCTTCTCCGGGATGCCGCATCCGTTATCGCTGATGCGGATATGGATTTCACTTCCGGCCACTTCGCTGCGAACCTCGATGCGACCCTGGTCGGCAATCGCCTGGGCCGCGTTGAGCAGCAGGTTGAGAAAGACCTGGTTCAAGTGTCCAGGCAAACACATGATTTTGGGTAAAATCCCTAGTTCCATAACCAGTTCCACCCTATCCCTGGTTTGCCCTGCAAGCATATTGCAGGCGAAGCGGAGATTGTCGTTCAGGTCGACGATCTCCGCCTCTGCCTGATCGACATTGGAAAAACCCTTAAGGTCGGACACGATCTTCGTCACACGGTCCGCCCCATCCACACTCTCGCCCAGCAAGGCAGTGAAGTCTTCCAGCAGGAAAGCCATACCCGCCTCTTTCCATGCGGACTGGAACTGCGACATGTTCCCCGTTTGCATGACTGATTCAAGAGCCCCCAGCTTTGATACATACTGCTGTGCGGTGCTGAGATTGCTGCGGATGAAGCCGATCGGGTTGTTGATTTCGTGCGCCACACCCGCCGCAAGCTGGCCGATGGAGGCTAATTTTTCTGCCTGGTAGAGTTGGCGCTGTGCCGATTCAATGATTTTTATCTGCTCCCTGACGCGCGCCTCGAGTTCCCCAGACAGGGCTTTGTAGCGCGCTTCCGATTCCGTCAGGGCCGCATGCTTTTGTTGCAGCGCCGCAAAGTCTTCATGGACAGTCTCGATATGGAGTTCAGCCGCCATGTGGTAGCGCGCCGACAGGCGCAGCATCAGTTCTATCATGGCCGCTGTGGCGGAAAGGCGGGTTTCGTCCGCACTCGCCGATTCAAGCTGGCCAAGTAAATCAAGGTCATGGTGTATCTCGGCACGGCGGGGTTGCGCGTAGGGTTCCTCGCTGCCCAGCAAGCACCTGCCGTCGGCTCCGACCAGACGAAAATCGCCGCCCAGAAGCGCCTTGAGTATGCCGCCCAGCCGCTCCAGCGAAACTCCGGTTAGCAATTCCTGAAGATTCAGCTCACGGTCAAAGGGGAGCGGTGTAATTTCCAATTCAGTCCCCCAGCACAGCGCTGATAAAAGCCTGCTGGCCAACACCGTGCTTTTGCTGCAGCCCGAACAGCCGATCCAGCGCCGGGTAGACCTGCTCGAGCAGTTTGAACAGCGTCTCCCTGACGCCTTCGCCCACCAGGGCAGATGAAAACACTAGCGGCCAGGGTGTCTGAGACCAGCGTTGCATGATCTCGTCTTCGGAAAATATCTGCGCTTCGGGCAAATCGCGCTTGTTGAACTGCACCACCAGTGGCATATGGGAGAAATCCATGCCCACGCGTTGCACGTTCTCCTCAAGATTCTGGAATGACTCCGCATTGTTGACCGATTGCGATCGCTGCGAATCGGCCACGAACACCACGCCGTCGGCACGTGACAGCACGGCTTTGCGGGTTGCATCGTGGGCTACCTGGCCCGGCACCGTGAACAGCTTGAGCTTCACCAGCCAGCCGGATGGCGTCCTGAAGCCGAGCGGTAACAGATCGAAGAACAGGGTGCGGTCGTTCTGCGTTTCCAGGGTCATGATCTCCCCTTTCAGGTCGGGAGCAAGCAGATCATGCAGCCGCATCAGGTTGGTGGTCTTGCCGCTTTGCGCCGGACCGTAGTACACCAGCTTGATCGTGATCTTGCGATTTACTTCGTCGAATTCAGCCACTTGTCGGCTTCCTGCGCGGCATCGTCTGAAAGGTCGGTCTCGTCGAAAATCACCGAACCGTCTTCCCCCCAGTGCACCTTGGTGATCCCCGGGGACTCTTCTTCCAGTCGGCGTAACGCCATTTCCTGTTTGGAGATTACGCCACGTTGCAGCCGCACCTGGTCGGCAAGCTGCTGGTTGTCGCGTAACAGGTCGCGATGCGCCAGGGCCTGCGCCACAGCCGATTTCAGCTCATAGTCGTGCCAGGGCTTGGTGATAAAACGGAAGATCTGCGCCTCATTGATCGCTCCGACCAGCGCTTCCAGATCGGCATATCCTGAAAGAATCAGCCGCTCGGCGTTGGGTTGAATTCTCTTGAACGCCTTGAGGAATGCCACGCCATCCATCTCCGGCATGCGGTAATCCGAAATCACCAGATCGAAGGCCACCCCTTCTTCGGCGCGCTGCAAGGCTTGCTGCGGGGAAGTAAAGATTTCCACCTGAAATTTTGAATGCTCCGTATCCTGAAACGAAGGCGAAGCAAACTGCCGACGCAATGCATTGAGAATGTTCTGTTCGTCATCCACCAACATAATGTGATACATATCACTCCTTCCCGGGTCGTATATAAACTGTCAGCGGCTTGCCTTCGGTATGTTCAAATTCGAGTATTTGCCCAATCATGGCATCGTCCAGCAGATGCCCTTTCGACAGCAGCAGCAAGCCTTCGGGAGAAAGCAGGTCGCGCGCCAACACCATTCCCCCGCACAAGGCAGCGGTGGCTATTTTCATCTCGGGGCCCCCGTAGGCCGAAGGATCGACGCCGCCGAGCAGTTCCAGAAAGACATCCGTTACCTTGGGGTCGTAACGCTTTCCCCGTCCTTCCCTCAGGAAGTCACGTGCCTCGGTTTCCGTCAGCTGCTTGCTCAAAAGTGATCCAATTTGCAGCGCATCGTAATCGTTGGCCACGGCAAGAATGCGCGCTCCTTTCGGAATCGACATGCCGGAGAGCCCATCGGGAAAACCCAGGCCGTCGAAGCGTTCGTGGTGGCTGCGGATCAGCTTGGCGGCTTCCTTCATGTTTTCCAGCGCCATCAATGCAGCCTGGCCGGTGACCGGGTGCTTGACCACCTCGGCGCGCTCCTCGTTAGTCAGAGCAGAAAACGGCTTGTGCAGCAGATGGTCGGGCAGGCCGATCTTGCCGACATCGTGCAGCAGGCCGGCGAACATCACGTCCTGCACTTCGCTGTCGGACAAACCCAGGCGCTGCGCCAGTCGGCGCGCATGGTCCGCCACCCGGCGCGAATGGCCGCCCATCGCGCCTTCACGTAGCTCCATCAGGTTCGAAAACACCTTCAACGAAGTAAGATAGCCTTCCTTCAGCTTCTTGTGCGCCACTTCGAGGAAGCCCATGGTCTGGCGCACCTCCTCGGTGCGTGCCATGACCTTGGCCTCGAGATTGGCGTTGAGGTCCTTCAGTTCCTCGTTCTGCTTCACCGTCAGCGCTTCCAGGCGCTGTTTTTCGAGCTCCAGGTTTTTCAGTTCCAGGGCCTGCTTCACCACCAGCACGATATCGTTGTCGTCCCAGGGCTTGGCGATGTAGCGATAGATTTCGCCCTTGTTGATGGCGTCGATGGTCGAACTCACGTCGGCATAGCCAGTGAGTAGAATGCGAATTGCCTCCGGCCATTTTTGCCTGACTTGTTCGAGGAATTGCGCGCCGTTCATGTTTGGCATGCGCATGTCGGAAATCACCAGGTCGATGGTGTTCTGCTCGAGAATCTGCAAGCCTGCTGCGCCGCCATCGGCGGTAAAGATGCGATAACCCATAGGCCGGAAAAGGCGTTTCAGTGAATTGAGGATGTTGGCCTCGTCATCGACGAACAGCACTGTCGGCGGCTCGATGGCGGCTGATTGCGTCAGACTGGCGGGTTCGATGATGGTCTCGCTCACAACATTACGCTTTCTTTTCAGGTTGCTTGATCGGCAGCCAGACGCGGAAGTTAGTGCCTTTGCCCACTTCGCTGCTGACTTCTATTCTGCCATGGTGTTTCTGGATGATGCTATAGGATAGCGACAGGCCGAGTCCGGTGCCTTTACCCACCGGCTTGGTGGTGAAAAACGGGTCGAAAATGCGATTCAGATTTTCCTGAGAGATGCCCTTGCCGGTATCGCTGAACTCCACCCAGACTTCCTCGCCCTGGACGCCGCTGCGCAGTGTGATGGTGCCGTGCTCCTCGATGGCGTGGGCGGCATTCACCAGCATGTTCATGAACACCTGATTGATCTGCGAGGACAGGCACTCGATGTCGGGCAGGCTGCCGTATTCCTTGACCACTTCCGCCTTGTACTTGATTTCGTTCCAGACGATGTTGAGCGTGCTGTCCAGTCCGTTATGGAGATTCGCCCACTGCCACTCGGCCTCATCGACATGAGAAAAATCCTTGAGGTCCTGCACGATCTTTTTTACGCGGGTGATGCCTTCCTGGGATTCGCTCATCAGCGCTGACACGTCTTCCTTGAGGAAGGAAATGTCGAGCTTGTCGCGCAGAGCGCGGATGTTGGTCAGAACGTCGGGATTGGCGACGAGCAGGGGCTCGGTCTGCTCGTAGGTATCGAGCATGGTGAACAGATCCTTGAGATATTTCTGCAGCGTGCCCAGGTTGGAGTTGATGTAACCCACCGGGTTGTTGATCTCATGCGCCACGCCCGCCGCGAGCTGGCCGATCGAGGCCATTTTTTCCGATTGTAGCAGCTGGTTCTGGGCATCTTCCAGGCGCTCGTTGACACTGCGGATCTCGTCGTTCATCTTGGACAGCATGGCGATGCGTTTTTCCTGGTCGCGGTGCAGACGGGTGTTCTCGACCACGACCGTAATCAGGTTCACCACCACAGCGCCGTTTTCCAGATCAATTTCGGTGTAGGGCTCGGCGGCATCCTTGCGGTTGATGCTGAGTGCGCCGATCACCCGATCTTCGATCTTCAGCGGCCAGCACATCGCCGAGCTCGGTCTTGAGGATTTGTCGCGCACCACGGTAGTTTTGAAGCGCGCATCGCTGGACATATCCCCGTTGAGCAGCAGCGCCTGGCCGGTTTTCGCCACCAGACCGAGAATGCCGCTGCCCAGCTCGATCTTGATGCCGATGACATGATCCGGGATATCGATCCCCGCAACGATGGTAAGCAGCTGGGTGTCTTCCTCGATCAGGCCGAGGGTGCCGCTGTTGGCGCCGAAGCCCTCGACGATGTGTTCCAGGATGGCATGCAGCACCTGCTGCGGCTTGTCGCGCAGACTGGAGGTCTGGCCCAGGCGATAGAGCTGGTAGACCCAGGAAAGCTTGGTGACTTTATCGGAAAGCATAGATATCCTCGTTAGTCGCTGATCAACAGACTGAGGCCGACATACTGCTGCTCGGTTTCGGTCCACAGCGCCGGCATGGTTTTCCAGTCCAGGCCGAGGCGCGACCAGGCACTGCTCGACAGATGCGGGATCAGGTCATAGCCGGCGTTGCCGATGTCCAGTGCATGACACAGTACGTTGGCCACATGCACCAGATCAGTCAGGGTGCCGGATTCGCGCTCGGGCTGGTGATGATCGCGGATCGCCAGCTGGATCACCGCCGGGAATTTCCAGCGCCTGGCCAGTTCGTGGCCAACCTGGGTATGATCCACGCCGAGCGTGATGCTCTCCGCATTCAGCAAAGTGATATCTTCGTCCGCGCTGTGCGCCAGGGCAAGCTGGAAATCATCGTGAAAATAGGCGTCAAGTGCCAGTTTGCCGATATCATGCAGCAGCCCGGCGGTGAAGGCCAGTGCCTGGTTCTGGCCCAGACTTTTGGCCAGCACCTGGGCGCAGGCCGCGGTGCCGATGCCGTGCTGCCAGAAGCCGGTGCGGTCGAAACCCGGGAGACCGGTTTCCGGGAACTGGCTGATGATGCCCGCTGCCGCCACCAGCGAACGAACGTTGTGAAAACCCAGCACCACCACGGCTTCCTGGACAGAGCCCACCTTGCTGCTCATACCGTAGAAGGGCGAGTTGGCTACCCGCAGCACGCGCGCGGTCAGTCCCTGATCCTGGTTGAGTTTCTTTGCCAGGTCGGCGGTCTCGAAATGCGGCATGTCGAAACTGGCCAGAGTTTCCATGACTACAACTGACAACGAAGGAACTTGCTGGATCGTCCTGGTGACTTGATCAAGTGTCAGCATGGTTGCCTTACTCCAGCCCGGCAAGGCGATAGGTTTGCAAAGTGACGCGCAATTTGAGCAACATCGGGTCATCATCTGCCTGGCGAAACAGGTGCTCGATGCGGGCGCCGATTTCCGCCTTGCGGGTGGCGCATTGTTCCGGTGTCAGGATTTCCTCGGCAACTACCATCACATGCTCGATGCCGCGTCGCCGCAGTGAGGCAATGGTGGTATCGTTCAGTGCCACGCCCTCGGTCAGCAGGTGGCCGCCGCTGGCATCGCAGATATCCTGCGCCAGCACCATGCCGGCCGTGAGCTGATCCAGCGCAAATCGTTTTGAGGTTTTCATGAGGTCGGTCTCAGCCTTGCTCGTTCGGTACTATCACCAGCACCTGCCCTTCCGATCCAGAGGATGCGCCCATTGAATGGCTCCAGAATATCACATTGCAGCCATTTTCAAATTGGTAGCCATGGCGTCCCTCGCTCTTTTCAAGGCATTTGATCATGATACTGGGCAGCCTGTCAGTGGCGAATGATCCGACAAGCGGCTGTCTGTCGGCGTCAAAGATTTCGTTTGCCTTGCTGTTGGCAACGGCAATCAGCCCATCTCCATCTACGCCGATAATGCCGACCGATAGGTGTTCGAAAATTTCCTGCGAAATCTGGAGGATACCAGCGTTGTTCTGCAACTCGCTGGTTTTCTGTTCGACACGCATTTCCAGTTGATGCTTGGCAAGATTCAGTTTCTCGTTGATTTCAGTCATTTCTTCAGTCAGGCGCTGGCTGCCCTGAGCCAGTTCATAGTGCTGGAAGGCTTTCTGGACGTTGGCGCGTAGCAGGTCGTCATCCCACGGTTTGGTGAAAAATTTATAGATCGAGCCTTCGTTGATGGCGTCGGTCACGCTTTTCAGGTCGGTATAGCCGGACAGCACTATGCGCACCGTCTCGGGGTAGAGTCGCTTAACCCGGCGCAGAAATTCAACCCCGGTCATCTCCGGCATGCGCTGGTCGGAAATAATCACGCCAACCAGATTTTTTGCCAGCAGGTCCAGAGCCGTGGCCGCATTGGTTGCCTTGAGGATCCTGTAACCATCTCGGTGCAGCAGGCGGGTGAGCGAGGTCAGGATGTTTTCCTCGTCGTCGAGCAGCAGCAGGGTACGCTGGCCCAATGCCTCCGTCGCGCCTCCGACCTGCGGGCTGCGCTCCCTGAGGAGGATTTCGAACTCCTCCGCAGAAACCGGCCGGCTGAATAAATAGCCCTGCATTTCGTCGCAGTTGCGCAGGTGCAGGAAGGATCTCTGCTCTTCGGTTTCGACGCCTTCGGCAATGACCATCAGACCCAGTTCGTGCGCCATCGAGATGATGGTCTTGGCGATTGCTGCATCATTCGGGTCAGTGGTGATGTCGTTGATGAAAGTCTTGTCGATTTTCAGGGTATGGATAGGGAAACGTTTCAGATAATTCAGGCTGGAATAGCCGGTGCCAAAATCGTCGATCGACAACTTGATTCCCATCGCCTTGAGACGGCCCAGCGTGGCGATGGTCGCCTCGACGTTTTGCATGACCAGGCTTTCGGTTACCTCCAGATCGAGGTGGGAGGGATCAAGCCCGGACTCTCTGAGGATGCCGGTCACCATTTCGACCAGGTTCGGCTGCCTGAACTGGCGCGCCGATAGATTCACTGCAACGCTGATGTGTTTCAGTCCGGCAAGTTGCCAGGCCTTGTTCTGGAGGCAGGCGGTGCGCAGCACCCATTCTCCGAGCGAGATGATCATGCCTGAATCCTCCACTACCGGGATGAACATGGATGGAGAAACCAGGCCCAGTTCCGGGTGCTGCCAGCGTACCAGCGCTTCCATGCCGGTGATCTCGCCGGTGCGCAGGTCTACTTGCGGTTGGTAATGAAGCAGGAATTCGTTGCGTTCAAGCGCCTGGTATAGGCAGTTTTCCAGTGTCAGCCGTTCCATTGCCTTGATATTCATCTCCTCGGCGTAATACTGGGCATTGTTGCGTCCCAGCTCCTTGGCTCGATACATGGCGGCATCGGCATTTTTTAGCAGCGTCTGCTTGTCCTCACCATCCTTCGGATAGGATGCGATGCCGATGCTGCACGTGACATGCAGCTCGCGGTCATTTAAATTGAAGGGCGCCGACATCGCCTTAAGAAGTTTCTGAGTAACCGCAGAAACATCGTCTGCCACCCTGATTTCCGACAGGAGCAAGACAAATTCATCTCCCCCATGACGCGCCACGGTGTCGCCTTCTCGCACGCTGCCGGTAAGACGGGTGGCCACTTGGGCCAGCAGCGCGTCGCCGGTATCGTGGCCAAGGCTGTCGTTGATATTCTTGAAATTGTCCAGGTCGATAAACAATATGGCTAGGCCGTAGTCGTGGCGGCGCGAGAAAATCAGGGCCTGGTTGAGGCGGTCCTGGAACAGGTTGCGGTTGGCAAGCCCGGTCAGTTCATCGTAGTTGGCCTGGCGCTCAAGCTGGTTTTCACTACGCTTGAGCTCGCTGATGTCGGTATAAATGGCAACATAATGAGTGATGTCGCCCTGCTCGTTGCAAACCGTGCTGATCGCCATCCAGGCCGGGTAGATTTCCCCATTTTTACGCTTGTTCCAGATTTCGCCCTGCCAGTGGCCACTTCGGCGAATGGAATTCATCATGCCGTGGAAAAACTCCGCGGAATGGCGCCCCGATTTCAGCAGGGCAGGGCTCTGGCCAATCGCCTCGGTCCGGTCATAACCGGTGATCTCGATAAAGGCCTGGTTGACCGAGACGATATGGTTTTGTGCGTCGGTGATAAAAATGGCTTCCTGGGTGCCTTCAAATACCTGGGCGGCGAGGCGCAACTGTTGCTCGGCCTGCTTGCGCTCGGTAATGTCCATGAAGGTGATGACAGAGCCTTCGACTCGCCCTTCGTGGTGAATCGGATGAGACCAGTATTCCACGGGAAACGCGGTGCCGTCCTTGCGCCAGAACACCTCATTGTCCACGTGGACACCCTGGTCAGCCAAATAAGCTTCATAAGCACGACATTTCTCCGCCGGGTAGCGGGAGCCGTCTGCGTGGCTGTGATGGAACAAATCGTGGGCGTGCCGGCCAAGCAGTTCCTCTTCATGCTCGTAGCCCAGCATATGCAGACAGGCCGGATTGGCGAAGGTAATCAATCCCTCCATGTTTACCCCGTAGATGGCCTCGGCAGCCGATTCGAGGAGCAGGCGGGTCTGCTGTTCGCTGCGCTGGATCAGCGCCTGATGCCTGAGCTTGTCCTCGTATTGCCGGGCCAGAAACTGCATGCGCTGCTGCCGCCACAACAACCCTACGAGCA
Source organism: Sulfuricella denitrificans skB26 (assembly GCF_000297055.2). Classification (NCBI taxonomy): domain Bacteria; kingdom Pseudomonadati; phylum Pseudomonadota; class Betaproteobacteria; order Nitrosomonadales; family Sulfuricellaceae; genus Sulfuricella; species Sulfuricella denitrificans. Next base: position 2,334,007 of record NC_022357.1, on the reverse strand, counting down.
CTCCCGCCCCGGCGATGAAGGCGAAAGTCAGTGCCGCCAAGATCCAGGCGGTACTGTGGATCGGGGCATAGAGTTCCTCCTTGTCCATTTTGACGACCAGGAACCAGGGTGAATCCGGCACTTCTCGCGCTGCACCGATCACAGGGATTCCCCGGTAATCGACCCCTTCTACCAGCCCGCCTTCACCTCGTACCACCATTGCGGCCAGCAATTTCTTTGCGGCGACTGGAAACCTCAGTTGCAACGCCGTATTGTCGCGATGGCGCAGGTTGTTCATAACCACCACCTCATCGCCTTCGCGCCGGAGCAGCATGGCCTCTGCGCTAGTGCTCGACGATGGCCAGGACTGCAGCAGGGGGAAGAGGTAACGCTGCGGGTCGATGCGGAAATAGATGGCGGCGATAGCCCGAGTGCTTCCGTTCTGGCCGGCGAGGAGGGGCACCACCAGATCCATCCGCGCGCGCGGCGCTTCCGCGCCCTCATGCAGGTCAGTCAGGATGGCCTGACGGGTGCGCATGGCCTCCATGACCACTTTCACCCCATGGAGAGTGGGCGGCCTGGCATGGGGGGTAATGGGCAAGTTCCGGACAACGCCCCGTTCATCCAGGATGAATGCGGCCTGGAAGTCATAAGCCTGCTGCACCGCTTTCAGGCGCTGAACGATGCGTTGCGCGCCTGGGTCAAGCGACGCGCCGCGCTGCAGCCAGTGCTCGACAGCTTCCGCCAGCATCGGGTCTCTGACAATCTCCTCGGCATTGTTCAGAAACTCATCCCGCCATTTCTCCACCTGGCGCACCCGCAGGTCGGCGATGGCGCCGAGGGTCTCATGCGCTTCTTTCTGAACCCGCTGCTGATAATGGCTGAAGACAAAAAAGCCGGTGCCGCCAATGGTGCAGGCCAATAGCCCGAACACCAGCAAGGGCTGCCAGGCAAACAATCTGGGGGTGGAGTGCTGGCTGGCTGGGAATGACTCGGTTGTCATACATTGTTTCCTGTCAGATCATGCATAAGGTAGATCGCCAACCAGACAATATAATAACAACAGAAAACTCTAGCATCCGTATAAATACGGACAAATGAATAACAGGATCTAATTATCCTGCTTTGTTATCCCTGAAATCCAGCATCATTTTCACCAGATTGGACAGGGACTCGGCCTGCAATTTAGACATGATGTTGGCACGGTGTGTTTCCACCGTCCTCACGCTCACTTCGAGCAGGTCGGCAATGGCTTTGTTGGATTTGCCGGTCACCAGCATGTCCATGACTTCATGCTCGCGCGGGGTCAGCCGCGCCAGCCGCTGGCTGATCTGATTGCGGTTGCGGCGGTCAAGGCGGGCAGTTGCGTCCATCTTGATGGCCTTGTGCAGGTGCTCGAGCAGCACTTCGTTGTCGAAGGGTTTTTCAAGGAAATCCAGCGCGCCCAGCTTCATTGCGCTGACTGCCGCCGACACGTTGCCATAGCCGGTAAGGAAAATAATGGGAATGTGGATATGCTCGAGTTTGAGGCGCTGCTGTAATTCCAGCCCGCTCATGCAAGGCATTTGCACATCGAGCAGCAAACAGCCCGGTTGGTCGGAATGATAGGCGTCGAGAAACTCCATGGCGCTGGCGAAGGATTTCGCTCCCATTCCCGCCGATCGTACCAGCCGGTGCAGTGCACTTCGCATTTCGGCGTCATCGTCCACGATATAAACGTTTGGCTCAAATTTCATTTCATTTATTGCCGGGGTGAAAGGTTGATGGTTGTGCCCTGCTGCACCGGCAGCCATACTCTAAACATTGTGCCATTTCCGATCACACTTTCGACCTCGATGTGTCCGTTGTGCTTCTGGATTATGCCGTATGAGAGCGACAGTCCTAGCCCGGTTCCCGTGCCTACCGGCTTGGTGGTAAAGAATGGCTCGAAAATTCGGGTGAGGTGCTCCGGGGCTATGCCTTTTCCGCTGTCAGCTATTTCCACCCAGACGCGCTCACCTTCTGCTCCGGTGCGAATAGTGATGGTGCCTCGCGTTTCAATCGCATGGCCGGCGTTGACGAGGAGGTTCATGAATACCTGGTTGAGTTGGGAAGGGAAACAATTGACTTCAGGCAGGTTGCCATATTCCTTGATCACTTCGGTCTTGTACTTGAGCTCGTTCCACACGATATTGAGTGTAGTGTCAATGCCACTATGCAAATCGGTCCACTGCCACTCGGCTTCATCCACATGGGAAAAATCCTTGAGGTCCTGGACAATCTTCTTCACCCGGGTGATGCCGTCGCGGGATTCAGCCATGAGGGCTGAGATGTCTTCGCGCAGGAATTCCAGGTCAGCCGCCTGTTTTGCGGCCTGCACACTGGACAAGGCTGTGCTGTCGGTGATGGCGTTTTCCGCCAGTTCGTAGGCGGCGACCACGTTGAAGATCGACTGGATGTAGGTGTCGAGCGAGCCGAGGTTGGAATTGACATAGCCGATGGGGTTGTTGATTTCGTGCGCCACGCCCGCCGCCAACTGGCCGATAGAGGCCATTTTTTCCGATTGCAGCAACTGGTTCTGTGCTTCTTCCAGCCTGGTTATCAATACCCGCTGTTCCTCACGTTCTGTTTGCAGGGTCTGGTTGGTCACCCGGAGGGTATTTAGCAGGTCGTAGCGTTGCAGAACGAGACCGATCTCCATGCCCAGCATGTCCATGAGCAACTCGTCGTTATCGGTGAACGGTACACCGTTGTCCTTGTCCGCCAGGTAAAGAACGCCATGGTTTGTGCTTCCTGCGCCAATCGGCACGCCAATCAGGCTCTTCATGGGAGGATGGTTGGGCGGGAAACCGCAGGCGCGCGGGTCAGCGGCGATGTCATCCACCCGCACGATTTTGCCCTCGTGGTAAAAGGCGCCGAGCAGACCCTTGCCGGTAGGCAGATTGCCGAGTCGGGTGCGGGTTTCCGCGTCGATACCTTCGGTAACAAAGCTGGCGAGATTGCCATCGGCGCCAAACACGCCAAGCGCACCATAGTGGGCGCTGGTCAGGCTCATGGCGTTACTCACGATGCCGTGGCAGAAAGCCTCCATTTCCCCGTTCTTGGTCAATGACTCATCCGCCTCGCGCACTCGTTCCATGGAGGCGTAGAAGAGCGCCATGCGCACGTTGGCGTCCGCCAGGGCGTTCATCTGTCGGTCGTTATCCGCCTCTACCTCGCGCACCTTGGCATCTGCCTCCATTAGCGCCTGATTGGTGTTTAGCAGAGCGGCATGGCTGGCGAGCACTTCGTCATGAGACTGTTTCAGTCGGCTGCGTGAGGCAACCATTTCCCGTACGATCGGACCGACCTGCCAGCGCAGCAGGGCGAAACCGAGCGCCAGCAGCGTGGCGAGAAAGGGGGCGATCCACAGAAAATGCGCGCGTATCGGCTGTGTCAGTTCGGCGGTGTCGATCTTGACCGCCATGCCCAGGCCGCTGTCGCCAGCCGGCTGGAAGGCGTCGAGCACCTCATGTTCGCGATAATCGAGCGTGGCGACGCTCCCTTTTTTGCCGTCCAGCGCCTCGCTCAGCGGCGTTGGCGTGCCCTTGACGTGGCGCGCGCTGTCGAAAGGCTGCGGACGGTGGCGAGTAGGAAAGCAGCTCATCTGCTCGGCCGACAGGGCCGCGCATAGCGCAATCTCCCCGGTTTCGCCCAAGCCGTGGTAATTGAGAAAGGCGCGGGTCATGTCGGCGAGCGGATATTCCAGCTTTACCGTCCCGATTTCAGCCCCGTCTGCCGCGCCGTTTAGCCGCATCGTCGTGGTCACGTTGAGGTAATAGCCGTCACGCCACAGCAGGCTGGTTTTTTCTGGGTGGCGCAGGCTGACAGCAAAGGGCGTACGCAGAAACTCGCCGCTGGACGCCACGAGATCGCCGCGCACATCGTACAGGGCAATCGCCGAGGACTTCTGATCGCGTTGGATAGTGTTCAGCACCCTGCCGATTTCACGCCGGGTTTCCAGCTTTCCAGAACCATCGTGGATAGCGGACATCAGCTTGGTGACGTGAGGCCGGCGGTTGGCGATGCTGCTTGCGATGTCTATGCCGGTGTTGACTTCGTGGTGGAACAGCGCAGTCCGGTCGTGGAGTATCCGCACCAGGCCATTTTCCAGCTCCGCCCTTAACTGTTGCGCCAGTACGGCGAAAATAACGCCCCCGGTGACAAGCATGGTGAGCACCAGGATGGCGATAGTGAGCAGGCCGATGCGGCGCTCCTCGCGTTCCGTGCCAAACAGTACATCAAGCAATTTTCTCAACGACAGTTCCTTATTTTTATCAGCTCAAAGTTCAGGTGCGCAGTGCCCTGCATCGCCTCTAAGTCAGGAATTCGTCACCAGTTTCTTTGCGGCTTCCAGTTGCTCCGGTTGTGGCAAACACTTGTGGAGCTTGTCCCAATCCAGTTTCAAGGCATCACGCAGGACTTGTGGAATCCGGGCGAACCACTCCTCCTCAGGCAGGCCTTCCTCGCTGGCCAGCGTCAGCGCCCTGGCTACCTGCACCACGCCTGTCATGATCAGGAAAGGCTGGTGTCCGGGCTGATAGTGGTAGCGAATGGCATCCTCGATGGCGGATGGAAATTTCCAGCGGTGTGCGACTTCCGCACCCAGTTCCGCATGATCGAAGCCGAGTGTGGCGCGTTCTGCCTGTATCAGTTTATCTCCATCACATCCTTGCACGCTTTGCCATATCACGGCAAAACGGTCATGGGCGCACACGTCCAGCACCATGATGCCGATATCGTGCAACAGGCCGGCAGAGAAAGCCATTTCGGAATCCTGCCGCAGACATTTCGCCACGGCTCTGGCGTAGGTGGCGACGACCAGGCTGCGCTGCCAGTAGTGCTCGCGGTCGACGCAGGCGGTCGATGCGGAGGAAGAGAAAGCGTCGATGAACCCGGCGGAAATCACCAGGCTGCGAATGGTGCCGAATCCCAGTACCACCACGGCTTCCTGCGTGGAGCCGACCTGGCGCGGCAAACCGTAGAAAGCCGAGTTGGCGACCCGAAGCACTTTGGCGACCAGCGCCTGGTCCTGGCTGATTTTTTGTGCCAGATGCTGGCTATCCAGTGCCGGGTTGTCGAAGTTCTGGATCAGTTCCTGCACCACGGCAGGAATGGCGGGGAGCTGGTGCAGGTTGCCCAGTATTTCATGCATCGTGGTTCGCCTGTTCGATTTGCTGTTGCGGGGCAAATGCCAGCACTATGCCATTTGATTGGGATAGGCGCCCCATCGTAGTTTGCCAGCAATGAAAACGCACGCCATCGGGCATGGTGACGATGGCATCTCCGCTGCAACCCAGCAGTTGGTCAGGGATCATTTCTCTGGCGGACTCTCCCAGCAGCGGCCTGTCTTCGCCCCGGTCAAGCAGATGGTGGGCCATGGAATTGGCAAGGGCAATGTAGCCATCACCATCAATGCCGATGACAGCCACCGGCAGAGACTCAAGGATTTCCTGGGAGACCTGCAGGGTTTTCAGGTTGCGCGTCACTTCAAGGGTTTTTTCCTCTACCCGCTTTTCGAGTTCATGGTTGAGGCGGTAATTTTCCTGCTTCATTTCGTAGCGCTGGAAAGCCTCTTCAATATTGGCGCGCAGCAGGTTATCTTCCCACGGTTTGGTTAGAAACTTGTAGATGGCACCATGGTTGATGGCGTCGGTGACGGAGTTGAGATCGGTGTAGCCGGACAGCACGATGCGTACGGTATCGGGATACAGTTCGTGCGCCTTGTGCAGGAATTCCACCCCGGTCATTTCCGGCATGCGCTGATCGGAAACGATCACCCCGACTTCGTGCTGCGCCAGCACTTCCAGCCCCTCCTTGCCGCTCCCGGCACGCAGGATGTTATAGCCCGCCGGTCGCAATAGGCGGGTCAGGGCGGAAAGGATATTGGCTTCGTCGTCCACCAGCAGTATCGTGCGTTCCATGCTTGTTTCCTTGTGGCTGAGAAGATGGCCTACCGTTTTTATGGAAATCTGGCAGGGGTGTCAATGGCTGAAACGAGAGTTGGGTTGCAATTTTAGAAAATATAGTTTATGAAATCGGTGGGAAATAGGCAACATGATTCATTTTGCATAACAATTCAGACCAGTGAGTTTTCGTATTAAACTCAAGTCAGCTATGGTTTAAGAGCAAAACGACTGGCTTTGCCGACGCTTGGCGTTATTGAAAATCCAATAGCCCCTCCTTGAGAGAGGCGTGAGGTTAACCTGGAAACTTACCAAAGCGGATAATGGAGTCGTTACAATCGCGATTATTTTTCCGGTTTTTCCCGGCAGCCTAATTCTACTTTGTCTAATGGGTCTGTCCCCCCATTTTGAAAAAGGGCTAGGGGGATGTGGGACGGCGCAACATGATTTCCACGCTGAAAAATCCCCCTCAATCCCCATTTTTCGAAGGGGGAAGCCGAAACCAGGCGGCTTTGTATGTCCAATGTGACAAAGTAGAACTTACCGGACATAAGGAAATCGGCTGCAAAATAATCTGGCCGGTGCATGGGGTAAAAAACGAGAAGGTGGGTTGATGGGCGCAGTGCTTACCGCAGGAAGGATGACATGAAACCGGTGCCAAAGAAAAATTTTGGCAGCCTGTTTATCGGCACGGTAGTCGCGCTGGTAGGCGGACTTGCGCTGTGGGGCTGGCTGTTCGATTTCTCTTTTCTGGCTCGGATGTTGTCCGGTATTGAATCCATGGCGCCCAACACTGCGCTGGCCTTCGTGCTTGCCGGGGTTTGGGTGGTGTTGGCGGCAATCGATCCCCAGCGCCCTGTCCTGATAGTGCTAGGGGCTGCAGTCTGCGCGCTGGCTACATCGAGATTCCGCGCATGGACGGCACACCTTCCTGAAGAAAATCATGGCTGAACACCCTACGCCAGTGGTGATCTGTTCCTCACTGGCGTAAAAGTGGGCGACGACGATGCAGGCGCTCGAGGCGGGCGCGGTGGAGGTCATCACCAAACCGCAGATGGGTGTGAAACGCTTTCTGGAAGAGTCGGTAAGTGAGCTGGTGTCGGCGGTGCGTACGGCGGCAATGGCCAACGTCAAGCGGCTGAAGATAACGCCGATCGCGGTACTGAAGGTGGCGCCCAAGCTCAACGCCGATGCCATTCTCGCCGCGCCGGGCAGCCACGCCATGGCGCAGACTACCGAGCGCATCGTCGCCATCGGCACCTCGACTGGCGGGACCCAGGCACTGGAGGCGGTGCTTACCGCACTGCCGCGGGTTTGCCCCGGCATCGTCATCGTCCAGCACATGCCGGAAAAATTCACGGCTTCATTTGCCGCGCGGCTCAACGATCTGTGCCAGATCGAGGTGCGCGAGGCGCAGATTAATGATCGTGTTATTTCTGGCCGCGCCTTGATCGCGCCGGGCGGCAAGCATATGCTGCTGAGGCGCAACGGCGCTTATTACCACGTTGAAGTGGTGGACGGACCAGTGGTCAACCGTCATCGCCCCTCGGTGGATGTGTTGTTCCGCTCGGTGCGAAATTTGCCGGCAAGAACGCTACCGGTATCATCATGACCGGCATGGGCGACGATGGTGCCAGGGGGATGAAAGAGATGCACGAGGCCGGCGCACCCACCATTGCCCAGGATGAGGAAACCTGCGTGGTGTTCGGTATGCCCAAGGAGGCGATCAAGCTGGGAGGGGTTGATCGGGTGATGGGGTTGCAGGAAATTCCACAGGCGATTTTGTCGGGTTAACCCGGACAGGGGGAAGCATGAAAATCGAACAACGCTACTGGACGGAAAGCGAAGGCTGGCAGACTGAAGCGGGCAGTCTCCCGAATGGCGGCGATGCCCAATGGGTGCTGGTTTTTGGCGGTGTGGAGAAAATGCGCGAGGCGGCGTGGCTACAGGAGACCAAACAGCGCTATCCCAAGGCGCTGATCATGGGCTGTTCCACTGCGGGCGAGATTTGCGCCACGCGGGTGCGCGACGAATCAATCGTCACCACTGCTGTGCAGTTCGAGCATACTCGGATCGAAATGGCTCAGGTTGATATCGGGCAGATGAAGGATAGTCATGATGCTGGTGTGCATCTGGCGCAAGCTCTCGATCATGAGGGGCTGACCCATGTACTGGTACTGTCGGACGGACTCAAGGTGAACGGTAGCGAACTGGCGAAGGGATTGCGCGAAACTCTGCCGCAGGGAGTGGCGGTTACGGGTGGACTGGCGGGAGACGGCAGCCGCTTTCAGCACACCCTGGTGTGCGCCGATGGTGTCGTGATGGAAGGAAAAATAGCGGCGCTGGGTTTTTATGGCGAACGCCTCAAGGTGGGTTACGGTTCCCTCGGGGGCTGGGATGTTTTTGGCCCGGAGCGCCTGGTCACGAAATCCAGCGGCAATGTGCTATACGAGCTGGACGGCCAGTCGGCGCTGGGGCTGTACAAGAACTATTTGGGTGATCATGCGGCGGGCCTGCCTGCCACGGCTTTGCTGTTCCCCCTGGAGTTGCTCAGTGGAGAGGGAGGCGCCAGCCTGGTGCGCACCGTGCTTGGCATCGACGAGGCAGCACAGAGCATGACCTTCGCCGGGGATATCTCGGAAGGCGCTCATGCCCGTCTGATGAAGGCTAATTTCGACCGGCTGGTGGATGGGGCGAGCGGTGCGGCCAAGGCGAGTCATGAAACGCTGGGGAGTGCGGCACCCGATCTGGCGATCCTGATTAGTTGCGTGGGGCGCAAGCTGGTGCTCAAGCAGCGCATCGAAGAAGAGGTTGAAGGCGTGCGCGAGGTATTGGGAGCGCACGCTGTGCTGACCGGTTTCTATTCCTACGGCGAGATTTGCCCTCACGGCACGATCACCGGCTGCGAACTGCATAACCAGACCATGACCATTACCACTTTCTCGGAGAATTAGACTGTGCATCGTTTGCTGCAAAGGCAGATCAGCCGTTTTTTGAATGACCAGGGCGCCATGCCGGAAGGGTTGTCGGAGTTCCTCGCGGCAGTAGGTGATGCCTATGAAAGTGCCGATGCCGACCGTTTGCTGATCGAGCGTTCTCTGGATTTGATGTCGAAGGAGCTGACCGAGCGTAATGCGGAGCTGCGCAAAGAGCTGGCTGAACGGCGGCACGCCGAAGCGCAACTGGAAAAACTCCTGTCGCTGCTCGGCACTACGCTGGAATCTACCGCCGATGGCATACTGGCGCTGGACAAGGAGGGCAGGATCGTGCGCTTCAACCAGCGCCTTGTCGAGATGTGGCACATGCCGGATGAGACCCTTGCCTTCTGGAGACATGCCCCCCTGGTGCAGCACCTGCTGGGTCAGGTCACGAATCCCGATGCCTTCATGGAAAATCTGAACTACCTGTGCCTGCATCCGGAAGCGGAATGCTATGACACCTTCGACTACATCGATGGCAGGGTGATCGAGCGCTATTCCCTGCCTCAGCCGCTGGGCGTGGATAACGTGGGCAGGGTGATCAGCTTTCGCGATATTACCGCGCGCAAGCAGGCCGAAGAAGCGCTGCAGCGGGAAAAGGAAGAACAAAAAGCCTTGATCAAGAAGCTCGAAGAAGCGCATAACCAGTTGCTACAATCGGAAAAAATGGCCTCCATCGGCCAACTGGCGGCAGGGGTGGCGCACGAGATCAACAATCCCATCGGTTACATTAATTCCAATTTCAATACCCTCGGGGAATATGTGGAAAAACTGTTCCGGGTGACGGATGCCTATGAGCGCACCGAGCCGGCGCTGGCTGGGGAGTCCCTGCTGGACGAGGTGCGGTCCCTGAAGCAGGAAGCGGATTGGGAATATCTGAAACAGGATATTCGCGAACTGCTCAGGGAATCCGGCGAGGGAATCGGGCGGGTGAAGCAGATCGTTCAGGACCTGAAGGATTTTTCACACGTCGACCAGGTGGAATGGCAATGGGTCGATCTGCACAAAGGCATCGACAGCACCCTCAACATCGTCAACAACGAAATCAAGTACAACGCTGAAGTGATCAAGGAGTATGGCGTTATTCCACAGGTGGAGTGTCTGGCTTCGCAGCTCAATCAGGTGTTCATGAACATGCTGGTCAACGCCTCGCATGCGATTGGCGATGGCGGCCGTGGCCGCATCACGATCCGCACTGGCGCGGAGGATGAAATGGTCTGGGTCGAATTTACAGATACCGGCAAAGGCATTCCGCCGGAAAATTTAAAGCGGATTTTTGACCCCTTCTTTACCACCAAGCCGGTGGGCAAGGGAACCGGGCTGGGTCTGTCTCTTTCCTACGGCATCATCGAGAAACACCAGGGCAGAATCGAGGTGGAAAGCGAAGTCGGAAAGGGCACGACTTTTCGCCTGAGATTACCTGCCAGCCAAGGTTTACCCGAAACTTTGTAAAGATTCATTGTTTACTTCGAATGTCTGACCTCAACGGAATGGCAAGCCAGCGCACTGGTTTTGCAAGCTGCCATTGGCTGCAAGTAACATCGCCGAGGAAGCCCATCAGGGGGTCACAGTTTTCTTAGGGCGGTGTCGTCCTAAGGATTTCATGCAACTTCTGTCAGGGTTTTCCCTGAAAAGGGTCGGCTGGTATTAAGGTTAAGTAATTATGAACTAAGATGAATCATACTTTCAGCTGAACCAATAATAACGGGAGGAATATGTTTCGGCTGTTTCCTGGTCTGCGCGGGCGGTTGATGTTGCTGATTCTTGCAGCGGTACTGCCTGCTTTTCTGCTGGTGTTTTATTCTACCTTCGAGCAACGGCGGGGGGCGGCGGAATTTGCGCAGAGTGAGACGTTGAAGATGGCCCAGACCGTTGCCGAGGGACACCGGGCCACATCCTCCTCCGTGCGCCAGTTGCTGAAGGGGCTTTCGACCCTGGCGGAAATTCCGGATGCCAAATCGGCTGGTCCCTGCAACAAGGTAATGGCGAATATCCTGCGTTACAGCTCGGATTATGCCAATGTCGGTGTTGCGCTCAGCAACGGCGACGTTGTGTGCAGCGCGCTGCCGTTGCCTGGGCCGGTGAACGTGGCGGATCGTGTCTTCTTTCAGAGCGCGGTCGCGACCCGGGAGCTTTCCATCGGGGACTATCAGGAAGGTCGAGTGGCCGCCAAGCGAGGTATTCATTTTGGCTATCCGCTCATCAATGCCGATAAGCAGGTTTGGGGGGTGATGTTCGTTTTCCTCGACCTTGACCTCTTGAACGAACGCCTGGCTGAAACCCCGCACCTGGAAACAGGGGATGTCGTCACCTTGCTGGATGGAAGCGGGAGAGTCCTGGCCCACCATCCAGATCCTGCAAATTACGTCGGCAAATCGATGGCTACCCTGCCGCTATACAAGCAAATTCAGCAGTCGCAGGGTGAGGGAACTTATGATGGTGTCGGTCTGGATGGCGTCCGGCGGATATTTGCGTTTACTCCCTTATTCAGCCGGCCCCGCTGTTGCGCCTATGCGGTGGTGGGTATTCCCGCCGAGAGGGTGTATGCCAAGGCCAATCATGCAGTTGTCCGCAATGTGTTGCTGATGGTGGGGATGGGCTTGCTGGTGCTCACGCTGGCATGGGTGGGCGGTGATCTGCTGGTGTTGAAGCGTGTTCGGGCTCTGTCCAGTGCGGCCAGGAAAATGGGCCAGCGCGATCTTACCGCCCGCTCCGGGTTGCCGCATGACGAAGAGGAACTGGGTCAACTGGCGCGCTCGTTTGACGAGATGGCGGATAATCTGGAGGCATGGCAAAAACAGCTTGTGCACTCCAGCCATGAGGTCGAGAAGTTGGGCTATCGCAATCAGCTGATTCTGGATTCGGCCGGAGAAGGGATTTGCGGGGTGGACAGGGAAGGCATGATTACCTTTGTTAATCCGGCAGCAGCATCCATGCTGGGTTATCAGGGGGGTGAACTACTCGGTTTGCCCCTTCATCATACTGTGCATTGCAGGAAGGCTGACGGCACACTGTTTCCGCATCAGGAATGCCCGATGCATGAAGCGATTGAAGGCGGCGTTAACCATCAAGGCAGCGATGAGATGCTCTGGCGCAAGGATGGCAGCGGTTTTTATGCGGATTATGTGGTTATCCCCATGCGTGAAAGCGGGAAGATTGCCGGTGCCGTGGTGACCTTCAGGGATATCACCGAGCGCAAACATTATGAGGAGCAACTGGCGCATCAGGCCACGCACGATAGCCTGACCGGTCTGGCTAATCGCACCATACTCAATGATCGCATCGGCCTGCTGATCGAGCGGGCGGTCCGGGAGAAAACCGTGGTGGCCCTGTTGCTGCTCGATCTTGACCGCTTCAAGGAAATCAACGATAGCCTCGGCCATGGTGCAGGCGATGAATTGTTGCGTGGCATGGCAGCGCGCCTGACCGATCTGATGCGCGACAGCGACACCGTGGCTCGCCTGGGGGGCGACGAGTTCGTTGTTCTGGTGGAAATGGATACAGCGGATAGCGCGATTCCGGTTGCCCAGAAGATTCTCGATGCCCTGACCAAACCCTTCAGTATTTCCGGCCGGGAGGTGTTTATTAGTGCCAGTCTCGGCATCAGCTTGTACCCCAAGGACGGCGCCAGTGCAGAAGAATTGCTGAAAAATGCCGACGTGGCCATGTACCGTGCCAAGAAGGGTGGCGGGAACACTTTCCGTTTCTATAACGAGGGAATGAACACCAGTTCTGTCGAAAGGCTGAATCTGGAAACCCGTCTGCGTCATGCGGTGGATAACGGCGAACTGCTGCTGTATTACCAGCCGCAGGTTAATCTGCATAGCGGCGAGATCATCGGCGCCGAAGCGTTGATACGCTGGCAACATCCGGAAATGGGGCTGGTTTCTCCGTTGAAATTCATCCCGCTGGCGGAGGAAACCGGCCTGATATTTCCGATCGGTGAATGGGTGATGCGGACGGCCTGCGCCCAGATCAAGGCTTGGCAGGATGGCGGGATGATGACGCCGCCCGTGGCGGTAAACCTGTCGGCGCATCAGTTCAGGCAGCGTCATCTGGTCAAGATGACGACCGGGGTGCTGCTGGACTCGGGCATCGACGGGCGCTACCTGGAACTGGAGATGACCGAAAGCGCGATGATGGAGGATACGGATCGGGTGATCAGGGTGCTACGGGAACTGAAAGAGGCGGGAATGACGATTTCGATTGACGATTTCGGCACCGGCTATTCTTCGCTCAGCTACCTGAAGCAATTCGCCATCGACAAGCTGAAAGTAGATCAGTCCTTTGTCCGGGAGATCACGAGGGACCCCAAGGATGCCGCCATCGTCGTTGCTATTATCACTATGGCGCACAGCCTGGGGTTGAATGTCATTGCCGAAGGGGTGGAAACGGAGGGGCAGCTGGAGTACCTGCGTAGCCATGGCTGCGACGAAATGCAGGGCTATTTTTTCAGTCGCCCGGTTCCGGTCGGAGATTTCGAGCAGATGCTGCGGAGTGGGCGAAAGCTGACGCTGAATGGCCAGGCTGACGAGAGTGGGCGACGCACGCTGTTGCTGGTGGACGATGAATCGAATGTGACGGCTGCCTTGACCCGTCAGTTCAGCCACGAGGGTTATCGTATTCTGGTTGCGCATAGTCCGACCGAGGCGTTTGAGCTGCTGGCCAGCCATCGGGTCGGCGTGATCCTGTCAGATCAAGGAATGCCGGAAATGAGCGGCATCGAATTCCTGGGCAGGGTCAAGCGGCTCTACCCTGATGTGGTGCGTATTGTTCTTTCCGGCCACACCGACCTGGAATTGATTGCCGAGGCTTTCAATCAAGGCTCAATTTACAAATACATCACCAAGCCCTGGAACGACAGGGAAATGCTCGACTCAGTCAAAGCGGCATTTCTGGAGCACGAAGGTCGCTGTAAATTACGGGCCTAGGAACCCGTCTGGGGCAGAGTCTGCAAGCGATATGGTATATTGAACGGCAAAACGAGATACTTAAGCGCATGAATTATGAGTGCCTCAGAATTCGATCCTCAGATTATTAACATGACCACAAATAAAAATATTTTTAAGCAAAGCACCTGGCCTGTTGCTTTGCTTATTATCATGCTGGGTCTCATTGGCGTGTTCGTGAACGGGCTGAAACAAAGCTATGACGAGAAATTGGCCCGCGCCACTACGGATAGCCAGAACATGGCCCATGTACTCGAGGAACATGCCAACTCGGTTATCCAGAAGACAGATCTTCTTATCCAGCAAATCGCAGGCGAAATCGTACCTAATAAAGGCGAAGAAAAGCCTTTTTCTGGCGATACTCACGCCTATCTGAAAAAGCGCCAGGAGAGCGTTCCTGAAATATTCAGAATACGGGTTATCCGGCCGGATGGTTACAATCTGGCTAGCTCTCAGAAAGAAAACGCCTCCCCCTCGTACTATGGTGACCGCCCCTATTTTATCCGCCATCGGGACAACTCCGCGCTGGGGCTGGACATTTCAGAACCTGAAGTTGGCCACGCCAATTCCGGTTGGAAAATCATGCTCAGTCGACGCCTGAATTATGCTGACGGCAGCTTTGCCGGAATTGTCGTCTCGGATATTGCACTGTCGTATTTCGAAGACTTTTTCAGCACGCTGGATCTGGGGAAAAACAGCAATATTACCCTATTAAGCAAAGACCTTTATGTCATTACCCGTTTCCCCATCAGTGAAAGTCAGCGCTTGAAATCGGTGCGTGGCGGCTCAGTCTCTGTCGCTCTACAGAAAAACCCTGTCAAGGGAACCGTTACAGGGAAATCAAGCATCGATGGCGTTGAGCGTATCTTCAGCTATCGCCAGGTAGGCAATCTGCCGCTCATCGTCGTCGTGGGTTTGTCCAAACAGGATGTTCTGGCGGCATGGCGTCGCAACACCTTGATTTATAGCGCTGTAATGATTGCGCTCCTGGTGGCCATTGGATTGCTTTCCCGTGGTTTGATGCTGAATTACAGGAAAGAGCAAGAAAGCAAAAACCAGCTGCGTGAAATCACCTCCACCTTGGGAGAAGGTGTTTATGTGTTGGATAAGGAGGGATGTGTCACCTTCGTAAACCCTGAGGCGGAGCGCTTGCTGGGATGGAGCAAAGCTGAGCTCCTCGGCAGGAAGGGCCATGAAACTTTCCACTACAAGCGTACGGATGGGGCCCCGATTCCCACTCAGGATTGCCCTGTTCTCCAGACCATTCTCACCGGTAAAACCTACCGCGCACTGAATGACAATCTGGTCCGAAAAGACGGAAGCATAATCCCGGTTTCCATCGTGTCCAGCCCCATCATCAGGAATGGGGAATTGACAGGTTCTGTGGCGGCTTTCCAGGACATTACTCTGCGCTTGAAGGCGGAGGAGAAAATTCGCCAGCTGGCCTTCTACGATACTTTGACCGACCTTCCCAACCGCCGGTTGTTGCTTGACAGACTTAATCAGGCCCTGTCTCACGCAGAGCGTCACCAAAGGTCCTTGGCGATCATGTTCATGGATATCGATCATTTCAAGAACATTAATGACACGCTGGGGCATGATGTCGGGGATGAACTTTTGAAGGTTGTGGCTGCACGGCTGAATACTTGTGTGCGAAGTGAAGATACTATTGCCCGGCAAGGTGGGGATGAGTTTGTCATCGTCCTGTCAGAAATCAGCTATCCACAGAATGCGGCAACTGTAGCAGAGAAAATCATTGGAACGTTGAGGCTGCCCATCTTCATCCAGGGTCATGAGTTGAAGATTACTTGCAGCATCGGGATTGCCGTTTACCCGATCCAAGGCACTGATGATGCGGTAGAGCTCATGAAAAAAGCAGATATTGCGATGTATGCAGTGAAAGCGTCGGGAAGGAATGGATATCGTTTTTCCCAGGATATGCCTGCCTCCCATTAGAAGCGCCAACCACATCCCGGCCAAATCCGGGTCGTCACATTAAAAACAGAAGTTCATTTGCCGCAGAGGCGCGGAGAAACAAGGGCACCTCTAAAAACTCGTCATTCCGGGCCTGACCCGGAATCCGGATACTTGATTCGGGGCGGCACTTATCGCTATGCCCGTCAGGTCCAGCGGAACCCCAGTTTTTCCACTTCCGTCTTGAGATAGTTCATCCCCTCGATGACTAGCGGTCGCGATCCGCGCAAGCCGAATTCAACCTTGCGTTCGCCCTCTTCGCCGATATGCGGCAGGCTGGAAAATCGCAGGTCCGGGTAGCGCCGGACGAATTCGTTCATCAGGTCGAGAAGCGGGCTTTCCATGGCGTCCAGCACGGTGATCACGGCTTCGGTTTCCGGCGCCTGGTTGCGAATCTCCAGGTAGAGCGTGTCCAGCACCCAGTCCATCATCGGCCACGCCATCTGCGGAAAACCGGGCAGAAAGTGGTGATGGTGGAGGGAAAAGCCTGGGACGCGGTTGAACGGGTTGGGGATGATGCGGCTGCCCTGCGCCAGATCGGCCATCAGGATGCGCCGTGGGTAGGCTTCAACGCCGAAGCGCGCCTCGATTTCCGCCACCGCATCGGGGTGGCGGTAGAGCGGCACGCCAGCAGCCTCGGCTGCGCATTGCCGGGTATGGTCGTCGGGGGTGGCGCCGATGCCACCGAAGCTGAATACGATATCGTCCTGCGGCAGGGTCTGGCGCAGGGTCGCAATGATGAGCGCGGGGTCGTCGCCGATGATGCGACACCATTTGAGTTCCAGCCCGCGCTGTGCCAGCGTTTCAACTACGTGCTGGAAGTGCCGGTCCTGGCGCTTGCCGCTGAGCAGTTCGTCGCCGATGATGATCGCACCGAAATTAACCATTATTAGTGTCTCTTATTCGCAGGCAAACAGGATGGCAAGGCTGATATTTTCGTTCGACATGGCAGCATTATAACGACAGAAAGTTTGCTGGGCGGCGTTTCGGTTCAGGTTCTGTCGCCGTACAACGAAATTTCCTTGTGGTTGTTTTTATTTTCCTATATGTGTTTTTTGCGCACTCACAAAATCACCCACATGAAGTTCGGTTTTTCTGGGGTCGACTGACAATTCGCCTATCGAGAATAAAGGGAATACCTGTCTGATGGTCAGGGACGCGACGGGAATGGTCTGGGCTCCCAGCACTCCTCCGGATGCGGACTCTGACTGAATTCGCCTGGCGGAACGATAGGCAATGAATTTATCTCCTGGCGCTACGCGAGAGGAGGTCCCTCCATCGATATGGATTTTGTTATTGTCTAAGTCGATACCGGTAATTTGCGCCGTGAAAGGCATGCAGGCCAGATCAGTCCTGATGCCCTTGACGAGTGATTTCATTAATTCATCGAACCGCTTTCCAAAGGGCGTACTGAAATACTGGGTACTACCGAAGAGCGATCTGATTTCAATTTCATTTTCGCCGGCAATCTCCATGCCCTGGCGTCTTTTAGCTACCAGTACTCCGGTAAGGCCATCATAGGCATCGACTTCCACCTCTACCCACCGACCATAATCGGTGCGCCCGATGCCGGCATCGATGACGCCGGACAAGACAAATTGACTCCCTGTTTTAAATGCCACGTCGCGCGCGGCATCCGTGCTTGAGAGTGAACCGGATTGTGCGTTTAGGGGCGGATATCCTGTTCCGAGAGAGACATTGCGCGGGAGAAACTCATCGCTTTCCCCTAGCCTCCGCAATAAGTCTTCGGGAAAGCCAGACCGAATGTTCGGGGTCAGAGCGACGGGGCGATAGTTGATTTTAAAGCTTGTGGCGGAAATCTTTCTTTTGAGGCGAGCCATTTCTCTTGTCGCGTCAGTGCGCCCATCGGCAGAGGCGCAAGCGCCAGGGGGTCTTGCCTGAGGCAGGCTTTCCTCAAGTTTGACTACTGGGGGAGGTGCTATGGGAGGAGGACTGACCATTGCCGGGAGCATCTCTTTGGCTTCAACGAGTTTCTTGGGGGCCGTGCCCAAAGAGGGGCGTTTTTTTGGTGAAACTTTCACGTCGCGTTTCAAGGGCGCTCGTTTCGGTGGCTGGATCTCTGCCCGTTTCAAGGGCCTTTGTTTTGCCTTTTGGTGTGCCAGGGCTTGTTCCTGCTGGAACTTGACGAGTGCGTCCTGGTATTCATTCTCACGTTTGTTCAGAAAAATCATTGATTTTTTGAGCTGACTCGCCATGGAGATCAACTCGGCTTCCTTTACGCCGAGCGCTTTCACTTTTTCAGCCTGCTCGGCTTCCCGGCTAGCGCTCTTTGCGGCAAGCTCGGTTTTTTTCTTTTCCAGATCGGCCTGGAGAGCGGTTAATGAGCCCCTCTCTTTATGAAGCTTGTAATATTGGTATCCCAGCGGGATTCCCAAAATGATTAGCGCCAATAGCGTTGGCAAAATAAAGCGTTTTGCAATTGCGGCAGCCGGTTTCAAATCGATCATGATCAGAATGTCTCTAAGTGAATTTCAAGGTGTGTTTGCACCAATGGTGCCGTCTTTGCTTTCTGCGACGAATGCTGAAGAAGTCGAGACAGGCAAGCTCAGTGACTCAGTACCGATGGAAAGGGTTGATTCCCTGTTTCAAGTTTTTCATGATCGTAAGAATACCGCGTTTCTGCATGACGAGGGCGGTTACAATGGCGTTTTTCCATTCCAGGAGGCCCTGTCATGACAGAACCCGTTCGCCTCGCAAAACGCCTTGCCGAATTAGTCCCCTGCTCTCGCCGGGAGGCCGAGCTTTATATCGTGGGCGGCTGGGTAATGGTGGATGGGCAAGTGGTGGA
The DNA here is from genome assembly GCF_000297055.2 of Sulfuricella denitrificans skB26. Taxonomy (NCBI): domain Bacteria; kingdom Pseudomonadati; phylum Pseudomonadota; class Betaproteobacteria; order Nitrosomonadales; family Sulfuricellaceae; genus Sulfuricella; species Sulfuricella denitrificans. The sequence continues at coordinate 2,315,394 of NC_022357.1, read as the reverse complement.
AGAACCCCAGTTCAAGGTGTCGCAGCAGAAGGTTGAGCTTCACCCCGACGCCAGTCTTGCACCGATTGAGCCGGTAACCATCTTGCTGCACTTGCCGCCCGGCCATGATGCAGGCATGGGTGACGGTTTCGTACAGTCTCTGCTTACCGCCGACTCTCGGGCGGCTGACGACCTCTCCGGCATCCCCATGCTCAAGCAACACTTTGCACAGCTGACCCCGACCACGCCGTTAGAGGCGAACGCCAGCGGCTTGCTGGTATTTACCCAGGACTGGCGAGTAGCGCGCAAGCTGCTCGACGATGCCGCCACCGTAGAGCAGGAGGTCATCGTTGAGGTTGCTGGCGAAATGGGGCCCGATGGGCTCAAGCGTCTCAATCACAAGCTCAGTATTAATGGCCGGTCGCTGCCCCCGGCCAAAGTCAGCTGGCAAAATGAAACCCGCCTGCGCTTCGCTCTCAAGGGTGCTCAACCCGGCCAGATTGCTCATATGTGCAACAGTGTTGGGCTAAAGGTGCTGACCATGAAGCGGATCAGGATCGGGCGGGTGTCGATGGCCAAATTGCCGCCTGGGCAATGGCGTTATTTGGCACCGCATGAGAGGTTTTAATGTGAACGTCGCGAAGCGACACTTCGTCCCTCAGATCAGAAACAAGTGCACTTCACGTTTGCTTCCTCTCCCGTTTGCGGGAGAGGATTGAGGTGAGGGCGTCCCTCGTGGGAGAGAGTTAGGAGAGAGGGGGCGCACATGGCGATGTCGTGATACGAGGTGGCGCGGGTGCCATGTGCGTGAGGTGCGGCAGAAGGTAAAATAATTCTAGAGGCTCTTACCAGCGGTGGCGTTTTCTGAGGCGTTCTCTTTCACCCATCATGTCTGCAATGCTGAGCAGCAACTCTGCGTAAGCCCTGTCATGAGTGGTTAAATGATCCATGTGCTGCATCGCTTCCGCGGTCAGCCTTCTGGCCTCCGTGGCGGCGGCATGGTCGCTGCCCTTCGCGCGAACGGCAGTATCGGCCAGGATGGTCACCAGTGTCGGCTGCACCTCAAGCAGGCCGCCCGAGACATAAATCAGTTCCAGCGTGTTGTCTGGAGTAAGGATGCGTACTTCGCCTTCTTTCAGCGGAGTCAGCATCGGCGCATGGCGCGGGTGTATGCCCACCTCGCCGAGCAGTGCGGGTGCAGCAATGCGCAGCGCCACGCCGGAGTAAATTTCGCTTTCCAGGCTGACGATGCTGACCTGCATGGTGGGAGCTACGATATGGGCGCTCATCGCCGGACTGGTTCTCCGGGTCTCAGGAAATGCTGCGGTGCTGGTATTGCATGGCGAAAATGATGATTTCCGCCACTTCCTCGTATTTGGTCAGGCGGTCGGTATTGATCGTGAGGTCGAAGGCGGTCGGCTCATTCAGCCGCTTTTTGAAAACATCCCAGACGAATTTGCTTCTGTTCTGGTTGACCAGTTCTACCAGCTTGCGCGCTTCTTCCTGCACAACAGATTTTTTTTTGGCGACCCGATCGGCGCAAGTTTCCGGCGAGGCGGTAAGGCGTACCCGGAACACGTTCTGCTGCGCCAGGATGAGATGGGCGCCGCGTCCTAAGATCACGCCGCCGTTGCCGGTGTAGAGGATGCCCAGCACCACCTTGACCAGGTGACGACGGTAGTTATCATCCATTACGTTTTCGCCGGACAGCATCGAGACGATCCAGCTGTCCCAGAAGCCGCGGGTTTTCTCATCGAACTGGGCCATCAGATGCGGGTCTGCGCCGGAACGTTCCACCACCGCGTCCAGCAATTCCTTGTCGTAGACCGGCACGGCCAGATGTTTGGCCAGATGCTGCGCAATCTCGCGACCGCCGCTGCCATAGTCACGTGAAAGTGTGACGACTGGCCGCTCCGCACCTTGTCCGCTGTGCATTTCAGCCGCATGCGCCTTGAGGATGGCTTCCACCAGCTTTGTTGCGTCCATGGTCATGGGGCAGGGACTCCTGAATTATCTGTTTGAAGCGTATAGAAAATGGCCTGAATTTACAAGGTTCAGGCATGTGGTATGGCCCGTTTCGGAAAATTCCGCCTAAATAAGAATTTCGGATGTTCATATCCCGAAATAGGTGGTATTGTTATTGTCAAATATAAGTATGTAAATATATTTTAATAATTAAATTGGCTGATACCATGTTGGACTCAAAATTTCTCTTGGGGGTTAATTAGATGAAAACAAAGCAAATGTTATTTTCCAGTATCCTGGCGGCGTGCGCGTTTCCGCAACTGGCTTTCGCTACCAACGGCATGAACATGGAAGGATACGGCGCCACAGCCTTGGGCATGGGCGGCGCTTCGATGGCCTACGACAATGGCACCGCGGCGATGATGAACAATCCGGCGACGCTGGCGATGATGGATGAGGGGAGCAACCTCGACCTGGCGCTCGGCTTTCTCGCCCCACAAGTGAAATCATCTGCAGGAGGCATGACATCGAGTTCCAGCGCTGATTTTTTCGGCGGCCCGGCAATCGGCTGGGTCCGGAAACAGAACGGGCTGCTGTTCGGTATCGGCATGTACGGTCAGGGCGGCATGGGCACCGAATATGGAAGCGACTCAATTTTCGCCAATCCTGGTGCTCAAGCAGTTTCACCGGGATTGATCAATCGCTCCGAAGTCAGCGTTGGCCGGGTGATATTTCCGGTCGCTTATAATGTCAGTCCGGATCTGAATATTGGCGGTTCCGTAGATTACGTATGGGCCGGCATGGATATGCAGATGGCCATCAACGGGGCTTCTTTTATGCAAATGGCAGGTGGTATTTCGCCGATGGCATCGGCTTCGGGCTCTATGGTCAGTGCATTTGGCTCGATGATGGGTGCCGGGGCTGGCCAGATCGGCGCAGTCAACTGGGGATATTTCGATTTCTCAAACAAGAATGATTTTACCGGGCAGGCGGTCGGCACCGGCTATGCCGGCAAAATAGGTTTCACCTACAAATTGGACAGCAAGACCACCATCGGCGCCACCTACCATTCCAAGACCCGCTTGAGCGATCTGGAAGCCAAGGACGCGACTGTTTCATTTAATGTAGACGTAAATAGTGGACCAACCAACCTGACTATCCCTGTCAGTGGAAAAATGACGATAAAAGACTTCCAGTGGCCGGAAACTTACGGCATTGGTATTGCCTACGAGGCGAGTGAGAAATGGATGCTGGCGGCCGATTACAAGCGTATCAACTGGGCTGCTGTCATGAAGGACTTCAAGATGGAGTTTACTCCGGCCGGCAATACCGGCATGGCCGCCGGATTTAATGGGCTGCCCATGAACGTGGTGTTCTATCAGGACTGGAAAGACCAGCATGTCCTGATGCTCGGCGCGGCATACCGCATGACCGACGCGCTGACACTTCGTGGCGGCCTCAACATGGCGAACAATACGGTGCCGGATACCTATCTGAATGCGTTGTTCCCCGCGATTATCAAGAATCACATCACTGCCGGCTTCGGCTATGCGATCAACCAGAAGTCGCATCTCGACCTGGCCTTCAGCTATGCCCCCAAGGTGACGGCGACTTCGGGCGTGACCGGTATTACCACCAGCCACGAGCAGTACAACGGGCAACTGGTCTACAGTTATCATTTCTAAACGCTGGGGCAGCAACAGATCCGCTGGCCGCCTCAATGTCGAATGTTTTTCTCCAGGAAGCGATCCCGAAGTCTGGCAAAGGTCTTCGGGGCGCTCTGGCTGAACGATTGGGGGTCACCCTTCAGGGTGTGGCTTCCCGGCAAATCAGCCCACTATCACCACATACCACAGCAACAAATTGACGATCAGGGGTAAGGTCGCCACCGCCTGCCAGAACCGTGCTGGTCGCAGACGGCTGAGCCAATTTGCTTAGCCGCGTTGAATGGAAAGCAGGCGGTCCCCGGCGGCTTTTAGCGATCCCAGAGATCGCGCGCAGGCTTTCTGAATTCCCTCTTGCGGATGCACCATCTTTTTTGGTGCGGCGCTCCATTTTGGTGCGTCTATCAGGGTGATGCACCCAAAAAAATTGAATATAAGTATGTCTATCAATTGGTTGTAATGATGGCACACGACTTGCTTTAGCTCCACCCATATTCGTTTATGGCCACTTTGCTGGAGCACACTATGTCCGATCGTTTCAATCTTCTCGATTTCTCCAAGGCGAACATTCGCACTCTGCACCTGACTTGGCTGGCATTCTTCGTCAGCTTCATGGTCTGGTTTGCGCATGCACCACTGATGCCTTTTATCCGCGATGCATTGCAGCTGACAGACCTTCAGACCAACATGCTGCTGATTCTCAACGTTGCCATGACCATTCCGGCCCGTATTTTGGTCGGGATGCTGGTCGATCGTTATGGTCCGCGCATCCTGTTTTCAGCCATCCTGATTTTGGGCGGCACCATCAGCATGGGATTCGCCCTGGCTGAGAGCTTTCAGCAACTGGCAATGATGCGTTTTTTATCGGGTTTTGTCGGTGCTGGTTTCGTCGTTGGCATCCGGATGATTTCGGAATGGTTTCCGGCACGTCAGACCGGCGTTGCTCAGGGTATTTATGGTGGCTGGGGAAACTTTGGCTCTGCCGGTGCAGCCGGGCTGCTTCCCACCGTTGCTGTTGCCGTGGGCGGTCCTGATGGCTGGCGTTATGCGGTTGCCCTCACCGGCCTGATCTCTATTGCCTACGGCATTTTGTTTTACTGGCGGGCACGCAACACCCCCAAAGGCTCGACTTATTTCAAGCCCAAGAAAACCGGTGCGCTGGAAGTTACCAGCGGTTTTGATCTGGTGCTGTACATGGTAATGAACATACCCATGTACCTGGCTCTGGGTGTGCTGACCTGGAAGCTTTCGCCCAGTGGAATGAAATTGTTGGGTGATGGTGCGGCATACGCCATTTATGCCGTTTTAGCGCTGACCTATCTGGTACAGATCTGGAAAATCTGGCACGTGAACGCTCATATCCTTAAAGAGAAGGTGCCGGAACTGCAACGCTATGCCTTCACTCAGGTTGCCATTCTGGATCTGGCTTATATGGTGACGTTCGGCACCGAACTGGCGGTGGTTTCCATGCTGGCACTGTTTTATGTGGATATGTTTGCCATGGACAAAGTCAGTGCGGGCCTTCTGGCCGGCTCTTATGCGATGATCAACCTGGTTGCCCGCCCTGCCGGCGGCATGCTGAGCGATAAATTCGGCCGCAAGGTCACGCTTATCATCGCTTTTATTGGCATCGCGTTGAGCTTCATGATGCTGAGCAATGTGAGCCAGGAATGGTCCCTGCCCATGGTCGTGATGGCCGCAACTTTTGGTGGCATATTCTCCAAGGCCGGATCGGGCGCCGTTTATGCCATGGTCCCCCTGATCCAGCGCCGGTTAACCGGCCAGATTGCAGGCATGACCGGCGCTTATGGAAATGTGGGAGGGGTATCCTTTCTTACTGTGCTGGCCCTGGTCTCCACGCAGACATTCTTTCTGGTGATAGGCACGACAGCCGCTGTTGTTCTGATCTTCATCGCATTCTTCCTACGGGAGCCCAAAGGGCACATGACCGAAGTGTTGCCTGATGGCACAGTACAACTGATCGAAGTAAACTGATAGCAATGCTAACAATAGTCAGCCCCGCTTTGGCGGGGTTCGCCTTGTGGTGAAAGGCAAAAAATGAGCAACACCCTGAGCATCAGTCTGGGTCAGCATTCGATTGCCGGCATCAAGCCACAGAACGAGGATTTTTTCGGTGCCTCGATTCCCTCTGACTCAACGCTGGAAAGCAAAGGCATTTGTGTGGCTATTGCTGACGGGGTCAGCGCCAGCGAAGGTGGGAAAGAGGCCAGCCAGATCGCGGTACGCCAGTTTCTGGACGACTACTTCAGCACGCCCGACTCATGGTCGACCAAACTTGCCGCAACCAAGATTCTGGGTGCGCTGAACCTGTGGCTCTACAACCAGGGGCAGAAGCTTTATGCCGGAAATTGTGGCTTGGCGACCACGTTCAGCGCCATCATCCTGAAGTCTCAGACGGCTCACCTGTTTCATGTCGGGGACAGCCGCATTTACCTATTGCGAGAAGGCCAGTTGGAGTGCCTGACGCGGGATCATCGCGTCCATTTTGGCGACAAGAGCGACTATCTGGCCCGGGCGATGGGCATAGATACGCGACTGGATATTGACTATTCCACCCGCGAGTTGCAGCCTGGAGACTGCTTTATTCTGACCACGGATGGCGTGCACGATGTCCTGCGTTCAGAAGAACTGGAACAACTGCTGAACGGTCTTTCCAGTGAGCCGCAGAAATGTGCCGAGACAGTGGTGGCGCGTGCACTCAGCCAGGGCAGCCAGGACAACATCACCTGCCAGGTGGTGCGAATTGAAACGCTGCCGCAAGCCGACAAAAGCGAATTCTTCGAGCACCTGAACAGCCTGCCTTTTCCTCCCGATCTCAAAGCCGGACAAATCCTGGATGGCTACCGTATCCTGCGCGAACTGAATGCCACCTCGCGCAGCCAGGTCTATCTGGCTGAAGACACGCAGGAGACGCCTGCGAAAAAAGTGGTCATCAAAACCCCATCGCAGAATTACAACGACGACCCGCTATATATCGAACAATTCCTGCTCGAGGAGTGGGTGGCGAAGCGGCTGGATTCTCCCCATCTGATCAAGGTCTGCGACCGCACCACACGCCCGCGCACTTTTCTTTACAGCGTGGTCGAGTACATCGAAGGCCAGACCCTGCGCCAGTGGATGCGGGACAACCCCAGCCCCAGCGTGGATCAAGTGCGCGCAACAGTGGATCAGATCGCGCGTGGCTTGCGCGCCATGCACCGGATGGAAATGATCCATCAGGATCTGAAGCCGGACAACATCCTGATCGATCGCAACAATACCCTGAAGATCATCGATTTCGGCTCTACCCGTATCGCCGGCCTGGCCGAAACCCATACCGTACTGGAGCACAAGCATATTGCCGGCACAGCAAGCTACTCAGCGCCGGAATACTTCAGGGGAGAACAAGGCACCAACCGTTCGGATATTTTTTCCATGGGCGTGATCGCCTATGAAATGTTCACCGGCAAGCTTCCCTACGGAGAAATCAGCCCCGAGCAGGCCGCACGGAAAAAGTTTGCTTATACGCCCGCACGAATAACCAACCCTGCGATTCCCGGCTGGGTGGACGCCGCGCTGGAAAAAGCGACGCAGCCCCACCCTAACAGACGTTATGAAGTTGAATCCGAATTCGTCGCGGACCTGACCTGCCCGAACCAGAGTCTTGTCAACGAAGGGCGCAGCCGACCTTTGCTGGAACGCAATCCGCTGGGTTTCTGGAAAGGGCTATCGCTGATCCAGCTGGCAGTCATCCTGATTCTGGGCTATTTGCTGCTGAATGGTACTGTCAGAACCTGAAGTTCCGAAACCATCATAAGCTTGCCGGCCAAGATGTGGCTTCCCCTTCATTGTGTGGAGATCAGATCGAAGTTGGCATGCATTTCCAGTTGGGGGGTTGAGTCCGCAACTGAAAGCAGATCTTCAACAAATAAATTAACCGGCTAGCCGGTCTTTACTCGACCAGGCAGGGTTGAATGATTGGTCAGGATTTTAATTAGAGCCAGCTTCCATTTATTATCGATCCATTCCCGGTATTTTACATAAAAGTTGGAGCCCACTTTTTCCAGCCTACCTTACGGCTATGCTAAAGTCTGGGCATTGCACTAGGATTCCTGAAGACATATGACATTCAGAGTCTCAATCACGAGCATCATATTGGCTAGCCTTCAGTGGCTGATGATCATGGCGGCAGCGCCTCCCGCGAATGCGGATGAAGTTCCTGAATATACATTTTCATCCAATATCGGTGTTGCGACAGATTACATCAGCCGAGGCTTGCGCCTGAACTGGAATCGGCCAGCACTTCAGGGTGGTGCTGAAGTGGTGCATCGTAGCGGTGGGTACATAGGTGCAAACTTCTCGCAGTTGACAGACCAGTACTATGCAAACGGCTCGGTTGAAGTCGATCTTTATGTCGGTCTACGCCAGCCTTTCGACGACATGCTTTCCTACGATGTTGGCTTGGGGGCCTATTTTTACCCTGGCGCCAATTACCGCGATGCCGTTCCAAAAGGCGCATACCCTGACAAACGGTATGACACCGTCGAGGCCATCTTCGGCATTTCCTACCGTTGGCTGAACCTCAAGTATTCACGCTGCTTGACCGATTACTATGGTTATGACGACCACACTGTCCCCTTGTCCATCTGGAACAGCGGCGTATCAGGCGGAGTGGAGCCCGGCAAGCGAACCAGGGGTTCCGGTTATTATGAAGCCAACGCCAGTTTTGACATTGGACATGAAGTCAGTGTCGGGCTGCATATCGGTCGTCAGGTGGTTACTCACAGTAGCAAGTTAAGTTATAGTGATTACAAAATCAGCGGTACGAAAACTTTGCCGCACGACTGGTCAGCAACCGTTGCCCTGTCTTCCACGAGCGGCGCGGAAATTTATAACGATTTTATTTCCGTCAACGGGAATGGTCAGACCCTGGATATTGGGGGCACGCACTGGGTGTTCTCCGTGAACAAGGCCTTCTAATAAAAAATGCCACTTCAAACTGCCCTCTCCCGCATACCTCAAATCAACCGGATCGTCTTTCTGATAGGTCTGGCCGGTATCGTGGCTGGAATCGTCGGAATAAATATTTCTCACGATCCATCCTGGATCAAGTTCTTCGACAACCTGCATTGGACAGTTGCGACCGCGTCGGCTGCGGTGCTCGCCTGGTTGGGCCGGAGGCAAATCAGTGGTCAAAAACGTTTTGGAGCAATCTGGTGGTTTGCTGCCGGATTTGCTGGCTACGCCCTTGGGCAACTTGTCTGGGATGCACAGGTGGCCCTGGCGTACAGCAAGTTTCCCTCGCCCTCTGACTTTTTTTACCTCTGGCTGGGGCCTTGCCTGACGATGGGGTTGATTCTGGAAATTCGCAACGGGGTGCGCAAGGCGAGCCAGGTGACGGTTCTGCTGGATGTGTTGTCACTGTCGGTTGCTTCGCTCACGCTGGTCCTGGTGCTGTATCTGCCCATGCGGGGTGATCTTGATCTGCTCTCAATGGCCGTGCTGGTGAGTTACCCCGTTAGCCTGCTTATTCCAACCTGCATCGGCCTGATCATGATCCCGGCCATGCGCTTGCGTTTCTCTTCAGGTTTTTTTCTTTTTCTGCCTGCTGTTGCAGTTACGGCATGGAGTTGGATGCACTGGAACTTGATGGCCCTGAATGGCCTTGCCATCGATGGGGCATGGTTTAACGTTTCCTTTTCAATCGCAATTCTCCTGGCTGGACTGGCGGTTTCAGTCTGGCAACTTGAACATTCCGACGCGCCAGAATGGGATCGGGCCTGCGAAGGATTTTTACGCATGCTCCCCATCATCACTATCATCCTGGCCAGCGGTGCCATGGTCGTGGCAGGTTCAAGGCCTGGCGATCCAGACCTTGTTGAATGGCTGACTTATGCCGGATCGGTGCTGGTCATCATGCTGGCCATCGTCAGGCAAAGCCGGCTACTGAAAGAACGTGACCAGCTGCTGGCCACGCAAACCGAGGCGCTCAGGGTGGGGAAGTTGCTTGAGTCTTTCATCGATACGGTGCCTATTCGCGTATTCTGGAAGGATCGCGATTTGAATTATCTGGGTTGTAATTCCCTGTTTGCCCATGATGCAGGCTATACGCGACCAAGTGAACTGATTGGCAAGAACGATTTCCAGATGGTGTGGAAAGATCAGGCCGAACTTTATCGTGCCGACGATTATCGCGTCATCAACTCAGGCAACCCCAAGATTAGTTACGACGAACCGCAAACCCTACCGGATGGGTGCAAAGTATGGGTACGCACCTCCAAGGTGCCTATGTGGAGTGAGGGTAACAATGAAGTAATCGGCGTGCTGGGTATCTACGAAGACATCACCGAACACAAGACAGCAGAAGAGGATCTGCGCGTCGCTGCGGCTACCTTCGAAACCCAGGAAGCCATCCTGATTACCGATTCTGACGCAAAAATTATGCGCGTCAATCCGGCTTTTCAGGAGATTACCGGCTACAGTAAAGAAGAAGTCATCGGGCAAAACCCGCGCATCCTGCAGTCCGGTCGCCACGATGCGGCTTTCTATCAGGCCATGTGGGCAGCATTACGCGATACCGGCAAGTGGTCTGGCGAGGTCTGGGACAAGCGCAAGAATGGCGAGATCTATCCCAAATCCATGACCATTACGGCGGTTTACGATGACAATCAGCAAGTCTCCAATTATGTGGCCGTGTTTACCGACATAAGTCAGCGCAAACAGTCGGAACAGGAAATTCATCAACTGGCCTTTTACGACCCTCTGACCCAACTGCCGAATCGTCGCTTGTTAATGGACCGTTTGCAGCAGGCGATGGCAGTCAGCGCACGTAGCGGCCGGCATGGTGCATTACTATTTCTGGATCTGGATCATTTCAAGATCATCAATGATACGCGGGGTCATGCCATGGGCGACCTGCTGTTGATCGAGGTGGCGCGCAGGTTACAGACCTGTGTGCGCGAAGGTGACAGTGTGGCCCGGCTGGGCGGCGATGAATTTGTGGTGGTCCTTGAAGAGCTGAGCAGCCGGCAGGACGAGGCGGCCACACTCACCGAACTGGTCGCAGAAAAGATTCGCAACAAGCTAAGTCAGCCTTATGCGCTGAAAGAGTACGAGTGCCACACCACACCGAGTATCGGCATCAGTCTGTTCCATGGCCATCTGGAGAGCGTGGACGATTTGCTCCAGCATGCTGACGTTGCCATGTATCAGGCCAAGGCGGCAGGGCGCAATGCCATCCGCTTTTTTGACCCGCAGATGCAAACAGCATTGGATATGCGTGCGGATCTGGAAGCGGATTTGCGTCATGCCCTCGAGAAGCGGCAATTTCGTCTGTACTATCAAATCCAGGTGGACCGCCTTCACCGTCCGCTGGGCGCGGAAGTGCTGTTGCGCTGGGCACATCCCGAACGTGGTCTGGTTTTCCCTGATCAATTCATTCCGCTGGCCGAAGAAACCGGACTGATCGTGCCGATCGGTTTGTGGGTGCTGGAAACCGCCTGCACGCAGCTCAAAGCATGGCAACGCGATGCGCTGACCCGCGACCTGACGGTGGCGGTGAACGTCAGCGCCAGGCAATTCCATCAGGCCAACTTCGTTGCCCAGGTGCAGCGCGTGCTGCTGGAAAGCGGAGCGCCGCCTGCGCAGCTCAAACTGGAACTGACCGAAAGTGTCGTGCTGGAGAACATCGAGGACACCATCGGCAAGATGCATGAAATAAAAAAACTGGGCGTGAGTTTCTCGATGGACGACTTCGGTACGGGCTATTCTTCGCTGTCCCAGCTGAAACGCCTGCCGCTGGACCAAATCAAGATCGACCGATCCTTCGTGCGCGACATCGCTTTTGACTCCAACGATGCGGCCATTGTGCACGCCACTATTGCAATGTCACAGGCTTTAGGGCTGAACGTCATTGCCGAAGGGGTGGAAACCGAAGCGCAACGCGAATTCCTTGATCATCATGGCTGCCATGCCTTTCAGGGATATTTGTTCAGCAAGCCAGTCCCGCTGGAGCTGTTTGAGGAGAAATTAAAAACTTCTTCTATGGGATAAAAACAATAAGCTTCCAATTACCTGTTTTTTTGGTAAATCAATTACCCGAACCTTAAACCTCCGCTATTGGTGCGATATAGCCACTGCTCCTTGTAAGGAACGTAGGCTGTCTGTTTTCACTGCCTAGCGGACGGACGAGCAGCAAGCTGTGAATGACCGCTGCGAGTCGGAATGGGACGATTCACTGGTTAAACTGAGTTTTTCAGGATCAATGTGCATCCGGCACCACGCCGACTTGCGGCATGTTGGCCAGACCTACTTCTTTTGCATGTTCGACAAATCCCTTGTTCCTCCAGAAGAACGCACCAGGCATGGTGGTCGGGATGACCAGCACGTAGAACAATGCCCGTCCCAGAATCCCGCTGGTCAGTGCAGTCAAGGTCAGCATCGCGAACGCCAGTCCACTGGCCTGCCCGATGAACCCCATGCCCAGCGCCAGCATCAGGCTGGTCGCCAGCAATCCGTTGCGCAGCCAGTAAGGGTAGCCGTAGGTGGTGGTTTGCTCGTAGAACGAGGCCATGCCTTCGTCGCCCTTGGCTTTGAGATCGCGGGCATGGACTATCAGGCCGATGCCTTCCAGAGCAAAGCCTGTGGCCGCCACGCTGGCCAGGACCACCCCCAGTTCGTTGGTCAGCGCACCCGTCAGCCACGCGGTCAACGCCAGCAACAGTGCGCCCAGACCCAGTGCCGTGGCCACGAAAGCGGCGCCGGTATGCCAGTGGTTCCAGAAGGGGCGGGCAGGGATCAGGTAGAGCTTGATCATGTAGTATCCGCCCAGGCCAGCACCCAGTATCCCCGCGCCAGCAGCCAGATTGCGCAGCGCCCCGGTCAGCGCGTCGCCGATCAATGAGGCGATCATGCCGCCAAAGAAGGTGAAGAAACCGTAGCCTGCCAGTCCGGCGAAGAACAGCGACACGCCGGCAATTTCACGGCTTACCGGGGAGTGCCGCAGGTTGTTGAAACCGCGGTAGAACCGCAGCGGTTTGCCCAGATGCATGTTGAGCTTGAACAGGCCGAAGCTCATCAGCGCCAGCATCAGGCCCAGCAAGGGCAGGTACGCGGCACTGCCGCCAAAGGCGGACAGTGGCGCATTTCCCAGCCAGCCTCCCAGGATCAGCAACAGAAATGCGCCCATCACGGTCTGTACGCTCAGGGTGAAGGCGATATGCGCGTTTTCGTGTGAACCGAGCAGTTTCTTCAGGTTCCAGTGCCGCTGGTAGCCATGCTTGGGGTCCAGTGTCGGGCGGAATGCGCCGCTGGTGTCGTCGCGGTGGTATTTCAGGGCAGTGCTGTCAACCCGCACCATGTCGCGCTGGGTGGTGCGTGTTTGCTGAAAACGGATGTTCGGATGGGTGATTTCGGGGCTGGGAAAACCGGGGATTTCCGTCTTGGCCTGGGCGCGCCCTTCCGGAATGTTTTCGATCACGCCGAAATCCAGTGCCTTGCCCAGACAGGCCGAAACGCAGGCGGGCTTCAAGCCGACCTCGAGCCGGTCCACGCACATGTTGCATTTGCTGACCTGACCCTTGACCGGGTCGAGCTGCGGCGCATTGTACGGGCACACCCAGGTGCAGTAGCCGCAGCCGAAGCAGATATCCGGGTCTTGCAGTACCGCGCCGTATTCTGCGAACTTGGTGTAGGCGCGGGTCGGGCAGCCTTTCAGGCAGACCGGGTCGTCGCAGTGGTTGCAGGCCATCGAAATGTTGAGGCGCTGGTAATTCGGGTAAGTGCCGCCTTCGACGAAGCCCACCGAGCGGAAGGCGATATGCGCCGGGTTGTCGTTCTTTTCGCTGCAGGCGGCTTCGCAGGCATGGCAGGCGATGCAGTTGTCGGCATTGAAATAGAAACCGTGCTGTTTGTAGCGGTTGGGATTGCTGCCGATTTCGCCATCGCCATTGATGTTCAGGCTTTTTCCGTACAGCGCGTCGCCTTGCTGCGCTTTATCGATGGACAGCCCATAGCGGTTAAGGGTCTGGGAATCTTTGTCGGCCAGCAGGGCGTAGTCGGGTTCGTTGTCGCGTACTTTAAACATGTGGATTCCTTTGCATCAGAACTTGCGCATTTCCATGCTCAATTTTGCCGCCGCCATCTGGTTGGCGATGCGTTCAATGCGCACGGCTGACTGTTTGTAGGCAGGCTGGCGCGAGTGCGGGTCGAGCAGGCCTAATGTCAGGCGGTTGGCGCAATCATGAAAATGAAAGGGCAGAAAAACCATATTCTTCGGTACGCGCTGGGTCGGCATCGCCATCACCACTGCATCCGAGCGGCGAGATACCAGCCGCACATATTCGCCCCGCTCTATGTTCAGTTCTGCCGCCAGGTCCGGGTTTATTTCGATGAACGGAATCGGGCTGTATTTGTTGTTGTTGCCAATTTTTCCGGTCTTGGTGCGGCCGTGCCAATGCTCGATCAAGCGCCCGGTGTTCAGCCAGATGGGAAATTTTTCATCCGGCACTTCGTTGTTGTCGATGAAAGGCAAGGGAATCAGTTTGGCCTTGCCATCGGCATAGCTGAAAGTGCCATCGACCGTATACAGGCGCTTGCCTCCCTTGGGCGGGGCCTCGCCATTCTTTACCTGCTCTTGTGTATATGGCCACTGGATGCCCCGTTGTTTTTCCAGCAACTCGTGGTTCATGCCGGAGATATCGGCCAGCCGGCCGACGGATAGTTTTCCCATCTCGAGGAAGATGTCGGCGGCCTTTTCCGGGAAATTGACCTTGCCGCTCTGATTAAAGCGCTCCGCCATCCGGTTGAAAATCCATAAATCAGGCTGGGCCTGGCCCGGAGGTGGGGTCACCGGCTTCACTACGCTGATCCGGCGCTCGGTGTTAGTCATTACGCCGTCTTTTTCTGCCCAGGTACCTGCGGGTAGATAAACGTGGGCGTACTGGGCGCTTTCGGTGTCGTGATAGCAGTCCTGCACCGCGCAGAACTCCAGGCTCTCCATCGCCTTGCGAACCCTTGCGCTGTTGGGCAGAGACGATAAGGGATTGGTCGCGATCAGCCACAGCCCTTTGATCTGCCCGCTTTCAATCGCGTGGTAAATGTCGGTTTGAAACATGCCGCGTTTTTTAGGGAAGAATTCCGGGTCGATGCCCCAGAAATCGGCAATTTCCGCGCGGTGATCGGGGTTTTCCAGCGCGCGGTAATTGGGCAGCCCGGAGCAGGAAGACCATTCGCGGGTGCCCATCGCGTTGCACTGTCCGGTAATGGAAAGGCTGGTGCCGCCCGGCTTGCCAATGTTGCCGGTGATGAGCGCTAGATTGTTGATGCCGACCACGCCGTCCGAGCCGTGGGTGGACTGGTTGATCCCCATCGTCCAGATCGCCATGGCTGCGCCGGCCTTGGCATAGAGACGGGCAACAACGCGGATGGTGTCTTCGTCGATGCCGCAGATTTTGGAGGCGGTCACCGGGTCATATTTGGCGACTTCGGCGCGCAGCATATCTATCCCATTGGTATTGGTCTCGATGTAGCTACTGTCTTCTAGCTTTTCGGCGAAGATGACATGCATCATGGCGTTCATCAGCACCACATCGGTGCCCGGTGTGATGGCGAGGTGGATGTGGGCGTTCTGCGCCAGCATGGTCACGCGCGGATCGACCACGATCAGCGGAAAGCCGCGTTTTTCCTGCGCTTCTTTCATGCGCCAGTAGATGATGGGGTGCTGCTCCGGCAGGTTGGAACCCCAGGCAAAAAGGCAGTCGGTATGCTCGAAATCCTCATAGCAGCCCGGCGGGCCGTCCGAACCGAAGGAGCGCTTGTAGCCCGATACCGCAGACGCCATGCACAGGGTGGTATTGCCATCGTAGTTGTTGGTGCCGATCAGGCCACGGGTGAGTTTGCCGAGTGTGTAAAACTCTTCGGTCAGCATCTGTCCGGTGGAGATGATGGCGACAGAATCACGCCCATATTTGGCCTGGATCCGCACGATTTCGTCATGCACCTTGTCCAGCGCGCTATCCCAGGTCGCGGGCTGCCAGTCCTGATGCCACTGCTCGCGCATCAGCGGTTCGGTGCCGCGCCCGGCTGAAGTAAACAGCTCGTGTTCGAAAATGCCCTTCAGACATAACTTGCCGCGATTGACGTCTGCATCCGCCACCCCGCGCGAGGTGACGGGCTTGCCTTCCGCGTTCAGTCCGACTTCAATCGAGCAACCGGTGGAACAGTAGCCGCAGGCGGCGTATTTCCATTCGACCACGCCCTTGTCGGCGATCTTGATCGGGTTTTTTTGTTTGCGTCCGAAGAGCATGATTATTCCTCAGTAATTCTAACGGCCGGAATCGGGCTCAAGGGAAAGGTAGATCAGGCCATCCCGCACTTCCACCGGGAAGCGTGCTGCGCACCCTTCATCCGGAGCCACGGCCAGCCCGGTATCGAGATGGATTTTCCAGTCGTGCAGCGGGCAGGCGACTTTCTTGCCATGCACGATACCCTGAGAAAGCGGCCCCCCTTTGTGCGGGCACTTGTCGCGCAGGGCGAAGATTTCGTCACCCTGGGTGCGGAAGACGGCGATATCGCCTTTCGGGGACTTCACCAGTCGCGCGCCTAGCAGCGGAATGTCTTCGATACGGCCGACTTCGACCCAGTTTTGCTGATTGTTGGTTGTTTGCATGTTGTTTGTCCTTATTTCAGATCAGCTCAGGATAGCCATAGGCTTGTATTCGTGGGCATCCACACCCTCGCCACGCGCTTTCCATGGATCGTCCTGTGAATATTTCTGCGATTCGTAAAAGCGCTCGGCATAGACCTTGCGCTGCTCGGCGTCATCCACCACGCGTTCCTTGACATAGGTCAGACCGCGTCGTTCCACCCAGGGCGCGGTGCGCTCCAGGTAATGCGCATCTTCGCGGTAAACCTGCATGAAGGCGGCGCAGTATTCCAGAACCTCTTCCTCGGTCTTTACATGGCACAGGAAGTCGGTGGCGCGCACCTTGATCCCGCCGTTGCCACCGATATGTAGTTCCCAGCCCGAATCCACCGCGACTACGCCAAAGTCCTTGATGGTGGCTTCGGCGCAGTTGCGCGGGCAGCCCGAGACGGCCAGCTTGAACTTGTGTGGTGTCCACGAACCCCAGGTGAGTTCTTCCAACTTGATCCCCATGGTGGTCGAATCCTGGGTACCGAAGCGGCACCACTGGCTGCCGACACAGGTTTTTACGGTACGCATGGCCTTGCCGTAAGCGTGCCCGGAGACAAATCCGGCTTCGGAAAGGTCTTTCCAGATGCCCGGCAGTTGTTCTTTCCTGATCCCCAGAAGATCGAGGCGCTGGCCGCCGGTAAACTTCACCGTGGGTACTTCCCAACGCTCGGCAATCTGAGCAATCGCCATCAGCTGTTTGGGCGAGGTGTCGCCACCGAAAATGCGCGGTATCACGGAGTAGGTGCCATCCTTCTGGATGTTGGCATGCACGCGCTCGTTGATGTAGCGCGACTGGTTGTCGTCCACGTATTCGGACGGCCACGCGCACAGCAGGTAGTAGTTCAACGCCGTGCGGCACTTGTTGCAGCCATCGGGGGTTTTCCATTCCATGAAATGCATCAGCGCGGGGATGCTCTTGATGCCTTGGCGGGTGATGGTTTCGCGCACCTCGTCATGGGAATGCTCGGTACAGCCGCACATCGGTTTTTTGGACGGTGCGGTGGAATAGTCGCCACCAACCGTCACTGCCAGCAGCGACTCCACCAGGCCGGTACATGACCCGCAGGAACTGGACGCCTTGGTATGGGCACGCACCTCATCCAGGGTAAAAAGCTTCTTGTCGCGGATGGCTTTGACGATATCGCCCTTGCAAACGCCATTGCAGCCGCAAATCTCGGCGCTGTCCGGCATGGCCGCGACGCGGGCATGAGGGTCGCCGTGGCCGGAATCGCCCAGGTTGTGCTGGCCGAACAGCAGGGAAGAGCGAATATCCGAAACATCGGTCCCCTCGCGCAGCAGGTCGAAATACCAGCTGCCCTCCGTGGTGTCGCCATACAGCACCGCGCCCACCACCTTGTTGTCCTTGAGCACGACTTTCTTGTAATTGCCGCCTGCCGGGTCGGAAAGCACGATGGCATCGGTGCCTTCAGCACCCATGTAATCTCCGGCGGAAAACAAGTCGATCCCGGTGACCTTGAGCTTGGTCGAGGTGAGCGAGCCGGTATAGCAGCCTATGCCATATTCAGCCAGATGATTGGCGGCTACTTTGGCCTGTTCGAACAGGGGTGCGACCAGCCCATAAGCCACGCCGCGGTGGCTGACGCACTCGCCGACGGCGTAGATGCGTGGGTCGAATGTTTGCAGGGTGTCGTTAACTACCACGCCGCGATTGCAGTAGAGACCGGCGCTTTCAGCCAGCTCCGTGTTGGGGCGTATGCCGACCGCCATCACCACCAGATCGGCGGGAATGCTATCGCCATCCTTGAAGCTCACTGCGCAGACGCGGCCGGATTCGCCCGGCACCAGCGCGCCGGTCTGTTTCTCCAGCAGGAATTTGAGGCCCTTGGCTTCCAGGCTTTGTTGCAGCAGGCGGGCCGCCGGTTCGTCGAGCTGACGATCCATCAGCCAGGGCGCGATATGCACGACGGTCACGTCCATGCCGCGCAACATCAGGCCGTTAGCGGCTTCCAGGCCGAGCAGTCCGCCGCCGATCACCACTGCATTGCGGTAGCGGCTGGACGCATCAAGCATAGCCTCAACGTCGCTGATATCACGGAAGGAAACGACGCCCGGCAGTTCTGCGCCAGGAATGGGCAGGATGAAGGGGTTGGAGCCGGTGGACAGCAGCAGGCGGTCATATTCCGCACTGGTGCCGTCTTCGGTAAAGACGATGCGATTTTTGCGATCGATCTTGGTGACTTTTTTGTTAATGTGCAGATGGATCTGATTCTGCTCGTACCAGTCCATCTCATTGATGATGATGTCCTGGACTGTCTGCTCGCCAGCCAGGACCGGGGACAACAGGATACGGTTGTAGTTGGGGTGAGGCTCGGCGCCGAATACGGTAATGTCGTATTTATCAGACGCGATTTTCAGCAGTTCCTCCAGCGTGCGCACCCCGGCCATGCCGTTACCCACGAGAACGAGTTTCTGTTTTTGCATTTATATAGCTCCTGGTTTCGCAGCCGCATCAATATGGGGCTCAGACACTGGCATGTTCAGCAACTATCGTGCCATTTACTCAACACTATGATTTATAAAGAGTTGTAGTTTTCCTGCGAGAATTGTCTGGAATTGTCCGCCCCAGATTGGAGCACGATGCACAAAATCAGGGCGAAGGTGGAATTTGCTCGAAATTACCCATACTGGAAGCTGGCTAAACCAACCTGCCGGAGCGGTTGTTGCGAGTCCGGTGTGATTGGTTTAGCGTAGCCAACATAACTATGTGGCAAGTTGATGCCCGGCAATTGCCGGTGATACAAATAAAAAAACATCAACGGTTCATTCGCTTGCCGAAAGAATTGGGAACCCTCAAATATTCAGGTTGCACTCATGGTTGCGCTTCATTTTTAAATCCAGTCAGTACAACTTAAGCAAGTTATGTGCATCTCATTTAGGCTGCCGGGCGCAGTTGTCGGCGATACAGGAAGTCCAGCACCGCACCGCGGTATTCGTGGTATTTCGGGTTGTTCGCCAGTGCCAGACGCTCGCGTGGGCGCGGCAAGCTGACCGTCAGGATCTCGCCGATGGTGGCGGCCGGGCCGTTGGTCATCATCACGATGCGGTCGGACAGCAGGACGGCTTCGTCCACGTCGTGGGTCACCATGATCACCGTGCTTTTGGTTTCCGCTGCAATCTTCATCAGTTCGTCCTGGAGATGGGCGCGGGTCAAGGCATCCAGCGCGCCGAACGGCTCGTCCATCAGCAGCACTTTGGGCTGCATGGACAGGGCGCGAGCGATGCCGACCCGCTGTTTCATGCCGCCGGAAATTTCATGTGGATACTTGTGCTCGGCATGGCTCAGCCCGACCAGCGCGAGCGCTGCCTGGGTGCGTTTTTTCATGGATGCGCTGCTTTCTGCCCGGGCAAAGACACGCTCGACCGCCAGATGAACGTTTTCGAAGCAGGTCAGCCATGGCAGCAGGGAATGATTCTGGAACACCACCCCGCGTTCCGGCCCAGGCCCGGCGATTTCCCGCCCGGCGCAGAGCATTGCGCCGTTGCTGGGAATGGTCAGCCCGGCAACCAGGTTGAGCAGGGTGGATTTCCCACAGCCCGAGTGGCCGATCAGGGAGACGAACTCCCCCTGCGCGATGTTGAGGTTGATGTCGCGCAATGCGACGAAGGGGCCTTTCTTGGTGTCGAAAGTCATTTGCACGTTTTCGATCTGAACATATTTTTCCATGATTAACTCCTGTGAGGTGTTAGGGGTGAGGTGTTAGGGGTGCGGCGAAAAACCGGTGCGGTGCGGGTTTTGAATTTCCGCCTCACCCCTCACGCTTCACCCCTCACCTCATTCGTAACTAAACCGTTTTGCCAGCAGTACCAGCATCTGCTCCAGCAGTAACCCGACGATACCGACCACGAAAATGGCGATGATGATGTGCTCGACGTTGAGGTTGTTCCATTCATCCCACACCCAGAAACCCAGGCCGACACCGCCGGTCAGCATCTCCGCAGCCACGATTACCAGCCAGGCCACTCCGATAGAGAGGCGGATGCCGGTCATCATGTAGGGCAGCACGGCGGGGAAGAGGATTTTGGTGAAAACCTTCCATTCCGACAGGTTGAGTACCTTTGCCACGTTCATGTAATCCTGCGGAATGCGGTTTACGCCGACTGCGGTGTTGATGATCATCGGCCAGATGGCGGAGATGAAAATCACCCAGATCGCTGCCGGATTGGCTGCCTTGAATACCAGCAGGCCAATCGGCAACCACGCCAGGGGGGAAACCGGGCGCAGCAGGCTGATGATCGGGGCGGTCATGGCGTTGAGAAACTTGAAGCGTCCGATCATGAAGCCGAGGGGAATGCCGATTGCTGCTGCCATGCCGAAGCCGATCCCCACCCGTTGCAGCGAGGCCAGGATATTCCAGCCGATGCCCTGATCATTGGGGCCCTTGTTGTAAAAAGGGTCGCTGAACAGCTGCTGTGCCGATGCCCAGGTCTTGAGCGGGCCGGGTAGTTGCGGGCTGGTCTGGGAAACCAGTGCCCAGATGCCGATGAAAATCGTCAGACCCAGCACCGGCGGAACCAGCCATTTAAAGAAATTTTTGGCTGCCAGGGAAAAACGTCGCCCAGTTGTGGGCACGGGTTCGCTCACATTGATAGATGGCGAAATCTTGAAGACTTTGGCTGTGGCGATGGTTCCATCGCCTGCCGTGATTTCCTTCAGGCTTTCTATGCCTGGATTCGCTGCATTCATTTTAAACTCCTGTTTGTGGGCTGCACCTCCGGGCTGGCGCAAGTGCCAGTCCGGAGACGGGCTCGTATTATGCCGAGCCGTAGGCAGCCTGTTTCATGGTAGAGGCCAGTACGCCATAAGCCTCGACCCATCCTTCCTTGACCTCGGGCGTAAAGCCTGCGCCTAGCCCTTGGCCCAAAGTCCAGATCAGGGCATTGCCCACGGTGTCGAAATGCTCTGCCTTGACGCCATATCCGACGTGACGACGCCCTGATTCTTTCACCATTCCGATGATGGATTCGAGTCGGTCCAGGCTGTTGACGACCATGTTGATCATGATCATGAGCTTGCGTCCTTGCTCGACCATATCCCCGTTGAACAGGTTGCGCAGGGAAGGGTCCAGTTCGAACAGGCGGTTATAAAAGAGTCCGGCTGCAGTATCCTGAATGGGTACTACCTGCTGCCAGCTACTGCGAACCAGTGCTATTTTTTCAGGTGTCATGATGTCCCTTTCAAATTGTTCAAGAGTTGATTACGCTTTAACTTTAAAGCTGGCGGCGTAGGCTTTGGGGTTCTTGCCATCCCATACACTGCCATCCATAAGCTTGCTGGTACGCATGACATCCTTCGGAATGGGCGTCTTGGTCTGGGTCGCAGCCTGTTTGTACAGTTCGATCTGGTTGACCTGCTTGGCCACTGCCAGGTAGTCCGGATCTTCCTTGAGCAGGCCCCAGCGCTTGTGCTGGGTGAGGAACCACATACCGTCTGACAGGTAGGGGAAGTTCACCGCACCGTCGTTGTAGAACTTCATGTAATTGGCATCCTGCCATTTCTTTCCGTTGCCGTTGTCGTACTGGCCCAGCATGCGATCCTCGATGGAGTCGAAATCGGTGTTGACGTAGGATTTCTCGGCAATAATCTTGGCCACTTGCGCCCGGTTCTTCATGTCGTCAATGTATTTGGATGCATCCAGCATTGCCATGATCATGGCTCGCGCAGTATTGGGGTATTTATGTACGAATTCAGCCGTGGTGCCGAGCACTTTTTCCGGATGGTCCTTCCAGATGTCCTGGCTGGTGACAGCCGTAAAGCCCACGTTGTCGCGAATGGCCCGTGCGTTCCAGGGTTCGCCGACGCAAAATCCATCCATATTGCCTACCCGCATGTTGGCGATCATTTGCGGTGGCGGCACGGTGATGTTCTTCACGTCGGCGAATGGATTGATGCCATGCGACGCCAGCCAGTAGTAAAGCCACATGGCGTGGGTGCCGGTGGGGAAGGTCTGGGCGAAAATATACTCGCGCGGCTCCTTCTTGATCAGCGCAGCCAGACTGGTGCCATCCACCGCACCTTTGGTCTTCAGCTGATTGGACAGGGAAATGGCCTGGCCATTGTTGTTGATGCTCATCAGTACCGACATGTCTTTTTTCGGCCCGCCTATGCCCAGCTGAACCCCGTAGATCAGGCCGTACAGCACATGGGAAGCATCCAGTTCGCCGTTCACCAGCTTGTCGCGCACGCCGGCCCAGGAGGCTTCCTTGCTGGGCACGATTTTTATGCCGTATTTCTTGTCGAAGCCCATCACCGAAGCGATCACCACCGAGGCGCAATCTGTCAGAGGAATAAAGCCGATCTTGACCTCGGCCTTTTCCGGTGCATCGGAACCTGCTGCCCAGGCACCGACACGTATTGCTGGATCGACCATGGACATCAATGCCCCGGCCCCCAGTAAAGTAGCGCCTTTTTTCATGAAATCTCTCCGGCTGTTTTTGGAATCTGTAGTCATGGTTTTCTCCTGGATAAAAAAACAAAACAAAAAAGGCGTCGCATCCGCGAAAGGAATTACTCCCGCGAATGGACGCCTTTGTCCTTATGAGCCAACCGTCGTTGGTCGGCTCAGATTCTATTCACTTGCTGTGGCCCGTCGTTGGACCGTTGATTTACCTAAAGCAATACACGTGCCAGAATTATTTAACCCAACAATTCCGTGATCTCGACCAACTGCCGCGCCACGTCCGCCAAGCGAGAGCCCTTGTCCATGGCCGCTTTGCGCAAAGCCTGATAGGCCTCTTCTTCGGACCAGCCGCGCTGCTTCATCAAAATTCCCTTGGCGCGCTCCACATCCTTGCGCTCCGAAAGCTGGCCTTCCGCTTTTGCCAGATCCGCCCGCATTGCCTGAAATTCATTGAAGCGTGCAATCGCCACGTCCATGATGGGACGCAAACGCTCGCTTTTCAGGCCATTTACAACATAAGCACTGACGCCGGCACGAATGGCAGCGTGGATCTTGTCGCTATCATCATCGTGGGTAAACATCACGATCGGGCGCGGTTGATCACGCCTGATAACGCATAAATTCTCCAGCGTGTCCCGGTCTGGGGACTCCGTATCCAGAATAATCAGATCCGGTTTTAATTCAGCCACCAGGCCAGGCAGATCGGCACTGGAGGAGACGTGAGCCACAATCTTGCAGCCTGCATCCTGCAAGGCGTGCTTAAGAAGCGCCGCGCGCTCGAAGGTTTCGTCTACCAGCAAGACACGAAGAGGGAATTCAGAGGGTTTGACGGGGGGGTTCATAACTTGCCGATAACGCAATTCTCATACCATGGCAGGCAACTGGTTGATCCTGAATAGAATCAGTGAAAATAGACGGTGTGACCAAAAGACAGGGCTATATGGGCGCACCAAAAACGGGCGAGATATACACCTGATGCGCCAAACGTGAGCCGACTTTAATCTCTTTGGGTTTAATTCCCCGCCCACTTGAGGCGAAGGCTGGCGAAAGCCAGCAGCTTGAAGAGTGTAGTTAATACCCCGTGGCTTGCCGCGGGGTGCTTTATTCCTGAATGAGTGCTTTAGCTCATTGCAGTTAGTCGCCCCGGCCGATTGGTCATGCAACAGCTTCGACAGAATCAACTATTCTGGTTACTACAAAGGCAACGCGAAAGCGCAACTCTGTTCCGCCAGACTCCGTTATCACGACAGAACCTTTTCCCCCTACGACGAGCAGCTGCAGTGCGACGTGCCGCCCAGGTCAAAGAACTTCTCCTCTTTCTTCTTGTAATATAGCGCCGCCACCGTCTCCGACTGCTCGCCGTACGGATCATCCAGAACGTCGTGCAACCTCTGCACAAGACTGTAATCCCCGGCGTCTGTGGCGCTTCGATACGCCTCAACCATCATCCACTCCCTCGGAATGTACTTAGGGTTAACCCTCTTCATTGCCGCTGACACTCCAGCCGGATCGCGCCCCTCTTGTTCCAGCGCCGCGTGCCACTTCTGCAGCCACACCGCCCAGCGCGCCTCCATCGCGACGCTGTCCTGAGCATATCCCCCGCGTGTCTCGTAGAAGCCAGGGCGCAGTGCCGCCACGTGCCTGGGCAGGTTCGAGAGCTCCCGCCAGAAGATCGTATAGTCCACCGGCGTTTCCGCCATGAGCGCGTGAAGCGCCGCGAAAAGTTCCATGCGAAACTCGGCAAGGCCCATCTTTTCCGCCCACATGCGATTCATCTCACGGTTCATGATCTCCGGCTGGGCCTCCAAAATCTTCCCCAGCTCCTGAATCGCGTCCTGCCCCAGCAGCGGTACCAGGGCCGTGCAGAACATCTTGAAATTCGTCACAGCGGCTATCGGCTGGTTCATAAAGGAAAAGTGCTCTCCGCCGCCGATCCACATCTGAAACATCGGGTTATATGCCTCGATGAAGCCGAAAGGCCCGTAGTCCAGCGTCCGCCCCCCTAGTGAGCAGTTGTCGCTGTTGAAGTTTCCCTGGCAATACCCCACCCGAATCCAGTGGGCGGCCAACCGGGACAGGCGCGCGCCGAACTCCCGCGCGACGGCTAAGACTTTGTCGGTAAGCGTTGCCTCGGGGTGGCACAGCTGAGTTGCGATGTCAGGGTACTCTCGTGCTAGCGTATGCAGGAAGATCGCCTCGAGCTCCGCGAGGGCACGCGGGTGCTCGTTTTTCCTCGCCCGCCGCCCGAACAGTTCGAGCTGCCCGACGCGGAGGAAGGAGGGGGCGGCGCGCGTCGTGATGGCGGCTGGCTCGTCCACCATGCGGTCCGGCTCTTCGGTTTTGGCACCCGGGGAGTACCAGGGGCGCGAGATGGTTTCGCTGCGGGAGACAAAGAGGCAGAGTGCCCGAGAGGTAGGCACCCCCAGCGCTGCCATCGCTTCCGACGCAAGGAACTCACGGATACTGGACCGAAGCACCGCACGGCCGTCGCCACCGCGGCAATAAGGGGTCGTGCCGCCGCCCTTGAGCTGGAACTCCCAGCGATGACCGTTAGAGAGAAGCACCTCAAGCACGGAAATGGCGCGCCCGTCCCCGTAACCGTTGCCGTTTTTGAAGGGGCAGTTATGGTACATTTCTTGCCCGTAGATGCTAAGGGCGTAGCCGCTCGCCCAGCCGCTGGCTTGAACGTGGGGGGACTCGACATCGGCGTTTGCGGCCCCCACGGCAACCGTCGGATTGCCAGTGAAGAAATGCATGAAGGAACCCGAACTGGCGGCGCTTTCAGACAAGTTCAGCTCACGGAAAAAACTTCGGCTGTGGATGACGTAGCGGGGATTCGGCAGAGGCGTCGGGAGAACCTCAACGTAGTGGCCGGACTTGACTTGGCGGAGCGTCTTGTTGGGGGCGTGGCGGGCCTGCTCGGGATCGGCGGTGAGGCATCGAAGTAGCGAGTAGTCTGTGCACTGGAGAAAGGCGGTAAAGGAGAGTGGTGCGGGAGAATTCATTTTCTTAAGGTCACAAAATATCAAAAAGCAAAGCGATCACACAGCATCACTTACGGCTGGGCATTTCAACCACATGAGGCCAAGTATGGGGTGGCTTGTACATAGCTGTCAAAAGTGACATGTAAGTGAAAAGCGTGCGTCCAGGGGGAGGTGCTTGCACGAATAAATCAGCTAAATTTTTCAAAAATTTATTAATGCGGCAGGAATATTTTTTGCGATTAGCTATATTATTTCTTCTCACTCTTTCCAGGCATCATAATCAATGATCAAAAGACTAAGACCTCCCGAGCTTAAAGTCCATCTCGAAAATAGCTCGGTTCAGCCTTTATTACTGGATGTACGGGAAGTTTGGGAATTTGAACGTTGCAGCATCGCGGGATCGCGGCTCATCCCGATGGGGCAAATACCCCAGCAGATAGAGGTGTTGAACCCAGAGCAGGAAATCATCGTGATTTGTCACCACGGCGTGCGAAGTATGCATGTGGCTGCTTTTCTGGAGCGGGCTGGCTTCGCACAAGTCGTCAATCTGGACGGTGGCATTGATGCCTGGGCGAGGGAAATAGATCTGACAATGGCACTTTACTAGGCCGACCCAATAGTCGTTTGCCATATAGGGGTTCCCGCTTGCAATCCCAATACGGTTTCTTGTCCATTTTCACGCGAATCTTTGCGATCATTATTTGTTTGCGGTTGGAGTGGGATGGCGGCAATTCGGCCTGAGCCGTCGGTCACGCCCTCCCAAATTCAATTGACTATGGACGACCGCTTTGCGGCAGGCTGTTAGCAAGACGCTATTGCGGCTTCGTGCCATGAGGGGCCATTGACGAGGCGGAAATTCTCAACCGATGAACGTTTGCTCCTGCCAGAAGCCGCCATTCAGCGGCAGACAGGCACCGACATAGTCGGCCAAAGCAGTCAATGCGTTGAACACAAAGGCACCCCCGCATTCGGCAAGAGACGGCTGGCCAGTGGAGCCAGCCTTACTTTACGGTTTGCGGGCTTTAAATGTTGCCCCAACCGTGGCGGATGACGTCTTGTATCCGGTGAACTCCACCAACTGAACGTCCTCGAATCCCGCTTCATGTAGCAAGATTTTGATTTCCTCCGCCCCCATGGTACCGGACACGCAATCAGCCCAGGAATTTCCGCTACAGCAGGCCGACGTCGCACCATGTTCCCGGAGCATGTCTGCGAACTGAAAACGGCCGTTGCCGCGCAGAACCCGAAAAACCTCGGCAAAGACCTTGGGCTTGTCCAAGGCCAGATTGATCGCACCGTTAGAGATTATGACATCGGCGACTGCGTCAGGAAGACCAAGATGGATCATGTCCGCTTCACGAAATTCAACCTGGGATAGGCCCGACGCACTGGCATTGTTCTGTGCTTTTTCCACCATTGCCGGTGTGGCATCAAAGCCATAAACTTTGCCCTTTGATCCAACCAGAAGCGCCGCCACACAGGCATCTGCCCCCGCGCCACAGCCTAGATCAACCACGGTTTCACCAGGATGGATGGGGCCAAGAGAGAAAGGATTTCCTACAGCGGCTGCCGATTCCCAGACGACATCGGGCAGCCGGGCAAGCCACTCTTCCATATAGCCGAGCTGCCTGGCATTTTCCTTGCCCTTGTTCCAGCCAAAGTCCTTGTCCGGACGCCGTGCGAGTTCTGTGTAGAGTGAGCGGATCTGGTCTAGCGGGTCTTGGCTACCGCATTGTGAGTGGTCGTTGCTCATGGCATTCCGAAAGTCGAGCTGGTTGGTGATATCAGGATTTGAGAATGAATACCGCGCCGTAATGGTAGGGCTGAAGGTCCACGACCGCTTCCAGCACGAACCCTGCCGGTTCCACGACGGCTTGAACCGCTTCGGGTGACATGCGCATATCGGTGCGGGGTCCCCGCGGCTGTCCGAGTACAGTGGTTTCTTCCCGTGGCAGCGGATACCAGTTCACGATGGCAAAACGCCCGCCAGGTTTCAGGATCGCGGCTACTTCACGCGCAAGTCCTAGCGGGTCTGGCACGCCGTGAAAGGTGTTAGCGATCAGCACGTAATCCACTTTTTCTTCGATGAGTTGGCTGAGTTCACAAGCGTCCCCGGCAATCCATATGCAGTTATTCGCACCCTGACATGCGGCTTTCGCCTGCTCCAACATGCCTAGATCGAGATCGAACCCGATGACATGTCCCGCGCCCACCTGTCGAGCAATCGCGGTCGTGAAATAGCCGTCACCGCAACACAAATCGACCACTTCCATCCCGGCCTGGATACCAAGCGCACTGATAGTGGCATCCGGGTTTGACCATAGCGTCTGCCACCAGTCCGGATCGGGCATTGAGGTTGCGGGAAAAAGTTTTTCTTGCTGTTCCATGGGTGGTCCTTTCAATTCCAGGGGCTATTTCTTATCTTGCGAAGGTAGCGGACGCGTTTCCAGCCATTCCTTGAGGTCATGGAGAATGCGTAACAGTTCAGGATCATTCAGGCAGTAATAGATGAATGTTCCGCGACGCTCGGCCCTCACGAACCCGCCTTCACGCAAAACGCGGAGATGAAATGAGACATTGGTCTGGGGCAAACCAATGGCGTTGATGATGTCCGTCACCGGACGGCACTCCAACCCCAGTTGCATCAGGATTTGTAGTCGATTCGACTCTCCGAGCACTTTTAGTGCTTGGAACAGAGGGGAAGTTGCGGGATTGCTTCGCATATCTCTATTTATGAACCAGCGTACATATACGCTATCGTTCATATAATGCGCGCTTTGGGGTAGCGCGTCAATTTTTCTTGGCGCTCAAATCGGGTGTTCCAGAATTTTTGTTTTAATAACTGTCTGCTTCGACCGAATGTCGGACATATAAAGCGGTCAGCCTGACAGTTCGTTCCGGGTAGGAAGTGACGGTTGGCGAACGTCTGCTTCAGAGCATGATAATTTTTCTAATGCACCACAAACTGAACAGCCCGACAGTGGACATTGGCGAATTCACACAATCGACCCTAATCCGTCTGATGACAAATGGAAGGCGATTGGCCGCTAACCGCGATTTAGTAGACGCTGGTGGAAACTGATCATCCGGCAGGAAGTCGGCCTAAGCGGCCCGTGAGAGAAGATCGAAATTTGGCTTTGGTGAATGACCGGTATTAAGTGATGGGGCTAGTTTTAGCATCTAGCACTAATGTCCGCTCTTAAGAGCCAATATCGTTCAGTTTGGATATTTATGGAAAAAATTCAGGGGAAGCTAATTATTAGTGTTGGCTTTCAGAAAAGCTGACTGGTTGCCCCAGACTCCATGCGGTCACTCAACGTTTGCTGCCTTACCGTCCGTGTGCAGCAAAAGCAGGCTTCCCGTTCGCAGCGGCTTGCGTTGGTCATTTGCATCATTCAAAAACCGCAGGCAATGTGAGTTGGAACTGTGTTCTCTGGTTGGCGGACGTGACTGTGATTGAGCCGCCATGCGCCTCAACGATGGATTTGACGATGGCAAGGCCCAACCCAGCGCCATCTCCCTTGCGTTGACGCGATGGATCAACACGGTAAAAGCGATCGAACAATCTAGGAAGGTGCGCTGCCGGGATTTCCATGCCTGGATTTTCAATAGAAACGTTGGCCTTATCCCCATGCCTGGCTAGGGATACTTGCACGGTGTGCCCTTGTGAGGTGTGTCGGATGGCGTTCGATATCAAGTTGCTGAGCGCGCGCCGCAACATCAGTCGGTCGCCGTGGACGGTGACAGACCCCGTCCGACTCAGCGTAACGGCACGTTCTTCTGCCCAAGCCTCGAAGTAATCAAACAAATCCTGAGTTTCATTAGCCAGATTGACTTTTTCCAGGCCCGGTTTGAGTAAGCCGTTGTCGGTCTGGGCAAGGAAGAGCATGTCGCCAACCATCTGGGCCATGCGTTCATATTCCTCCAGACTGGAGTAAAGGACTTCTTTGTACTCATCGTTATTGCGTGCGCTGGAAAGCGCCACTTGGGTCTGGGTCATAAGGTTGGAAATGGGCGTGCGCAGTTCGTGCGCGATGTCGGAAGAAAACTCGGAGAGCCGCCGGAAGGAATCGTCCAGGCGAGCCAGCATGGCATTAAAGGCGATCACTAGAGGTCTGAGTTCCGTAGGCAAGTCTGTAGCCGGCAGGCGCTCTGCCAAGTGTTCGGCGGAAATGCTTGCCACCATGTCGGTGACCTGACGCAAAGGTGAGAGCCCCCATCGAGTGGCGATCCAGCCCAAACTGGCGGTGGCCAAGGCAGACAAAAAGATAGCAAGGGCCAGCACTGACTGGAACTTGTTCATGAACAGCTCATGATGCTGGATATCCAGTGCCACGGCCACGGCGTATGACTTGCCACTGCCTGCGGTAATCGACACGGCTATACCTCGGTAGCTTAACCCGGCCTGTTTCCATTGCAGCAAGGTGCCATACTTCCACCCCGCTGACTGGGTTTGGCAGTTTTGCAGCAGCGTACGAGGGAAATCAGCGCCAGGTGTAGCGAACCAGACATCGCCCGTCGCATCCGCTACCGCCACTGCAAGGCCATGATGTCCGACCAGAGCGTCATCCAGTTGTTTGGTCAGAAGATCCGACTGTTTCTGACTATAGGCGTGTTCGAATAAATTCTGGATGAGTTCAATTTTGCCATTGAGTTCGCGCCGATCCTCTTCCCTAAAATGGGTCTCAACTGCTTGCGTCAGAAAATAGCCCGCCACCAGCAAGACCAAGCAAGCAGACGCTGCGAAAAGCAAGCTGATCCGAGCGGTCAGGGACAAGTTTTTCATGGCGCCGTGCCTTCCTGTGGAGGCTCCAGCACGTAGCCCATCCCCCGCACGGTGTGGATGAGCTTGAATTCAAAATCCTCGTCGACCTTGACCCGCAGGCGGCGCACAGCCACATCGATGACGTTGGTATCGGAGTCGAAATTCATGTCCCAGACCTGTGAGGCGATCAGACTGCGGGGCAGCACCTCACCCTTTCGGCGCATGAACAGTTCCAGCAGGGCGAATTCCTTGGCTGTAAGCTCGATCTTGCGACCCGCCCGCCAGGCGCGTCTCCGAAGCAGGTCCAGCTCCAGATCGGCAACCTGGAGAACGGCGGATTCCAGACTGGCATGGCCCCGGCGTACCAGGGTTCGTACCCGGGCCAGCAATTCGGCAAAAGCAAAAGGTTTCACCAGATAATCGTCGGCACCCAGTTCAAGCCCTTTGACCCGATCTTCTATCTGGTCACGCGCAGTCAGAAACAGGACCGGCATATCGATTCCGGCCCGGCGCACACCTTCGAGCACCTGCCAGCCATTGATGCCGGGCAGCATCACGTCCAGGATCATCAGGTCGTATTGCCCCGCTTTGGCGAGTTCCAGCCCGTCCCAGCCATCACGGGCCAGATCGGTGACAAAGCCGGCCTCGGTGAGCCCCTGTTTCAGGTAATCGCCCGTCTTGGGCTCGTCTTCAACGATCAGGATTTTCATGGGGGAAATACCAGGCTAGGTGGAAGCATCCTGCCACAGCTCGCGCCTTATGGAATAGCGCATTACAGGTTTGTAATTCACTTGTCAGGTTCATGTTGGACGCGTACTTGCAAGATGCAATCAATAGCATTGTGATCAGGGAGTGAGTATGGATCGAATCATTGAACAAGGAGAACAAATGAGAATCGCAAGCGTAGCACCGATAGGCCTGCTGGCGGTAGGTATCGCCCACGGCGACGAAAAAATCGCGGCCAAACCACATGAAGCGCAATCGTCTCCTGAATCCAATTCGGGCGCGACAGGCTCGATCAATCTACCGACCGGAGCCCAGCGTTATTTTAGATTGAAGGGCCGTACCGTATGAAACATCATTCCTCTCTTTCACTCGCCGTACCGAATTTGCCGCGCCGAAAATTCGTTCAGGGACTCGCGGCAGGCAGCGTTATGCTCGGCCTGATGTCGGTTGTCAAACCAGTCTGGGCAAGCATCGCAGACCCAGTCTCAAGCCGCGTCCCGGTGCTCACCGGAACCGAGTTTGATCTTGTTATCAGCGAGTCCCCGGTTAATTTCACTGGAAATCCGCGCATGGCCACCACTGTCAACGGCTCGATCCCGGCACCCACGTTGCGCTGGCGGGAAGGCGAAACAGTGACGATCCGTGTGACCAATAAACTGCGCGAAACCACTTCCCTCCACTGGCACGGCATCATTCTACCGTACCAAATGGATGGTGTGCCGGGCATCAGCTACAAGGGAATCGCCCCAGGGGAAACCTTCACCTACCGCTTCAAGGTGGTGCAAAGCGGCACCTATTGGTACCACTCCCATAGCGGTTTTCAGGAACAGACCGGCATGTATGGAGCCATCGTCGTTGAACCGGCGGGAGGCGAGAAAATCCGTGCCGATCGCGACTATGTGGTGCAACTGTCCGATTGGACCGACGAAGACCCGATGCGGATTTTTGCCAAGCTCAAGATGCAGAGCGACTACTATAATTTCAACCAGCCTACCGTCTCGGATTTCTTTCGCGATGCCTCGCGCAGCGGGTTCAAGACTGCGTTCGAAAAACGCAAGATGTGGAACGAGATGCGCATGAGCCCCGCCGATCTGGCGGATATTTCTGGTTACACCTACACCTTCCTCATGAACGGCAGCACCCCGGACGGCAACTGGACAGGGTTGTTCCAGCGTGGCGAGCGCGTGCGTTTGCGTTTTATAAGCAGCGGCACCCAGAGCTTCTTCGATGTGCGTATCCCGGGCCTGAAAATGAAAGTGGTTCAGGTTGACGGCCAGGATATCGACCCTGTAACGGTGGACGAATTCCGTTGCGGCCCAGGGGAAACCTATGACGTGATCGTCGAGCCCAATGACGACGCCTACACGATTTTTGCCCAGTCCATGGATCGCACCGGTTTTGCCAGAGGGACGCTCGCTGTGCGCGAAGGGCTTACCGCGACCGTGCCCGAACTAGACAAAGCCGAATGGCTAACCATGACGGACATGATGGGCGCCATGGGTGGCATGAACCACGGCGGCATGGCCATGGACCACAGTCGGCACGTCATGCCGGGGATGGCGATGTCAGGTGGGTTGGCCATACCAAGTAGCCAGGTGCGCCACGCGAAAACTGAATATGGTCCCAGCACCGACATGCGGGTCGACATGGCGCGCACCAATCTGGATGACCCCGGCATCGGACTGCGTGACAATGGGCGCCGAGTATTGACACTGGCCGATCTTCACACGATTGACGGCCCGCTCGACATGCGCGGCCCCGAGCGCGAGATCGAGCTGCATCTGACCGGCAACATGGAGCGCTACACCTGGTCGCTAGACGGCCTCGAGTTCGGAAAATCCACTCCCGTGCATTTCCGGCACGGCGAGCGGCTAAGAGTCATCTTGCACAACGACACCATGATGACCCACCCCATGCACCTGCACGGCATGTGGAGCGAGCTGGAAAGCCCGGAAGGCCACTTTCAGGCGCGGCGTCACACGATTCCCGTGCAGCCCGCGCAACGCATCAGTTTCCTCGTTACTGCCGACGCGCCGGGACGCTGGGCTTGGCACTGCCACCTGCTCTATCACATGGACGCCGGCATGTTCCGCGAAGTGGTGGTGGCTTGAGCAATGCAGATCAAAGAGAGGAAAAAGATGATGAATACGCGTATGAAATTGCTGGCTGTAGTGCTTGCCGCCCTGAGCGTATCGCCGGCGTGGGCGCAAACGGATGCTACGGCCATGCCCATGACGACGGATGATGCGATGCCCGCAATGGACCATAGCGGCATGGATCACAGCACGATGCCGGACATGCCTGCCGTACAGCCGGAGATGAAGCACGACATGTCAGATTCCATGGGAGGCATGCTGGGCATGGATCATGGCAACGCCTCGGCCCCGCAACAGTCTATGGATGGCATGAGCCAAGGCGGCAACACCATGGATCAGGGCAAGATGAACATGCAGGGCGGCTCCGCTCCTGCGGATGCGCGTGATCCACATGCCTATTCGGGTGGCTATACTCTCGAATCCGGGCCCTATTCACGTCCAGGGCCACGAGAACTACGCCTGGGAGATGAACACAACTTTGGCTCGTTGCTCGTCGATCGGCTGGAGCGAGGCTATACACGCGACAGCAACGACACCGCTTACGATATGCAAGCCTGGTTCGGCCGGGATTACGACCGGCTGGTCTTCAAGGCTGAGGGCGATATTGCCAAGGGTAAATTGCAGGAGGCCCGGACCGAACTGCTCTGGGGGCATGCCATTGCAACCTTCTGGGATACGCAAGCAGGCATGCGTTACGACAGCGGCGTAGGGCCTGATCGTGGGTGGCTGGCTTTCGGTGTCCAGGGCCTCGCTCCTTACTGGTTCGGAGTCGATGCGGCCGCCTACGTTGGGAATAACGGAAGAACCGCGCTGCGCCTGGGTACTGAGTATGAGCTGCTGCTTACGCAAAAACTCGTTTTGCAGCCACGTGTCGAGGTCAACTGGTATGGCAAGAGCGACGCAGTACGGGGTGTCGGCGCCGGACTGTCGGAAGCGCAAGCGGGATTGCGCCTGAGGTATGAATTCACACGTCAGTTCGCGCCTTATATCGGCGTCGAACGGACGGGCAAATTTGGCCAGACGGCCAATCTTGCCCGGGCGGAAGGAGAATCGACCGGTGTGACGCGCTGGGTCGCCGGCGTGCGTTTCTGGTTCTGATTTTCTACCTTGGAGGACATTTCTGATGAACCGTTTTTTGATGGGAATGCTGACCGCTCTGGGAGTCGGTCTGGCGGCTGGTGCGGTAGCCGTTTATTTCGGTGTGCTTGATATTGCGGCAGACACACCGCACAGCCCGCTTGTCTATAGTTTGATCGAGACGGCGCGTGAACAAGCCATCGATCGCCAAACTCGTGATCTAACAGCGCCCGCCAATTTGTCTGACACAGATCGGGCGCGCCGCGGGGCGGGGAATTACGCTGCCATGTGCGTAGGTTGCCATCTCGCACCCGGAAAGGCAGATTCGGAAATCCGAATGGGTTTGTACCCGACCCCGCCCGACTTGTCTCGATCCACCAAAGCGGCAGCAAGTACGGCCGCACGCAAATTCTGGGTTATCAAGCATGGCATCAAGGCCAGCGGCATGCCGGCTTGGTCCAAAGGCGGAATGGAGGATGAGGTTATTTGGGATCTGGTGGCCTTTCTGCAAGACCTGCCATCACTTTCAGAAAGTCAGTATGTTGCCCTGGTTGAGGCCAGCGACGGCCACTCGCATGGCGGACTTGACGTAGAAGCAGACATGCATGGCAGGAGTGACAACTCCGTTCCGCAGGCACTAACAGCGGGTGGCCATGAACACGCTGACGGTCATGTGCATTGAGTTGCTCCCGATGAACGGCGGTATGGAATACCGAACCCATAAAACAGCCTAAATGACGGGATTGTCATCTTCCTGTCAGCTTGTCGTGGGGGACCGCGGGCCATACTGAAATCATCTTGAAACAAGGAGCCGCGTGTGAAAGTTACCATCCTTAGTGCCTTATTCATTGGCTTGGCCACCTCTTCTGTGTGGGCTGCAACCGATGCCACAGTCGTTGATGTCTACAAAAGCCCGACTTGCGGTTGTTGCGAGAAATGGATCGACCACCTCAAAGCCAATGGCTTTACGGTCAGAAGCCATAACACCAACAACGTGGTGGAATACAAATCCCGTCTAGGCGTACCCCCAGGTTACGGCTCTTGCCATACCGCTGAAGTTGGTGGGTACCTGGTCGAAGGCCATGTACCAGCCAAAGAAATCAAGCGTCTACTTAAAGAACATCCCCGTGCTCGCGGTCTGGCCGTGCCGGGCATGCCGATGGACTCGCCCGGCATGGAAATGGGGGGACACAAAGGTGCTTATGAGGTTTTTCTCGTGAACCGCGATGGGTCCACCCGGACTTATGCCAAATATTGAATTGAATTTTGCGTAAAACTAAGGAGATTTTCATGAACGTCAAGATTGTTGCGACCAAGAGTTGCAGTCACTGTTCTGGCTTACAGCACGAGCTCAAGGATATAGGCATCCCGTTCGAGGTGTTGTTTGTCGAGGAGCACCCGGATGTGGTCGTGGCCCACAGCATTAGGCATTCCCCAAACCTCATCGTAAATGATGAAGTCGTTTTCCGGGGGCACCCCACATCCATTGAGTTGCGGCAATTTTTCAGCAAGGGATGATCTGACGGTCACAAAAAATAGGTGGGCGATGCTGCATGAATAAGGTTCGACATCCAGGAGTACAACTGAGATGCCATGCGCACGCGCACGCTTGATCGTTCTGGCTGCAACTTGTGCAGTGTTCGTCAGTCTTTCATCTGCCGCGGACGATCTTGGCCACGGTGAAGCGGTCTATAACGGAATCTGCCTCGCCTGCCATGGTGGCGATGGTGCCGGAAGCTTACCTGGCGTCCCGGATCTGACTGAAGTGGCAGCGCCACTGTCGCAGGATGATGCTGTATTACTCAAGCGCATGGTGGAAGGTTTCAAGTCGCCGGGTTCGCCGATGGAAATGCCGCCTCGCGGCGGGAATCCGGCATTGACTGATGCAGACCTGAAGGCAGCATTGAAGTACATGCGCAAGACATTTCAACAAGCCAAGTAAGAAGGAGAAAAATCAAATGCGCCGTCTTAATCAGTGGATCCTGGGAATTGTCTGTCTAGGGAGTGGAACATTCGTATTTGCCTCACCGACAGCATTCATCCCTCTAGGATCGGGCAATGAAGTAATCGCCGTCGATGTGG
This sequence comes from Sulfuricella denitrificans skB26, assembly GCF_000297055.2. Lineage (NCBI taxonomy): Bacteria > Pseudomonadati > Pseudomonadota > Betaproteobacteria > Nitrosomonadales > Sulfuricellaceae > Sulfuricella > Sulfuricella denitrificans. The sequence goes on along the minus strand of NC_022357.1, from coordinate 2,278,943 downwards.
CAAGCGACAAGATTATCCGGCGTTATCCTGGTGTGGAGAATCCTCACGGATTAGTAGCGACGCCAGATGGTGAATATCTGGTGGCCGGGAGCCTGAAGGAAACTCCCGTTCCTGCCGGCGCACCAGCGGATACACCAAACAGCAAACTGTATGTAATCCACCCCGAGCACGGCCATGTCATGGCAGAGATTCCGGTATCCGGGTGGACTCACCACGAGGCAATTACACCTGACGGCAAATTTGTCATTTCCACACATCCGACGCGTGGCGGAATCAGCATTGTCGACCTGATAAACAATAAAGTGTTCAAGACAATTAAAACCGGACCCGTCCCAAATTACACGCTGGTAACGAAAAACGGAAAGCGCGCCTACGTTAGCAACAGCGGCAACGGGACCATCAGCGAGATCGATCTTGCCAAGTGGGAAGTGATTCGCTCATTGGAAGCCGGGCCGTCGCCGGAACATCTAGTTTTTTCTCCTGACGAAAAAACACTATACGTGGCCAATGATCGTGCCGGTACCGTCTCCGTGGTTTCGCTGCAAAGCGGCAAGGTGGAACGCAGCTACAAAATCGGAAAGCGCTTGCACGGCCTGGATATCGGCGATGACGGAAAAACTTTGTTTGTCAGCAGCCGCGCGGATGACAAGCTGGTTGCACTGGATACCGTTACCGGCGAACAGCGTGTTCTCACCCTTTCCCCTGAGCCTTACCACCTCGACAAAATCCCTGGAACCGGAAAAGTGTATGTCTCCAGCAGCAAGGCCCCAAAGATCTGGGTGGTGGACCAGAAGACATTTACCGTTACCGACACGATCCAGTTGCCGGGGGGCGAAGGACACCAGATTGCGGTAATCAAGTGACGTACAGGTGTCAAAGATTAGGCGCGGTTTTTTTTGATGGCGCACAGTAAATTTCAGTCGTTTTTTTAACAGTAAGAATAAAGGAGTTCCAAATGAACAAATCCATGAAAACCTTATTTTCATCTTCCCTCATTGCCGTTGCATTGGGAGGAACAGTAGCGCCTGCTTCGGCAGATGAGGCTACGATGCCTAATCAACAAATGATGATGCAAGGCCAGGCACAGGGAAGCGGTGCGCCTGCCACAATGCCGGGCAATGGACCTAGTGGAAATATGGGCAAAAACGGTGGTTGTCCCATGGGAATGATGGGCGGGGGAATGGGGCCAGGCATGATGAGCGGCGGCATGGGACAGGGTTATGGCATGGGTCCTGGCATGATGGGTGGTATGGGTGGCCCTGGCAATGGAATGATGATGGGATCGGGAATGATGGGCGGTGGCATGGGACAGGGCTATGGCATGGAGCATGGTGGATGGGCAGGCAGGATGGGGCCGATGGCGATGCTTGACTTGAGCGATGCGCAGACCGCCCAACTGGAGAAGATTCAAACCGAGTTGAGGAAGACGCAGCGCGCGCTCATGCGCCAGATGTGGGACGAGCAGGAAAAAATGAGTGATTTGTTTGACGTGGAGAAACGCGACCCGGTGGCGATCGGCAAGGCATTCAGCAAACTTGCTGACCTGCAACGGCATGCAATGGAGGCGCGCATCGATGCGGAGAACAAGGCGGCCACCGTGTTGACCAAAGAGCAGAAAGCCAAAATGCGCCGTGGCTTTGGCAGCGGCATGATGGGTTACTGAGCCTATTGCACGGGAACAATCATGCCTGGGCTGGCCGCATTTGAAGGTGGCCAATTCCGAGGCTAACAGAACGGAGCACAGGAGAACACGATGATGGGCAATTATTATGGCATGACTGGAGGCTTCGGATTTGGCGGGATATTCATGATCCTGTGGTGGGTGCTCATCATCGTCGGCATTGTTGCGCTGGTGAAATGGATGGTCTCTTCCTCCAGAGCAGGCAGTCGGAGTGTCGGCGACAGCAAGGCGCTGGGTATTCTCAAGGAACGCTACGCGCGGGGAGAGATCGACGAACAGGAGTTTCAGAAGAGAAAGCTGGATTTGACACAGTAGCAGGCTGCCCGCCAGCGTGTCTGGTGAGGCTATGGATGGGAGTGCAATGACATGACTGACAAGAAGCAAACCAGTGGGGCATTCGATGTAAGCCGGAAAATTCCTCTGGCACCTGTCGCCGCGGAGCGAGTGCAGGAAGCAGTGCGTCAACTTCGTGCCATCGAGCCCGTCATCGATGCGCAGGTGGATCAGCGTGGTCAGCTCCATATCTCGTACGATGCATCCTGCATCGGTGTTGACGATATCGAGGCGCTCCTCGATAAGTCTGGCATCGCCCGTGCAGAAGGCTTCTGGTGGAAGCTTAAATTAGGGTGGTATCGCTTCGTGGATGAAAACACCAAATCCAATGCGCATTCGGGAGGTGGCGCGTGCTGCAACCACCCCCCTTCGGAATATAGTGGCAGCAGTGATGCGGGAAAAATTCGCTCGGGGCGCGCTCATGACTGAATTAAACGCCTCTCACCCATGCACCTGCCGAAGCTGCGATATGGATGTTGCCGCGGGTTTGCGTCGGCAAGATAAAGACGGCACGTTGTGCGAGAACTGCGTCCTCGACACGGCTCGTCATGCCCCGGCATGGGCAGCTAACGAAATGCCTTACGTGTCATTGGCTGAAGCGCTGGCGGCTGCGCTGGATGCGCGCGAACACGAGACCGGCCTGCATTCGAAACGGGTTGCCTGCCATACCATGGTGCTGGCCAAACGCTTTAGCGATGATGCAATAACGTTGCGCCAGGTTTACTGGGGTGCGCTTCTGCATGATATCGGCAAGATCGGCACCCCGGATGCCATCCTGCTCAAGCAAGGTCCACTGACGCCAGAGGAATGGAAGATCATGCAGCAGCATCCTGAAATTGGCCGGCAAATACTCGCAGGTGTACCCCATCTTGCTCAGGCGGCGGAGATCGTTCTTTGCCATGAAGAGCGGTTCGACGGGTCAGGTTACCCACAGGGGCTCGCAGGGGAGGCCATTCCGCTGTGGGCCAGGCTGTTTGCGGTCATTGACACGCTGGATGCGATGACATCCGATCGCTTTTATCGCAAGGGGCAGTCCTTCGATAACGCCAAGGCAGAAATTCGGCGCATGTCCGGCACCCAGTTCGATCCTGTTGCTGTAGCAGCATTTCTGACGGAAGAGCCAACGCTGCGCAAGATGGTGGCGCTCAAATGCGCCGACGTACCGCCACAGGCAGAAATGTTGCCTTCAGAGAAATCACTGCCGATTTCTTTACAAAGATAAAGGATAACCCCATGGCTTCCGATCCGGCTTGCAGCATAAGTGGTACCTGTACAAGTACCTATACCTGCCCCATGCATCCCGAAGTGCGACAGCAGGAGCCGGGCGTCTGTCCCAAATGCGGCATGACCCTGGAGCCGATGGGCATGCCCGCACCCGCGACGAAAACCGAATACACATGCCCCATGCACCCGGAAGTGGTGCAGGATCATCCCGGCAACTGTCCCAAGTGCGGCATGAACCTGGAGCCACGTACCATAGCGGCGGAAGAGGACGATACCGAACTGCGTGACATGACTCGCCGCTTCTGGTTCAGCACTGTCCTGGCCATTCCGATACTGTTCAGCGCCATGGGCGCGGAGTTCTGGCCTGATCTCTTTGCGCAGGTCATCCATCCTCACACCCGTCAGTGGCTGGAACTGTTGCTGGCCACGCCAGTAGTGCTGTGGGGCGGCTGGCCTTTCTTTGTGCGCGGGTGGCAGTCACTGGTGACACGCAATCTCAACATGTTCACCCTCATCGGTCTTGGCGTAGCGGTGGCCTGGGGCTACAGCATGGTTGCCGCGCTGGTGCCGGGCCTATTTCCGCGCTCGGTATTCAATGACATGGGCGTGGTGCCGGTCTACTTCGAGGCCGCCGCAGTGATCACCGCCCTGGTGCTGCTGGGGCAGGTGCTGGAGCTGCGCGCCCGAAGTCAGACCAATGCCGCCATCAAATTGCTCCTGGGATTGGCGCCCAAAACGGCGCGCATCGTGCGTGACGATGGCCGCGAAGAAGACATCCCGCTGGAGCAGGTCCAGCCTGGCGACCGCTTGCGCATCCGCCCCGGCGAAAAGATCCCGGTAGACGGCTCAGTGGTCGATGGCATGAGTCATGTGGATGAATCCATGGTCACCGGTGAACCGGTTCCGGTGGAGAAACGTACCGGAACCAAGGTTATCGGCGCCACGGTAAACGGCACCGGCAGTCTGTTGATGACAGCAGAAAAAGTCGGCAGTGAAACCCTGCTGGCGCAGATTGTGCACATGGTGGCGGAGGCGCAGCGTTCCCGCGCGCCGATCCAGAAGCTGGCGGACGTAGTTTCTGGGTATTTCGTTCCTGTAGTGATTATCGCTGCTGTGATTACGTTCGTCGTGTGGGGTGTGTGGGGGCCGGAACCGCGTTTGGCTCATGCAATGATCAATGCTGTCGCGGTGCTGATCATCGCCTGTCCCTGTGCCTTGGGACTCGCCACGCCGGTCTCCATTATGGTAGGCACGGGGCGCGGCGCCATGATGGGTGTGCTGTTCAAGAACGCCGAGGCGCTTGAGGTGATGCGCAAGGTAGACACCCTGGTGGTGGATAAGACCGGCACTCTCACCGAAGGTCATCCAGAGCTGGTGAGCGTCACCCCGGCGGCAGGTTTCGATGAAACTGAAATTGTGCGCCTGGCCGCCAGTATCGAGCGCGCCAGCGAGCATCCATTGGCCGCCGCTATCGTGCGCGGTGCGGAAAAACGTGCGGTCGAACTGGTGCAGGCAGAGGATTTTCAATCGGTCACCGGCAAGGGGGTAACCGGCGTGGTTGAGGGACGCAAGATTGCCCTGGGCAATATCAAATTGTTGCAGGATCTCGGCATCGACGCGGACAATCTGCCGGCGCAAGCCGACGCCCTGCGCGCCGAGGGGCAGACGGTCATGTTCCTAGGTGTTGATGGACGCATCGCCGGTCTCATCGGTGTGGCCGACCCGATCAAATCAACTACAGCGGAAGCAATCCGATTGCTGCACGAAGAAGGCATACAGATTGTCATGCTCACCGGCGACAACCGCAAGACGGCCGAGGCGGTCGCGGCGAAATTGAATATTGATCAGATCCATGCCGAAGTACTGCCGGATCAGAAAGCGGCGGTAGTGAAACAACTCCAGGCCGAAGGTCGTATCGTCGCCATGGCAGGCGATGGCATCAACGATGCCCCAGCTCTGGCCCAAGCCCAGGTTGGCATCGCCATGGGCACTGGCACCGATGTAGCCATGGAAAGCGCCGGAGTGACGCTAGTCAAGGGCGACCTGCGCGGCATCGTGCGCGCCAGAAAACTTTCGCATGCCACCATGAGCAACATCCGCCAGAATCTGTTCTTCGCTTTCATCTACAACGCGTTGGGTGTGCCGGTGGCCGCCGGCGTGTTGTATCCCTTCTTCGGCCTGTTACTCTCGCCCATGATCGCCGCGGCGGCCATGAGCTTTAGCTCGGTGTCGGTGATTACTAATGCTTTGCGGTTACGGCGCATCAGCCTATGAGTGACTTGAGTAAACTTGTTTTTCGCTGCACTCATAGCGTAAAGATATCCTAAAGCAGACGCCGACAGTAGCGAAGCCATACCGCAGAATCAGATTCCGTTCAATCAACAAGGAGTCTGAAATGGAAATCGCTCAATCCCTCGAACCCTGGAATAAAGGCAAACTGATCGGGCAGAAGCCACCACTGAAGCTGAAAGACATCTGGGCCATTCGTATCCATCTGCAACTCGGCAAACGTGTCCGAGACCTGGCCATGTTTAACCTAGCCATCGACAGCAAGCTGCGAGGTTGTGATCTGGTCAACCTACGGGTCCGGGACGTTGCTCACGGCAACCAGATGTTGACGCGGGCGATGGTAATTCAACGAAAAACACAGAAGCCAGTTCAGTTTGAGCTGATGGAAGAAACCAGAAACACGGTCGCCGCATGGATTACTAAGGCCAATCTGAAGTCGGAACAATACTTGTTCCCAAGTCGACTGCAAAACTCACCGCATGTTTCAACCCGGCAATACGCCTGGATCGTGCATCGATGGGTCGCTGCTATTGGCCTTGATTCCACCGCCTATGGCACACATACGATGCGCCGAACCAAGGCTACTCTGAATTTACCGGCGAACCAAAAATTTGCGGGCAGTGCAACTGTTGCTTGGACACTCAAAGTTGGAAAGCACCGTGCGGTACTTGGGTATTGAAGTTGACGATGCACTGGAGATATCCGAACAAACCGAGATATAACCAAAGGAATTTCGGCTGGCCTTGCGGTCAGTCGCTCCATCTCGCGCTATAAGTCAGTCTTCTATACCCTGATTTCCCAAAAAAATCGTGCCTGACCGGTGTTGGAAGTGGAGCGGTCATTGGTTTTTAATTCCAAGACTTGTTAAAGCGGACATTCACCTATACAACTTATAGAACCTCACTGACCGGCCGCTTAGGCCGAGTAAGAGACATCAATGCGGATCAGTAAGTGCCTTGGCATGATAGGCTAAATGTTCGCCAATGAATGTGGCAATAAAATAGTAGCTGTGATCATAGCCTTCTTGCATGCGCAGCGTGAGGGTCGCGCCGTGTTCTGCATAGGCCGCTTGCAGATCCTGTGGAAACAGTTGTTCGGCCAGGAACTCATCATTGGTGCCCTGATCGATTAATATCGGTATGGCAGTGTGTCCGGCCTTGATCAGTTCGGTTGCATCGTAGGCTTTCCACTGTTCTTTATCATCCCCCAGATAAGCACCGAAATACCCCTCGCCCCATGGAGATTTCACGGGGTGACAAATGGGTGAAAAGGCGGAAACGGAACGGTAGGCGCCTTTTTCCTTCAATGCACAGATCAGTGCGCCGTGACCACCCATGGAATGGCCGCTAATGGATTTGATGCCGGGCAGTACCGGCAAATTGGCCTCGACCAGTGCCGGCAGCTCTGCAGTAACGTAGTCATACATCTGGAAGTGTGCTGACCAGGGTGGCTGGGTGGCATTGACATAAAAGCCGGCACCCTTGCCCAGATCGTAGCGATCCGGCGCATCGGCCACGGCAACGCCGCGGGGGCTGGTGTCCGGCATGATCAACGCCAGCCCAAGTTCGGCGGCATAACGTAGCGCGCCGGCCTTGGTGCGGAAATTATCATCGGTGCAGGTAAGGCCCGACAGCCAATAGACTGCGGGGATTTTTCCCGTTGCTGCCTGAGGCGGCAGATAAACGGAAAAAGTCATGGTGCAATGACAGCTGCTGGACTGATGCTCGTAGCGGTTCAACCATCCGCCGAACGCTTTGATGCTTTCGATTTGCTTCATGATTCAAACATCCTAGAAAATGATCACGGAGCGTATGCTTTCACCGCTGTGCATCAAATCAAATGCGCGGTTGATATCCTCGAGCGGCATGGTGTGGGTGACCATTTTGTCCAGCTCGATTTCGCCGCTCATGTAACGGTCCACGTAGCCGGGCAGCTCCGTCCGTCCCTTGACGCCGCCGAACGCGCTGCCCTTCCAGGTACGGCCTGTGACCAGTTGGAACGGGCGGGTGCAGATTTCCTGACCGGCACCGGCGACCCCGATGATAGTGGAGACACCCCAGCCCATGTGTGTGCACTCCAGTGCTTCACGCATCACGTGCACATTGCCGATACACTCGAAGGAATAGTCGACGCCGCCCTTGGTCATTTCAACAATGGCTTCGGTAACACTGCCGCTCAATTCCTTGGGGTTGACGAAATCCGTCGCGCCCAGTGCCTTGGCCATAGTCCATTTACCCGGGTTGATGTCCACAGCAATGATGCGTTTCGCCTTGGCCATCACGGCGCCCTGAATACAGGACAAACCTATACCGCCCAGACCGAAGACCGCTACTGTTGAACCGGGTTCGACCTTGGCCGTGTTGATGACCGCGCCGATACCGGTGGTGACGCCGCAGCCCAGCAGGCAGACCTTATCCAGCGGGGCCGCTTTATTGATTTTTGCCAAGGCAATTTCAGGCACCACGGTATATTCTGAAAACGTGGAGCAGCCCATATAGTGGTAAATGGGCTTGCCGTTCATGGAAAAGCGTCGCGTGCCGTCGGGCATGAAACCGGTCCACACGGTGGATGCAATGGATTGGCACAGGTTGGTCTTGGTGGAATGGCAATATTCACATTCGCCGCATTCGGGAATGTACAGGGGGATCACATGATCACCCGGTTTCAGATCCTTGACGCCGGGGCCGCACTCCACCACTTCGCAGCCGCCCTCGTGGCCCAGCACCACAGGAAAAACGCCTTCGGGGTCATCGCCGGACAGGGTAAACGCATCCGTATGACAGACTCCCGATGCGATGACTTTGAGTAACACCTCGCCTTCCTTCGGGCCTTCCACGTCTATCATCTCGATAGACAGGGGTTTTTTCACTTCCCATGCAACAGCGGCTTTTGATTTCATCAGGAACGTCCTTAATAATTAAAAGTTATGCTTATCCTGCTATTTGTTTATTGAGACCTTTTGCGCTGCCGTCAAGATTAGTAAATAGCCTGATTAATACTAGCAGGTATCGGTTTCTAGTATGAAAGCTAACTGGTTGATAGATTGTTTAGACGCCTAATACAGATCGCTAGTCTTTGCGTGCCAAGGGCTATTAATCATTGGTAGGGTGCTTGTTCGACATGGCGATAAGGTTGATTACTTAATCGTCAACTTGCGAAAAGAGCTGAGCCCCTGCTCCCTTTCGTGATTTTCAGAGCTTTATTCTAACGAAACATTTTTCTACTGCTTGTGGTTTTTGGCCAGGAAGCGATCCAGTTGGCTGGCAAAGGCTTTGCGGTCGCTCTGGCTGAGCGATGCCGGGCCGCCAGTTTCCACGCCGCTACTGCGCAGGATGTCCATGAAGTCGCGCATGTTGAGGCGTTCGCGTATCGTGTCCGGAGTGTAAAATTCACCCCTGGGGTTGAGTGCGTGGCCGCCTTTGGCGATGACTTCGGCGGCCAGGGGGATGTCGGCGGTGATCACCAGGTCGCCTGGTTCCAGATGCTGGACGATCTTGCCGTCCGCGACATCGAAGCCGGCAGGGACCTGTATAGCCTTGATATAACGCGATGGCGGGGTGCGCAGAAACTGGTTAGCGACCAGCGTCATTGAGATTTGAGCCCGCTCGGCGGCGCGAAACAGGATTTCCTTGATGACGCCGGGGCAGGCATCGGCATCGACCCAGATTTGCATGGATGATTCTTTCGATGAAACGCCGGATTGATGGACGGCGGAGCGGGTTTTCTTATGGGGCGCGATGCAGATTACTTGCGGTTGGCGGCCTCGTTGCGCGCACGCTGGGCGTCGGCATTGCGCTTGATCCGGCGCCGGTCCAACCACCAGGCCATTACCGGCAGCAAGAACAGCCCGCCGGGCGCTACGAACAGGATGATGTAGGGGCTTATCCTCGCCAGATTGCGCAAGTGCTTCCGGATATGCTGCCGATCATCCTTGGTCCAGTGATAACCGTTGCGCTGCTTCATGAGCAGCGGCATCAGATCACGCATCTGGGTCATTTCTTCCAATAGCTGTGTCCGTTCCCGATTCTGGAGCGCGAAGAATCCCTTGCCCAAGCGTAATGCAGGGGCAAAAAGTACGGTAGACACGGCTCCGAATTGGCGGAGCAATTTTGTGATTGGCTTGGGCACGGGAGTAAAGTTCGGAGTATGTTGCGAGAATACCGCCTGATGGGGTTTCCGCGCAAGCGGGCGCGCGGGGCGGGGCATTGCGCGCAACGGAATACTCAACGATAGGGATTATTTCATTTTGGAGGGGAGTTTGATCCTCTTGCCGGCGACCATGAACGCGCCTGTGCCGAGATGGTGAATCGTTCGCGGATGTTTTATCGAGGAGTCTGCCCACGCCTGGAGCACTTCGAGGATAAAGAAGTTGTATCTGGTTACCATCTTCCCGTTGACGACCTTGCATTCAAGGCTGGCATAGCATTCGTCGATGAGGGGCGCCCGGACGCACGAGGCGGCTACTGGCGTGAGTCCAAAGTGCTTGAACTTGTCGATATTGCGCCCGGTAGTGTTGCCGCAGCCCACCACTTTTTCCGCCAGTTCCACCGTCGGGATGTTGATCACGCATTCTTTGGTGGCCTTCAGGGTGTCGAACGAGTGGTTCCGGTTGCTGATCACGCACCCCACCAGCGGTGGCTCGAATTCGATCATGGTGTGCCACGATTGGGTCATGATATTCATCCGCTCCTTGCCGGCGGTCGTAATCAGCACGACCGGCCCCGGTTCGAGCAGGCTATAGACCTTGGGCAAGGGAAAGGAATTCTTTGCCATCTCGGCACCCCGTTTCGACACTCCGCATAGTTATTGGCGTTTTGAGAGAATTCGAATTACACCCCGTTCTTCTTCAGCCATGCCTGCATGCGCTTCCATCCATCTTCGGCGGCACCCTTGCGGTAGCTGGGCCGGTAATCGGCGTTAAAGGCATGGGGCGCGTCGGGATAGACATGAAGCTCGGACTTGCCGCCGGCCTTCTTGATGGCCGCACGCATGGCCTCCACATCGTCCAGCGGGATGCCCTGGTCCTGGCCGCCATAAAGCCCCAGTACCGGTGCTTTCAGTTGCGCCGCCAAGTCGAGCGGTTGTCTCGGCGTCAGTTCGCTGTCCACCCCGTCGATCCGGCCGTACCAGGCTACGGCAGCCTTGAGACGAGGGTTGTGAGCAGCGTACAGCCAGGTGATGCGCCCGCCCCAGCAGAAGCCGGTGATCGCCATGCGCGACGTGTCGCCGCCATGCGCTTTGGCCCAAGCCTCGCAGGCATCAATATCGCTCATGACCTGGGCGTCCGGTACTTTGGCGACGATGTTGTCGAGGATATCCTGGATGCTGCTGATTTTGCGTGGATCGCCGTGGCGCGCAAATAGTTCCGGGGCGATGGCCAGGTAGCCGAGTTTAGCCAGCCGCCGGCAGATATCGGCGATATGCTCGTGGACACCGAAAATCTCGGAAATCACCAGGATGACAGGAAAATTGGCCCCTTTGTCGGGTTGCGCACGATAGGCGACCATGTCGCCATCGCTGACGGGTACCTTGATTTCTCCCGCAATGAGGCCTTCGGTGCTGGTTTTGATCACGGTGTCGGCCATGACCGGCTGAGTGGCGAGTGCGAAACCCACGCCCAGCATGCTAATGACGAAAGCACGGCGGGTGAAGGGGGTGTTGGGTACCAGACTATCGAATTCGGGGTTGCTGGATCGGGGTGTCATCTTGCTCATTTCGTTGACTCCAATGTAGAAGAGAATTGGGAAGTAGGTGTCAGATGCTGCTTACGCTAAAGTGCCAGGAGCAATGGGTTATTTCTCCAGATATTGCAGCTTGTCCTCAACCCCCTTCCATTTTTCCGCCTCGGGAAGAGGATCCTGCTTCAAGGTGATGACGGGCCAGGTTTTTGCCAGTTCTGCATTGATTTCGAGAAACTTCTCCTGTCCCGGCGGCAGGTCCGCCTCAGCAAAAATCGCTTCAGCCGGGCATTCCGTCACGCATACGTCGCAATCGATGCATTCATCCGGATCGATCACCAGAAAGTTAGGTCCCTCGTGAAAGCATTCCACCGGACAAACAACCGCACAGTCGGTGTACTTGCAGAGGATGCAGTTTTCAGTCACTACATAAGTCATTTTTCGTACCTCAAGTCGTAACCATTTAAAAATAGCAGATTGAAATATTTTGGTGTGATCCTGAAATAGGAATGTCCAAACTTGCTGTTTCAGGGCTTGGCGAGCAGGTTCAGAGTAATGTGAACATATCGTAATAAACCTTACTATTTGTACGGTATACACTTCATGACATATATCAATAAAAAGGGGTTGCCATGAACGCTCGTACTGTACCATTCCCATTCCCATTCTCATTTCTGCTGTTCCTGGCCGCATTGTTTACTGCTGTCACGGCAATTGCCGATGAGAGTAGGCTACAGGTTAGCCCGTCATCGGTCCTGATGAATGTGGGCGCCACGGCCACGCTTACTGTGACGAGCGCATCCGGTACGGTTTCAGTTGAATCCCACGAAACATCCGTGGTTAGCGCTTCCTATGCCAATGGGAAAGTTACGCTGAAAGGGCTCAAGGCGGGCTCGACCACCGTTACAGTAAAAGACCGCAACAGCAGTAGAGATGCCAGCATTCAAGTGCTGGCCACAAGCACTGGCGGCGGTGGCACCACAACGGGTGGTACCACCACGACCAGCACTTATACGCTTTTGGCGTGGAACGATCTGGGCATGCACTGCATGGATGGTCTGGATTTTTCGGTTTTCGCCATCTTGCCCCCATATAATTCCCTGCATGCTCAACTCAAGGACAAGTCGGGCAAACTGATTGCCAGCAACGTCAGGATTACTTACGAAGCTGTGGCGGACAGTACCGGATCCATCAATACTTCCAGTGCGAATAAAACCAATTTCTGGTCATGGGTCAATGGTCTGGTTGGCCTCAACCCGGCACCTAATGTCGGCCTCAATCTGGACGGACTGGCCACGGGTACCCCCGCCCCTGGTAACAAGGCGCCTTCACTTGTTCCGGCACCGATGAGCTACAACACCCAGTACGCCTGGTTTGAAGCTGAGGGTATCCCGGTTACGCCATTTGATGACACCTTCAAGAAGAATTTTTACCCCACGGTTAAAGTTGTCGCCAAGGATCTGAGCGGCAAGGTGCTGGCTACAACCACGACCGTGCTGCCCGTGAGCGATGAGATGACCTGCAAGGGATGCCACTCTTCAATTACTACGGGCAATGCTGCGGCGATGGCGGCCAAGCCGACGACAGGCTGGGTTTTCGATGCCAATGCCGACAGGGACTGGAAGAAAAATATTCTGAAACTGCATGATCAGAATAAGCTATCCAATACGTTGTACAAGACGGGCCTTAGCCAAAATGGTTACAACACAAGTGGCTTATTGGCTACTGCGAATGGCGGGAAACCGGTTCTATGCGCTGCCTGCCATGCCAGTAACGCTTACTTTGACAAGCTGAACAAAACAACGGTGATGAAAGGTGTAGCGGGTACCACGCCGTTTACACAGGCGCTGCACACCAAGCATTCCACGGTAAAAGATCCAGCAACCCTGTTACCGCTGGATAATATTAATGACCGTACTTCGTGCTATTTGTGCCATCCAGGCTCGGCTACTCAGTGTCTGCGTGGTGCCATGGGCAAAGCGGTAGATGCCAATGGCAAATTGCTGATGAGTTGCCAAAGCTGTCACGGCAATAATGCGCAGGTTGGCAATAAAGCTCGTCAAGGGTGGTACAACGAGCCGACTTGCGAGGCGTGCCACAATAAAGCAGCACCTGGCCAGCGTGCCACTTCCGGCGTGAACGCCAACGGTGTTGCCATTGTGCCGACGGATCATACCTTTGCAACCAACGCCAACACCCCTGTTACGGGATTGAATTTGTACCGCTTCAGCAAAGGGCACGGCGGATTACAGTGCGAGGCATGTCACGGCGCGACTCACGCGATTTATCCTTCCAGTCACGCTGATGACAATACGCAGAGCATCGCTGTCCAGGGCCATGCGGGAACTGTCTCTGAATGCAGCGCCTGTCATACGACGGCGCTACCGGTCACTGCCAATGGTGGGCCACATGGTTTGCACACTTTCGGCCAAGGCTGGGTTAAGGGGCATGAGAGCGCAGCAAAGGCAAGCACCTCGTCTTGTACCTACTGCCACGGCGCCGATTATCGCGGCACCGCGTTGAGCCAGGTCAAGATGGCCAAGACCTTTACGGTGGAAAATGGCACGAAGAGTTTCGCCGCAGGGCAGAAAGTGGGCTGCTATGACTGCCATAATGGACCGAATCCATAACGATAGAATCTAAAGCCCCTAAGAAAAAACCGCCCCATCCGGGGCGGTTTTTTTTGGTGCGCCCTGCCGGGCGCACTGGCATGAGGGGTTTTACGCCTTCACCCCTTCCCATGCTTTTTGCAGCCTTTTGACTGATACCGGATAAGGCGTCTTCAGTTCCTGCGCAAACATCGACACCCGCAACTCTTCCATCATCCAGCGAAACTTGTGTAGTTCCGGGTCGCTAATCCCTTCCTTGCGGTGCTTTTCCAGCCGCTTCTGATGATCCTGCCATAGCGCCCGGATGGCAACAGTGTATTTGGCGTCGCGCTCAACCGCACCGGAGAGTTTTTCCAGTCGGCGCACGGTGGCCTTGAGGTAGCGTGGCAGGTGCTGCAACTGTTCCCACGGGGTGGCGTTGAGAAAGCCCTTGTAGACCAGGTTGACGAGTTGCTCGCGGATGTCGGCGGCGATATTGCCGGGCGGTTTGGCAGCGAGCCTGGCCTGTATCGCCTGGTAGTCGGTGGCGATGGTGGCGAGGATACGGCATGCTCCGTCCGAGACGGCAGCGAGGCGGGTGCGGGCGCGGTCCTTTTGTGTGGCGAAGTCCTTGGTGGTGCGGGGCAGTTCGTCGTCGCCGAGGAAGGCGCGGTCGGTGATGGCGGTGAGCAGGTCTTCTTTCAGGTCGTCGGGGTTGGCGACGGAACGCAGCAGGATAGCGGTCTGGGTGAAACCGGGCAGGCTCTTTTCCAGTTGCTTCATCTGCGGGTTAAGGGCGAGCCGCAGCAATCGGCGCACACCGGCACGCATGGCGGATTCCGCCGCTTCGGGGGTGTCGAACAAGCGGATCGAGACCGAGTCGCCGTCGTCCTCCAGCGCCGGGTAGCCGGTGAGAGATTGTCCATGGCGGGTGAAGGCGATCTTTTCCGGCAGGTCGCCGAAATCCCAGTTGGTTAGTCCTTCCTTTTCGATGTCGAGTTCCGGCGCGCTGGCGAAGGTGAGGCGTGCGGCCTGGCCGAGATTTTCCTTGAGCGCGGCGAGGTCGCGGCCGGAGGCCATCTCGGCGCCGGACTCGTCAACTACCTTGAAGTTCATGCGCAGGTACAGCGGCAGGTCGGCTTCCTTCCAGGTGTCGGGCGGGATTTCCTGGCCGGTTTTTTTGCGCAGGAAGACGGCGAGGGCTTCGGAGAGGACACGGCTTTCCCCCTCTCCCCAGCCCTCCCCCGCGAGGGGGGAGGGAGTAATGGCCCTCTCTCCCTTGATGGGAGAGGGTTGGGGAGAGGGTAATATTTCCATCAATGCAGCGGTGACAAAATCCGGCACCGGCACGCAGGCGCTACGCAACCGCTTGGGCAATCCTTTGACCAGCACGGTGAGCTTCTCGCGGATCATGCCCGGCACCAGCCAGTCGAAGCGCTTGGCGTCCATCTGGTTCAAAAGGTGCAGCGGCACGGAGAGGGTGACGCCGTCGAGCGGGTGGCCGGGTTCGAAACGGTAGGCGAGGCGGCAGGCTGTTTCGCCGATCATCAGGGTTTCAGGGAACAGCTCGACGGTGACGGCATCGGCGCCGTGGCGCATCAGGTCGTCCTTGTTCATGAACAGCAGGCGCTTATCCTGGGCTTCAGCACCGCGCCGCCATTTGTCGAAATCCGCGCCGTTGTGGATGCCCTCCGGGATGCGGGCATCGTAGAAGGCGTAAATGCGCTCCTCGTCCACCAGCACGTCCTGGCGGCGCGACTTGTGCTCCAGTTCTTCGACTTCGGCGACAAGCTTGCGGTTGTGTTCGAAGAACGGGGCACGGGTATTAAATTCACCCGCTACCAGCGCGCCCTTGATAAAGATGTCGCGCGACTCGATCGGGTTGATCGTGCCGTAGTGGACGCGGCGACGCGGCACCAGCGTCAGACCGTACAGGCTGACGCGTTCGTAGGCGGCGACCTGGGCGGTGGTCTTTTCCCAGTGGGGATCGAAATAGTGGCGGCGCAGCAGATCGACGGCGACCTTTTCCACCCATTCCGGTTCGATTTTGGCGGCGCAGCGGGCGTAGAGCTTGGTGGTTTCGGTCAGCTCCGCCGCCATCACCCATTTCGGCGCTTTCTTGAAAATCACCGAACCGGGAAAGAGGTGGAACTTGATTTCCCGCGCCCCGGCATATTCCTGGCTTTCGGTCTTGACGCCGAGGTTGCCGAGCAGGCCGGCCAATAATGCGCGATGAATTTCCTCATAACTGGCCGGGGTCTGGTTCGGGCGCAGGCCGATCTCCACCACTTGGGCGTGGAGCTGGCCGTGGATCTCGCGCCACTCGCGCAAACGCGTGGCGGAGAGGAAATGCTCGCGGCACAGGTCGAGCAGCTTGCGGTTGGATTTCTTGTGCTTCAGCGCCTCGTCGTAGAACGCCCACAGCTTGATGTAGGCAACGAAGTCGGAGTTGTCGTCCTGGAACTGGCGGTGCTTGTCGTCCGCTGCCTGCTGGCGGTCCATCGGTCGGTCGCGCGGGTCCTGCACGGAAAGCGCGGAGGCGATGATCAGCACTTCGGTCAGACAGTTTTCCGCCTTGGCTGCGAGGATCATGCGGGCGATGCGCGGGTCGATCGGGAATTTGGCGAGCTGGCGGCCGGTTTCGGTCAGCGCGCGCTGCGCGTCCACCGCGCCAAGTTCTTCCAGCAGCTTGAAGCCGTCGACGATGGCGCGCGAGTCGGGCGGTTCGAGGAACGGGAAATCCTCGATGTCGGCCAGGCCCAATGCCTTCATCCGCAGGATCACGGCGGCGAGGTTGCTGCGGCGGATTTCCGGGTCGGTGAAGGCGGGGCGGGTGTTGAAATCCTCCTCCGCGTACAGTCGCACGCACACCCCGCTCATCACCCGGCCGCAACGACCGGCGCGCTGGTTGGCCGAGGCCTGGGAGATTTTTTCGACCTGCAATCGCTCCACCTTGGAACGGTAGCTGTAACGTAGCAGGCGGGCGTAACCGGGGTCGATGACGTAGCGAATGCCGGGCACGGTGAGCGAGGTCTCCGCCACGTTGGTGGCGAGCACGATGCGGCGTGCTCCGCCGGGCTTGAACACGCGTTCCTGCTCGGCGGCAGAAAGGCGGGCGAACAGCGGCAGGATTTCGCTGCCTGCCGGATGGTGCTTGCGTAAGGCTTCAGCAGTGTCGCGGATTTCGCGTTCGCCGGGGAGGAAGATCAGGATATCGCCGGAACCGGTGCGTGAAACTTCATCCACTGCATCGAGGATGGCTTCCTCGATATTCGCTTCGCTAATATCGTCTTCAATTTTCCCGGCCTCGTTCTTGCGCTGGTGCAGCGGTCGGTAGCGCATTTCAACCGGATACAGCCGACCGGAAACTTCAATCACCGGGGCGCCGTCGAAGTGATTTGAAAACCGCTCCGCGTCGATGGTGGCCGAGGTGACGATGACTTTCAGGTCGGGACGCTTGGGCAGAATCTGCTTCAGGTAACCGAGGAGGAAGTCGATGTTGAGGCTGCGCTCGTGCGCCTCGTCGATGATGATGGTGTCGTAGGCGGAAAGGAAACGGTCGTTCTGTGTTTCCGCAAGCAGGATGCCGTCGGTCATCAGCTTGACGTAGCTGTCTGCGCTGGTATGGTCGGAAAAGCGTACTTTGTAGCCGACGATCTGGCCGAGCGGGCTTTTCAGTTCCTGCGAGATGCGCGAAGCCACGGTGCGGGCGGCGATGCGTCGCGGCTGGGTGTGGCCGATCAGGCCGGCTGCTCCGCGTTGGAGTTCCAGGCAGATTTTCGGCAGCTGGGTGGTCTTGCCCGAGCCGGTTTCGCCGCAAACGATGACCACCTGGTTGGCGGCGATGGCGGCGGCGATGTCCGCCCGTTTGCCCGAGACCGGCAGCTCTTCAGGATAGGTGGGGACGGGTAGCCGCTCCAGCCTTTGTTTCAGCCTCCCGGCAGAGCGCTCCACTGCGCCTTGCAGTTGCTGTAGCGGGGCGTCCATGGGCTTGTTGGCGGTGGCCAGTGCGCGCAGCTTGTCCAGTTGCCGCCGGAAAGCGTGGCGGTCTGAGATCATGCAGGAGGAAATAGCGGCGGCGAGGGTTCGGAGTGTCTGTTGCACGGCGGTTTGCAGGTAAGCAGGTGTGGCCGGAATTATACACCCGGGGCAAGTGGAAATTACTTGACTAAATTACTTGGTATTTGTATATTGAAATCGAACCAAGAACATACCTCCCCTGTTCCGCCTTGTCGATTCGTCGGCGGGCGGTTTTTTTTGTCGTTTTTTCGGCTAATTCAAACTTGTATAAGATATCTTAGATAGATTATATGATGATGGTTGCCTGGCTTCTCGAGTCATGGTAATTTGAACATATCATCGACAGTTTTGTCTTAAATGGTTGTACATGTCGTCATAAAAGGGGTGTTTCGATGTCTCAAGCACGTATGGTTACTCTCGACGGCAATGAAGCCGCTGCCTATATCGCCCATCTGACCAACGAGGTGATCGCGATTTATCCGATTACCCCTTCCTCGCCGATGGGGGAATACGCCGATGCCTGGTCGGCGGAGGGTGTCAAAAACCTGTGGGGTACTGTTCCGGAAGTGATCGAGATGCAGAGCGAGGGAGGCGCTGCTGGCGCTATTCACGGCGCATTGCAGACGGGTTCCCTGGCGACCACCTTTACCTCCTCGCAGGGTCTGCTGCTGATGATCCCCAACATGTACAAGATCGCCGGTGAGCTGACGCCTTTCGTGATGCACGTGGCAGCGCGCTCGCTGGCGGCGCAGGGCCTGTCTATTTTTGGCGACCACAGTGACGTGATGTCTGTTCGGGCCACCGGATTCGCTTTCCTTGCCTCCAATTCGGTGCAGGAAGCGATGGACATGGCGCTGATTGCCCAGGCTGCTACACTTGAATCGCGCGTGCCTATCCTGCATTTCTTCGACGGTTTCCGCACCTCGCACGAGGTGGCCAAGGTCGAGCAGGTGCCGGTCGAGGTAGTGCGCGCGATGATC
This sequence comes from Sulfuricella denitrificans skB26, assembly GCF_000297055.2. Taxonomy (NCBI): domain Bacteria; kingdom Pseudomonadati; phylum Pseudomonadota; class Betaproteobacteria; order Nitrosomonadales; family Sulfuricellaceae; genus Sulfuricella; species Sulfuricella denitrificans. The sequence continues at coordinate 2,260,150 of NC_022357.1, read as the reverse complement.
GACGACAAGCTGGTATTCGCTCACCGCGCCCGCGCGCTGTCGCCAGACCATCCTGCGATTCGCGGCACGGCGCAGAACCCGGACGTGTACTTCCAGGCGCGCGAGACGGTCAATCTGTTCTATGACCGCATGCCGGAAATTGTGCAGAGAACCATGGACAAGTTCGCTGGATTGACCGGCCGCCAGTACCATCTGTATGAATACGTCGGTGCGCCAGATGCCGAGCGCGTGATGCTGTTGATGGGTTCCGGTGCAGAGGCGGCCGAGGAAACCGTAGACCACCTCAACGTTCACGGCGAGAAAGTGGGCATGGTGAAGGTGCGCTTGTATCGGCCATTTGCGGCGGATGAACTGCTCAAAGTCATTCCGGTCACGGCCAAGCACATTGCCGTGCTCGACCGTACCAAGGAGCCGGGTGCAGACGGCGAACCGCTTTATAAGGATGTAGTGACGGCAATTGCCGAATCCTGCGGGCACAGCGTTTGCCATTTTCCCGCCATGCCGCGTGTGGTCGGCGGGCGCTACGGCCTGTCTTCCAAGGAATTCACGCCGGGCATGATCAAGGGCGTATTCGACGAACTGAAAAAAGATCAGCCGAAAAACCATTTCACCATCGGCATCATCGACGATGTCACCCACACCAGCCTGGACTGGGACGCGGATTTCCGTACCGATGCCGGCCACGGCGTGAATCGCTGCGTGTTCTACGGTCTGGGAGCGGACGGCACGGTGGGCGCCAACAAGAACACCATCAAGATCCTGGGCGAGGAAACCGATCTCTATGGCCAGGGCTATTTTGTTTACGACTCGAAAAAGGCCGGTGCGGCGACCATTTCCCACTTGCGCTTCTCGCCCAAGGTTATCCATTCCCCCTACCTGATCGGTAACAACGAGGCCAACTTCGTCGGCTGTCACCAGCCGGTTTTCCTCGAACGCTACGACATGCTGAGTTCGGCTGCGGAAGGGGCGGTTTTCCTGCTCAATTCGCCGGAGCCGGCAGACAAGGTGTGGAACACCCTGACGCATACGATGCAGCAGCAGATCATCGACAAGAAGCTGGAGTTCTACGTCATCGATGCCTACGCCATCGCCAAGGCAACCGGCATGGGCAACCGCATCAACACCATCATGCAGACCTGCTTCTTCGCCATTTCCGGTGTGCTGCCGCGCGACTTGGCGATCGAGAAGATCAAGCATGCCGCCGAAAAATCGTACAGCAAGAAGGGCATGGAGGTGGTGGAAGCCAACTGGAAGGCGATCGACGAAACCATCGCCAACCTGCACCAGGTGGAAGTGCCGGCGCAGGCCACCAGTACCCACAAGATGCCGGAGACCGTGCCGGCCTTCGCTCCCGAGTTTGTCAAGAAGATCACTGCCGAAATCATGGCCGGCTATGGCGACCGACTGCCGGTCAGCGCGCTGCCCAACGATGGCACCTGGCCCACCGGCACTTCCCAGTGGGACAAGCGCAACCTGGCGCAGGAAATCCCGGTGTGGGACGAGGAATTGTGCATCTATTGCGGCAAGTGCCCATTCGTTTGTCCGCACACTGCCATCCGCTCCAAGGTTTTCCCGGCCAGCATGGCCAAGAACGCCCCTCCCACTTTCAAGCACATTCAGGTCAAGGGCAAGGAATTCGAGCAGGGTATGCACATCAGTTACCAGGTTGCGCCCGAAGACTGCACCGGTTGCACCTTGTGCGTGGATATTTGTCCGGCGGTTTCCAAGGTCGATGGCCACAAGGCGCTGGAAATGCGGCCGCAGGCTGCACTACGTGAACAGGAGCGCGAGAATTTCAAGTTCTTCCTGACGCTGCCGGAGTTCGATCGTACCAAGCTGCGCACCTCCACCATCAAGGGAGCGATGGTGATGGAGCCCTTGTTCGAATTCCCCACCGCCTGCATCGGTTGCGGAGAAACGCCCTACATCCGCCTCGCCAGCCAACTGTTCGGCGACCGCATGGTGATTGCCAACTCTACCGGTTGCTCCTCGATTTACGGCGGCAACTTGCCAACCACGCCCTACAGCCAGAACGCTGAAGGACGCGGCCCGGCCTGGGCGAACTCGCTGTTCGAAGATAACGCCGAATTCGGCCTGGGTTTCCGCGTCAGCATCGACAAGCATGCCGAGCATGCGGGTGAATTGCTGGAGAAGCTGAAGGGCCGTATCGACGGCGCGTTGGTGGATGCCATTCTTAATGCGGATCAGACCACGGAAGCCGGTATTTTCGCCCAGCGCGAGCGCGTCGAGCAGCTGCGCCAGGTTCTGGCCGGCATCGATGCAGCTGAGGCGCGGCAGCTGGAAAGCCTGGCCGATTACCTGGCGAAGAAAAGCGTGTGGATTATCGGCGGCGACGGCTGGGCCTACGACATTGGCTTCGGCGGTCTGGATCATGTCATCGCCACCGGTCGCAACGTCAATATCCTGGTGCTGGATACCGAGGTCTATTCCAACACCGGCGGCCAAGCCTCCAAGGCCACACCTCGCGGCGCCATGGCCAAGTTCGCCGCCGGCGGCAAGCACACCGGTAAGAAGGATCTGGCGCAGATCGCCATGAGCTACGGCCACGTCTACGTCGCCCATGTCGCCTATGGCGCGAAGGACATTCACACCCTGAAGACCTTCCTCGAAGCGGAATCCTTCGACGGACCGTCGCTGATCATTGCCTACAGTCCTTGCGGCGAGCACGGTTACGATCTGAGCAAGCAGCACCAGCAGCAGGAACTGGCGGTGAGCTCAGGTCATTGGCCGCTGTTCACCTTCGATCCGCGGCGCGAACAGGAAGGCAAGAATCCGCTCAAGCTGGATTCGCAGAGGCCGTCTGTGTCCTACCGCGAGTTCGTCCAGAACGAGCCGCGCTTCCGCGGACTGGTGAAGGAAATGGATAGTGACGGCGGGGAAGTGCTGGCGTTTTACGAGAATGAACTGCAGAAGCGCTTCGCTTTTTATGAGCAGATGGCGGGCGTTTCCAGCAAGGGGGCCGAAACTGGCGTAAAGAAGGAACCAACTGAAACCTGATTGGTCTCAGTTAGTGTGTTTCCTCCCCTTGGCCGTGCCGGCATTTTTGGCGCGGCTTTTTTTTGGGAGATTTGTAATCCATTCGGAGAATCAGTGAATCGCAGGGTGATGTCCTGGAATTATGTCGCTCAAAACGGGTGTTCCAGATTTTGATCCGCCGAAATTCCTGCATGGAGGAAAATCCCACTAGCAGCATTCGATATGCAACAATAACTTTATCCGCTATTTATTCATGAGGCGGCATAGCGATTGGATTATAGGTAATTTCTACTGATGGAGTGGCATATGGACGTCTGGCTGGAATTGCTCTCGGCTTTGCATTCGCATATTCCCGTCCTGGTGGCAGTAGCGGTTGTCGCGCTACTGCTGTGGGGCATGAACTGGCTCCTGCTCGACCGCCACCCTGAATTGGGGGCGGAGTTGCGGTTGCCGCGCCAGCTCATCATGCTGCTGCTTACTCTGGCTGGCGTGCTGGTAGTGCTTCTGCTTATCCCGATGTCGGATACGACACGAGGCCAGGTGCTGAGCCTGGTCGGTCTGGTTCTGACCGGCGTTGTCGCGCTTTCTTCAACCACATTTGTTTCGAACGCCATGGCTGGCCTTATGTTGCGAACGGTGGGCAGCTTTCGCTCAGGGGACTTTGTCCGTGTCGGAGAACAGTTTGGCCGGGTGACGGAAAGAGGGTTGTTTCATACCGAAATCCAGACGGAAGATCGCGAACTGACAAGCTTGCCGAATCTGTACCTGGTCAACAATCCGGTGACGGTCGTTCGTACCTCCGGCACCATCGTTTCCGCCACGCTGTCGCTGGGCTACGATATCTCCCGCATACGCATTGAGGCATTGCTGAAAAAAGCGGCGGAAGATGCCGGGCTGGAAGAGCCCTTCGTCCAGATCAGGAATCTGGGAGATTTCTCGGTTTCATATCGAATTGCGGGGTTTCTTGCCGAGGTCAAGCAACTCCTGACGGTAAGGTCGAACCTGCAAAAAGGCATACTGGACGAACTGCACGGTAATGGCATCGAGATCGTTTCCCCTGCGTTCATGAACCAGAGGCGGTTGCCGGAGGGGCGCGTGATGATTCCACAGGAGGATCATGCGGAAAGAATAACGCATGAAGCGGCCGCGGAGGAAGAGCCGGAAACCCTGATTTTTGACAAGGCGGATGAAGCGGAAAAACTGGAAATGGAGAAAAACGAGCCGCTGCACCTCAAGCAGCGTCTTGAGGAACTCGAGGCGCTCAAGGAGGCGGCGGCGGAAACCGAACATCCCCAAATTGCAGCTGAAATCGATGCAACCAGGCAACGCCTGGAAGCGCTTACTATCCAGTTGGACAAAAACCCAAAAAAGTCAGTTTAGCCGCTGAATAATTGCTTTAAGGCGGGGTTAATTGATGCTCACATCAGCCGGCAACCTTACAGCAGCAAATACCCAATGGTTATTGCGCGCCATTTATTTTCGCCTCAAATAGCGCGCATCGTCGAAGGTGCTGAGCCAGAGCGGGCTGTAAACCGCCATCAGGGTGATGGCCATGCCGGTGGTGACTGCCTCGGACCAGGCTATCAGGATGAAGTAGGGCAGGTAGTCGTGGTAGAGGTAGGCGGGCGGGTAGGCACCAGACAGTTGCAGCAGCAGTGTTCCGCCCAGGCCCGCAGCTGCCATTGCCAGTGCGCCGCCGAAAAAAGCGTTGAGAAAAATGTAGACGAAAAGATGGTTGGGCAGCTTACGGTCTGCCAGCCAGTAAATGCCGTAGCTCACGGCCACAGGCAAGGCGCCCATGATGAGGCCGTTCCAGCCGTATCCTTGCCATCCGCTCATGCCCGCCAGGGTGACGGCAGTCAGGACGATGCTGAGTCCGATCAAGGCCAGTCGCGGGCCGAACATCAGCGTCATGGCGGTAGTGCCGAGCAGGTGAAAGTTCAGCCCCGGCTTGATCCCGGTCTTGACGCTCCAGAGCGCCATGAGAAGTACGCAGGCTCCCAGCCACACATTCAGCGGGCTGGCATCCCTGAGTTTGCGCCAGGGTGCGGTCAGGATTGCCCAGAGCAAGATCAGTGCGTAGAGCCCCTGTCCGGTCCAGTACCAGCCTGAAGGCAGGAGATTGTCAGGTAAATTCATCTTGTTATTTTAAGCTATACTCCGCCTTATTTTAGTTTGTGGAGATTGATTTTGCGACTGGTACTATTTGATCTGGACAATACGCTGCTTTCCGGGGACAGCGATTTCGAGTGGGCGCAGTTCCTGATAGAGCGCGGCGTGCTCGACCGCGAGGTGTACGAGGCGCGCAATCAGGCGTTCTACGATCAGTACAAGGCTGGCACGCTGGATATCCACGAGTTCCTCGATTTTCAGCTCAAGCCGCTGTCCCGCCACACGCGGACTCAGCTGGATAGTTGGCATGGCCAGTTCATGCGCGAAAAGATTTTGCCGATCATTAACCAGAAGGCACGCGATCTGGTCGACCGGAGCCTGCGCGAGGCGGATCTGGTGGCGATCATCACCGCCACCAACAGCTTCGTTACGATGCCGATCGCCAGAGCGTTCGGGGTCGAGCACCTGATTGCGACGGAACCGGAACAGAACGGTGGTGAATTCACCGGCAAGGTGGACGGCACGCCTTGCTTCCGCGAGGGGAAAATCACCCGGCTCGAAGCCTGGTTGAAACAGCGCGGAGTGGATTGGGGCGGCGTGAAAGAGAGCTGGTTCTACAGCGATTCCCTCAATGATCTGCCGCTGCTGGAGCGGGTCAGCAACCCGGTGGCGGTGGACCCCGATCCTACCCTGAAGGCGCATGCCGAGAACAGCGGCTGGCCGATCATTTCCCTGCGGAATTAAGCTGCACTCGTGTCGCGTCCCTTCCTGCTGACCCTGTTCCTGATCCTGACGCCACTCAGTCTGCTGGCTGGCGTCGCTTTTGGCAGCGTCGACCTGTCCCTGGGTGAGGTGATGTGCGCGCTTGCCGGCAAGGAAGCTGGACTGGCGACGGATATCGTGTGGCAGCTGCGCCTGCCGCGCGTGGCCAGCGCCTTCGCCTGCGGCGGCCTGCTGGCTTTGGCCGGCGCGCTGTTGCAGGCGTTGCTGCGCAACCCTCTGGCCGATCCTTACGTCCTGGGCATTTCCGGCGGGTCGGCCGTGGCGGCTCTGGCGGCGATGCTGTTTGGCCTGGCAGCTGCGGCGGTAAACCTTGCCGCTCTCGGCGGGGCGCTGGCCGCGGTCGGACTGGTGTTTGCCCTGGGCTTTGGCCGTGGAGGGAACATGGTGCGCCTGCTGCTTACCGGCGTGGTGCTGTCGGCGGGGTTCAGTGCGCTGATCAGCCTGCTGCTCACCCTGGCGCCGGGGGCTCAGGTGCGCGGCATGCTGTTCTGGCTGATGGGTGATCTTTCCCAGGCGCAGGCTCCGGGCCTGGCCTTGGGCGTACTGATAGCGGCGCTGGCACTTGCCTGGTGGCAGGCAAATAGCCTGGACATCCTTGGCCTTGGCGAACTCAAGGCCCGGTCACTGGGTGTGGCGGTGAGGCCGCTGCAGTTAGGTATATATTTTACCGCCTCCGCCGCCACTGCGGCGGTGGTGGTTGAGGCCGGAGCGATCGGCTTCGTTGGCCTGATCGTGCCGCACTTCGTTCGCCTGCTTGGCGTCAGCGGCCATCGCTGGCTGTTGCCGCTGGCCGTGCTGGCCGGCGGCAGCTTCCTGACCCTGGCCGATACTCTGGCGCGCACGGCCATTGCACCGCAACAGCTGCCGGTAGGGGTGCTTACCGCACTGCTCGGCGTACCGTTGCTGCTGTTTCTGCTGACGCGGAGAACCTGATGCTGCGCGCCGAAGGCCTGAACCTGTCTGTCCCTGGCAAAGTCCTGTGCCGCGACCTGAGTATCGCGATCAAACCCGGCGAATGCTGGGGTATTCTGGGGCGCAACGGCAGCGGCAAAACCACCCTGCTGCACGCCTTGAGCGGGCTGCGAGCACCCGATGCCGGCCTGGTTACCTGGGACAGCAAACCTCTGCCGGATTATCCCCGTCGCGAACTGGCCCGGCAGATCGGCGTGCTCCCCCAGGACGAAGGCCACGAATTCTGGGGGACGGCGCTGGAATACGTGCTGCTCGGGCGTTATCCCCATAGTCGCGGTTTCGGCATCACGGACGGTGACGAGGAAGCTGCGCTGGCAGCGCTGCAACAGATGGGCATGGCCGATATGTCGCACCGAACACTGATTACCCTTTCCGGCGGAGAGAGGCAGCGTGTGAGGGTTGCCATGCTGCTGGCCCAGGCGCCTCAGCATTACTGCCTCGACGAGCCCCTGCAGCATCTGGATCTGGGTCACCAGGCGGAGGCATTGCGGCTGCTGCAGCGCCTTGCCGTTGAGGAAGGCAAGGCGGTGCTGATGGTGCTGCACGAGACGCTGTGGGCCGGACGTTATTGCGATCACATCCTGATGTTGTATGATGGGGGAAGAGTGTTGGCCGGCAGCGCTGCCGAGCTGATGACACTAAAGAATCTGGAGGAGCTCTACCAGTGCGGATTGCGGGAAATCGAAACGGAGGTTGGCAGTTATTTTCTGCCGGCATGAGGTTAGCCGTCTGCAGTCTGTTTGCCTTATCGTTCGCCTCACATGCCGACCGTTTGCCCCAGCAGGCGGTGGATACTGTAGAAGTCCCTGAAATTATCATCTCCGGCAGGGATTCCGACAGCAAGCCTTTGCCCTATTATCGCATTGCTCCTGACGTTTATTTCCTCTACGCCAATATAGCCGAGGTCGATGGCAAGAACCGCGGTTTCAACGGCAACGCCGGCTTCGTCGTGACCGACGAGGGGGTGGTGGTGATCGATAGCCTGGGAACGCCCAAGCTGGGTCGGCGGCTGATTGTCACGGTGCGCAAGGTGACAGACAAGCCGATCAGGTATTTGATTCTCACCCACAACCATCCCGACCATTCCTATGGCGCGGTGGCATTTCGGCGGCTTCCCGGCATCAGGATCGTCGGCCACGTGGGTACGCTGGAATATCTTGGTTCAGACAATCTGCCGGCTTCGGTTGCCTTTCGCCGCCGCATCCTGGGCGCGGACATGAAGGGATTCGAGGGCGTAGAGCCCGACATCCTGGTGGGCGGCGAGATCTATAGCCACTATGATTTCACTTTGGGCGGCAAAACCTTCGCCGTGTATAATGCCGACCACCACCATTCGTTCGGCGATCTCGTGGTGCATCAGGTGGAAGACCGGGTTCTGTGGATTTCCGACCTCGCCTTCAACAACCGTTCCACTTTCATGGGCGATGGACATTCAGGTGCCGCTCTGGAGGCGATAGACTGGATGCGGAAAACTTTTCCGGATACTCGGCTGATGATTCCGGGCCATGGCAGCGCCCAGACACCGCCGTTCCCGATGGTGGAAAAGACTTACAGCTACATCCAGCGACTGCGCGATGAAATGGGCGCCGCTGTGGAGGCGGGGCAGGATCTCGAAAGCGCGGTGCGCCTGTCCGATTTTGCGGACTGGCACGCAACTCCGCTTTACCATGAGAACCATAAAAAAAATGCCAATTTCATTTACCGCGAGATGGAACAAGAAATCTATTTCGGCAAATAAATAAAGGGTGAGGCGTGAGGGGTTAGAGGGTGAGGCGTGAGGGGGTTAGGGGTAAAATCGGAGTCGGCACCGCTTTTGACTTTTCCCCTCACGCCTCACCTCTTACCCCTCACCTCTTAACTCCTAGCCACCCAGAGACTACTTAAAGAATGATCCGTAAACTTATCAGCCGCGTTTTCCAGAAAAAATCACCAAAAAATGGTGAGCCACGCATCTTTAAACTGAAATCTCACGGCATCACCGCCGACCAGCTCACTCCGTGTGCGCTGAAGACGGTGAAGGCGCTGCAGCAGGCAGGCTTCAAGGCCTTCGTTGTGGGTGGCGCGGTGCGTGACCTGCTACTGGGCAGGGAACCCAAGGATTTCGACGTAGCCACCGATGCCGATCCGGACGAAGTGCGTCATCTGTTCCGGCGTTCCCGCATCATCGGGCGGCGCTTCCGCATCGTCCATGTGATGTGCGGACCCGAAACCATCGAGGTGTCCACCTTTCGCACCGTCGCTGTCGCCACCAACAACGACAGCGATGATCGCCAGACCGATCAGCAAAGTGGGCGCATCCTGCGCGACAACGTATTCGGTTCCCAGGTGGAGGACGCGATGCGCCGCGATTTTACGATCAACGCGCTGTATTACGACCCCGTAAGCCAGGAAATCTGGGATTACCACAATGGCGTGGCCGATCTCAAAGCCGGGGTGATGCGCATCATCGGCGACCCGGCCCAGCGTTACCGCGAGGACCCGGTGCGGATGCTGCGCGCCGTGCGTTTTGCCGCCAAACTCGGGCTGAAACTGGACCCGGCGGCGATCAAGCCGATCCGGGAACTGGCCGAGTTGCTGGAGGATGTTCCAGCGGCGCGGCTGTTCGACGAAATGCTCAAGCTGCTTTTTTCTGGTCATGCGGTACAAAGTATCCTGCTGCTGCGCAAGAAGGGTCTGCATCATGGCTTATTGCCGATGCTGGACGTGATCCTGGAGCAGCCGATGGGCGAACGCTTCGTCATGCTGGCGCTGGCCAAAACCGACCAGCGCATCGAGGAAGGGAAGCCGGTTTCGCCTGCCTATCTGTTCGCGGCTCTGCTCTGGCATGAAGTGCTGGTTGCCTGGCAGCAATCCCAGGCTGAAGGGGAAAAGCCGGTTCCGGCACTGCACCTGGCGATGGATGTGGTGTTGGCGGCGCAGAGCGAGAAACTGGCGATCCCCCACCGTTACGATGCGGTGATGAAGGAAATCTGGACTATGCAGCCGCGCTTCCTGCAGCGCGCCGGCCAGCGTCCGTTTCGCCTGCTCGAACACCCGCGCTTTCGCGCCGCGTACGATTTCCTGATGATGCGTTGCGAGAGTGGCGAGGTCGATGCCGAGGTTGGCCGCTGGTGGGATGATTTTCAGGACGCTGGTGATCACAAACGCGGCGAGATGCTGATCAAGGACGAAGCCCCCGCTGCCAAGAAGCGACGGCGCCGTCGCAAGCCCAAGGCTGCCGGAGAGGCAGGAGAAGTATCAATCGCTGAGCCGCAGGACTAAGTTTATGTTGCATTCGCTTTTCAAGCGCGCCTATATTGGCCTCGGCAGCAACCTGTCCGACCCCGGCGCGCAGATCCTCAAGGCTTGCGATGAACTCGGTAATCTGCCGCAGACCCGGCTGCTGTCGTGTTCCTCACTCTACCGCAGCGAACCGGTGGGCTACGCCGATCAGCCGGACTTCATCAATGCCGTGGCCGAGATCGAAACCGGCCTTGCGCCGCATGCGTTGCTCGAAGCGCTGCTCGACATGGAACATCGCCACGGGCGGGTGCGCGAATTCCGCAATGCGCCGCGCATCCTCGACCTGGATATCCTGCTCTACGACGACCTGAGCTGTCACGAACACGGGCTGACCTTGCCGCATCCGCGCATGCACGAGCGTGCCTTCGTGCTCCAGCCTTTGCATGAAATCGCGCCAAGTCGCATCATAGGTGGGTATGGATCGGTGGGCGAGTGTCTGGAAAAGTGTGCCGGCCAGCGTGTAGAACGGATGGAGGAATAAACCAGGATGCTGTTCGAAAAATACCATTATGTAGTGATTGCCGGGCCGATCGGGGTTGGCAAGACCAGTCTGGCTCAACTTCTTTCAGAGCGTTTTCAATCTGCTCTGATGCTCGAGAATGCGGACGCAAATCCTTTTTTGCCGCGCTTCTATCAAGATGCGGAACGCTATGCTCTGCCTACTCAACTGTCTTTCCTGCTTCAGCGCGCATCCCAGGTTCAGGAGCTGAAGCGGATGGGTGCGTTCGGCGGTGCTGCCGTGGCTGATTTCATGCTCGACAAGGACTTGTTGTTTGCAAAACTCAATCTGAGCGAAGAGGAATATCATCTTTACCGGCAGATTTACGACAACTTGCAGTTGCAGACACCCAGGCCCGATCTGGTGATCTATCTGCAGGTGCCGCCGGAAGTGCTGGCCGAGCGCGTTCGGCGTCGCGGGGTGGAGTACGAAAGCACGGTCTCGGTGGAGTATCTGACGCGGGTAGCGGACAGCTACAGCGAGTATTTCTATCATTACGAAGCTTCGCCACTGTTGATCATCAACAGCGAGAACCTCAATTACGTCGACCAGTCGCAGGATTTGGAGCTGCTGATCGAGCGTGTTGGCCAAATGCGTGGCGGCCGCGAATTTTTCAACTGGGCAGGGTAGCCGATGAGAGTTACCTTGAGCAATTTGCAGAAGATGGCCGGCAGCGGCGAGAAAATTGCCGTGCTCACCTGCTACGATGCGAGCTTTGCCACCCTGCTGGAAAATGCGGGCGTGGATGTGCTGCTGGTCGGAGATTCGCTCGGCATGGTAGTGCAGGGCGAGGAAACTACCCTGCCGGTGAGCATGGACGACATGGTTTACCACACCCGCTGCGTCGGGCACGGAGCGAAGAAACCTTTTGTCGTCGCCGACATGCCCTTCGGCAGTTATCAGCAAGGACCAGCCCAAGCCATGCGTAATGCCGCCAAACTGATGGCGGCAGGCGCACAGATGGTCAAGCTGGAAGGCGGCGCGGCGATGGCGAAGACAGTGGCCTTTCTGGTAGAGCGCGGCATCCCGGTGTGCGGCCATGTCGGCCTCACGCCCCAGTCCGTGCACCAGCTCGGCGGCTACAAGGTGCAGGGCAAAGGCGACGCGGCGGCGCAGAAGGTGATCGAGGATGCGCTTGCATTACAGCAGGCCGGCGCTGGCCTGCTGGTGCTGGAGGCGATTCCGGCGGCGCTGGCGCAGCAGGTGACGCAGCAACTGACGATCCCCACCATCGGCATCGGTGCCGGCCCGGATTGCGCCGGCCAGGTGCTGGTGCTGTATGACCTGCTCGGCATTTATCCCGGCAAGCCACCCAGATTTGCCAAAAATTTCCTGGCCGGTACCGACAGCATCCAGGAGGCGGTCAAGAATTATGTTCGAGCTGTAAAGGATGGGCTGTTCCCAGCATCAGAGCATTGTTTCTAAGTGGTTTTTTCTGCTGTTGACGACAACAACATTCAACGCCGTATAGTTGTGCAGTAGATGCCTTGTTGAGAAAAAACAAATAAGGAGGGACGTATCATGTTTTGCGGAAAATATAAGGCGGAGTTGGCTGGGTTGATTACCAGAAATCGGCTTCTGGAAGTGGAAAGCAATCACCTGAAGGCGCAGGTTGAAAGTATGCAGGCTGAAAATGCCGCTTTGCAACAGGACCTCGCGGAAAAATCCCTGCAGGGTGATATGAGAGAGTTATTTCAGTACCTGGGCCTGTACGGTCAGAGCGCTATGGATGTCCAGAAAACCATGGCGGCGCTGGCGATGGCAATGAAGGACGAGAAAGAGCGAACGGTGACAGCAGTTGCACAGCTGAGCGCCAATTCGGCCGCTCTGGGCCGGATTGCCAGCAATATGCACGAAATGTCGGCACGTACCCAGGAAACTGCGCGCAATGTCGAAAGCCTGAATGAGCGTGCCAGCCAGATCGGCGGCATCGTCAACCTGATCAAGGAAATTGCCGACCAGACCAATTTGCTGGCACTCAATGCCGCCATTGAAGCTGCGCGTGCTGGTGAACAGGGGCGCGGCTTTGCGGTGGTGGCTGATGAGGTGCGCAAACTGGCTGAGCGCACCACCAAGGCCACCAGCGAGATTTCCACCCTGGTGGTAGCGATCCAGACCGAAACTTCTCAGGCCAAAGCCCAGATCGAGCTAAGTCCGCGCCAGGCCGAGGCATTCATGCAAGATGTCAACGATGCCTCCGGCAATATGCAAAACCTGATGAACCTGACTCACGACATGGAAGCCGCCATCGCTGCCAGCGCGCTGCGCAGCTTTACCGAGGTGGCCAAGATCGATCACCTGGTCTACAAGTTCGAAATTTACAAGGTGTTTCTCGGTATTTCCAGCAAGCAGCCGGGCGAGTTCGCGCCGCATACTGGTTGCCGGCTCGGAAAGTGGTATTACGAGGGCGATGGACATGGCTGTTTCTCCAAGCTTGAGGGCTACAAGGAGATTGAACCGCCGCACAAGGCATTTCATGCCCAAGGTCTGGCCGCAGTTGAACATTATTATGCTGGCGAGATCCAAAAAGGTCTGGAGAAGGTCAAGGCAATGGAAGACTCCAGTGTGCATGTTCTCCATGAACTCAGCCACCTGGCCGAAAGCGGCAAGAATAATGCCGCTCTATTGTGTGCACCCGGGAGCCTCTGACCGGTTATCAGGAAACCCGTGCATGCAGATTGTAGCGGCTGTTCAGACTATACGGGAACGACTGAAATCCGAGCCTTCAGTCGCTTTCGTGCCCACCATGGGCAACCTGCACCAGGGGCATCTGGCTCTGGTTCGGCAGGCGCGCGAGCATGGTCGTTGCGTGGTGGTGAGCCTCTTCGTCAATCCCCTGCAGTTCGGTCCGAACGAAGATTTTTCCAGCTATCCGCGCACTTTCGATCAGGACTGCGCCAAGCTTGAAGGTCTGGCTGATATTGTTTTCGCGCCTGCGGTGGAAGACTTATACCCCGAGCTGCAGCAGATTTACGTCGAACCGTCGCCGCTGGCGGACGAACTGTGCGGCGCCTTTCGCCCCGGTCATTTTCGCGGCGTGGCGACGGTGGTGCTGAAGCTGTTCAACATTGTCCAGCCGCAGGCGGCGGTGTTCGGCAAGAAGGATTACCAGCAGTTGCACGTGATTCGCGCCATGGTGCGGCAGCTCAATTTGCCGGTAGAGATCGTAGCGGGGGAAACCCTGCGTGCAGAGGACAACCTCGCTCTCAGCTCGCGCAACGCCTATCTCAGTGCGAAAGATCGCACCGATGCGGTGCGGCTGTACCGGAACCTTGCTTTAATCCGGGAGTCTATTGTTGCGGGTAACCGCGATTTTCTGGCTCTGGAATGCGCCGCCATTGCCGACCTGAAAGCTCACGGCTGGCGTGTCGACTATGTTTCGGTACGGGCCGCCAAATCCTTGGAACCGGCGAAGGCCGGCGATATGAGTCTGGTGGTGCTGGCAGCGGCATGGTTGGGTAAGACCCGATTGATCGATAACCTGGAAATTTGTCTCAATGCGGACAAAGACTTATAATGCCAGTCCTTTTTCACCGACTATGGGGTGAGTCTTCATGCAAAGATTGATGCTCAAATCCAAGCTGCACCGTGTCACCGTCACGCATTCCGAACTTCATTACGAAGGTTCGTGCGCGATTGACGAAAATTTGCTGGAGGCTGCGGACATCCGCGAATACCAGCAGATCGACATCTACAACGTGAGCAATGGTGAGCGTTTCACCACTTATGCCATCAAGGCGCAGCGCGGTTCGGGCATTATTTCCGTGAACGGCGCTGCGGCGCACAAGGCCAATCCCGGCGACCTCGTCATCATCGCTACCTATGCCATGTACAACGAGCTGGAATTGCAGAAGTTCGAGCCCGAACTGGTGTATGTGGATGCGGACAACCGCATCGTCGACCAGCGGCGGCAGATTCCGGTTCAGGCGGCATAACCGGTGCCAGGCAGAAATACGAAAGGGCAGCTGAGGCTGCCCTTTGTTTGTGTGGTGCCGGGAGCCGGAATCGAACCGGCACGCTATTGCTAGCGCGGGATTTTGAGTCCCGTGCGTCTACCAGTTCCGCCATCCCGGCTAGAAGTCCGGATGAAACATCCGGACTGTCTGGAAGTCGCGAATTATCAACCAAAAACATTTTCCCGGCAAGTTTCTTCGTATGAAAACCAGTGATTTCGATTTCGATCTACCCCCCGAACTGATCGCCCAGTTTCCCACCCAAGAGCGCAGTCAGAGCCGTTTGCTTCATCTCAACGGCGTGAGTGGCGCGCTGGCGGATGGCCGGTTCTGCGATTTGACGCAATTGCTCAAGCCCGGCGATTTGCTGGTGTTCAACGACACGCGCGTGATCAAGGCCAGGCTGTTCGGTGTGAAGGATAGTGGTGGCAAACTGGAGGTGCTGATCGAGCGGGTGCTGGACGAGCATCATGCGCTCGCCCAGATCCGCGCCAGTCATGCGCCCAAGCTTGATTCTGGCCTGCTGCTGGCGGGCGTGATCGCGGCGACGGTGGAGGAGCGGCAAGGCGAACTCTACCGTCTGCACTTTGCCGGGGAAACACCGCTGCTGGAACTGCTGGAACAGTATGGCAGCCTGCCGCTGCCGCCTTACATCACCCATGCTCCTGAAGCGCTGGACGAATCCCGCTATCAGACCGTTTACGCACGCCAGCCCGGCGCAGTGGCCGCGCCTACAGCGGGCCTGCATTTCGATCCAGCGATGCTGGAAAGCCTGGAAAAAATGGGGGTAAAAATTGCCTATGTCACGCTGCATGTCGGCGCAGGGACTTTTCAGCCAGTGCGCGTGGAAAACATCGCCGAGCACCATATGCACAGCGAGTGGTACACCGTGCCGCAACGCACTGTGGATCTGATCCGGCAAGCCAGGACGGCGGGTGGGCGCGTTATGGCCGTGGGCACTACCTCATTGCGGGCGCTGGAATCTGCGGCGGCGAGCGGCGAGCTGGAAGCCGGGAGCAGCGAGACGAATATCTTTATTTTTCCCGGCTATCGCTTCAGGGTCGTGGAGAGGCTGTTGACCAATTTCCATCTGCCGAAATCCACCCTGCTGATGCTGGTGTCGGCTTTCGGTGGCATGGAAAACATCCGCTGTGCTTACCGTCATGCGGTGGAGCAGCGTTACCGTTTTTTCAGTTATGGCGATGCCATGCTGATTGAGAGGAAAGAGTAGCCCCGAGTTTAAAATTTCTGAGTCCAAAGCATTATCGCGTCGCGATACGACGAACTCAGGACTCATTAATCTGTTAGGATTTGGGCTGGAAAAAACAGGTGGAAGAAATGGCGCCTTATATTTACTGGTTTTTGTTAGCCCTGGTTTTGCTGGCGCTGGAGATGGCGACCGGTACGTTTTATATGCTGGTGTTGGGCCTTGCGTTGGGCGTTGGCGGTATTGTGGCGTTACTTGGAATGAGCCTGCCACTGCAACTCACGCTTTGTGCGGTGACCGGTATAGTCGGCACGGTGATTCTGCGTCGTTCGAAATTCGGGCGTCCCGATGCGGCATTGAATCAGGGCCTGGATATCGGTCAACCGGTTCAGGTCGTGGTCTGGAAAGAGGACGGCACTGCACGTGTGCATTACCGTGGCGCAGAATGGGACGCCGAGCCCGAGTCCACCGATACGCCGCGCGACCAGACGCTCTACATCAAGACGATGCGCGGATCGATTCTGATTCTGACGCACCTCAAACTGTAACAATTAGGGGATAACATGGAAATCGCAATTTTCATTCTGCTGGCAGCCGTCATTTTTGTCATCAAGGCGGTCAAGGTGGTGCCGCAGCAATACGCGCTAGTGGTCGAACGTCTTGGCAAATACCATTCCACCCTTGCGCCGGGGCTGAATATTGTGGTGCCGTTCATCGATCGCGTGGCCTACAAGCACATGCTCAAGGAAGTCCCGCTCGATGTGCCCAGCCAGATATGCATCACCAGGGACAACACACAGTTGCAGGTGGACGGCATCCTGTATTTCCAGGTGACCGAGCCCAAGCTGGCCTCTTACGGCACCAGCAATTACGTCGTCGCCATTACCCAGCTCGCACAGACCACGCTACGCTCGGTGATCGGCAAGATGGAGCTCGACAAGACTTTCGAGGAACGCGAACATATCAACAGTGCCGTGGTTGCCGCGCTGGACGAGGCGGCTTCCAGTTGGGGCGTGAAGGTGCTGCGCTACGAGATCAAGGATTTGACGCCGCCCAAGGAGATCCTCCATGCCATGCAGGCGCAGATCACCGCCGAGCGTGAAAAGCGTGCGCTGATCGCTGCCTCCGAAGGGCGTAAGCAGGAGCAGATCAACATCGCCACCGGCGAGCGGGAGGCATTCATCCAGCGGTCGGAGGGCGAAAAACAGGCAGCTATCAACAATGCTCAAGGCCAGGCCGAGGCCATCAAGGCCGTGGCCGATGCCAACGCTCAGGCAATCCGCATGGTGGCTCAAGCGATCGAATCTCCCGGCGGGATGAATGCGGTCAACCTCAAGGTGGCGGAAAAATATGTGGAAGCCTTTGCTAATGTCGCCAAGGAAGGCAACACCTTGATCCTGCCGGGAAATATGGCGGAGATGGGTTCGATGGTGGCGGCGGCAATGAGCGTGGTCAAGGCTCAAAAATAAAAAAGGCATAATCCTAGAAACCTCAGTTGACCGCTCGACTGGATATTTACCACTGTGATTCCAATAAACTTGTTCATGATTCATTGTTTCACCCGGTTGGTGAATCCGCTACGGGGCGGATTGCACAATTTTTGCAGCGCATGGCTGCGTTACAACTCCTTGGAATGGAACAACCATTCCGCGTCGTTGCGCCTTGCCCTGCACCCCAAAAACCGCACACTCCACCCCGTCCAACTGAGGTTTCTAGGATAGTGAATGAAGTTTGATTTGCATGCTACCGACGGCCCTGCCCGTCGCGGCACCCTGACCCTGGCCCATGGCACAGTCGAAACCCCGGCTTTCATGCCGGTGGGCACCTATGGCACAGTGAAGGCGATGTCTCCCGCCGAGCTGAAGGAAATCGGCGCCCATATCGTGCTCGGTAATACCTTTCACCTGTGGCTGCGCCCCGGTCTGGAGGTGATAGAAGCGCATGGCGGGCTACACCGCTTCATGGGCTGGGACGGGCCGATTCTCACGGATAGTGGTGGTTTTCAGGTGTTCAGCCTGGGCGAACTGCGCAAGATCACGGAAGAGGGTGTGAAGTTTCAGTCACCGGTCAACGGCGACCGCTGCTTCCTGACGCCGGAAGAGTCGATGCGGATACAGAAGGTGCTGAATTCCGACATCGTGATGATCTTCGACGAATGCACGCCTCATCCCGCCGATTTGCAGCAGGCCGGGGATTCGATGCGTCTTTCCCTGCGTTGGGCGGAGCGTTCGAAGCGTGCTCACGAGGGCAATCCCAATGCGCTGTTCGGCATTGTCCAGGGCGGCATGCACGAGAGTCTGCGTGATGAATCTCTGGCCGGGTTGGTGAATATCGGCTTCGACGGTTATGCCATCGGCGGATTGTCGGTGGGCGAGCCGAAGGAGGATATGCTGCGTATTCTCGACCACGTTGGGCCGCAGATGCCGGCGGAAAAGCCGCGCTACCTGATGGGGGTGGGCACGCCGGAGGACCTCGTGGATGCGGTGTCGCGCGGGGTAGACATGTTCGACTGCGTGATGCCGACGCGCAATGCTCGCAACGGCTGGCTGTTTACCCGCTTCGGCACGGTCAGGATCAAGAATGCACAATACCGGCTGGACATGAGGCCGCTGGACGAGGCATGCGGCTGCTATACCTGCCGCAATTTCACCCGCGCCTACCTGCACCACCTGCACCGCATCGGCGAAATCCTCGGCGCACGCTTGAACACCATCCACAACCTGTACTACTACCAGGAGTTGATGCAGGGCATCCGCCGTGCCATCGAGGAAGGACGTTTTGCCGACTTCGTGCGCGAGTTTAAGCAAGCGCGGGTGGCGGGGTCGTGATAAAATGCTCCGTTATTTTTTCATGATGGAGAACTTAATATGCTGATTAGTCTTGCACATGCCGCCGATGCCGCGCCGGCCGATATGATGGGTAGCCTGTCGCAGTTCCTGCCCCTGATCGTGATTTTCGCGCTGTTCTACTTCATGATGATCCGCCCGCAGATGAAGCGCGCCAAGGAACAGAAGAACATGATCGAGTCGTTGCAAAAGGGTGACGAAGTGGTTACCTCCGGCGGCGAACTGGGCAAGGTGGCGAAAGTTAGTGCAGCCTATGTCGGTCTGGAAGTCGCCCCGAATGTGGTGATTCATGTGCAAAAATCGGCGATTACGACCCTGCTGCCGAAGGGCACGATCAAGGACATTTAAGTTGCGAGTGAGGAGTTAAGAGTGAGCGGCAACACCGGTGACGGTGTTGCTTTTGACTTTTTTCCTCACCCCTTACCCATCACCCCTCACGGAATTTACTCATGAACCGCTATCCCCTGTGGAAATATATTCTCATCGCCGCAGCAATGCTGTTTGGCCTGATTTACACTCTGCCCAATTTCTTCGGTGAATCGCCTGCGGTCCAGGTTTCGCCATTGCGCGGCATGACCAAGGTAGATCAGGGACTGATGAAGCAGGTCGAGGAGGTGTTGAAGCAAAATAATCTCGCCTTCCAGGGTATCGCATTCGATTCTTCCGGTGTGAAGGTGCGCTTTGCCGATGCCGACACCCAGATCAAGGCCAAGGATATTCTCCAGTCAAATCTCGGAGAGAATTTCGTAGTGGCGCTGAATCTGCTGTCGAGCTCGCCCAAGTGGCTTTCCAGCATGGGCGCACTGCCGATGTACCTCGGTCTGGACTTGCGCGGCGGGGTGCACTTCCTGCTGCAGGTGGACATGAAGGGGGCGATAACCAAGGCGCTCGACCGCTATAACGGCGATATCCGCACCAGTTTGCGCGAGAAAAGAATCGCTTATGCGGGCATCTCCCGGCAGGATCAGGCGGTGGAGATCAAGTTCCGCGATGCCGAATCACGCCAGAAGGCAATGGATGAACTGCAGAAGACTTCACCTGATCTGCTGTTGAAGGAAGTTGATGCGGGCGCCGAATTTAAGCTGGTGGCCACCCTCAAACTGGGGGCGCAGAAGCGCATCCAGGAATTCGCCTTGCAGCAGAACATCACCACTCTTCGCAATCGTATCAACGAACTCGGCGTGGCTGAGCCGATCATCCAGCAGCAGGGTATAGACCGCGTCGTAGTGCAGTTGCCCGGCGTGCAGGATACTGCCAAGGCCAAGGACATTCTCGGTCGTACCGCCACCCTGGAAATCCGCATGGTGGACGAGGAACATGATGTGACGGCCGCAGTGCAGAGCGGCCAGATTCCCTTCGGCAGCGAGCTTTACACCGAGCGCAAGGGCCTGCCGTTGTTGGTGAAGAAGGGCGTGGTGCTGACCGGTGATTACATCAGCGACGCGCAACCCGGCTTTGAAGGGCAAAGTGGTGAGCCAGCTGTGCATATCAACCTGGATGGCCGCGGCGCGCGCATCTTCAAGCAGCTGACCCGCGATAACGTGGGCAAGCGTATGGCGATCCTGCTGATTGAAAAAGGCAAGGGCGAAGTCATCACCGCGCCGGTGATCCGCGAGGAAATCGGCGGCGGCCGGGTGCAGATTTCCGGTCGCATGACCACCATGGAAGCCAGCGACGTTTCGCTGTTGCTGCGTGCGGGTGCTTTGGCGGCGCCGATGGAGATTATCGAGGAACGCACCGTCGGTCCGAGCATGGGTGCGGAAAATATTGCCAAGGGCTTCAATTCCAATATCTATGGTTTTGTCGCCATCGCCGCCTTCATGATGTTCTACTATCGTTTTTTCGGCGTGGTTTCGACGACGGCGCTGGCCGTCAACGTGCTGCTGCTGGTGGCGATACTGTCGTTGCTGCAGGCCACGCTGACCCTGCCTGGCATGGCGGGTATCGCACTGACAGTGGGTATGGCGATCGACTCCAACGTACTGATCAACGAGCGCATCCGTGAGGAAATCAGGAATGGTTTATCGCCACAGGCGGCAATTCATTCTGGTTACGAGCGGGCATTTGCCACCATTCTTGATTCTAATATCACCACTTTGATCGCCGGTGTGGCGTTGTTCTGGCTGGGGTCCGGTCCGGTGCGCGGGTTTGCGGTGGTGTTGTGCCTCGGCATCCTGACCTCGATGTTCAGCGCCGTGGTGGTGTCGCGCGGCATGGTCAACCTGACCTACGGACGCAAGGCGAGGCTGGAGAAGGTTTCGATCTAAACAAGCGCCTTTTACCATTGTCCCCTCTCCCACGAGTGGGAGAGGGGACTAAAAAGTAGTTGGGTATTTTCAAGGAATCAACATGCTGGAATTTTTTCATATCAAACGCGACATCCCGTTCATGAGCTATGCGCGGGTGACGACATTTATCTCGCTGGTGACGTTCATCGCGGCGGTGGCGGCGCTGGGGCTGAAGGGTCTTAACCTGGGTGTGGACTTCACCGGCGGTACGGTAATGGAGGTGAGCTACAGCCACCAGGCGGATGTTCCCAAGATTCGCGATACCCTGACCAAAATCGGCATGCACGATGCGGCGGTGCAAAATTTCGGCACGGCGCGCGACGTCATGATTCGCTTGCCACTCAAGCCTGATGTCAGTACCGCCAAGCTTTCCGATCAGGTGTTCCATGCATTGCAGGGTGCGGACAACTCCGTCACGCTGAAGCGCGTCGAATTCGTTGGTCCCCAGGTAGGCAAGGAACTGTATGAGAACGGCGCGCTGGCGCTGCTGGTGGTCTCCCTCGGCATCATGGCCTACCTCGCCATGCGTTTTGAGTGGCGCTTCTCGGTGGCGGCGATCATCGCCAACATGCACGACGTGGTGATCATTCTCGGTTTCTTCGCCTTCTTCCAGTGGGAATTCTCCCTCACCGTGCTGGCCGGCATCCTGGCCGTGCTCGGTTACTCGGTCAACGAATCCGTGGTGGTGTTCGACCGGGTGCGCGAAAACTTCCGCAAGATGCGCAAGGCTTCGGTGCCAGAGGTGATTGACAACGCCATTACCCGCACCATGTCGCGTACCATCATCACCCACACCATGACCGAGCTGATGGTACTGTCGATGCTGTTCTTCGGCGGCGAGGCACTGTACTACTTTGCGCTGGCTCTGACCATCGGCATCGTCTTCGGCATCTACTCCTCGGTGCTGGTGGCTAGCCCGATCGTGATGTGGCTGGGCGTGTCGCGCGAGGATTTCCTCAAGCCGGAGAAGAAGGAAGGCGAAGAGGCGGAAGCGCTGCCCTGATGGAGCTTCTGGCCTCTTTTATCGATCTGGTACTTCACCTCGATAAACACCTGCTTGCACTGGTTCAGGACTACGGTACCTGGGTTTACCTGATTCTGTTCCTGATTATTTTCTGCGAAACCGGTCTGGTGGTGACGCCCTTTCTGCCGGGCGATTCCTTGCTGTTTGTTGCCGGTGCCCTGACCGCGACCGGTGCGATGGAACTTCAGGTGCTGGCAGGTTTGCTGATCGCCGCCTCGTTCATGGGCGACAACACCAATTACTGGATCGGCCGCTATGTCGGGCCGAAGGTGTTCAGCAGGGAGCGTTCGCGCCTGCTCAATCCCAAACACCTGGAGCAGACTCACCGATTTTATGAAAAACACGGTGGCAAGGCCATCATTCTGGCGCGCTTCTTCCCCATTATTCGCACTTTTGCTCCCTTCGTCGCCGGCATCGGTCGCATGGATTACCGCCATTTCCTGCCTTACAGTCTTGTGGGTGGTGTGGCTTGGGTCGGCTCGCTGCTACTGGCCGGCTACTTCTTCGGCAATATCCCGTTCATCAAGCAGAACCTGACGCTGGTGATATTCGGCATTATTTTCCTGTCGATTCTGCCAGGAATTATCGGTTACCTGCGCCACCGCATCCCATAGCCATGGAACCCCTGCTCGACGATGCCACGGTTAGTAGTTTCCTCCCGCCGACCCGGCGCATTATCATGCACATCGCTGTAATCGCCGCAATCTCGTTGATCGGCGGTCCTTTGCTCGGTCTCTACGTGTTCAACGCGCCGCGCGGCGAGATGCTCACGCTGTCGCTCCGAACCGGGCTGGGTTGGGGACTGTCCTTTGCTTTCGTCGCCGCCTTCATCTATACCGCCTGGCTGATCAGAACCGCCTGGAAGGGGTATTACAAGCACGTGGCGGCACGGAAGATGGACGAGTTCTATCGCGCCATCGAGGGCGAGCAGACGAAGGATTAAACCGGGATTGCCTGGGGAGGATTTCGTGGTTGCTGTGGGGCAGGCTTTAGCCTGCATGTACGG
Source organism: Sulfuricella denitrificans skB26 (assembly GCF_000297055.2). NCBI lineage: Bacteria > Pseudomonadati > Pseudomonadota > Betaproteobacteria > Nitrosomonadales > Sulfuricellaceae > Sulfuricella > Sulfuricella denitrificans. The sequence goes on along the minus strand of NC_022357.1, from coordinate 2,237,181 downwards.
CTGAAACCGCACCCACAGGATTTGCACTTAACTAGACAATCTGAATTAAATCCTCGTCGCCAGTTCCGCCGCCATGCCGGTGTAGTTGTGCGGAGTCATCTGCAGCAGCCGCTGTTTCGCTTCCTCCGGTATGGCGAGTTTGGCGATGAAGGCATGCAGCGTTTCCTTGGTGATGCCGCCTTTGCCGCGGGTGAGTTCCTTGAGCTGCTCGTAGGGGTTCTCCACGCCGTAGCGGCGCATCACGGTCTGGATCGGTTCCGCCAGTACTTCCCAGTTGTGATCCAGGTAGTCATTCAGGCGTTGCGGGTTGGCTTCCAGCTTGTTGAGGCCGCGCAGGCAGGAATCGTAACCGAGTAGAGTGTAGCCCAGACCCACGCCCATGTTGCGCAGCACGGTGGAGTCCGTGAGGTCGCGCTGCCAGCGGGAAATCGGCAGCTTTTCGGAGAGGTGCCGCAGCAGGGCGTTGGCCAGCCCAAGGTTGCCTTCCGAGTTTTCGAAATCAATCGGATTGACCTTGTGCGGCATGGTGGAGGAACCCACTTCGCCGGCCTTCACCTTCTGCTTGAAGTAGCCCATCGAAATGTAGCCCCAGATGTCGCGGTCGAGGTCGATCAGGATGGTGTTGGTGCGGGCGTAGGCATCGAACAGCTCGGCCATGCAGTCGTGCGGTTCGATCTGGATGGTGTAGGGGTTGAAATCCAGCCCCAGTCCTTCGACAAAATGCTTCGCGAAGCGCTCCCAGTCGAAATCGGGATAGGCCGACAGATGGGCATTGTAGTTGCCCACCGCACCATTGGTCTTGCCCAGGATGGCGACCTCAATCAGGCGCTTTTGCTGGCGCTGCAGGCGGTAGGCCACGTTGGCCAGCTCCTTGCCGACCGTGGTGGGCGAGGCGGGCTGTCCATGGGTGTGGGCCAGCATCGGCATGTTTGCGAGTTCATGGGCGAACTCGATAAGCCGGGCGACGACCTTGGCAAGACCGGGCAGCATCGCCGCTTCGCGCGCATCCTTCAGCATCAGGCCGTGTGACAGGTTGTTGATGTCTTCCGAGGTGCAGGCGAAATGGATGAATTCACTCACCTTCATCACTTCTGCATTGTCGGCCAGCCGAGCTTTCATCCAGTATTCGACCGCCTTGACGTCGTGGTTGGTGACCTTCTCGATATCCTTGACCGCCTGGGCATCGACTTCCGAAAAATTGTTTGCCAGTGCGTCCAGCTGCGCGAAGGTTTCAGTGGAGAAGGTCGGGACTTCGGCGATGGCGGGCTCGCGCGAGAGCGCCTTGAGCCATTCGATTTCCACCTTGACGCGATAGCGGATCAGCGCGAACTCGCTGAAATAGGCGCGCAGGTCGGCCACCTTGTTGTGATAGCGCCCATCCAGAGGGGATAATGCGGTAAGCGTGGAGAGATTCATAAGCCGGCCTGTACTGTAGGTATTTGGAATGCCCGTATTTTACCGCAAACATCATGAAAATAGTTCAAAGGCACCCTTGGGATATCAGTCCGACTGAGGCGATTGCCATCCAGCAGCAACTGCGCGGCGAGGTGGAGAGGGAAGACCGGCTCGGCCCGGTGCGCCATGTGGCAGGGGTGGACGTGGGTTTCGAGGAAGGCGGCGGGATCACTCGCGCTGCGGTGGCGGTGCTAGCCTTTCCTACGCTCGAACTGGTAGAACATGCCATTTTTCGCATTCCTACCCGTTTTCCCTATGTGCCGGGGCTGCTGTCTTTCCGTGAAGTGCCTGCGGTGATCGGTGCGCTGGAGAGGCTGACCGTCATTCCCGACCTGCTGCTGTGCGACGGTCAGGGTATTGCTCATCCGCGCCGTTTTGGCATCGCCAGCCATCTCGGCTTGCTGAGTGGCATTCCTTCCATCGGCGTGGCCAAAACCCGGTTGATCGGCGAGCAGGTCGAACCGCCCGACCGGCGCGGTGCATTCGTGCCGCTGCGCTATCACGGCGAAACCATAGGCGCAATATTGCGCAGCCGACCCGGCGTGAAGCCGCTCTACATCTCCATTGGTCACCGCATCAGCCTGGCGACGGCGCTCGACTTTGTGATGGCCTGCGTCACCCGTTACCGCCTGCCGGAGACGACGCGCTGGGCGCATCGTCTGGCTTCCGGGCCAGCGGTCGAATGAGGTAGTGGATCGGTTGCTACTGAACACCGCGCTGGAAACGATATCCCTTGTAGCTGAAAATCAGGCCATCCTTGGTGATTTGCTCCAGCCTGAGGCCGGGCGTCAGGGATTCGCCTTCCCGCAGCATCCGGTCATTGATGCTGACGAGGCGATCCCTGGGTTTGCTCGAATAGGCATGGAGCGGAATCGTCATGGCTGGAATCTCCTGCTGGATAGGGAGAGGCAGTTCGGCCATGGGTACTACTTTCTGTTCCCGTGCAGCGTCGGCGGGCTTTTCCGGCCCGGAAGCCGGGTGGGTGGCAACGTCTCTGGGCGGAGTGTCGTGCGTCTCGGTTCTGGCGGGTGCGGACGCGTCTGGTTTCATGGTGGTAACCATGGGAGCCGGCTGCACGGTGGGTGCTGAATTCGGTGCCGGTAATTCCTGCACCATCTGTCTGACCATGGGCTCGGGCACGAGTGCCGGCGCGGTTTGGTGTGGTCGATAGGGGTGATTTTGCGGCGAAGTTTTCAGTTTCAGGAGCCGGTTGTTCCGCCTGCCACGGCCGCAGCCAGCCGATCAGGATGCCGGCGGCGAGCAGAATCGCGGCAAGCAGGCCGTAATACAAAAACACGGGTTGTTTGGGCGCAGCTACCGGTGCCTGTGCGGGTGGCAATGTGGGTGTAGCCCCGAGCTGACGCTGTTGGTCGGATTTTTTGAGCGCTTCCAGGATATACGACATGTTATTTTCCCCCTTGCCTGCGGGAAAGTTTCGGCGCCGTTCGGTCCGCCGCACTGCTCAGGCTCATCAGGGTTTGAGGCCCAACGGCACCGTCAGGTGTGAGTCCCTCAATGAGTTGAAACTGTTTGACCTGACTCACCATGGCTTCATCAAATACCGGGTCTGTGGTGGTTTCCGTCGTCTTGCCATGGACTTGCGCGAGTTGCTTGCTCAGCCATTCCACATCCGGCCCGTGCTCCCCCGGCCGGATATTTTTGCGTGCAACCGGCGGCATCCGCCACAGTATGGTGTAGTGCCCCGACCATTGTGTCGCCAAGCCACTCAGGGCGACTGAGCTGGTTGCGGTGCCAACGGTGAAGGTGGCGGATTTATCATCAAGTTGGGTCAAGGTTGCATAGAATTCCTGGCCCTGGTTGTCGCGCATATGCAGAACTGCAGGCCGGTTCAGTTGACGCAGTTCATCCAGCCCACCGCGCGTGGTTCGACAACGCAAACCCATGCTTTCGGCTTGCCGGCATGCGTCCTCCCCCTGATAGTCGGCACCCCATGCCTGGAACAGTGCGGCGTAAGCCAACGCCTTGCTGCGCGAGAGCGGCTCCGCTGCCGGCCATTCCAGGATAACCGGCAATGCCGTTTCCGGCTTGGCGACCTGGATTTGGCTTTCGGATTTTGCCTGATCCGCAGCTTTCGTCTGTGCTTCGTCTTTCGCAATGGGCTGGTATAGCGCCACTGCCAGCACGCTGCCGGCCACCAAAGCCAAACCTGCCAGGAGGGGGCGCATCATGATGCGGCGTTGCGTCGTCGGCTGGTGGAGCACCTCGCGCGCCGCCTGCGTGAGGGTTGCAGCATCGACCCGCTCCTTGCCTTGCACATAGGCGCCCAGCAGTGCCCGGTCGCAGAGTACGTTGATGATCCGGGGAATGCCGCCGCTCAGGCGGTACAACTTTCCCATCAGCGCAGCCGGGAACAGCTGGCGCTGCGTGCCCGAAACTTCAAGGCGATGCCGCACGTAGGCAGCAACTTCCTGCTTGGTCAGCGGCCCCAGGTGATAGCGCGCGATAATCCGTTGTGCAAGCTGCCGCAGTTCCGGCTGTGCCAGCATTGTCGCCAGCTCGGGCTGACCCAGCAGGATGATCTGCAATAGTTTGCGCTGGCTGGTTTCCAGGTTGGTGAGCAGTCTCATCTGCTCCAGTACGTCGGCAGAGAGGTTTTGCGCCTCGTCGATGATCAGTACGGTGTGCCTGCCCCTGGCATGGGCGTCAAGCAGGTAGGCGTTGATGCAGTCGACGAACACCTTGACGCTGGTGTTGCCGGTCGGAAAGGCGATGCCGAATTCGGCGCAGATAGTCGAGAGTAGCTCTGCTACCGTCAGCTTGGGATTAAATATGTAGGCGACATCGCAGGATTCGGGTATCTGTTCGAGCAGGCAGCGGCATACCGTGGTTTTGCCGGCCCCCACCTCGCCGGTGAGCAACACAAACCCGCCGCCGCCATTCACGCCATAGAGCAGATGCGCAAGCGCCTCCTGGTGACGCTGACTCATGTAGAGATAACGTGGGTCCGGCGCGATGGAGAACGGCGCTTCGGCGAGGTTAAAATAACTCTGGTACATGGGCGGTCTGGGAGTGAAGATATCGAGCCATTATAACGGCATGTTCCTCACACTCAAGGAGTAGGCTTCTTCGGTGGAAGATTCTGGCGCAGGTTAAGGTCATGGTGCTGTGGGCGGATAAGCCAGAAAGTGGCGAGAACGGCTAGGGCGAACAGCGCATATGCTAGTGTGAATGCCCATTCTGGCAGGTCATAGAAGGTCAGGCGGCCGACCCAGCGCTGCATGAAGCTGGTCCCGCCCGAACTGGTTTTGCGCAGAAAATCTTCCCATATGGTCAGCGGGCAGGCCATGCCGACGAGAGATTCAGCCATTACAAAGAGGATGGCGGCAAGATGTGCGACGCGGAAGCGGCGGTTGCGCACCCAGTTCCAGCCAAGTGCGGCGCCGGCCCAGATGGCGAACAAACCACCCACCACGAATAGCACGAACAGAAAGTGGACGATCAGGACTGCGTCGGCCAGCAGCGCCATGAGCAAACTAAACGCTGGCAACCCAATCGCTGGCCAGGTTGTAGTCGTCGAACACCCGGGTTTCAGCAGGTGTGAACAGGCTGGTCAGCCAGGTACTCCAGGTGATCCATTGGCTATCGGTGACCACGGCGATTTTCCACAGGTCGAAGCGGTGTTCGCGGGTAAACTTGATTTCTTCCCAGGCAACATCCACGGTGAACCTGGCCATGTCGCGCAGATCGATCAGCAGGTTGACCCGACCCTCGAACTTGATCTTGTACATAACGGCGTCTTCCAGCTCCTTGAAGTCGGCAAGGGTGAACTGGCCCAGCACGCCGACGTTGACGAGGTGGCTGCGGAGTTCGATGGTGATCATGGTTTACTCTTCTAGAGGTGGTGTTCTTTCACTATAGCAAACCGGCTATGTAACAGGAAGACGGGGTGCTACGCGGGAGGCGAGAACACCGCTCAAGATAATCAGGACTATCCCCAGCCAACTGGTCAGGGACAGTATTTCCTGCCACAGCAGGATGCCCCAAAGACTGGCGAAGATGACCGTACTGTAGGCCAGGCTGCCGACCACCAGCGTGTCGCCCTCGCGATAGGCGCGGGTCATGGCGAGCTGTGCCAGGGTGGCGGTAGTGCCAAGACCAAGCAGGAGCAAAAAATTTCGCGGTGAAACGGGGTGAAAAGCGTGAATTCCCATCCAGACGCCGCCGCCGAAGGTGCAGATCAGGGTGAAATAGAATACAACCCGCCATTCCGGTTCGCCGAGCCGTCCCAGTTGCTTGACGTTGAGATAGGCGATGGCGGCGAGAAAGCCGGAGGCCAACCCCATCAGTCCTGCAATCAGTTGTTCCTGGTGCAGGGTGGGCCGCAGCAGCAGCACCACGCCGGAAAATCCGAGCAGGATGGCCAGCAATAGCGGCAGGTGCGGGCGCTCTTTCAGGATCAGCACGCTGAGAAAGGCAAGGAACAGCGGCGCGGTGTAATTGAGTGTTACCGCAGTAGCCAGCGGTAGCTGGGTGATGGCGTAAAAGAACAGCATCAGCGCGGCGAAGCCGGACAGTCCGCGCCAAAGGTGCGCTTTCCAGTGAGGTGTAGCGATGCTCATGCCCCGGATTTTGATGATCAGGGTAATGATCAGCAAGCCGAACAGTGAGCGGTAGAACACCAGTTCAGCGCTGGAAAAAAATTCCGAGCCAATTTTGACGAATACCCCCATGCAGCCGAACAGGATGCCGGCTACGAGCATCCATGTGGATTTTAGTTGTGGGAATTTGGGCATGGATTATGTTGTGAAGTGGTTGTGCAATGCATGGCGGGGTAGTTTATCCCGGATTTGCCTTCAGGCTGGAGGTTAAAGGAGAGAGCCGCTTTCCGTCTGTGCGTAGTGGCTGAAAGCCGCGCGGAGATTGACCGGAGACCGCAATATGCGGTATTTTAACTCTTTTTAGAGTGCGGCAAGTAATGAGCAAAGCTTCAAAATCACCGACCTTCGAAAGCGCACTCGCCGAGTTGGAAAATATCGTCGCCACCATGGAAGCGGGCCAGTTGCCGCTGGAACAGCTTCTGTCGGCCTATAAGCGCGGTGCGGAGCTGCTTCAGTTCTGTCAGCAGGCGTTGCAGGATGCGCAGCAGCAGGTGCGTATTCTGGAAGCGGGCAGCTTGCAGAATTTCGTTAGCGATGCGGATAAAGCCAGTGCAGACAATGATTGATTTTCAGGCATGGGCAGTTGCCAAGCAGCAGCGCATGGAAGATGTATTGTCCGATGTGCTGCCCCAGTCATCGATTGCTCCGCAGCGCCTGCATCAGGCGATGCGTTATGTCGTGCTTGGAGGCGGTAAGCGCATCCGGCCTTTGCTGGCCTTCGCCGCCGGTGAGGTGGTCGGCGCCGGTCCGCAGTGCGTCGATGCGGCTGCGGCTGCGGTTGAACTGATCCACGCCTATTCTCTGGTGCACGACGACCTGCCATGCATGGACGATGACAGTTTGCGGCGCGGCAAGCCTACCTGTCACCACGAATATGACGAGGCCACTGCATTGCTGGTGGGCGATAGTCTGCAAACCCTGGCGTTTCAGGTTCTGGCAGACCGACCATTGGCAGACGCTCCCGCAGTACAGCTGGAAATGATGAAGATTCTGGCGGTGGCTGCCGGTTCGCGCGGCATGGCCGGCGGCCAGGCGATTGACGGCGAAAGCGTCGGCAAGACGCTATCCCTGCCGGAGCTGGAATTCATGCACATCCACAAGACCGGAGCGCTGATCCGGGCCTCGGTGCAACTGGGCGCGTTGTGTGGCAAGGGTCTTGAAAATAGCGAAATGGAGCATTTGCTGCACTACGCGAAATGTATCGGGCTGGCCTTCCAGGTGGTGGACGACGTGCTCGACGCTGAATCCAACACGGCTACGCTGGGCAAGACAGCCGGCAAGGATGCCGAAGCTAACAAACCGACCTACGTTTCTATTCTAGGTGCGAATGCGGCGCGTGCTTTTGCTGCTGATTTGCACCGGGATGCGTTACAGTCGCTTGAAGTGTTCGGCGCACGGGCGGAAAGATTACGCCAGATCGCCGATTTCATCGTCAAGCGGCAATTTTGAACAAGGTTTAAGTTATTTACCGCCGAGGACGCGGAGGTCGCAGAGGAAAGCCATGAAAACTTTCACTTCCGTATCCTCCCCGTCCTCCGAGGTTGAAGGATTTTTGTGCCAGGTAAGTACTCCCTTCTTGAAGCCATCAACGACCCCGCAGAGTTGCGCGCCCTCGAGCGCAGGCAACTGCCTCAACTCGCCGAGGAGTTGCGCACCTTTCTGATCGAAAGCGTGAGCAAGTCCGGTGGCCATCTGGCCTCCAATCTGGGTGCGGTGGAACTGACCATCGCCCTGCATTACGTGTTCAACACGCCGGACGACCGGCTGGTGTGGGATGTCGGCCACCAGACTTATACGCACAAGATTTTGACCGGGCGGCGAGAGGCCATGGCCACCTTGCGCCAGCTAGGCGGTATCGCCGGTTTTCCCAAGCGCGCCGAGAGCGAATACGACGCTTTCGGTGCCGGCCATTCCAGCACCTCGATAAGCGCCGCACTCGGCATGGCGGTTGCGGCTCAGGCGGAGGGCAGCGATCGGCGCGCGGTGGCGATCATCGGCGACGGCGCGATGACCGGGGGTATGGCGTTCGAGGCGCTCAACAATGCCGGGGCGATGGATGCCAATCTTCTGGTGGTGCTGAATGACAACGATATGTCGATCTCGGAAAACGTCGGCGCGCTCAACAACTATCTCGCCAAACTGATGTCGGGGCGTTTTTATTCCGCAATGCGCAAGGGAGGCGAGAAGGTGCTGGGGGCTGTACCGCCGATTCTGGAACTGGCCAAGCGCGCCGAAGAGCACATGAAGGGTATGGTCATTCCCGGCACCCTGTTCGAGGAGTTCGGCTTCAACTACATCGGCCCGATCGATGGTCATGACCTTGACGTGCTGGTGACCACGCTGAGCAACCTGAAACATCTCCAGGGGCCGCAGTTGCTGCACATCGCTACGCAAAAGGGAAAGGGCTACAAGCTGGCCGAAGAGGATCCCTGTCTTTACCACGGAGTGGCCAAATTCAACCCCGAGGACGGGGTAAGCGATGCCAAGCCGGGCGGCAAGCTGACTTACACCCAGGTATTCGGCGACTGGTTGTGCGACATGGCGGCGCAGGACAAGCGCCTGGTCGGCATTACCCCGGCAATGTGCGAAGGCTCCGGCATGGTGCGCTTCGCCCGGGAATACCCCAAGCGTTATTTCGATGTCGGCATCGCCGAGCAACACGCGCTGACTTTTGCCGCCGGCATCGCCTGCGAAGGGATGAAGCCGGTAGTGGCGATCTATTCGACCTTTCTGCAGCGTGCGTACGACCAGTTGATCCATGACATCGCGCTGCAAGGGCTGCCCATCGTGCTGGCGATAGACCGTGCCGGTCTGGTAGGCGCCGACGGGCCGACCCATGCCGGTAGTTTCGACCTGTCCTTTTTGCGTTGTGTGCCTAACCTGCTGGTGATGGCGCCATCGGATGAGAACGAATGCCGTCAGATGCTCTACACGGCATTCATGCACAACGGTCCGTCGGCGGTACGCTATCCGCGCGGCAGCGGCATGGGCGTCGCCATTCAGCAGGAAATGCAGGCATTGCCGATAGGCAAGGGTGAAGTCCGGCGCGAGGGCGAAAAGATCGCCATTCTCGCTTTCGGCAGCATGCTTGCGCCCGCTCTGGCGGCGGCCGAAGAACTCAAGGCTACGGTCGCCAATATGCGCTTCGTCAAGCCGCTGGACGAGGAGTTGACGCTACGCCTGGCGCAAACCCATGACCTGCTCGTCACGGTCGAAGAAAATGCGGTGATGGGCGGTGCGGGCAGCGCTGTGCTTGAGTTTCTGGAGAGCAAGGGCGTGACGGTGCAGGTGCTGCAACTCGGCCTGCCCGACCGTTTCGTCGAACATGGCGATCCCGTCAAATTATTGGCTTCTTGCGGCTTGGACCAGGACGGCATTGTTCGCGCGGTGCAAGGCCGGTTACACAGTACCCAAGTAACTGAGTAGTTTACTCAACTATTATCAGATGTTATACTTGGTCTAAATCAATTCAAGGAATAAATTCATGAGCGAATGTGATGTGACTTGCGATGTGAACGCCCCCGTCTGTGACAAAGACGCCATCGCCGATGTGCAGAACTATGCGGATTCCCGCCAGATTGCCATCGACAAGGTGGGTATTAAATCCATTCGACATCCGGTCAGGGTGGCGGACAAGAGCGAGGGTGTGCAGCACACTATCGCGATGTTCAACATGAACGTCTATCTGCCGCATAATTTCAAAGGCACGCACATGTCGCGCTTCGTTGAGATTCTGAACAGCGACGCCAATGAGCGCGAGATTTCTGTGGAATCGTTCGAGGCTATGCTGCGCGAGATGGTGCAGCGGCTGGAGGCCGAATCCGGCCACGTCGAGATGAGCTTTCCCTACTTCATTAACAAGACGGCCCCGGTTTCCGGCGTGCAGAGCCTGCTCGACTATGATGTCACTTTCGTCGGCGAGATCGTCAAGGGTAAGTACCAGCTCACTATGAAAGTGGTGATTCCGGTCACCAGCCTGTGCCCGTGCTCAAAAAAGATTTCCGATTACGGTGCCCATAATCAGCGTTCCCACGTCACCGTGGCGGTGCGTACCAATGAAATGGTGTGGATCGAGGATGTCGTGCGGATGGTGGAAGATCAGGCGTCATGCGAGCTCTACGGCCTGCTCAAGCGGCCGGATGAAAAATTTGTCACCGAGCGCGCCTACGATAATCCCAAGTTCGTTGAGGATATGGTGCGGGATGTGGCGGCGGCGCTGAATGCCGACAAGCGTATCGATGCTTATGTGGTTGAGGCTGAGAACTTCGAGTCCATACACAATCACTCGGCTTATGCGTTGATCGAACGGGACAAGACCGCAAGCTGAACAAAAAAGTAGGGTGCGCTCCATGCACTGTCTAGTGCGTGGGCCGCGCCCTTCGTATCTTCTTCACTCTCTATCCAATGGCATGGCGAAATCTCCCTATATAGCTGACGCGAACCCCGCCAACTTCCGCACCCTGGTTCTGGAAAATTCTGGAAAAGGCCCGGTACTGGTGTACTTTTGGTCGCCCCAAGCAGGGCCATGCATGATGCTGATGCCCAGACTGGTTCAGCTTGCGCATGAATATGCCGGAAAGTTTCTGCTGGTCCTGCTGGATACCGATCAGCACGGCAGGATGGCCAAAGAAGAGTACGGCGTCACCAGCGTGCCGACGGTCAAGTTTTTTCGGCAGGGGCAGGTGGCACATACCATCCATGGCGCAGAATCCGATGCTGAATTTCGTCGCGCTATCGACAAGTTCGTTGCTCGGCCAAGCGGGGCGTCCCAAGTTGTGTTGAGCGCTTTTCGCCAGCAGGGTAATTTGGAGAATGCCTGCAGCCTGCTGGCCAAGGCCGCTCTGGATGACCCCTACAACGCCCAGATTCCGGTCGACCTTGCCAAGCTGCTTCTGCTCAAGGGCGATTTCGCCCAGGCGGAGGATCTGCTGTTAGCACTGCCGGAAGAGGTGCGAGCCGATGTCGAAATCAGTACCTTGCTGACGCACGCAGGCTTTATTCGTATCGCTCAAGATGCGCCGGATATCGAAACGCTGGAACGGGAAATCGCTGCGGAACCGTACAACAGCCTGGCGCGCTATCAGTTGAGCGCGGTCAAGCTGATCGGCGATGATTGTGCCGGTGCGATGGAACAGTTGCTGGAGATCGTACGCCGCGACCGGACTTTCCACGACGATGCCGGCCGCAACGGACTGATTGCCATTTTTAATATGGTGGGCAGCGAGCACGAACTGGTCGGGCATTATCGGACTTTGCTGACTGAAGCTCTACGATGAATTCGACTCATTATTGAGTGTTTCACAGTTGAATTACCATTCCAGGTAGTGGCAGGGACGCGTCAGGATTCCACTCAATATTTCTTCAGCAGCGTCATGTTAGTTCCATCCTGCTTAATTTCCAGCCTTTTCAGGAAGCTCATGCCAAGTAGTACGAAAGGCATGCCGCTATCCTGCACCAGGCCGTCCACCTGATTTAGCGTGATATTGCCCACCCTCACCGTGTTGAGGGTGACGCGGTAGGCCGGAACCACACCGTTTGCGGTGGAAACCGCTGCGCGTTCGCCGTTGAGATAGGAAATCCCGAGCCGTTTCGCTTCATCTTTACTCATCGATACCATGGACGCCCCGGTGTCTACCATCATGCGCGTGCTGGTGCCGTTGATGTTGCCGGTGGTGACGAAATGGCCTCTCAAATCACCGGCCAGGACTGCACTCTGGTTGCCGCCGCCATCGGCGGAGGGGATCGAGGCGCTTTTGCCCATGCCTAAATTCTGGCGCTTGCCGTCGATTTCCAGCACCGCGGCTGTCGAGTCGGAGCTGATTAGTTTGACGCCTTCCGGCGAGGTTTCGCCAGCAGCCATTACACGATGTTTGCCGCCATTGATGCTGATCATGGCTTTGCCGTTGAACAGGCCGACCACGTTGACTTCGGTAGCATGGGCACTGCTTGTGAATAGAATAAACAGGCCGAGCAGGTTAGAATATCGCCATGCTAAATTCATCAGGACTCCTCTAGATCATGCAGATCATGAAACCGGTTGCGATTTTTCGTCATGCGCCCAGCGAAGGGCCAGGCTATTTTGCCACATTTCTCGATAGCCACAGCATACCCTGGCAACTGTTCAGGGTTGATGCCGGTGACGCCTTGCCGTCAGACGCCAGGTTGTTCAGCGGTTTGGTGTTTATGGGCGGGCCGATGAGCGTGAATGACGACTTGCCGTGGATACCCCATTCCATGGAGCTGATCCGGCAGGCGGCACAGGCCGATATTCCCCTGCTTGGGCACTGTCTGGGCGGGCAGTTGATGGCCAAGGCTCTGGGCGGGGCCGTAGGCAGGAATCCAGTCAAGGAAATCGGCTGGGGTGGGGTGGCGGTGGCGGACAATGCCACTGCCAAGTCCTGGTTCGGGGAGGTGAAAAATTTTGACGCCTTTCACTGGCATGGCGAGACCTTCACGATTCCTTCCGGCGCTATCGGCATCCTGGGCAACTCTCATTGCGTGAACCAGGCATTCGCCATGGGCAAGCATCTGGGCATGCAATGCCATATCGAAATGACCGAAGAGATGGTACGTGACTGGTGTGCGTTGGGTGAGGAAGAAATTGCTTCCGCCATTACCAGTCCGGCTGTGGAGAAGCAGACAGTGATTCTGGAAAATCTGGCGGAGCGTGTGAAGAGCCTGAATGTGACAGCGCAAAAAATCTATACAAAGTGGATTGAAGGGTTGGTGCGCTAGCTGGAATTATTTGTTTTGCCGGGTACGAGGAACGGCAGCTTGCGGGTGCTAGGCTAGAACCGCCTCATGACGTCCAAGTGCAGTTGCCCTTTCGGCAGGCCGTGCCGGTATAGCAGTTCGAGCATTCCCTCCGTGCTTGATTCCGGTGCCGTAATATAGATGTCGAAGCCGGAAAGATCAGGCTGATCGGCGACGATCGCTGCACCCACGGCTTCCATGTCTTTCAGGCCTATCTCCGGGTCGGGAGATGCTTCCCAGCTGGATACACCTGATAAACCATCTCCCGTCAGCGCCGTGTAACTGAAGTTGTCCAGGGCGTCGAGCCAGGAGCGGCAAAGGTTATTGAGATAGTGGTTGCCGGGCTGGTGCGCCATCCAATAGAGATGCATGGGCTGTTCAAGTTCCATGGCGATGGCGTGTTCGATAATGCTTTTGATCGGTGCGAAGCCGGTTTCGTAGGCGACGAAGATGATGGGTCGCTTTGAACTTTCGTCCAGCGAAAAGTTGCCCCATGGCCCCTCGATCGTCACCGTTTGAGATATTTTCAGGTGGGTGAAGATGTATTCCGAGAACTGATCGCCCGGTACCCGGCGGATATGAAATTGAAGGTGCATGGCGTTGCACGGACAGCTGCCAATGGACTTGTTGCGTGGCGGCATGCCCGCGATGGCGAGGCTGAGGTGCTGTCCGGCGAGGAAGCGCAAGGTCTGCGAACGCGGCGTACGCAGGTGCAGGATCATGGTGTCGTTCTGAATTCGCTCCATCTGCTCAACTTTGGTGGGGATCAGCTGGAGCGGGATATCTTCGATGCCACCCGCCTCCTTGACCTCTATTTCCAGGTCGGATTGCGCGGCGTTGACGCATAACAGCACATGGCCCTGGGCCTTCTGCGTGTCGGCGAAGTGGAAATCGTGTTGCTGGGTTTCGCGTACCTGGCCGGACAGGATTCTGCCACCACAGCCACCACAGGTACCATTGTTGCAGTTGTAGTTGAGTGCGATGCCGGAGCGGAGCGCGGCTTCAAGCACGGTTTCGTTTATCTCGGTGGTGAACTCTTTACCGCTGGGCAGGAGGCGAACTCGGTAACTCATATTGCACCGTTGAATAGTAGTGTAATTTAGTCAAGTATACACGATTCGGCCACTGGGGCCAGCTTGAGACGGTAGTTGCGTCAGAATTTCCCGGGTCGATGCAAGCCGGCTTCGACTTCTTCGCAGCCCTGGGCGAGAGGGGCGAGGACTTTTTCCATGTTACCCCCGTAAAAGACTAACCGCGGAGGTCGCAGAATACAGCAAGGCGGGAATAGGTTTTTCTCAGTATCCTCCGCGACCACTGCGGTGAAAAATTTCAGTCTCTGAAATTCTGGAACTGGAGCGGGAAGTCAGTGATGGATTTTTTGACCAGCGTGATGGTTTCCTGCAATAAATCCCGCTTCGCACCGGTGACTCGCACGGCTTCGCCCTGGATGCTGGCCTGGACCTTGAGTTTGGAATCCTTGATCAGTTTGACGATTTTCTTCGCCAGTTCGGTTTCTACACCGGTTTTGACGGTAACGGTCTGCTTGACCTTGTCGCCGCTGATTTTATCGACCTTGCCCTTGTCCAGGCAACTCACGTCGATGTTGCGCTTGCCGAAGGTCTGGTTGACGATGTCGAAGATCTGCTCCAGTTTGAAGTTGTCGTCGGCATAGATCGTCAGCACATACTCCGCCTGATCGACGCGTGAATCCGATCCCTTGAAATCGAAGCGACCGGTGATGACTTTGTTGATCTGGTCAACGGCGTTGCGTAAATCCTGTTTGTCTACTTCGGATACGATATCGAATGTCGGCATGGCTGACTCCCCTTAACCCGCGCAGCAGGTGGATTCGGTGATGAAATGGCAGACGTAATCCAGTAACTCCACGGTTTCGATGTCGAAGCTGGTGTTGCCCGGCACACTGAAGCTCTCGCCCGCCTTGTAGGTTTTCCAGTCCTTCTCGCCAGCCAGTTTTACCTTGCAGACACCGGCATTGATTTCCATCAGCTCGGGCAGGCCGGTATTGAAAGTGAGGTTGCTTGGAAAAATCACGCCGACAGTTTTCTTGCTGCCGTCAGGGAACATGACGGTGTGGGAAATGCACTTACCGTCGAAGTAGACGTTGGCTTTCTTGACGACGCTGACATTGTCGAACTGGGTCATGGCTTATTCCTAATAATTAACGATTCTGCAACTTCGCCGCGATGCGTAACCGCAGCGCGTTGAGCTTGATGAAGCCGCCCGCATCAGCCTGATTATAGGCGCCGGCATCGTCCTCGAAGGTGGCAATATTCGAGTCGAACAGCGAGTCGGTCTTGGAATCACGGCCGACTACGATGACGTTGCCCTTGTAAAGTTTGACCCGTACCCAGCCGTTGACGTGCTTCTGTGTGTCGTCGATCAGTACCTGTAGGGCGCGGCGCTCGGGTGCCCACCAGTAACCGTTGTAGATCATGCTGGCGTAGCGTGGCATTAAATCATCCTTCAGGTGCGCCACTTCGCGGTCCAGGGTGATGGATTCGATGGCACGGTGGGCCTTGAGCATGATGGTGCCGCCGGGAGTCTCATAGCAGCCGCGTGATTTCATGCCGACGTAGCGATTTTCTACCAAGTCGAGGCGGCCGATGCCATGCTTGCCGCCGAGGCGGTTGAGTTCGGCCAGCATTTCAGCGGCCGACAGTTTCTTGCCATTGAGCGCGACCGGATCGCCATTGGCGTATTCGATATCCAGATATTCCGCCTGATCGGGCGCCTTTTCAGGCGATACTGTCCAGCGCCACATGTCTTCCTCGGCCTCGGCAGCGGGGTTTTCCAGGTGACGGCCTTCGTAACTGATGTGCAGCAGGTTGGCGTCCATGCTGTAGGGGCTGCCGCCCGCCTTGTGCTTCATTTCCACCGGAATGCCATGTTTTTCCGCGTAAGCCAGCAGCTTCTCGCGTGAGAGCAGATCCCACTCGCGCCACGGCGCAATGACCTTGATTTCCGGGTTGAGGGCGTAGGCGCCAAGCTCGAAGCGCACCTGGTCGTTGCCTTTGCCGGTGGCGCCATGCGAGATCGCGACTGCGCCGGTTTCCTTCGCAATCTCGATCAGCCGCTTGGCGATCAGCGGACGGGCAATCGAAGTGCCGAGCAGGTATTCACCTTCATAAACCGTGTTGGCGCGGAACATCGGGAACACGAAATCGCGGACGAATTCCTCGCGCAGATCGTCGATGTAGATTTGTTCCGGCTTGATGCCGAACTGTAGCGCCTTGTTGCGCGCTGGTTCGAGTTCTTCACCCTGGCCGATGTCGGCGGTGAAGGTGACCACATCGCATTGGTAGGTGTCTTGCAGCCACTTCAGGATTACTGAGGTATCCAGTCCGCCAGAGTAGGCGAGGACGACTTTGTTGATGTTGCTCATTTAAAACTCCAGTGAGGAGTGAGGAGTGAGGAGTAAGGAGAATTCGTGAGGGTTTTACTCCTCACTCCTCACTCTTGCCTCCTCACTTAATTGATTTTTCCCAGCAGCAAATATTCCATCAGTGCCTTCTGCGTATGCAGCCGGTTTTCTGCTTCGTCCCACACTACGCTTTGTGGACCGTCTATCACTTCGGCGGCAACTTCTTCGCCGCGATGGGCGGGCAGGCAGTGCATGAACACGGCGTCCTTGTTGGCAACGCGCATCATGTCACCATCCACTTGCCAGTCGGCGAAGTCACGCATACGTTCTTCGTTTTCTGCCTCGAAACCCATGCTGGTCCACACATCGGTGGTGACGAGATCGGCATCGCGCGCGGCTTCCATCGGATCGCGGAATTCTTCGTAATGGTCGGTACCGTACAGTCCGGCGCGCTCCGGCTCGACTTCATAGCCGGGAGGGGTCGAAACGTGGACGTTGAAGTCCAGCACCTCGGCTGCTTGCAGCCAAGTGTTGCAGACGTTGTTGGAGTCGCCGATCCAGGCCACCGTCTTGCCCTTGATGCTGCCGCGCTGCTCGATGTAGGTGTAGATGTCGGCCAGGATCTGGCACGGGTGGTATTCGTTGGTCAGGCCGTTGATCACTGGCACGCGCGAATTGGCGGCGAAGCGTTCGATGATTTCCTGCTCGAAGGTGCGGATCATTACGATGTCGCTCATGCGCGAGATAACCTGGGCCGCATCTTCCACCGGTTCGCCGCGACCCAGTTGGGAGTCGCGGGTGTTGAGGTAGATGGCACTGCCGCCGAGTTGCTGCATGCCGGCTTCGAACGACAGCCGGGTGCGCGTGCTCGCCTTCTCGAAAATCATCACCAGCGTGCGGTCATGCAGCGGGTGGTAGGTCTGATAGGCCTTGAACTGTTCCTTGATCCGGCGCGTGCGTTCGAACAGGTGCTCGTACTCGTCGCGGTTCAGGTCGTTGAATTGCAGGAAATGTTTGATCTGCATAGATGCCACCAGTGGCGCATTATTTCTGCGCTAGAAAATCCTTGATCAGCGGCGCGAGCATGTCCACCACTTGCTGTGCCTCGTCGCGCTTCATGACCAGCGGCGGCAACAGACGTACCACGCTGTCCGCCGTAACGTTGATAATCAGGCCTTGAGCCAGCGCCAGCTTGACCAGATCGCCACAGGGACGGTCCAGTTCGACGCCGATCATCAGCCCGGCGCCACGTATCTGGACAACGCCGGCTGTGCCTGCCAATTGATTGCTCAAGCCGTCACGGATGAACGCGCCGATTTCAGCGGCCTGTTGGCACAGGTTCTGTTCCTCGACCGCTTCCAGCGTCGCCAGCGCCGCAGCGCAGGCAAGCGGGTTGCCGCCGAAGGTAGAGCCATGGTTGCCGGGTTTGAAAACTTCGGCTGCCGCACCCTTCGCCAGGCAGGCACCGATCGGCACGCCCGAACCAAGACCTTTGGCCAGCGCCATGACATCAGGAATGATACCGGTCTGCTGGAAAGCGAACATCGAGCCGGTGCGGCCGATGCCGGTTTGTACCTCGTCCAGCATCAACAGCCAGCCGTGGCTGTCGCAGATGCGGCGCAGCTCTTGCAGGTAGGCGGGCAGCGGTATCTGGATGCCGCCTTCGCCCTGTACCGGTTCGACCAGAATGGCGACGACGCTCTGGTTATGCTCGGCGATCAGCTTGATCGAGGCGATATCGTTGTAGGGTACGCGCACGAAGCCGCTTACCAGCGGCTCGAATCCGGCCTGCACCTTGCGGTTGCCTGTGGCGGTCAGGGTCGCCATGGTGCGGCCGTGGAAGCTCTTTTCCATCACGATGATGGCGGGGCTGTCGATGCCCTTGTTGTGTCCATAAAGGCGGGCCAGCTTGATCGCGGCTTCGTTGGCTTCGGCGCCGGAGTTGCACAGGAATACTTTGTCCATGCCGGCCAATTGCGCCAGCTTCGTGCCCAGCTGCTCCTGTTTGGGAATCTGGTACAGGTTGGAGGTGTGGATCAGCGTCTTCGCCTGCTCGCAGATTGCCTGGGCCAGTTTCGGGTGAGCATGCCCCAAGCCGTTGACGGCGACACCGGCGACTGCATCCAGATAACGTTTGCCTTGTTCGTCCCAAAGCCACACGCCTTCACCGCGGGTAAAGGCGACGGGCAATCTGGCATAGGTGTTCATTAAATGTGACATATTTAGATGAGCTGTTGCTGCTTTTTAGAGTTGAACAAATAGCCGAGCTAAAAATATAAATGCACACGGCGGCATCAGCCGCCGTGTATTTGGTGCGCTCGAAAGCGTTATATTTAGCCAAACAACGGATACTTGCAAGAGAAATTTGCCCTTCAAGCCAACCTCAAGGGGTGGCAATCGGGTGCAATCAATCCAAAACAAACGCCCGGCTAGCTAAAGGCTGCCGGGCAAGCAAAACGGGCGCGCGGCAGCTGCTGCTGCGGCGAGTCTCAGGCCATCGCTTTGACGGCTGAGTTCAAACGGCTCTTGTGACGTGATGCTTTGTTCTTGTGCACGATTTTCTTGTCGGCGATGCTGTCGATCACGCTAACCGACTCCAGGTAAACCGCCTTGGCAGCTTCCTTGTCGCCAGCTTCAACAGCCTTGATCACTTTTTTGACCGCGGTGCGGAACTCGGAACGCTGGCTGGTGTTGCGCTCGCGTTGCTTGTCGGACTGTCTAGCACGCTTTCTGGCTTGTGCGGTGTTTGCCATTGATGAAACTCCTTGGATATTACTCTGCGGGGCAGACGAAACGCGCAATAATACTTTTCTTTCGTTGTGTTGGCAAGGGTGGCGACAGCTTTCTTGATGCAGGTCATGTGGAATCAATAGGTTATCTACTAGTTGTCAGACCTGGAGCGTCACCGATCGCTGTTCTCTTTGTTATCCTGACCGCGGTACATGCGGTTGGCCGGCTCGCCTGGCAGATCCGCGCGCTCGCGTTCCACTCGCTCACGCTGCGGAGTTGCCTCGGGATCTGAGCGCGTCCAGCCTGGTGCGGGGAAGTAGCTAAACAACGTTACAGCGCAGATACAGTTGACGTTAAGACAGGCTGCTATTGCACATACTTCGCCGGGTAGCCGACTGATTGCGCAAGGATGATTTGCTGATGACTACCCAGCCCCATCACTGCACCAAGCGCTGCGCGATCGATCGACCCGCGTACTACCGTAGCCAGCCCTGCCGAAGTGCAGAAGAAATACACATTCTGGGCAATGAAGCCGGTGTCGGTTGCGCTGTAAAGTGCTTTCTGTTCAGCCCCAGCGTCGGTCTCCTGCGCCCAGCCGTTCCCCGTCACACTCATCATGAATAACCCCGTATATATCCATTTTTCCATAGCCAATTTCTCCTTGGCAGAACGGCAGCAACGATAGTAACTATAGACGCACACGGGCGGGGAGCAAGGCGGAGTTTTCCTTCCGGCACGTTTGAGAGGGGGGAAGCTAGATCAACATAGGTTGTCGCCTGAAACTCCGTGGCGCAGGCGTAAAAAAGCCCCGGCATGCCGGGGCTTTTCCTTAAACTACTGCAGGTTTACGCAGCTTGAATGTTTGAAGCCTGTTTGCCTTTAGGGCCGGCAGTCACTTCAAAACTGACACGCTGGTTTTCTTGCAAGGATTTGAAACCCCCTGCCTGAATCGCAGAGAAATGCGCGAACAAATCTTCGCTGCCATCATCCGGGGTAATAAAGCCAAAACCTTTTGCATCGTTAAACCATTTCACAGTACCTGTTGCCATTTGTTCACCTCAATATCAAGTTAATCCGGCTAAAAATAGCCGGGTGAAGACGGGCAAATGCCCAGCCTATCGAACATCAAGGAAAAAAACAGACCAACAATGAGGTACCGCAATTGAAACTTGAATTCCACAGACTTGCTCTAAGACTACAGCAAAAACGGTTAAGTTCAATTTATTTTTTTCTGCGACCGTGGCACATGCCATCTACGCCCCCGGCGTTGCTACCGCCGTGGACCCCTGTGCGTCAGCGCGAGCACCAGCAGCTTTGATCGCACAACCCCATCTGGCTTTCGGTCTGACTCAGGGTTGATCGCACCTTTTCGGTGCTGGCATCGAACAGCACATCGAAGCGAGCCGGCTCATTCCACTCATCGCAATAACGCCATTCCCAAACCAGCTCGTCGCGCGCCTTGAAATAAACTGTCCATCCCGGCCACGACGGCCCCAAAATGCGCAGCACCTGCTCCTTGTTCATGCCGGCCTGGATGCGGGCGAAAGCGCTTCGCTCCATCACGTTCTCGATGCGTTGCAGCCCGCCATCCGCCCCGATGAACGCCATATAGCTGTGAACGCCCGTCTGTCCTCGCGGATAAGCCAGCTGCAGGGCACCGTCCGACTCCTGCCAGCGCATCGCCGGTTGCCCCATCACGCGCAACACATCCTCCAGCCTCGCCTCGCCAGGCTTGAGGCCGTTACTGCTGTAGGCCGCACAGCCAGCCAGTAGCAACACCGCCAGAATCATCGTCAAGTGTTTCATATTTGACCATTATGGCGGAAAAATATTTCCTTGGCCGAGCTTCTGGTCGACGTTCCATAAAGGGTGAAGCATCCGCGCATGATTTAACCAAGGTTGGCCGCATCGGGCAGCGTCGTAAAACGGCACTTTGTGTCGGAACTTTTTACATTTTCAATTGATATGCGCACCAATTAAATTGATTGGTGAGGTGTGAGCGATGCTTAACGCATTGATATTAAATTTGTTTTAGTTTGTGCTCTTGCATATGGCATGGATAATGCTTTTTATAAAATGCAAGACAGCTGATTCACATTCGGCAGAGAGAAGTCTCAATAAAAACTGAACAGAAGGAGGTGTGTCATGGCTATCACGACGAACATGAGCGACTACGAAATCGGAACCGATTCGATAGAGGCGGAGTACGGCGATGAAATCATGTGCGCTGGATGGAACCCTGATGTTGGCCTGGCGTGTCAGAATCAACTTGAACCGTCCGGCACAGATATGGCTATGCCAGCCGATCTTACGACGGAAATTTCGGAGTTATTCCTGAAAAAGATGTATGCCTGCCAGGAATAAATCGCAGCGGTTTTAAAAGTGGTTAACTGTTTAGATCCTGCTCATCGAAACTTACGCGGTTTCTTCTTCCGCCTGCTGTTGCAGCGCCCACATGTGTGCGTATAAACCGTCTTTTGCCAGAAGTTCCGGATGCCGACCACGCTCGACTATGCGGCCGGCATCCATGACCAGGATCTCATCGGCTTCGACCACGGTCGAGAGCCGGTGCGCGATGATCAGGCTGGTGCGGCTACGGGCGATTTCCAGCAGCTCGGCCTGAATGGCTTTTTCGGTTTTGGTGTCGAGCGCGGAAGTGGCTTCGTCCAGAATCAGAATCACCGGATTTTTCAACAAGGTGCGGGCGATGGCGACGCGCTGTTTTTCTCCACCGGAAAGTTTCAGGCCGCGTTCTCCGACCACGGTGTCCCAGCCCTGCGGCAGAATTTCGATAAAATTCAGAATATGCGCGGCGCGGGCGGCGGCGATAACCTCATCGCGCGTGGCATCGGGGCGGCCATAGGCGATGTTGTAGTAAATGCTGTCGTTGAACAGCACAGTGTCCTGCGGTACCACGCCGATGGCTGCACGCAGGCTGTCCTGACTGATGTGGCGGATGTCCTGGCCATCGATCCGGATGCCGCCTTGGTTAACGTCATAAAAGCGGAACAGTAACCGCGCCAGGGTGGATTTTCCCGCGCCACTCGCGCCCACGGCGGCCACGGTTTTTCCGGCCGGGATGGTAAAGCTGAGATCATGCAGAATCGGGCGGTCGGCATTGTAGGCGAAGCTGACGTGCTCGAATTTTACTTCACCGCCCGCCACTGCCAGCGGGCGTGCATCCGGCGCATCTTCCACTTCCTTCGGACTATGCAGCAGGGTAAACATGCGTTCCACATCCGTCATGGACTGCTTGATCTGGCGGTACATGACCCCGAGGAAGCTCAGGGGCTGGAACATCTGTAGCAGAAAGGCGTTGACCATGACCAGATCGCCCAGTGTGAGCGTGCCTTCCACGACGCCGTTCGCCGCACGAATAACCATCAGCGTGACTCCGATGGCGATGGTGCCGGCCTGCGCAGCATTCAGCAGGCCGAGCGAACGCTGGGACTGCAATGCCACTTCCTCCCAATCTGCCAGACTGGTGTCGTAACGTGCGGCCTCATAGCGCTCGTTGCCGAAGTATTTCACCGTTTCATAGTTCAGCAGGCTGTCGATGGCGCGGCCATAGGCTTCGGAATCCAGTGTATTGGCACGGCGTACAAATTGCGTGCGCCAGTCGGTAATGGTGACGGTAAAACCGATATATGCCGCCAGCGTCACCAGCGTAATCAGTCCGAACACCCAGTCCAGCTTGACGAACAGAATTACGGACACCATCAGGATTTCCAGCACGGTAGGCGTGATGCGGAACAGCAAAAATCCCACCAGGCTGGATATCGCCTTGGTGCCGCGCTCGATATCGCGGGTGATGCTGCCGGTCTGGCGTTCCAGATGAAAGCGCAGCGACAGCGCATGCAAGTGCTGAAACACTGCCATGCCTACCCGGCGCATGGCACGTTGCGTGACCTTGCCGAACACCACGTCGCGCAGGTCGGCAAAAGTGGTGCTGGCAAAGCGCAACAGGCCATAAGCGATGATCAGCGTCAGCGGCAAAATCAGATCGGCGTGCGATTTGTCCAGCGCATCGATAATCTCCTTCAACACCAGCGGCACCGTCACCGAAGCCAGCTTTGCGCCGATCAGCAAGACCAGAGCCAGCAAGACCCGTCCGCGAAATTCCCACAGATAGGGGAACAGGCGGCCGATAGAGCGCAAATCGGTCTGGCCGGGCTGTGGTGTTGTGCTGGAATGGGAATGTTCGGGTATAGGCATCGGTTCTTCGGGATCTTGGTTAGCCAGTTTTATTGCTTTCATCCCTCACACGAAAACAAATACTGGGGAGTCATTATTTCATACAGTGCAAAATCTGCTTAACTTTGCTTTACCTTGCTGCCGCAGGGGATAATAATTCGAGCAAGGTCGCATATTAAGGAGCCCTGCCATGAGCCACAAGCATATTAACCTGCTACGCGCCATATTTCATGATCCGGTCAGCGGCAACATCCACTGGCGAGAAATTGAATCCTTGCTGCACCACTTGGGCGCGAGTGTCGCCTCCGCGCACGGCGCACGCTTTCACGCGACGCTAAATGGTTGCGAGGAATTCCTGCACCACCCTCATCAAAGTAATGTCTGCGACAAAATGCTGATCAAGCAACTGCGCGAATTCCTTGCCCGGGCGGGGGTGACGCCATCGACTTACGAGAACGACGCATAACCCCTGCGGCAATGCGGTCGAATTGTAATGTGGTGCAGAGGTGGCAGGGCCACTACCCACCGGCTCGCTTAACGACCCACCCCTGCATCTTGAGGGTTTCTATCACCCGTTCACAGTGATCGCCCTGAATTTCTATCACCCCATCTTTCACCGTGCCCCCGGAGCCACACGCTGTTTTGAGTTGTTTGCCCAGTTGGGCGAGCGCAAGAGCATCAAGCGTGAGCCCCTTGATCAGGGTAACGCCTTTCCCTTTTCGGCCTTTGGTTTCTCTGGATACGTGCACAATACCGTCAGACACAGGGATAGCCTTATTCCGGCTGCAAACACACTCGGCAAGAGGTTTTCGGCACTCAGGACACATTTTCCCGTGCTCGGTGGAATAGACGAGCCCGCCTGTTGCTTTATTGTTTTTCATGAATTTCCGATGGCATTGTTTTCTTTACATGCCGCTATTGTAGCGCCGCCGTTGCGACAACTCATTGTCTTAATGCTGCTATATTGAAGCGAGGGGCTTATTTTCAAGAGTGAAAATGAATCGATTTATTCGCGATTATTCCATCCGGCGGTGCGTGGCTGTGGTAGTGCTGTAGTGTCAGTTCAGCCCGTCATGGCGGGTGACAGAACACAGGAGAGCATGAACATGATTTTGACATCCACGGTATTTTTTCAGGGAGGCACGATCCCGCAGCGCTATACCTGCGATGGGTCGGATATCTCGCCGCCATTGGCCTGGTCCGGTCTGCCGGACGGAACGAAAAGCCTGGTGCTGATCGTGGATGACCCCGATGCGCCCGATCCGGCTGCGCCCAAAATGACCTGGGTGCATTGGGTGCTGTATAACCTGCCGCCGATTGCAGGTGAATTGCCTGAGGCCATCCCGGCAAAGGTGTTGCCGCCGGGGACGTTGCATGGGATGAACGACTGGAAGCGCACGGGTTATGGCGGGCCATGCCCGCCCGTGGGATGCCATCGCTATTTCTTCAAACTGTATGCGCTGGATGCCGTTCTGCCGGATTTAGGCGGACCGGCCAAAGCGGTGGTGGAAAAGGCAATGCAGGGGCATATTCTCGGCCATGCGGAATTGATGGGTCAATATCATCGCAATCGATAGCTTTAATGGTCTACCCTTTATCGGCGTTGTGCTCCAGCGTGATGCCGACCAACTCGATGATGACGCCCAAAGCGAGCAACAGGGCACCCGGCCAGACTTCCGGGGCAAGAAACATCAGGATT
The DNA here is from genome assembly GCF_000297055.2 of Sulfuricella denitrificans skB26. Taxonomy (NCBI): domain Bacteria; kingdom Pseudomonadati; phylum Pseudomonadota; class Betaproteobacteria; order Nitrosomonadales; family Sulfuricellaceae; genus Sulfuricella; species Sulfuricella denitrificans. The sequence continues at coordinate 2,212,349 of NC_022357.1, read as the reverse complement.
GCGCCCAGCACCACCATGACTAGTGCGCCGGTTCTGCGGATGCGTGTTTTTTTGATCATGTCGGATCACCTTCGGCCATTTTTAATAAGTATAGAGGTTGCGCAAATGGTGCGTAAATTTAGACCCGGGTATTTCATGAATTGACGCGCGTTCGCGCTGTTTTTTTGCCCACAAGGAGTGTCTCCATGGTTCTTCCAGCCTCATGTCGGCGAGACGCTTGCCAGTACTGTTGCCATGCCCAATGTTCTTAGCCCTCACTTGAATGTATATTGGGGCTTTACATGAATTATTGCTGGAGCTCGTAATAAACCAAATTCATGCTGAGACATAATCTTGCTAGCGATAAGTGTTTTTACACGACGAATATTCTGATCAAATAGTAAGCTAGGAAAAACCTATAATTTCTGTGAGTTGCAGCAAAACGGGCATACGGCAAAAATGGACAATGGAAACAAGTTCAGGGCATTTCTGGAGGAAGCACCCGATGCATTCTTCGCGGTTGATCTTGACGGAAGGTTTGTCGATGTCAACAACCAGGCGTGCAATAGCCTGGGGTATTCGCGTGAAGAATTATTGGAGATGTCTGTCCAGGATGTAGAGCAGGACTTCGATCTGGCTGCTGCCAAAACGGATTGGGAGAAGGCTCAGCCTGGAGAATCAATTTTAGTGTTTGGCCGTCACCGGCGCAAAGATGGCACGATTTTCCCTGTAGAAGTCCATATCTGTGCGAGCTTAATTGATGGCAATAAGATCATTTTTGGGCTCGTGCGAGATATTACGGAACGCAAACAGGCAGAAACGCGGCATGAGAGGCTGAAGAAACTCTATAGAGCACTTGGCGAAATCAACCAGGCCATCGTACGGATGGATGATGAATCCAGGCTGTTTCCTCTGGTATGTCGCATGGCAGTGGACTTCGGTGGCTTGAAGATGGCCTGGGTCGGCAAGCTCAACGAAAAAAACACCTTGATTGAGCCAGTGGTGAGCTATGGGAAGGGCGTGGAATATCTTGAACATATTCAAATATCAGCGTGCGAAGATGTACCCGAGGGGCGCGGACCTACCGCCATCGCTTTCCGCGAATTTCGTAAGGTCATCATCAACGATTTCATGATGAGCAATATGACTGCGCCGTGGCATGAATACGCGGTGCAATATGGCTGGGGTTCAAGCGCAACTTTCCCTGTGCCCCGCGCGGGCAGGCCGTTCGCTGTGTTTACCGTGTACCAAGAAAATAAGGGTGCTTTTGATGATGAAATAATCAGCCTGCTTGATCAGTTGTCGCGGGATATCTCGTTTGCGCTGGACAATTTTGACCGGGAAAATGAGCGCAAATTGGCAGGAGAGATTTTACGCATCAGTGAAGAGAAATTTTCAAAAACGTTTCACAACTCCCCTAATCCAATTTCAATCACAAAAATTTCAGATGGCAAGATCGTTGAGGTTAATGATGCATGGTGCCGTATCGCCGGCTATACCCGCGAAGAGGCCATTGGCCACGAAACGGTTGAATTAGGTATTTGGGCAACCCCGGACGATCGTGCCAATTTTATCGGTGAGCTGGCGAAAAATGGCCGGGTTGTCGATTTGGAGTTAGTGTTTAAAACCAGAACGGATGAAGTAACTTGTCTTGTATCTGCGGAAAACGTTGAAATTCAAAATGAGCAGTGCCTCGTACTGGTGGCCCAGGACATTACTAGTCGCAAGCAAGCCGAGTCTGCGCTTATGCTGGCTAATGAGCGGCTATCACTTGCGCTACGTGCTGCGGGTGCCGGCACATGGGACTGGGACATGGTAACCGGCAAGCTGGTATGGACGAATGAGCTTTTCCAGTTATTTGGATTGGATCCAGAGAAAGCTGAGGCCACCTTCGACAGTTGGCGAGGCGTGCTGCATCCCGATGATTTGCAACCGGCAGAAGATCGTATTACGGATGCAATTCGTGATCGCACAGCACTTTTTAGCGAATACCGAATCATTCTTGGGGACGGTGAGGTGCGCTGGATTCAGGCGCTAGGCAACGCGATCTACGATGGTCATGGAATTGCAGTACGCCTGTCGGGCATTTGTATCGACGTCACCGAGCAGAAGAAAACAGAGGAAAAACTCCAACTCTCCGCTCGCGTGTTTGCCGAGGCTCACGAAGGTATCGTGATCACTGATGCCAGCGCCAATATCATTAACGTCAATCCGGCATTTTGCGAGATCACGGGTTATGGACGCGAAGAAGCCATTGGCCAGAATCTGCGCATTTTCAATTCAGGCAGGCAATCCCCTGAATTTTACACTTTGATGATGCAATCCCTCGCCGAGGAAGGCTATTGGCAAGGAGAGATGTGGAACCGCAAGAATAACGGCGTGGTGTACGCGGCGCATCTCACCATCTCCATCCTGCGTGACAAACTCGGCAACGCCGTAAATTATGTCGGCCTGTTCTCCGACATCACTCAGGCCAAGCAGCAGCAGCAAACGCTGGAACTGATGGCGCATTATGATGCCCTTACACAACTGCCTAATCGGGTTTTGTTTGCAGATCGCTTTAAACAGGCTATTAATCACTGCAAACGCGATAAATCCCTGCTGGGGGTGTGCTACCTCGATCTGGATGATTTCAAACTGATCAACGATACCTATGGCCATGAAGCAGGCGACCAGATGCTGATCGAACTGGCTCGGCGCATCAAGTCATCTATGCGCGAGGAGGATACGATATCAAGGCAGGGCGGGGATGAGTTTGCGATTTTGCTGGGGGGGTTGGATACAGTCGAGCAATGCTTCAACATGCTTGAGAGAATTCACCAGGCCATCGCCCAGCCTTATTCTATTGATGGACATGTCATCACCCTTGGCGCCAGTAGCGGGGTGACGATCTACCCATTGGACGAGGCCGAGCCGGACACGTTATTGCGCCACGCCGACCAAGCCATGTACGAGGCTAAGCTGGATGGGGGCAACCATTTCCAGTTGTTCGATCCCGAACATGACCTGCAGGTGCAAAGTTATCGTAACCAATTGCACATTATCGAAGAAGCCTTTGCCCGCCGTGAATTCTGCCTGTACTACCAGCCAAAGGTGAATATGAGGAACGGGGAAGTGGTTGGTGCGGAAGCTCTGATCCGATGGGATCACCCTGAACGTGGAATTTTGCCACCTTCCGATTTTTTGCCAGTGATCGAAGGCACAACTTTGGAAATCAAGGTCGGCCACTGGGTGATCGAAGAGGCATTGCGGCAAATGACAGCGTGGAAAAAAACCGGCCTGGAGATCAAGGTAAGCATCAACGTCTCGCCGCGTCACCTGCAAGGGGAAGATTTCTTCATGTATCTTGAGGCAGCACTTGCACAATTTCCGGACATACCCCCTCAGCATCTGGAGCTGGAAGTGCTTGAGAGCAGCGCAATGGAAGACCTGTCGCTGGTAAGCAGGGTGATCAGCGAGTGTCATCACCGACTCGGGATAAAATTTGCATTGGATGACTTTGGCACAGGCTATTCTTCTTTGACACATATCCGGAATCTGGATGTATCCATCGTCAAGGTGGACCAGAGTTTCGTGCGTGACATGATCGCTGATCCAGACGACTATGCCATCGTGGAATCGGTGCTTGCGCTGAGCAAGGCGTTCAGGCGTGAGGTCATCGCCGAGGGAGTGGAAACCAAGGAACATGGCCTGATACTTTTGAATATGGGGTGTACGTTTGCCCAGGGCTATGCCATTGCTCGCCCAATGCCACCTGATTCCATGCCAACCTGGCTGCAACACTACGAAATGCCAGAGGAATGGAAAGCCAGTGCCAGTGTGCCGATTTCGCCAAGAGACGCACAGGTGCAATTGCTTCGACTCGAATCCATTCATTGGCTGGAACGGGTAGAAAAATGCCTGTTTTCGAGTGATGAATCAGATCTGCGCTGGCCCATCATGGTAAAAGAGAAGTGCCACTGCGGCCGCTGGGTAGAGCACGCCAGTCAGGGAAATGATTTCGATCCCGAGTGGCTCAAGCGATTAGATCAATCCCACACAGAGCTACATCGCATCGGCAATGAATTAATGCACCTTTACCAGGCCAGTGAGATCAGTCCGGCACGCAGTGGAATTGACCGTCTGCATACCGCATACCAGGCGATAGAGGAACTTCTGGGGCAACTTCCCTGATAGACAATGGAGTAGCCAGGGCTTCTCCTGACTTTGCCAAAGTTACTCCAGCACGGCATTCTTGCGATGAACTTTGAAATGGGTGGACAGTGGCGCGGGACGATGGCTATCGTAGTAACTTTCAGCGGGTTTATGCTTGCCTGCGCCGAATGCCGATATGACTCTTACTGAACTCAAAAGCAGCTGGTGGCATCTGTAGGAAATGTAAGGCGGACTATTTCTTTTTCCGGGGATGCAAATGGAATTCAAGGATTATTATCAGATCATGGGGGTGGCGCGCGAGGCTTCCCAGGACGAAATCAAGCGTGCGTATCGCCAGCTGGCGCGCAAGTATCATCCGGACGTCAGTAAGGAGCCGGATGCCGAGGTGCGTTTTAAGGAAGTCGGCGAAGCCTATGAGGTGCTCAAGGATCCGGAGAAGAGGACCGCGTATGATCAGCTTGGCTCGAGTTGGAAATCAGGTCAGGATTTCCGCCCCCCGCCCGACTGGAACGCCGGTTTTGAGTTTTCCGGCGGTGTTGGCGGGGACGGTGCGGCGGACTTCAGCGATTTTTTTTCGTCCCTGTTCTCCGGCGCGGCCCGCCAGCGCGGTGCTGGTAGCCACAGAGCACGTGGCGAGGATCATCACGCCAAAATCCTCATTGACCTGGAAGATGTCTTTTCCGGCGCTACCCGCGCCCTCGACTTGCGTGCGCCGCAACTCGACTCGCAGGGCCGCATGGTGGTGACAAGCCGCACGCTGAACGTCAGCATCCCCAAAGGCATCCGCGCCGGACAGCACATCCGGCTCGCCGGTCAGGGCACGCCGGGCATGGGTGGCGGAACGGCGGGAGATCTCTTTCTGGAGGTGGATTTCAAGCCCCATTCCCTTTATCGGGTAGATGGCCGTGACCTCTATCTCGACCTGCCGCTTGCGCCGTGGGAAGCGGCGCTGGGGGCAACGGTTACAACGCCCACCCCAGGCGGGAGCGTGCAGGTCAAGGTGCTGCCGGACACTCAGGCAGGGCGCAAGCTCAGGCTCAAGGGCCGGGGCATTCCGGGGAATCCGCCGGGCGATCTCTATCTGGTGCTGCAAGTGGTGCTGCCCAGCGCCGACAGCGAACGGGCCAGGGAAATTTACCTGACCATGGCGCAGGAGCTGGCTTTCAACCCGCGCCGGACATTGGGGGTATAGAACATGGATGAAATACTGACCGGCGTGGTGGTGGACGAAACCGGCCTTACCCTGGCCGAATTCGCCTGCGCCTGTGGCACCGACGCAACGTGGGTACTGGAGCTGGTGGCTGAAGAGGTTCTGCATCCGGCAGGCGGCGACCCTGAAGGGTGGCGTTTCGGCGGCCAGGAACTCAACCGTGCTCGCCGTTTTCAGCGATTGCAGCGCGATCTGGGGGCGGATCTGGATGCCGCAGCCGTGATCATCGAACTGCTTGACGAGATCGATCGCCTCAAAGGGCGGTTGCGTCGTGCGGGGATCTAATGAGCACGTGTAGATAGTGTCCCTGTCTATTTTTCCTTGCCGAGCCTGGTGCGGAATTCCTCGAGCTTGGCCTCATAGTCCGCAGCTTCCCCGTAATTCAGGAAACGGAGATAACTCGAATGGGTGCCGAGTATCTTGCGCGCATGCTTGATCGGGCAAAAGTACTCCTCGGTTTTAGCCACAATCGCATATACGTAGGCAATGAGCCCGCTTCCATAGGCACAATAAGTACAGTGGAATTTTTCAATGAAATTGAGATATTCGAGTTGTTGCCGATCGAACACGATATATTCGGCACGGCGCACCTTCGCAATGCCGTAAATCGGAAAACAGGTCACCTGATAGAAGCTGACGAACAGGTCGAGAATGGCCAGCGGAATAATCATGCCGTAGATGATCGGCCCGGTAATCAGGTTCTGTGGACGGTTGGTCACCAGCCAGTGAAAAAATCCCTTTTTGAGTCTGCTGTGCGCTTGCTTGATGGATTGTTCGAACTCGATACGCTTTCCCTTGATCTGGTATAGCACATTGTTTTCCTGTTCGTGGAGCGCGACGCGCAGTTCGTCTTCAATGGCGGTCATCTGGGCAAGCAAATGGCGAATTCGATCATTCATGAATATATCTGTCCCTCATACAATTTTCAGCGGTCAGCGTTTCAGGTGCAGGGCTACGTAGCGACTGCCGCAATTGTACTCCGGGTTGGTTATGGCTGCCCTCAGGCGATTTTGATCTCGACCCGGTTTGACTTGCCCGGATGCGCCTTGGGCAGGTCGATCAGGCGATAGCCCTTCTGACCGGCATGCCTGCGGGAGACGCCGATGCCTCCGGAAAATATCCGGAAGGCAGAGTCAATCGCCGGGTCGCGGCAAGGCTGGCGGAATTGTTTGAAATCAGGAAGTCAATTTTCTGGCAGGCTAAAGTAACTGCGAAAAAAAAGAATGTAGAGGAATAGGCCGCTTAGGCAAAATCACTCCAGCACGTTGTCCTGGTGATGAGTCTTGAACCTGAAAACCTCAGCTGACGGGTTCGCAGGTGCGAATTTATTAGCACCTGAAGATTCTTTGATTTTGTAATACTCTATACAGGATATGCTGAGGTTTTTCTGAAGATGACGATGGGTGGAAAATGGGGTATCTGAGAAATTTGCTCGGACTGGAGCGGCAAAAGGAATTGCCTGGCTTGGCATCGGCCATCGAGCGGGCAGTGAACCGGGTTGAACCCCATCTCAAACAAATAGGGGGTTACCCCAAGGCATTTCACAAGCCTGTCACCAGTGCTCTGGAATACTCGCGTAGCCTGGCAGCCCTCATTCCCGGTCCGGTTGAAATCAACCGCGCAGCCTATGCCCAGATTCCATTTGTTCATGCCTTGTTTCCTTCCGTTGATTTCATCCATGAGGGGCTGTGTTCCAGCCTGGCCATGCGCAATTTTCACGTACAGAATCCAGCGTCCAGAGAAGTTTATGCCTTAATGGGAATGCGGCGCTGGGAAAAAAATACCGTAGGCATGGAATTGCACGGGCAAGTATTGCGGAGAGATGTCCTGCAACACATCGTTTATTTCACGAACCATACTTTGGAAAATCCCTCCACCAGCATAGAAGAGACCCGTGAATTGATCTCCTGGAGTATTTTCGACAAATTGATCGACCTGGTCGCCAAAAGAATCGAAGCCCGCAAGCATGAAAAATCTGATCTTCTTCGGCAAAATGATTTGCTAATGGCTCGCCTGCATGAAGCTAACGAGCAGACTCGGCCAGCACTGGCAGAGGAAGTGGCTAACATGTTGACTAAAATACAGGAACACGTTGCCTTATTGGAGTTTCGTTATTATGTTCATGACTTCGAAGCGGTACTGCTAAACCCCGACCAACATCTTCGGCTGGAACGAACTTCCATGTACCTCGACGACATGGGGGTAAGGCGCGAACCGGGTGAAGGCGCAGGCAAGCCGGTGGAGTTCGACGACTTGATCGGTTTCGACCGGCGGCAATGGACAGTGACTCTGGTGCATTGCTCGGACTTCCATGTCGAACCCTATGCCGACATGTTGGACGCCGCCTATAGAAGGCTGTCCATATGATTTTTATTGGATCAGGCATTTTCAAGCAAGGCGGTTCCTCATCCACGCCTTCTCTCCCCTATCAATGCTAATCTATGCGCATCTTGTTTATCATTAAAGCGGTCGAGATGGAGTATTTTGATGATGCGCGCCGAATGCCGACATGACTCTTACTGAACTCAAATATATCGTCGCCGTCGCTCGTGAGCGGCATTTTGGCCGTGCAGCGGAAGCCTGTTTCGTCAGTCAGCCGACCTTGAGCGTGGCGGTGCGCAAGCTGGAAGAGGAACTTGGGGTGACCTTGTTCGAACGCGGCGCGAGCGAGATGTCGCTGACCCCTCTTGGCGAGCAGGTCGTGGCCCAGGCACATCGCGTGCTGGAGGAGGCGGAAGGGGTCAAGCGCGTCGCTTCGCAGAGCAAGGACCAGTTGGCGGGGCCGTTGCGCCTGGGCGCCATTTACACCATCGGGCCTTATCTCCTGCCTGGGCTGATTCCGATTCTGCGCGAACGGGCGCCCAGGATGCCGTTGCTGATCCAGGAAAAATACACCCACAAGTTGGCTGATCTTCTCAGGCGCGGCGAGCTGGATCTGGTGGTGTTGTCGCTCCCTTTTTCTGAACCCGGTATTGTCACCCAGGCCGTTTATGACGAGCCGTTTCGCATCGTTCTGCCGAGTGGGCATGCCTGGCTGAAAAACAAGGAAATCCCCTCCGCCTGGGTGGAAGAGGAGGACGTGCTGCTTCTGACCAGCGGCAACTGCTTTCGCGACCAGGTGCTACAAGCCTGCCCGATGCTCAACCGTGGCAGCAACAATATCCAGAAAACGCTGGAAGGCAGCTCTCTGGAAACCATTCGCTACATGGTGGCTTCCGGGGTGGGCATTACCGTGCTGCCTTCGACCTCGGCGGATTCAATCCCCGATCATAACAGTCTGCTTGCCGTGCGCCCGTTTACTGCCCCCGTCCCCAGTCGTCGCGTGGCGCTGGCGTGGCGCAAGAGTTTTCCTCGTCCACAGGCGGTAGAGGCGGTGTATCAGGCGATTCTTGCCTGCAATCTGCCGGGCGTGGGCAAGCTGGACGAGCGCGCTGTGGTGTCGTAAGTGGAGTCAGGACTTGGGGTGAGCACTACAAAGGCGGCTGATTTTCTACTCTCCTCCGCTTGGCATAGTTAATAGCTATCGCTTATATCGTAACAATCAATTAGACCTATTTGCTATCTTTCTCTACCATGCGAATCGTGTACTCAACGCACGATGATTAAAACTCTAAAGGAGAAACCAGATGCAAGCACCTACCACGATCCAGAATATTGAAGCTGCCTTTGCCGGCGAATCGATGGCTCACACCAAGTACATGTTCTTTGCAAAAGTCTGCCGCGCTGCAGGCGATGTCGAGACCGCCAAGGTGTTCGAGGAAACCGCTGCCCAGGAAGTGCAGCACGCGTTGGGACATCTTGACCTGCTCTACCCAGCCGGTACCATGACGCCCGCCAAGTGTCTGGAAATGGCGATTGCCGGTGAGACGCACGAATACACCGAAATGTACCCTTCCTTCCGCCATACCGCAGTGGAAGAAGGCAACCAGGCTGCCGTGGCTGAAATCGATGAGCAGATCGCCGAATCCAGGGAACATGCCCACCAGTTCAGGGTCACTCTGGAAAAAGCCGCCAAGCGCTTTGCGGCATTGGCCAAGGTGGAAGAGAAGCACGCCAACCACTACCGCGATACGCTGGCCCTTTTGAAGTGAAATAACAAGCGAAGCGAAATAAGCTGGCGAAGTGAAATAACCCGATTATTTAATGATTATTTAGGAGCTGAAAATGAAAGTATGGAAATGTATCGTATGTGGCTATGTTTACGATGAAACTGCAGGTGATCCCAAGGAAGGAATTCCTGCCGGCACGCGCTGGGCAGATGTGCCGGAGAGCTGGGCCTGTCCTGAGTGCGGCGTAGCCAAGGCCGACTTCGAGATGGTGGAGATCTGATCATGAACCAGCCGCCCGTGGTCATTATCGGCAGCGGGCTTGCGGGCTACACCGTGGCCCGCGAGTTCCGCAAGCTGGACGGCGAGGCAGCCCTGGTGATGCTTTCTTCGGATCACGGCGGTTTCTATTCCAAACCCATGCTCTCGAATGCATTTGCCCAGAAGAAGGATGCCGATGCGTTGCTGGGCAAAAGTGTCGACCAGATGGCGCAGGAGCTTAAGTTGGAGATCCGTGCACATGCCAAGGTGACGGCTATCGATGTTACGAAGAAGCAGGTGACGGTGAATGGCGAAACCGTACCCTACAGCAAACTGGTACTGGCCATGGGTGCCGATCCCATCCGTCTGCCGCTGCAGGGCGATGGGGCGGATGCGATGTTGTCGGTGAATGATCATGGCGACTACCGGCGTTTTCGCGAGGCCATAGCTGGGAAGAAGAATATCGCCATACTCGGTGCCGGGCTGATCGGCTGCGAGTTTGCCAATGATCTAGTCGGGGCCGGTTACAGCGTGCATGTCATCGATCTTGCCCCGCAACTGCTTGGGCGTTTGTTGCCGCCGGCATCTGCGGCATTCATCCAGCGCAAGCTGGAAGCGGCGGGAGTCGTATTCCATCTCGGCACGACCACCCAGCAGGTGGAGCGCGCCGGGGAAGGTTTACGCATGACGCTGGCCAACGGCGAAACCCTGGTGGCTGATGTAGTGTTGTCGGCTGTCGGGTTGCGGCCGCGGATCGCACTGGCCGAAGCGGCGGGGATCAAGGTCAATCGCGGCATCGTGGTGAATGCTACCTTGCAGACCAGTGATGAGCATGTCTACGCTCTGGGTGATTGTGCGGAAGTGGAGGGCCGGGTGCTGCCTTTCGTCATGCCGATCATGCAGGCGGCGCGCGCCTTGGCGCCAACCCTGGCCAGCAACGCGACCCCGGTGCGCTACCCGGCCATGCCGGTGGTGGTGAAGACGCCGGCCTGCCCGGCAGTGGTGTCGCCGCCGGAGTTGGGCGCACAGGGCGAATGGCAAGTCGAGGAAGTGGACGATGGCGTCAGGGCATTGTTCCGCAGTGCGGAAGGAAAGCTGCTCGGTTTCGCGCTGCTGGGCACCGTGACGACGGAAAAGAATGCACTCGCTGCGCAATTGCCGCCGGTGATGGAATAGTATTTGTCAGGCGTAAAAAAACCCGAGGCAGTTATTCTCGGGTTTTTTTACGCCTGATTGGATTAGAGCTTCTGGTGGCTGCCGTCGCAGGTTACGCCGCTGGCACTATGCTTGCAGCCGCAAAAGTAAACCGTGCCCGATTTTTCCGCCTTGTGCTCGACAGGAGCGAAATTGCTGCCCTTGTGGCTGCCATCGCAAAACGGCTGGGTCGCGCTTTTTCCGCAGGAACACCACCAGTAACTCTTGCCGGCTTCCACTTCCACGGCGAAGGGAGATTTTTGGGCGATAACGGGTTGCTTGTCTGACATTGTGAATCTCCTGGTTAATAACAAAGTTAATGACTTCCGGGAAACCCGGTATTTTTAGTCCTTGGTGGCTTCGACCTGGATGACGATTTTAACTTCGTCGCCCACTGCCGGTACATATTTTGTAATTCCGAACTCGGAACGCTTGATCGTGGTGGTGGCGTTGGCGCCGCAGGTGGGTTTCTTGTTCATCGGGTGAGGCGCGCAGCGGAAATGGTCAATCACCAGGTTCACTGGCTTGGTCACGCCGTGCATAGTGAAGTCGCCATTGGCGCCGATCAGCTTGTCGCCCTCAAATTTAAGACTTTTCGAGGTGAAGGTGATGGTCGGGTATTTGGCGACATCGAAGAAATCCTCGCCCTGAAGATGTTTTTCCAATTCGGCCAGACCGGTGTCGATCGAGGCGGTATCGATGGTCACGTCTATGCTGCCGGACTTGGCGGAAGTGTCGAGGGTGATCTTGCCGGCGGAGTTGTTGAAGCGGCCGCGCTGGATGGAGAAGCCGAGGTGGCTGACTTCAAAGCTGGGGAAAGTGTGGCGCGAGTCGATGGTGTAGCTGTCGGCGGCAAAGGCGGACACGTTCAGGGTGCTGGTAAGGGCCAAGGCGATCAGGGTTTTGTTCATGATGGTTCTCCGGTTGGGGTGGTGTTATTTCAAGACAAAATGAAACTTGACCAGGACTTCGTCGGCGACCACCGAGGTGTCGCTCCACACGCCGGAGCCGATGCCGTAGTCGAGGCGTTTCAGCGGAAAGGTTCCGTCCAGGATCAGGACGCCTTTTTCTTGTTTGAGGGTAAATGGTGCGCGCGTTTCCATTGTTTTCCCCTTGAGGGTCATCTTGCCGGCAGCTTCGAAGCTGCCGCCGCCGAGCGCCTTGACCGTGCTGGAGACAAAGCTGGCTTTGGGAAATTCGCGGGTATTGAACCAGGTCTTGCCTTTGATCTCGTCGTTCGCCTCGGCGCTGCCGGCGTCGATGCTGGCAAGGTCAATCTCGATCCGGGCGCGACCGGCTTCGGGCCTGGACGGATCGATGTTGATTTGTGCGCTGAATTTTTTGAAATCGCCTTCGACCGGCACGTTCATCTGTCTGGAAACGAAAGCGATGGTGCTTTGGTCGAACTGCACAACACTCAGTTCGGCGCCATAGGCGAAACTCGAAGAGAGCAGACTCAGGATGGCAAGCAGGCGGATCATCGGGTGTTCTCCTTGTCGAGGAAAGGCAGCATTCGGGCAAGGATGCCGTCGCGGTCGATGAAATGGTGCTTGAGCGCGGCGCCGACGTGGGCGATAACCAGCCCCAGCATCCCGTAGTTCAGCAGTTCATGCACTTCCTTGAGAATGTCTCCCAGCGCCTTGTCCTTGCCGATCAGATCGGGCAGCGGCAGCACGCCGAAATACACGGTCTGGAAACCCTTGGCCGAACTCATCAGCCATCCGCTGAGTGGAATTGCGATGATCAGCAGATACAGCAAGTGATGCACTGCGTGCGTGGCGGTTCGTTGCCAGGCGAGCATGGTCTCTGGTAATGGCGGTGGCGTGTGTTTCGCACGCCATGCCAGGCGTGCCACAGCGAGCAGGAAAATGGTGACGCCCAGCCATTTGTGATAGCTGATCAATTGGAGTTTGAGCGGCGATAGTTCCAGGTCGCTCATGTACAGGCCGATCGGGAAGGCGGCGAAAATCAGGAAAGCGATCAGCCAGTGCAGGCGAATGGCGGTAAAGGTGTAACGTGCAGAGGTTGTCATGATGTTGCCTTTATGTTGTTGCGTGCGCTGACCAGCGCCTCGCGCAAGTGGTGCAGGGATTTTTCCAGATTGACCAGTTCATCCGGCGGGAGTTCGACGAAAGCGCGCTGCAAATGAGCCAGATGATCGGGGAAGATGCGCTCGAACAGGGCGACGCCCTGCGGGGTCAACTGTACGGTCTGGCTGCGGCCATCGCTCAGGGACGCCACGCGCTGCACCAGCTTTTTGTCAGTCAGACGGTCAACCACGCCGGTGAGCGTCCCCTTGGTAATCAGCGTTTTTTCGCCCAGTTCCTTGAACGGCATGCCCGGCGTATTGCCGAGCGTGGCGATGATGTCGAACTGGGCCGGGGTCAGGTCGAGGGTGCGGATATGCACTGCCGAATAGGCCTCGAAGGCCTGATAGGCGCTGGTCAACTCGCGTAGGGTTGGCAGAAATGGAGTGGTAGTCATGGTCGATATAAAGTTCTAGTTAGGATTATTATTGTTCTAATTAGAACCATTGTCAAGCTTGTATTTGTAGTTTTTATCCGTCATGGGCGGCAATACGGATTGAATTATTCTGCATGACGGGAGTCTATGTTTTACAAGTAAGAAGATAAGGAGGTGAATCATGCAATCGAAAGCCCATACCGGTGCGTCCATTGGCTCCTGTTCTGATGACGATGTTTGTGTTCCCTTGACCTGTGATCTCTGTAAGGCCGAAATTCCACAAAGTGCGGCGCTGACTTTTGAAGGTGCTGACTACTCCGCCCATTTCTGTGGCCTGGGATGTATGGAAACATGGAAGTTGAGCCAACCCGCGAAGGATTCCCAGCCTACAGTCTAAATTTAATGAAAAATCAACCGGAACGGAAAAAACTGGTTGATTATATCTGTATTGGCGTATATAGTCGCCACATGATAAACACCAATGATTTTTTCGATGCGCTTTCCGACGAAACCCGTCGTCGCCTTCTGGCGCTGCTGGTAGGCGATGATGAACTGTGCGTGTGCGAGCTTTGTTACGCTCTCGATTTGCCCCAGCCCAAGGTGTCGCGCCACTTGGCGGTGATGCGCGAGAGCGGCGTGCTGTCGGTGCGCAGGGAAGGGTTGTGGGTCTATTACCGCATCCACCCTCTGTTGCCTGCATGGGCTTACAGGATACTCGACCAGATGGGTCAAGGTTGCGCTGCGTTGGAGATTTTTCAGGACGACCGCAAGCGCCTGAAAGAAATGCCCAATCGCCCCGTACGCTGCTGCGCCTGAAAAAATTTTGTTTCTGTACATCTGAATTGATAAATATATGAGTGCGCGTATGTTCTCCTGCTTCCGGGGTTGTGATTGATGAGAGCTCAATGCGAAATCACGGCCAGGAAAGCTGCTGGCGCGGAACTGGGTTTTTTCGAGCGCTGGCTGACACTGTGGGTGTTTCTGTCCATCGTGGCGGGCATTGCGCTGGGGCAGCTTGCGCCCGCACCCGTTCAAATTCTTGGCAAGCTGGAAGTGGCCCAGGTCAACTTGCCGGTGGGCCTGCTGATCTGGCTGATGATTATTCCGATGCTGATGAAGATCGATTTTTCGGCGCTGAATCAGGTCAAGAAACACTGGCGCGGCATCGGTGTCACCCTGTTCATCAACTGGGGCGTGAAGCCATTTTCCATGGCGCTTCTAGCCTGGTTGTTCATTCGTGTAGCCTTTGCCTCCTGGCTGCCGGCTGAGCAGATCGACAGTTACATCGCCGGGTTGATTCTGCTGGCCGCTGCCCCCTGCACGGCCATGGTGTTCGTGTGGAGCAGTCTATCCAAGGGCGACCCGCTGTTTACCCTTTCGCAGGTGGCTCTCAACGACACCATCATGGTGTTCGCTTTCGCGCCCATCGTCGGCCTGCTGCTGGGCGTCGCCTCAATAACGGTGCCGTGGGATACCCTGTTGTTGTCGGTGGTGATGTATATCGTCATTCCGCTGGCTATTGCCCAATCCCTGCGCCGGGTGTTGCTTGTCAGAGGTGCGCTGGACATTGTTCTTGCCTGGCTCCACCCGGTTGGCATCCTGGCTCTGCTCGCCACCCTGGTACTGTTGTTCGCCTTCCAGGGCAAGGCCATTCTCGCTCAGCCTCTGATCATTCTTCTGCTGGCAGTACCGATCCTGATCCAGGTGTATTTCAATTCCATGCTCGCCTACTGGCTTAACCGAACCGTGGGGGAGGCCCATAGCGTGGCTGGCCCATCTGCACTGATCGGTGCCAGCAATTTCTTCGAACTGGCGGTGGCGGCGGCAATTTCAATTTACGGTTTCGAGTCGGGGGCAGCACTGGCTACAGTGGTTGGGGTGCTGATTGAAGTGCCGGTGATGCTGTCGGTAGTGCGCATCGTGAATGGCTCCAAAACCTGGTACGAAAGGGGTGCGCAATCATGATTCTCCTGTTGACCTTGCCCTGTCCGCCTGTGCAGCAGGAGGTTGTTGGCAGCGACTGTTGCGGTGGAGGCAAGCGTGTTTGAAGCATTGGCTGACTGGCTGATCTACGACTTGGCGGCGCTGAAGGATACCCCCTTCGGCGATGCGGCCCATTTCTTCGTGATGGACGTCACTAAGATCCTGTTTTTGCTGACGCTGGTGATCTACCTGATGGGTCTGCTGCGCGCCTTGCTCAAGCCCGAAACCGTGCGCGAATTCATTCGCAACCGGGGCAACGTCACCAGCCGCTTCATGGCGGTGGGGCTGGGTGCGGTGACGCCTTTCTGCTCCTGCTCCTCAGTGCCGCTATTCATCGGCTTCGTCGAGGCCGGTATTCCGCTCGGGGTGACTCTGTCCTTTCTGATTGCCAGCCCGATGGTGAACGAGGTGGCGGTGGTGGTGCTGGCCTCCATCATCGGCTGGAAAATGACGGTGATTTACGTAGTCACCGGTCTGGCAGTAGCGCTGGTCGGCGGCTTCGTGCTGGAGCGCTTCAAGCCGGAAAAGTGGGTGGAAGAGTATGTCTGGAAAATCCACATGGGGCAGTTGCCTTCGGTAGCGGAAGACCTCTCCCTGAAAGCGCGCCATGAATACGCCATGGGACAGGTTCGGGAGATCGTCGGCCGCATCTGGAAGTTCGTCCTGATCGGCGTCGGCATCGGTTCTCTGATGCACGGCTACGTGCCCAAGGATTTTATAGTCGGCATCGCCGGCAGCGGCAGCCTGCTGTCGGTGATCGGCGCGGTGCTGGCCGGGGTGCCGCTGTATTCCGACGCGGTCGGCATCATCCCCGTCGCCGAGGTGCTGCTGGCCAAAGGCGTGCCGCTGGGCACGGTGCTGGCTTTCATGATGGCCGTGGTGGCGCTGTCCCTGCCGGAGATGCTGATCCTGCGCAAGGTAGTGAAATGGCCGCTGCTGGCACTGTTCGCCGGATACCTCGCGACCGCTTTCGTGATTGTCGGGATGTTGTTTAATCAGATAGGAGTATTAAAATGAGTACGGAATTGCATCCATCCATCGTGGCCCTGGTTTCACTGGCGGCGAACATCGCCGCCAACCACCCCAAACAGGGTTTGTGTCAGATCGACAAGCTGAAGCAGTATGGCGTGGCGCAGGAGCAGATCGACGCGGTGGTTGAAATCGCCCGCCACATCCGCGACGAGGCAGGGGATTCGCTGGACACCAGCTTCGATGAAGCGTGCCGGAAGGAAGGCGCCAAGGCGAAATTGTCCGCAATTCCGATCTCGGAAGGTGCCTGCTGCACGCCGACAGCCAGCGGGAAGTCGTGTTGCTAAAGAAAGGAAACTGAAATGCACGACGTGAAGCATGACGAAATCCGTCAGGCGGTGCGCGAGAGCTATGGCGCGGTGGCTCGCGCCGATTCCGGCTGCGGCTGTGGGCCGGCTTGCTGCACCCCGGCTGAATTGCCGGCTGCAGACATCCTGTCGCGTGGCATTGGCTATAGTGAAAGTGAAGTGGGTGCGGTACCGGAAGGTGCTAACCTCGGGCTGGGTTGCGGCAATCCCCAGGCCATCGCCGCGCTGAAACCCGGCGAAACCGTGCTGGACCTGGGCAGCGGGGCGGGTTTCGACTGCTTTCTCGCGGCACGCCAGGTGGGTGACAGCGGCTTGGTCATAGGTGTGGATATGACGCCGGATATGCTGTCCAAGGCTCGCGCCAACGCGGCCAAGGGAGGCTACGCCAACACCGAATTCCGCCTCGGCGAGATTGAACATCTGCCGGTGGCCGATGCCACGGTGGACGTGATCATTTCCAACTGCGTGATCAACCTCTCGCCGGACAAGGCGCAGGTGTTCCGCGATGCCTTCCGGGTGCTGAAGTGTGGTGGCCGCCTGGCGATTTCAGATATCGTCATCACCGCGCCGCTGCCGGAAGAAGCGCGCCGCGACTTGGCCCTGTACACCGGCTGTATCGCCGGTGCGGCGGCTGCGGAGGAAATCGAGCAGATGCTGGCGGCGGCAGGTTTTGCAGATATCCGCATTGAAGCCAAGGATGCCAGCCGCGAGTTTATACGGCAGTGGGCGCCGGGGCGGGGAGTGGAAGACTATGTCTGCTCGGCCAGCATCGAGGCGGTCAAGCCCGGATGATCATGCTATTCCAGACAGGAGTGCGAACCATGCAAAAAATAACCGAAGTTTTCTGGAGTATTTTGGTAATTATGCTACTCGTAGTTTCCGCCCCGCTTCGCGCCCAGGGCGCTGGAGAGCCGCCCCAGGCGGCAGAGCAGCGCGAGCTGATTTACTGCGCCGACAAGATGACTCACGAGGAACGCGAAGCCTATCGTGCTAGTATGCGCGCCGCGCGGACGCCTGAGGAAAAGGCGGCGTTGCGCCAGGCTCATCAGCAGGAAATGCAGGCAAGAGCACGGCAGAGCGGCGGTGATGCGGAACAGTGCATACCCTTGCGCCTGCGCCAGCGTGGAGGCAGAAGCCAATGAAAACCTCCACATCCAACCTGCTACTCGGGCTGCTGGCGACGACGGTTGCCCTGTTGGCGGGATGCTCCTCTTCCAGTTCCAATGCACCCACAACAGGCGACCCGGTGCGCGGCGAGAAGGTTCATGCGGTGTGCCTGGATTGCCATGGTACGGGGGTGTATGCGTCGCCGGAGCGCAAGATCAAATCGCTAAAGGCATTACGCAATGAAGTGGCGCGCTGGGGCGACTATTACAGCCCGGCGCTGTCCGAGCAGGATAACGAGGATGTCGTCGTTTACCTCAACACGAACTTTTATAAATTTTGATCGTTGACCCAAGCGTTTTAATTAATCTATCGGAGGAATGCTGAAATGAAGAACATCAAGGTATTGGGCACAGGCTGTGCCAACTGCAACGCAACCATGAAGCTGATCGAGGAAACCGCCAAGGCCAAAGGCGTCGAAATCCAGCTGGAGAAAGTGGAGGACATGGCGGCCATCCTGGGCTACGGCGTGATGTCGACGCCGGGCGTGGTGATCGACGGCAAGGTGGTGCATGCCGGCGGTGTGCCGTCCAAGGGGGCAGTGGAAGGCTGGGTAGGCGGTGCCGAGTCCTGCTGCGGCTGTTGCGGCAAGGAGTAAGCGCTGTGACTAAAACTGTATTGATTCTGTGCACTGGCAACTCCTGCCGTAGCCAGATGGCTGAAGCCATTGTCAATCACGACCTCGGCCCGCAAGTGCGGGCGCTTTCCGCCGGCACCCGGCCCCAGCCCAAGGTGGCGGACGGCGCTATCGCGGCATTGGAGCTGGGTGGTCTGCCTACCGGGGAGCTTTACCCCAAGGACGTGGACGCGGTGATGAAAGAGGCGATCGACCTGGTGGTGACGGTGTGCGACAACGCCAGAGAAGCCTGCCCGGTTTTCCCCAGGGCTATCCCGGCGATACACATGCCATTCCACGACCCTCACGGCGAGCCACTGGAAAGTTTTGTCAAAGTGCGGGACGAGATTCGGGCGAAGCTGATTCCAGAATTGAAGCAGCGTTTTTCCATTGAGAATTTACAGCACGTGGACTGACTGTCTCAGTTGTGCCAAAGTTCCGGACATTCACGGATCACTAGTTAATGTCTGGTTTTACAGGCAAAGAGCGACTCCAAGCCCCTCTGAAAATGTGTTGATCTTTTCACTGCACAGGACTTGGGTTTGTCAGAGCCGTTTACTCAGCAACCCCAGAAGGTTTCCAAACCGTCGATGTATCTCAACCCCTCCAATGCTTGCAGGTATCGGCAGGCGGCAAAGGTGCTAGACCCAAGTGGGGTCAAGGAACACATTAATAATGGTGGAAAGCTAGAAAACTTGCTGATAACAAATAATGAATAATGATTTCAGCCCCAATGCCATAACCTATGCCACAATAATCAGAACTAGAGCATAGGCTATCGTCATGGCACTACGATTCAGGAAATCAATAAAGCTCGCCCCTGGACTCCGCATGAATTTAAGCGGTAGTGGAGTTAGTTGGTCACTAGGACCAAGAGGTGCTTCCATTGGCATTGGCAAGCGAGGGACTTACCTCAATACAGGCATACCTGGCACAGGTTTCTTTGCAAGAGAAAAATTATCGGGTGGTGCTTCTAGTTCCACTCGCTCCTTCCCAAACTCTACTCCATCAGCTACAACCGCCGTTACCTTGACTGTCTCTATTGATGAGGATGGGGTTCTGACCTTCAAGGATACACAAGGCAATCTAGTCCCTGAATGGCAGATAGATGCTGCCAAGAAGCAGCAGGGCGACAAAATCAAGGCTCTCATACAGGATACATGTGACAAGTTGAACGAGCAGGTTGAAGCTCTTGGAAAAATCCATGAATTCACCTCGCCACCAAAGCCACATAGTTTTGAGCCAAAGCCTTTCACAGAACCCATACCGATACAACCTACCCTAAAGGTGGCGGGATTCTTCTGTCGGTGGTTCAAGTCATGTGTTGCCAAAGTTGAAGCTGCGAATAAAAGAGCGAAAGACCAATACACCGCAGCCCTACAAGCATGGAATCAAAAAAAAGCGGCACACGAAGCAGCCAATGAAACCGAGAAGTCATTCTTGGATAGGTTGAATGCGGGTGATGTGGAAACCGTTGAGCAATACTTTGGAGCTGTATTGCAAGACATCGCTTGGCCGAAGGAAACACTAGTTACTTTTGAAATCCCCAAGCAAGGTGTTCTAGTCGTAGATGTGGATTTGCCTGAGATTGAGGATATACCAAACAAAACGGCATCCGTTCCACAACGAGGCTATAAGCTGTCAGTCAAGGAAATGGGACCTACACAGGTTCAGAAGCTGTACATGCGGCATGTGCATGCCATAGGCTTTAGGATTGCAGGAGAAGCCTTTGCAGCTTCACCAAACATAGAGCAAGTGGTCCTTTCCACTTACTCTCAAAGACCCGACAAGGCTACAGGTCAGATTGGTGATGAATATCTATATTCAGTGAAGATTACTCGTGATGAGTGGCATTCCATCAACTTTGAGAACCTTGAACAACTTGATGTTGTTGAAGCTTTGACGAGATTTGAGTTGCGGCGAGACATGACGAAAACGGGAGTGTTCAAGCCGATTCAGCCATTTGATATTGGAGATACGGCATGAGATTTATTGTTCTTGGCTTGGCTTTAGCTGTTTCGGCTCCTGCTTTTGCCAAGAAGCCACCAACAGTTCAACTCAACTGCATAAAGCTTTCCGACTACAAGACAGAAGCAGAGAGAAAGTATCTTGATAAGGCTTCAGGTGGCGGAGATATCTATACCGTGGATATCACCTTCATTGGGAAGAAACCCGACAACAAAACCACAGACAAGGTTCTGAGAGGGTGTATTGATGTTGCAGTAAAGATGGATAGCAACAAAGACATTCTCGGTAATGCTTGGTTCAGGAAGAAAGCAGGGGCGAATCCATATGACGATGACCAGATCAACCTATATGGTGGAATGAAATACATTAGCTACAAAGCGGCAACAAAGAAAGTTGAGGTTAACGATCTTCTTCCGCTTAAGAAGAAGTAATCTTATATCCAGTCCTCCAGTCACCAGCCCGACCTTATTCGCCAATACTCTCACTGGCGGAGAGGATGGCCGTCTTGAGAGCCTCATAGTCGCGTGTTACGGGAAATTGGGGAAACTCTCGTACCACGTTGTCCGGTGGGCAGAACAGAATGCCTGCGTGAGCTTCGGAGAGCATCGCGGTGTCATTGTAGGAATCGCCGGCAGCGATGGTCCTATAATTTAGCGCCTTGAAGGCCTTTACCGATTCGCGCTTCTGGTCCGGCATGCGCAGGTGGTAATTTACCAGCATGCCGTTTCCGTCCGCTTCCAGACGATGGCAGAACAGAGTGGGCCAGCCGAGATGTTTCATAAGGGGCATGGCAAATTCGTAGAAGGTATCGGAAAGAATCACCACCTGGAAGCGGGGGCGCAACCACTCCACGAACTCGCACGCGCCCGGCAGGGGGTCCAGACCTGAGATCACATCCTGGATGTCGTGCAGGCCCAGCTTCTTCTCCGCCAAAATGCCAAGACGGTATTTCATTAGCTTATCGTAATCCGGCTCGTCGCGGGTGGTGCGGCGCAGTTCTGGAATGCCGGTGCGTTCGGCGAAGGCGATCCATATCTCGGGAATAAGGACACCTTCAAGGTCAAGACAAACGATTTGCATGGCAAAGGCACTCCCTCAGGTTGGACTAAATTAGCCGCTATTTTAAAGGAAAAAGCGATCAAGCAGGCCGTTTCCATTGCATTGGCCAAGGCTGGAAAAAATCGCAATACGTTGCCGCGCGGGTGAGCGCCTGCTAAGTCTGAGTGGCTATACTCCGGGTCAAATCAGATTGACCTCTACAGCTTAAGCGGACATCAAGAAGCAAATGACAGCTGCGGGTCGAACTCGCCAGTCGGCACATAGTCTGGTTTTGATGGGTGATTGTTGTTTGTGGACGAGCAGGACGAAAAGCCCTGAAAACGCTAAAATGGCTTATCGCCTATCCGAAAGTCATCGTGAATCTCATCCCCGAAATCAAGCCCGGTCAATCCATCGAACTGCTCAAAGAGCTGCATATCTTAACGCGGGATGGCAAGCTCAATCAGGACAGCCGGCGCAAGCTGAAACAGGTTTATCACTTGTTTAACTTCATCGAGCCATTGCTGAAAGAAGTGCTGGCCGGAAAGGAAAGCCTGACCTTGGCCGACCATGGCGCGGGAAAGTCCTACCTGGGCTTCATTCTTTACGACCTGTTCTTCAAGGAGCTGGAAGCCGGGCATATCTACGGCATCGAAACCCGCGAGGAACTGGTTACGAAATCCCGCGAGCTGGCCGAACGATTGGGTTTCGGGCGCATGACCTTCCTCAACCTGTCGGTGGAAGCTTCGACAGCCTCCGCTGAGTTGCCGGAACAAATCGACGTGGTGACGGCGCTGCACGCCTGCGACACGGCGACGGATGATGCGATCCGGTTCGCCCTGCAGAAGCAAGCCAAATTCATCGTGCTGGTGCCTTGTTGTCAGGCGGAGCTGGCTGCGGTGCTACGCAAGCACAAGAACGACTCGTTCTCGAAAACACCCCTGTCCGAGATCTGGCGCCACCCCATCCACACACGGGAATTCGGCAGCCTCATCACCAATGTCCTGCGCTGCCTGCTACTTGAATCCCACGGCTATCAGTTGACGGTGACCGAGTTGGTCGGCTGGGAACATTCCATGAAAAATGAGCTGATCATCGCCAGCTTCAAGGACGCACCGAGAAAGAATGCCCAGGACCGGCTGGAGCAGATTCTGCAAGAGCTGAATCTGGAAGAAATGAGGAGTCGTTTTGCTTATTGAGGGTCGTAAGGGGTAAATGAAACATCCTTCACCCAAGCCGGTTCAGAACGGGTCATCATCTGGATCGCCGCGCGGCTGACCAGGGGTAAAGTCATATGAGCGCAGCACACCATCACGATCATCATCATGAGCATCACCATGCCCACGGCGAAACTGCGGGCCGGCTGATGTGGTTTGCCGTGGCGCTGACGCTGGTATTCGCCGGGGTGGAGGCGGGCGTGGGCTGGTGGGCCGGTTCGCTGGCGCTGGTGGCGGATGCCGGGCACATGGTCAACGATGCCGGGGCGCTGGTGATAGCCGCCGCCGCAAGCTGGGTCAGCCGTCGGCCTGTCTCGCGGCTCCATAGTTACGGCTTGGGAAGGGCGGAGTTTCTCGCCGCCCTGATCAACAGCCTGGGCTTGCTGGTGCTGGTAGCGTGGATTTCGGTTTCCGCAGTGCAGCGCTGGCATACGCCTCAGCCCGTGCAGGGCGAGGCGGTCTCACTCACCGCCGCGCTGGGTTTGCTGATCAATATCGGGGTGGCGTGGCTGCTCTTCCGGGGAGAACAAAATCTCAATACCCGCGCCGCGCTGCTGCATGTCATGGGCGATCTGCTGGGTTCGGTGGCGGCGCTGATCGCCGGGGTGGTGATCGTATTCACCGGTTGGACGCCCATCGATCCGCTGTTGTCGCTGGCCATCGGCGCGCTGATCCTGGTATCCAGCCTGCGTCTGCTGCGCCAGGCGCTGCACGGGATCATGGAAGGCGTGCCGCTGCATTTGTCGCTGGAAGAAATCGGACAGGAGATGGCCTGTGTTCCCGGCGTGATATCGGTGCATGACCTGCATGTGTGGAGCGTCGCTTCGGATAAAGTCATGCTTAGTGCGCATTTGACCGTTGCGGATCTGGCGAGCTGGGAAGGCATGCTGGCAGATAGCCGCAAGCTGCTGCATGAGCGTTTCGGCATTGATCATGTCACGCTGCAACCTGAGCCTGCGGTGCAGATAATCAGCTGGGTATCCAGGGAACGGGAATGATTCCTCATGTAGCAAGGAGCGACATGCTGCTAGCCTGAAGCATCCTCCCTTGTCCGCCGTTTGATGAACAGTTCCTGCCGCGCCGCGCGGCTGATGGCGACCACTGCCGGGTGGGTGAGCTTGCGCTCCACCGAGATAGCGTAGAACTGCTCGATCACTTCTTCTGTCGCGCCGATACTGACGACTTCGTGCTGTCGAATCACCTGTTCCGCAATTGCAGTAGGGGCGGCGAAGATGCCTACCCCGGCCTGACCGAAGGCTGTCATCAGCGCGCCATCGTCGAATTCGCCGGTGATACGCGGACGAACCCGCTGGTCGCTGAACCAGCGCGTCAGTCTGGATCGCACCGCGACATCAGCCCCCGGCAGGAGCACTGGCGCGCCATTCAGGCATTGCGGGAACGACCCCGGGTGCTGCTGCGTCAGTTCTGCCGTGGCGAAGAAGGTGAGACCGCATTCTCCGAGCAGGTGGCTGAAGCCCCGCACATCCACCGTGCGCGGCATGGGACTGTCGGCGATCACGATGTCGAGACGGTGCACTGCCAGTTCTGCCAGCAGGTCGGCAACTTTGCCTTCCCGGCAGATGATGCGCGGCGGTTGCTCAACCTGCATCGCCGGCTCCAGCAGTTGATAGGCGACGGCCTTGGGTACCGCATCGGTGACGCCCACCCTGAATTGCAGGGGTCGGTCGGTGGGTTGGTGGTGCAAGGTCTCTTCCAGTTCCTGGCCGAGCGAAAAGATTTCGTCAGCGTAACTCAGTACCATCCGGCCTGTCTCGGTCAACTCGAACTGCCGACCGGTGCGGTTGAACAGCGCTTCGCCCAGCACTCCCTCGAACAGGCTCAACTGGCCGCTGATAGTTTGTGGCGTCAGGTGCAGTCGCTCGCTGGCGCGGGTCACGCTGCCGGCCTTGGCAACAGCCCAGAAATAGTGAAGATGCTTGTAGTTCAGTGTGCCCATGTGCCATCCAGTTCGTAATTCTCGAATGATATATCAATTATAATCGACTTTATGGAATGTATTAGGGTCGCTATAATTTATGCTGTTACTAACAGAAGGAGGAAAGCACCATGAGCCCGATCCATTCCATCAATCAGGCGCAAGCCCTGCCGGCCCTTGCCACCAACAAGATGATTCGCAACACCTACATGCTGCTGTCGATGACGCTGCTGTTCAGCGCGCTGACCGCAGGGGCGGCGGTGGCGATGAATCTGCCCCATCCGGGCATGATCATCACCCTGATCGGCTATTTCGGTCTGCTGTTCCTTACCACCAAGTTCCGTGACAGCACGCTCGGGCTGGCGTTCGTGTTCGCCCTTACCGGCTTCATGGGCTACACCCTGGGGCCGATTGTCAGCCACTATCTGGGCCTGCCCAACGGCGGACAGATCGTGATGACCGCAATGGGGCTCACCGGCGCGATCTTCCTTGGGCTCTCCGGCTACGCGCTGGCTAGCCGCAAGGATTTCAGCTTCATGGGCGGCTTTCTCATGGTCGGCATCCTGGTCGGTTTTCTGGCTGGACTGGGGGCGATGTTCTTTGAACTGCCCGGTCTGTCACTGGCGGTTTCGGCGATTTTCGTGCTGCTCATGTCCGGGCTGATCCTGTACGAAACCAGCAATATCATTCACGGCGGCGAGACCAACTACATCATGGCCACGGTCACGCTGTTCGTGTCCATCTTTAACCTGTTCACCAGCCTGCTGCATCTGCTGGGTTTCATGAATAGCAATGAATAACCGCCCATGCTGAAAATGATCGAAAAGTTGTTCGAAAGCACCCTCTGGAACGGGCGCTTTGTGGTCGTGGTGGCGGTGGTGGCGAGCATGGCCGCTGCTACCGCGATTTTTTACATGGCCACGGTGGACGTGGTGTATCTGGTCAGCCACATGCTGCATTACGCCGACCCCGTTCTGACCGATGAGGCGCGCAAGCTTCTCCACGACCAAACCATCACCCATGTGGTGGAGGTGGTGGACGGCTACCTGCTCGCCACCTTCATGCTGATTTTTGCACTCGGCATGTATGAATTGTTCGTCAGCGACATCGACCAGGCGCATGGCAGCAAGACCTCCAGCAAGATCCTGGTGATCGAGAGTCTGGATGACCTCAAGGCGCGTCTGGCCAAGGTGATCCTGATGATTCTGATCGTCACCCTGTTCGAGGAAGCGCTGAACATGAAGATATCGACCCCGCTCGACCTCATGTATCTCGGTGGGGCCATCGCCCTGATCGGCGCAGCACTGTTCCTGACCCACAAGGCCGAATCGCACAGCAAAGAAACCGAACACCCTGGAGACTGAATCATGAAGCGTATTATTCTTTTTCTTGCCACCAATATGGCTATCGTTCTGGTGCTTTCGATCACCATGCGGGTGTTGGGGGTGGAGCCTTATCTCACCGAAGCGGGGCTGAACTTGAGCTCCTTGCTGATTTTCGCCGCCGTGATGGGCATGGGTGGTTCCTTCATCTCGCTCGCCATTTCCAAATGGACCGCCAAGCGCATGACGGGTGCGCGGGTGATCGAGACTCCCGAAACGCCGGGCGAAGTCTGGTTGGTTGAAACCGTGCGGCGGCAGGCTCAGATCGCCGGTATCGGCATGCCTGAAGTGGCAATTTTCGACTCGCCCGACGTCAACGCTTTTGCCACTGGAATGAACAAGAACAATGCCCTGGTGGCCGTTTCGACCGGCCTGTTGCAGGCCATGACCAAGCCTGAGGCGGAAGCGGTGCTGGGCCACGAAGTCTCCCACGTTGCCAACGGCGACATGGTGACGCTGGCGCTGATCCAGGGTGTGGTCAACACCTTCGTGATGTTCCTGTCCCGCGTCATTGGCTACCTGGTGGACAAGGTGGTGTTCAAGACCGAGCGGGGCACCGGCCCGGCGTTCTTCGTTACCATGATTATCGCCGAGATGGTGCTGGGCATCCTCGCCTCGATCATCGTCATGTGGTTTTCTCGCCGGCGCGAGTTCATCGCCGACTCGGGCGGCGCGGCACTGGCCGGGAAGGGCGCCATGATCGCCGCGCTGGAGCGACTCAAGGCTCAGCACGAACCGGCACCGTTGCCTGAAAAAATGGCCGCCTTCGGGATTTCCGGTGGGTTCGGTTCGGGCTTGAAGCGCCTGTTCATGACTCATCCGCCGCTGGAAGAGCGTATTGAGATGCTGAAGCGGCTGCGTCCTTAACGGGGAATTGCCGGATTTAGCATATACTCCAGCATCTTCCCAACCGCGGTCGGATCGCGCTCAGTGCGCAACGTCCGGTGTAAAGCCTCCGCTTCCGGGTAGGCGACACGCATCATTCCCAGCCATTGCTTGAGCCGTCCCGGCGCGTGCCTTGGGTCCATCCTGGCGCACAGCTGATCATAGAAATCGATGATCCAGGGCAGCAGTTCCGGCCAGTGCATGGCCTCATCCCCGGTTTTGATGCGGCGCATCAGATCCGGGCGAACAATGGCGCCGCGCCCGATCATCACGTCGGTGCAGCCGCTGACCTGGCGTATTTTTCCCCAGTCCTGCGGCGTCCACACCTCGCCGTTCGCTACCACCGGCAGCTTCACGGCTTCGCGGATATGGGCGAGCCATTCCCATCGCGCGGGCGGGCGGTAGCGGTCGGTCTTGGTACGGGCGTGGACGGTGAGCTCGTCGGCGCCGCCCGCTTCGATGGCGCGGGCGCAATCCAGCGTCAGCGAGGTGTCTTCCAGGCCGAGTCGCATCTTGGCGGTGACGGGAACGTGTTTCGGCACGGCGCGGCGAGTGGCGGCCACGATGGCGTGGATTTGCTCCGGATACTGAAGCAGAACTGCACCGCCGCCATGACTATTAACTTTGGGGGCGGGGCAGCCGAAGTTGAGGTCGATACCCGGTGCGCCCAGGCTGGCGATGAATGCGGCGTTTTCGGCGAGGCAAACCGGGTCGCTCCCCAGCAGTTGCACTCGCACCGGCACACCGGCCCGCGTACATCCACCGCTGGCTAGTTCCGGCACGGTGCGTAGGAGCATTTTCTCGGTGAGCAAATGGTTGGTGACCCGCACGAATTCGGCCACGCACAAGTCGATGCCGCCCAGGCGCGTCAATATGTCGCGTAGGCTATGGTCGGCAAGGCCCTCCATGGGGGCGAGAATCAGGCGCATGGTCTTTTTAGCGGTTGAGGGACGCGTATTTTAGAAGAATTGCGGATGGGTTGCTGGAAGTATTTTGATTTTATTGAGACACCCAAATACGATGACATCGTTTGCCCTGTAGTAGGCCGGAGGCCGTTATGGAGCTTGTTCGGCATGGCGTAAAGCCCGTGCTGAGAGCTTTAAAGTTCCGAATATGGGCCGCCGAATGTCATCCGATTCCTTAGCGGGCAGTGGCATCCATCGTTGCCACCAGGCTCGCCTGCAGGAACAAGTCTCGGCCAATGGAGGGAATCGTGAAACCGAGTGCTTCGGAACCCTTGCGCCGAAGTGCCTCGTCGCGGGAAGCCTGGCTAGCTGTAATCAGTTCCGCTGATGGCGAAGGGATTGCTCCGTCCACAATGCTAGCCTGCCAGTTTTCGGAGGCGAGCAGGGTTGTTCCTGCCAGGCGAAATCCTCGGGCAGAATGGAACCGCCGCCAGGCTTCCCGTGCCAGTTTGTCCACCAAGGCATGGTCTGCCGCCTTCCCGCTCAGGCGGGCGTAGTACCGCAGGCCAGCCGCCGCGTAGGCGTAACCCTCCAACTCGGCGGTGCCGAATAGTTTGCCTTTCCCCATTCCTTGTCGCAGTCCATCCTTTTGCCACAGTTGCCTGGCCAGAAAATTCTTCACTTCATCGGCGGAACGACGGTAACGGGGATCTTCCGCCGCCGCTTCGCTCAGGGCCTTGAGCGCCAATCCGTTCAGTCCGGCCAGCAGTTTGTCGTCCTTGGGCAAATGGCGCTGTCGCCACACCTCCCGCAGCTTGCGGTAGACAGGCTCGAGTTGCGTTAACTCCGCTGCCGTCGGTTCGTGCATCTGCTGGGGCAAATAGCCCAGATCCGACTCCGCCGCAGCTTCCAGCCCCCAAACGCGCGAGACCAGGGCAAACTGGCCCGGGCTCAGCATTTGCCGGAGCTGTTCCCTGCTCCAGAGATAGACTCCGCCTTCCCGTCCTTCACCATCCACCGCTGATGTGCTGGCGATGAAGGCGCCGGTTTCCGCATCGCGCATTTCCGCCAGCATGAAATCCAGGGTTTCGAAGGCGATTTCCCGGTATTGCGGCTTGCCCAATACGCGGGCGGCACGTAAGTAAAGCAACGCGAGCTGGGCGTTGTCGTAGAGCATTTTTTCGTAATGCGGGGTGTGCCAGTCAGGATCGACCGTATAGCGGAAAAACCCGCCGCCGACATGGTCGCGCAGTCCGCCCTTCATCATCCGGTCGAGCGTCAGTGTCAGCCATGCAGCAAGCCGCTCGTCTGGATGGTGCTCCTGGATTTGCAGCAGGGAGGTGAGCTGGGGTGCGATGGGGAACTTGCGCGCCTGGTCGAGTCCGCCGCGCAAGGGGTCGGCCATCGCCAAGGTCTCTTCCACCAGGCGTTTGCGCCAGGTCGCGGCAATATCGGGAGACAGTTTCACCGGGGCGGATGCCACCGGTTTGCCGCTACCGGCAGTCTTCCTGGCCGCCGCCTTGAGTTCCCGGCTCCCCGCCTGCCAGCGTTCACTCAGTTGGGTTATCAGGCTGAGGAACTGATCCGGCTTCGAATAAAGCGTGGCGTAGAGCGGATAGCCTTCGGGCGTGATGAATACATTGAGTGGCCAGCCGGCAACGCCACGGGAGCGCCGCGAAAATTCGATCATTTCGGCATCCAGCGCGGCATTCAATTCGCGATCCACCTTCACCGGAATGAAGTCACGATTGAGTATTTCGGCGATTCTCGGGTCGCTATAACTTTCCTGCTGCATTACATGGCACCAGTGGCAGGAGAAATAGCCAATGGAGACGAACAGCAGTTTGTTTTGTTGCCGCGCCAAGGCGACCGTGGCCGGGCTCCATTCCTGCCAAGCCACCGGGTCGGCACCGTGCAGTGCGAGGTAAGGGGAAGGATTATGGGCGAGGCGGTTGGCCAGCGGCGCTGCCATCACCGTCAGAGGCAGGGCGAACAGGTACGCCACCAGGAGCCAGCCGAGTAGCCGTTGCCTTGATGACCAGCCGATGAGTTTCTTGTGTAAACGCGTTCCTGAGGATTGTGTGCGCATAAAAAAAGGGTTCGAAGATAAAGCTTCGAACCCTTTTTGACGACATTTGTTCAAACATTTTGTCGTTGTTTTGTTGGTCATTAATATCTTCAACTAAGCGGGCTGCGGAAGTTTGCCGCCTACCAGGAAAATCTCAATAGGGAATTCATGGATTCCTGTGCCGCGGACAGCATGAAATCTGACTCGCTCTCCGGTTAATTCACAGAACCAGGATTCTTGTGAAATAGGGTTCTTTCCAGGGAAGGCTTCGGGCGTGAACAGCGCAACATTGATACCCCCTTCAGGATCTCGGGCAGACGCAAACTCAAAAGCCTGGATGCCATCTGCTCGCAGGATAGCCCCGAGTGCCTGGCTAGTCTGGTAATCAGCGGGATGGGTGAGTTCGGCATGGTAAGCGGTGAACGGTTGCGCCTGCAGCTTGAAGCCCCTGTCAGTCTGATAGGCCGCCTCGAATAGAGTGTGTTGGGTGTCTAACTTGCCGAATGGAGGCGTCGTCATGCCAAACCAGAATACGAAGCGGTAGTAGGCTGCCTCCATAAGGACGGTCCTGGTTCCCTGGGAACCGTAAAACAGGCTGGGTTCGTTGCGTGAGCCAAAGCGGGAACCATGCTTCAGGGGCGGATAGCGGAACGGCGTGGCCAGCAGATAATGAAGTCCCTCGGAGTGTTTGCGCAAAGGAGGCTTGGTTGCTTCCAGCATGTCTTCGAGTGCGGCCTGCCGGCTAAGTGAGCTGACAAGCTGGTGTGTTGCCACTTGCTCCTGACTTTCCACGAGACGAAGCAAGCTGCCTGAGAGCCTGACCGGCTTGGTAGTTGCCAGGCAGGCATTCCAGTTGACCACTTAAAGCTTTCCTCGCATGGCATCCAGGTATTCAAGCACCGTGACCAGACCTTGTACCGTTTTGGCTTGCTCAGCCGGTATGCCGCCTGTATGGGTGTTTTCAGTCTGCATCCAATGCTGCATCTGCTGGTAATTCCCCCCCACCAGGACGTAAAGGGCGCGATAGCAGCGGATAAAAAGTAGCGCCAATTCACCGGCCTTACTGCCCGGTTCAATCCTGCCACGGCTGATGGCAGAGCGGTCCTTGCCGATGATGTCGCCCAAACAGGATTGGTTCATACCCAGATTCTTCCCGGCGTTGATGAGTGCTTCTGCGAGGACGCTGGCTTTGTCGATGTCCTGAATGGCAGCGAGGTTCATTTTAGGCTCCTTCTCAAATCTGTATTGTGCATAATGCACATTATAGTCAATTAATGTGATAAACACACACAATTTCAGGCGCCATATCGTTGTGATTCACGGCACTGCTCCACAACACATTTCCCGGTTCATATACCTTTTTATTACGGATTATTCGCCCATAAAAAAAGGGTTCGAAGATTATCTTCGAACCCTTTTTAACCGCATTTGGCCAAAA
This sequence comes from Sulfuricella denitrificans skB26, assembly GCF_000297055.2. Classification (NCBI taxonomy): domain Bacteria; kingdom Pseudomonadati; phylum Pseudomonadota; class Betaproteobacteria; order Nitrosomonadales; family Sulfuricellaceae; genus Sulfuricella; species Sulfuricella denitrificans. Next base: position 2,181,104 of record NC_022357.1, on the reverse strand, counting down.
CTTTATTGCTTCGGTAACCTTAAAAGTTCAAACCTTTATTGTCACGAAACATAAATATTTTAGGCGAAGTTCTTTGCCGCGAAGTCCCAGTTGACCAGGCTGGCCAGGAAGGTCTCAACGAACTTCGGACGCATATTACGGTAGTCGATGTAATAGGCATGCTCCCACACGTCCACACACAGCAGGGCCTTGTCGCCAGTGGTCAGCGGGGTGCCGGCGGCGCCCATGTTGACGATGTCGACGGAGCCATCAGCCTTTTTCACCAGCCAGGTCCAGCCGGAGCCGAAGTTACCGACTGCGGAGGTCTGGAAGGCTTTCTTGAAATCATCAACAGAACCCCACTTGGCCTTGATGGCATCAGCCAGCGCACCGGTGGGTTCGCCGCCGCCGTTCGGCTTCATGCAGTTCCAGAAGAAGGTGTGGTTCCAGACTTGGGCGGAGTTGTTGTAGACACCACCGGCCGGGGCCTTCTTGATGATGGCTTCCAGGTCCAGGTTTTCGAATTCGGTGCCCTTGATCAGGTTGTTCAGGTTGGTGACATAGGCCTGATGGTGCTTGGCGTAGTGGTATTCGAAGGTTTCTTTGGACATGTGCGGTTGCAGGGCGTCCATGGCATAAGGCAGTGCTGGCAGGGTGTGTTCCATAGTGTATTGTGCTCCAGATGGTGGGTGGATTAAAACAAGTCAGTAAATTAGACTAAGTTTAATTGTATCGACTTTCATTGTTTACGGCAACACTCAATCATAGACCAATTCTCTTGTCTGGAAAGCATTGGGCAAACGCTATAACATAGCCGCTTTTGGTTTTATAGCGTAATCCATGAATTTATTGAAGGCATTGGCCGCCGTCGGCAGCATGACCCTGATTTCCCGCATCCTGGGTTTCCTGCGCGACACCATCATTGCCCGGGTGTTCGGTGCGGGGCTGTATTCCGACGCATTTTTCGTTGCCTTCAAGATTCCCAACCTGCTGCGGCGACTGTTTGCCGAAGGGGCTTTTTCCCAGGCGTTCGTGCCTATCCTGGCGGAATACAAGTCCAAGCGCGGCCATGATGCAACGCGCGATCTGGTGGATCATGTAGCGACATTGCTGGTGCTGATTCTTCTTGTCGTCTCGGTGATTGGCGTTCTTGCCGCGCCGGTGCTGATCTATATCAGTGCGCCCGGTTTTGCCGCGGTGCCGAGCAAATTCGATCTGACGGTCGATTTATTGCGTCTGACTTTTCCCTACATCTTTTTCATCTCGCTGGTTTCGCTGGCTGGCGGTATCCTCAATACCTACAGCAAGTTTTCCGTGCCGGCCATCACCCCGGCGCTGCTCAACCTGTCCTTCATCGGCTGCGCGCTCTGGCTGGCGCCGTATTTCGATCCGCCGGTGCTGGTGCTGGGAGTTGCAGTGCTGCTCGGCGGCCTGCTCCAGCTCGGTTTCCAGCTTCCCCATCTGGCGAAGCTCGGGCTGCTGCCGCGCTTTCGTCTGAAGTTCAACGACGAGGGGGTGTGGCGGATTCTGAAGCAAATGGGCCCGGCAGTCTTCGGTGTATCGATTAGCCAGATCAGCCTGTTGATCAACACTATCTTTGCCTCGTTCCTTGTGACCGGCAGCGTGTCCTGGCTGTATTACGCCGACCGCCTGATGGAATTCCCCACTGGCATCCTCGGCGTGGCACTGGGCACCATTCTGCTGCCCAGCCTGGCCAAGCACTACGCTGATGCCTCTACCGTGGAGTATTCCCGCCTGCTCGACTGGGGCCTGCGCCTGACTCTGATGCTGGCACTGCCTGCCGCGCTGGCGCTGGCGATTCTGTCGGTGCCGCTGATTTCCACGCTGTTTTTCTATGGCAAGTTCACGCTTACCGACTTGTGGATGACGCGGGAAGCGCTGCTCGCCTACAGCCTCGGATTGCTCGGCCTGATCATGGTGAAGGTGCTGGCGCCGGGTTTCTATGCCCGACAGAACATTCGGACGCCGGTCAAGATCGCGCTTTTCACCCTGTTCTCGACGCAGATAATGAACCTCATTTTCGTTTTTATTCTGGATCTCAGACACGCCGGGCTGGCACTTTCCATCGGCCTGGGGGCATGCCTCAACGCCGGGTTGCTGTTCTATCATCTGCGCCAGCACGATATCTATCATCCCCAGCCCGGCTGGCTTAAGTTTTTCCTGCAGGTGACGGCTGCTTTAGCGGTGATGGGCGGGGTGCTGTGGTTTGCCATGGGAGGGGAGGAAGTGTGGCTCAAGGGCGGCATCGTCTCCCGTGTGGTTCACCTGAGCTGGACAGTCGTAGCCGGAGCGGGAGCCTATTTTGCCGCGCTCACGCTGTTCGGTGTGAGGGTCAAGGATTTCATCCGCCACGGCGCTAAATGACAGGCTGTTTTTTTGGTAAAAGATATGAACCGCAGAGGGCGCGGAGGACGCAGAGTAATACAAAGGCTAACTCGCCATAAAACCCTCGCCTAAGCAGGTCTTAAACCCTTGTTTTTCCTCTGCGTCCTCCGCGGTGAAATACGGCTTTTTGGGTTATAATCTCATCTTTTTTGCACACGGCTATGTTGATTTACCGCGGAACACCCGCCCAGCCTCTATCTCCGGTCGCGCTTACCATTGGAAATTTCGATGGCGTGCATATTGGCCACCGGGCCATGCTCGCCCGTCTCACGCAGGCGGCGCGGGAGCGTGGACTGTCGCCCTGCGTGATGACCTTCGAGCCGCATCCGCGCGAATTCTTTACTCCAGAGCAAGCGCCGGCGCGCCTTTCCAACCTGCGTGAAAAGCTGGAACTGTTTGAGCGCTTCGGCGTGGAGCGGGTCTTTATCCTTCGTTTCAACAAACGCTTCGCTCAGGTCAGCGCTGAGAACTTTATCAGCCGTATCCTGTGCGAGGGTTTGCAGACGCGCTGGGTGCTGGTGGGCGATGATTTCCGTTTTGGTGCCAAACGCGCCGGTGATTTCACCATGTTGCAGCAGGCCGGAAAGCAATATGATTTTGAGGTGGAAGCCATGGACAGCGTGACCGTGTCCGGTCAGCGCGCATCCAGCACCGTCGTGCGCGAGGCGTTGGCGAATGGCGACTTGGCTCTTGCCGAGCGCTATCTCGGCCGCCATTACAGCATCAGCGGCAAGGTGGTGCACGGCGCAAGCCTTGGCCGCAAGATCGGCTTCCCTACAGCCAACATCCAGATGAAGCACAACAAGCCGCCGCTGGCCGGTATTTTTGCGGTCGAGGTTCACGGGATCGGTGACAAGCCGCTGCAGGGCGCGGCCAGCTTGGGCGTGCGCCCGACCATTGACGACAAAGGCAAGGCTACGCTGGAAGTGTTTCTGTTCGACTTCAACGGCGACCTTTACAACCAGCACCTGCACGTGGAATTTCTGCTCAAGCTGCGCGACGAAATGAAGTTCCCTAATCTTGAGACGCTGACTGCACAGATTGCGGCAGACGTAGAAAACGCGAAGAAATTCTTTATTAACCGCTAAGGACGCAAAGGTACGCAAAGGAAAAGCTTTTTTGTTTTCCCTCGCGTCCTTCGCGTCCCTTGCGGTGAGAGGTTATAAATGGCTGATTACAAAGACACGCTCAATTTACCTGACACTCCCTTCCCGATGCGCGGCGATCTCGCCAAGCGCGAGCCGGGCTGGCTGAAACAGTGGCAGGAAAGAAAGCTCTACGAGAAAATCCGTGAGGTCAGCGCTGGACGGCCCAAATTCATTCTGCACGACGGTCCGCCCTATGCCAACGGCGACATCCACATCGGCCATGCGGTCAACAAGGTGCTCAAGGACATCATCGTCAAGAGCAAGACTCTGTCCGGCTTCGATGCGCCCTACGTGCCCGGCTGGGACTGCCACGGGTTGCCGATCGAGCTGCAGGTGGAGAAACAGCACGGCAAGGAGATTCCCGCCGCCAGATTCCGCGAGCTGTGCCGGGAATATGCGGCATCGCAGATCGAGCGCCAGAAGGCCGACTTCATCCGTCTTGGTGTTCTGGGAGAGTGGAATAATCCCTACCTGACCATGGACTTCAGGTTCGAGGCCGATATCATGCGCACGCTGGGCCGCATCCACGCCAACGGCTACCTCTACCAGGGGCAGAAGCCGGTGCACTGGTGCGTGGACTGTGGCTCCGCCCTGGCGGAAGCCGAGGTGGAATACGAGGACAAGGCTTCACCGGCAATCGACGTCGCCTTTGCCGTGAAGGATGTCGCCGCGCTGGCCAAGGCGCTGGGTATCAACCCCTCTCCCGCAGGGGGAGAGGGAGCAAACGTGAAGGGCGCTGGTTTTGACTTGCCAGTGTATGCGGTGATCTGGACGACCACGCCGTGGACCCTGCCGGCTAACCAGGCGGTGTGTGTTCACCCCGATTTCATCTACGACCTGATCCAGACGCCAAAGGGTATCCTGATCCTGGCGCGCGATCTGGCAGAGGCCTGCATCACGCGCTACGGTTTCGACGCGGTAGAAGTGGTGGCGACCGTGCAAGGCTCGGCGCTGGAATATCTGCAATTGCAGCATCCCTTCTACGACCGCACCGTGCCGGTGATCTGCGGCGACCACGTCACGCTCGAAGCGGGTACCGGACTGGTGCATACCGCGCCGGCCCATGGCCTGGAAGACTACGCAGTTGGTGGCAAGTACGATCTGTTGGTGGATTGTCCGGTAGGCGGCGATGGCAAGTTTTACGCCAGCGTTCCCCTGGTCGGCGGCCAGTCGATCTGGGCGGCCAACAAGACCGTGGTCGAAACTCTGACCAACAGCGGTGCGCTGTTGCTGGAAATCAAGCTCAAGCACAGCTACCCGCACTGCTGGCGGCACAAGACGCCGATCATCTTTCGCGCCACGCACCAGTGGTTCATCGGCATGGAAACTACCGGGCAGCACAGCAGCCTGCGTACCGCTGCGTTGAAAGCCGTCGAGAACACCGAGTTTTTCCCGGCGTGGGGTCGCGCTCGACTCGAGGCCATGATCAAGAATCGCCCGGACTGGTGCGTTTCGCGCCAGCGCAACTGGGGCGTGCCGATGCCGCTGTTCGTTCACAAGGAAAGCGGCGAACTGCACCCGCGCACCGCGGAACTGCTGGAGCAGGTGGCGCAACGCGTGGAACAGCAGGGCATCGAAGCCTGGTTCAGCCTGGAAGCCAGCGAACTGCTCGGTGCCGAGGCGGAAACCTACCAGAAGGTGAGCGACACTCTCGATGTCTGGTTCGATTCCGGCTCGTCTCACGCCTGCGTATTAAAACGGCGCGACTATCTGCAGCATCCAGCGGACCTGTATCTGGAAGGTTCCGATCAGCACCGTGGCTGGTTCCAGTCATCGCTCCTCACCGGCTGCGGAGTGGATGGCCACGCACCTTACAAGGCTCTCCTCACGCACGGTTTCGTGGTCGACGGCAACGGCCACAAGATGAGTAAGTCCAAGGGCAATGTGATCGCGCCGCAAAAGGTAGTGGACAGTCTCGGTGCCGACATGCTGCGCCTGTGGGTCGCTTCCACCGACTATTCCGGAGAACTGACCATTTCCGACGAGATCCTCAAGCGGGTGTCCGAGAGCTACCGCCGCATCCGCAACACCTTGCGATTTCTGCTGTCGAATATCGCCGATTTCGATCCGGCGCAGCACTCTCTGCCGGTTGAAGAATGGCTGGAGATCGACCGTTACGCACTGGCGATGGCAAGGGATTTCGAGAACGATTGCAAAGCACACTATGAAAAATACGAGTTCCACTTCATCGTTCAGAAACTGCAAGCCTTCTGTTCCGAAGATCTGGGCGGTTTCTACCTGGATATCCTGAAGGATCGACTGTACACCGCCGGCGCTGATTCCCGCGCCCGCCGCTCGGCGCAGAATGCGCTTTACCATATCACCCACAGCCTAGTGCGGTTGATGGCACCCATCCTCTCCTTTACTGCCGAGGAAGTGTGGCAGGTGCTGGCTAAAATCCCGGAAGACAGCGTATTTCTGCACACCTGGAACGATGTGATGCCGACCCAGCCGGAAGAGGATGTGATCAGGCAGCGCTGGGTGCAGTTGCGTCGCGTGCGTGCCGATGTGCAGAAGCAACTGGAAGAAGTGCGGGTGGCTGGGAAAATCGGGTCCTCGCTGGCCGCCGAGGTGGATCTTTATGCCATCGGCGAAATCTTCGACCTCCTTGATTCTTTCGGTGATGACTTGCGTTTCGTGTTCATTACGTCGCAGGCGCGTTTGCATCAAGGTGGCCATCCCGAAGCGGTGGCTGGCGAAGCCGGGGTGGGTATCCGTGTCAGTGCCAGCCCGGAGCAGAAGTGCGAGCGCTGCTGGCACTACCGCGCCGATATGGGTGCCGATGCCGCCAAGCCCGGCTTGTGCGGACGCTGTGTTTCCAATCTGCACGGCGAAGGCGAGCCGCGCCAGTATGCGTAACGGGTGGGGCTGGCTCGTGCTCAGCGTGGTCATTGTCTTGCTCGACCAGCTGAGCAAGCAGTGGGTGTTGCAGTCGCTAGTCTTTGGCGAAGTGATCGCGGTGATGCCCTCCTTCAACCTGGTTCTGGCCTACAATTCCGGCGCGGCGTTCAGCTTTCTGGCCGGAGCCGGGGGGTGGCAGCGCGGGTTTTTTAGCGGGGTTGCAGTGGTTGCGGCAGTGGTGATCGTCTATCTGTTGCGCAAGCATCGCGGGGAAAGACTTTTCAGCCTGGCCCTTGCCATGATCCTCGGTGGTGCGATCGGTAACCTGATGGACCGTATTCTGCTCGGCCACGTAGTGGATTTTCTCGATTTTTATGTGCAAGGCTATCATTGGCCCGCGTTTAATGTCGCCGACATGGCGATCACTGGCGGCGCAGGACTGCTGATCTGGGACAGCTTTAAAAAACCCGCAAAACCGTGAGGGGTGAGGAGTGAGGAGAAAAGTAAAAGGCGGCACAGCCGCGGCTCAACTCCTTGTTTCTCACTTTAAAGTAATAAACTTAGGAGGCGACCATGAGCAAACAAACTGCCGCTGCCGGCGATAAAGTGAGTGTGCATTACACCATCTCTGTCCAAGAGGGCGAGGTGATTTTCGATACCTACGAGGAAGACGAGCCTGTCGTCCTGGAGATCGGTGCCGGTGAAATTGCGGAAAACCTGGAGAAGTGTCTGATCGGACTGGAACCGGGCGAGCAACGCGTATTTCTGCTTGAGCCCGAGCAGGCGTTCGGCCTGAGCGATCCGGAACTGGTGCAGCGGATCGAACTGGACATGTTCCCGGATGACATCGTTGTAGAAATCGACAGCCTGATCGAATTCAACCTGCCCAGCGGCGAGGCCGTGATGGGGGTGATTCTCGACAAAACCGAGACCGATGCGCTGGTGGATTTCAATCATCCCCTGTGCGACTACCCGCTGAAATTCGAAGTAGAGATTCAGGAAATTCTGGAGTAAATATGGAAGTGTTGCTCGCCAACCCTCGCGGCTTCTGCGCTGGTGTGGATCGCGCCATCGAGATCGTGGAGCGCGCGCTGGAACTGTTCGGTGCGCCGATTTATGTGCGCCACGAGGTCGTCCACAACAAGTTCGTGGTGGAGAGCTTGCGCGCCAAAGGTGCGGTGTTCATTGAGGATCTTGCCGAAGTGCCGTCCGGCAGCACGCTGATTTTCAGCGCCCACGGTGTTTCGCAAGCCGTGCAGCAGGAGGCGGAAGCGCGCGGCCTGAAAGTGTTCGATGCGACCTGCCCGCTGGTGACCAAGGTGCACCTGGAAGTGGCGCGGATGCGCAGGCAGGGCAAGGAAATCATCATGATTGGCCACAAGGGCCACCCCGAAGTGGAAGGCACCATGGGGCAGGCAGATGGCGGCATGTACCTGGTCGAAAAGCCGGAGGACGTGGCTGGATTGCACGTTAGCAACGAAAATAATCTCGCCTATGTCACCCAGACCACCCTGTCTATGGACGACGCCAGCCGTATCGTCACCGCGTTGAAACTGCGCTTTCCAAGTATCAGCGGCCCGAAAAAGGACGACATCTGCTACGCCACACAGAACCGCCAGGATGCAGTGAAAACCCTGGCGCAGCAGTGCGACGTCGTGATTGTGGTGGGCTCGCCCAACAGCTCCAATTCAAATCGCCTGCGCGAAGTGGCGCAGAACATGGGGGTAGCCGCCTACATGGTGGACAACGCCAGCCAGATCGAACCTGTCTGGCTGCAAGGCAGGAAAAAAGCCGGCGTTACCGCAGGAGCTTCCGCACCGGAGGTGCTGGTGAAGGAAGTGATTGCCCGGCTGGAACAGCTTGGCGCCGGTAACGTGGAGGAGTTGAGTGGCATCGCCGAGAACGTGGTGTTTCCTATCCCGAAGAGTCTTTCCTTATCTGAGCACGATTAAGCGAGCGCACCCGACTTGAAGTGGCCGGGTGCGCTGGAAAGTTCCTCTCACTTCTTAAAGTCCTGAATCAGACTAAATCAGTAAAACTGATTTTCAGTCCAGGACTTCGCGCCAGGAAACTCTTTTCCCCGAGGCGCCTCCACCACCGATGTCTACCCCTTGAGTTTGCTTATCGCCTGAAGCGCTGGTAACGATGGTCTTGATTGTGCCGTCCGGGAGGCGGATCACGACGAAGCCTACTGTCAGGGAGCCCGTGATTTTATTGGCCGCTATACTTTGTACTGCGGATGTTGAGATGTATGAGCCCGTGCAATAGTTCAACTGATAGAACCAGCTGTCGCCGCCGGTAGAACAGGCGTCCTGTTTTGGAACATTGGTCGCGATTAGCATCGTGCCCAGAACGAGCTGAGGATCAACGGTAACACGTTCCCCAGGTGAACTGTTAGCAGGGTTGAAATCCAGAAGCCAGCCCGTATTAGAGCTCAGGTCCACCGGGTTGGTGCTTATCGTTCGCGAGGTTGTCGATGAGGCAGCGAGAGTTTGCTGAACGATCGGGGTGCTTCTCAGGTTGCCCCATGCGGCGGTCGAGTCCTTGATTGCATAAAAGGATTGCTGGCTGGCATCTAGTGAATCGTTGAGACCAAGATAACGGCCGGTTCCGACGAAGATCATTTCGGTTGAAGTGCCGCATATCCCAAGTTCCGGGCGGGTCGTGACGGGTTGTGTGTTGTTGCTGCCGTCCTTAAGTTCGCCGAGTTTAATGACAGAGTTGGTAGTAAGGTCGAAGCGCCAAAGGTTGCCGCGCAGGTCTCCTCCATAGATACGGAGCGCTTTGTTGTCGGTGTTGGGATTGTTCGACCATCCAGAAATCATGGATAACCCGGCTGGATCCGTAGTCGAACCGAAACCAGTGTCAATTTTGCTAAGGACGCTCCCGTTCGCCGCATCCAGCACAAACAGGAACGCCTTACCGGTTCCCGGGCTAACGTTGTTATGTCCGGAACTGACCAGTACGACCCATTTTCCGTCAGATGGGCGTTTCGTGATCACTGCGTTGCCGTAGCTATAGCCCAGGTCGGTATCGGAATTTGCGCAAACGGTGCTGTCGGAGCAGGTTTCCCACAGCATTGTCGGGTTATTGGGGTCAGTGATGTCTAGCGCGTAATAGCCCCGTCCCCCTTTGTTCAGCCCTCCAACAAGAATGGTTTTCCACACACCGCCAATATAGACATCCATGGATTCTGGTGTCCCATCCACGAAAAACTTGTGGTTGGTCGAGTAGTTATCGTTTGCCAACTGGTACAAATCAGACATGATCATACGGGGCACATATGCCCAAACTTCACCACCACCTCCGGCGGTGGCGTCAGGGCTGGCGTTGAAGGCATGGAGCATGCCGTCATTGGCTGAAATGTAGAGCATCGCCTGGCGCGCCGCCTGAGTGGTCTTGAAAGTTGCGTAGTCGGTATCGCCGAAATTGTACTTCGGCCGCGCCACATAGGCGGGTTTGGCGTTAACTGTATCGCCGAGGATATGCTCGCGGTCACGGTAAAGTATACCTTCATACTCGCTATGCCCACGCAGGTAGTTGACCAGATTCTCACCATTGTCCGCCAGCAATCTCTGGGCAGAGTCAAGGGTCGAATATTGCGACATCGTGGCAGATTTGCTGTTGAAATAGGCTTTCTCAGTGGCGTTCAGATTGGTCCAGTCAAAAGTCTTGAGTAGTCCGGTTGAGGTATCTCGGGTGTAAATCGTGCGCGTATCCGAGGAGTCCAATGCCTTGGCGTCAAGCAGGGTTTGCGCCGACCAGTTGACGGTGGCAATGACATTGCCGGTAGCCGGATCGATGGATTGCGCCTTGACCTCGCCATCCCATTTGAGGGTGCGGAAAAAGGTACTGTAAATTGAATTGTCGGTCTGTGTGATGTTCGGGCTGCTGGTGGCGGAAGCCGCAGCGGCGCCGGTGATGATCTTGATGCTGCTGAGAGCCTCAGACAGCCCGCTGGCAAGAGCGGCCGGATCGCGGGCGCTGAAATAATGGCCACGGCCATTTACCGCCGCATGCCAAAGATCATCCACTGCGGTTTCCGAGTCGTTTACCGGCTTTGGCCAGTTGCATACTCCGGACGCCCAGGCGCAGCCAGTTGAAGCAGTTTTGATGTTGTAGAAGTCGCCGTTGGTGGCGGTTTCATAGTCTGGCCGGTAGGTCATAACGCCATCAACGCCCAGACCCAGGGTGAAGGTGATCATGTGCTGGTGGGGGGCGGGATCCTTGTCGGAAGTCGGTACGTTGTCCTTGGACACGTCCGTACCCAGTACACCGGTCGTGCCGGTTGGCCGGAGGTCATTTTTGTAGTAATACATGGCTACGTCGGCAAGGGTATCGGTTGACCCGATATTGCCATCATAGGCCCCCACGGCGCGGGTGGAGTAGCCGGTGTCGGAGTTGTCCTGATCACCCACGCCACTATAGGTCTCGTTCCAGTAACCATCCGTGGTGAGTAGTGAGAAGTTCTGCTGGCAGGAGTATTGCACCGGGTCGACTGCACCGCTCCAGTTCTTCTGGAAAATTTTTCCGGCCTTGGTGAGTGCGCCGCGCAGCGGTGTTGACCCCGATGGAACCTGATAAAACAAGGTGTTGTACCAATACTCTTTCTGGGTTGCATCGAAATTCGAAATATCCAGAAACTTGGTGCTGGAATAGCGGTTCGGGCTGCTTCCACTAATGCTTTGGGTGACACTGGATGTATTGATGGTGTAAAAGCCGACCCGGTAGTTGTCGCCCAGCGGCAGGAATGCCACGCTGCTGGAGGATTTCATCATTTGCATGCGGGTGCGGTAGTAAGCGTACCAGTTGGCGAAGTTGGTCATTTCTTCAGCGTAGCTGCACGAACTGGCGCTGGCAACGCAGTCGAGGCGGCTTGCGCCGCGTGGATAGGCTGTAGTGGTCGGCACGATGTTGATGCGCGAGAAGGTGCTGAGGCCCGCGCCGCCGCCGCTGATGTTGGAGACGGTGGTTGGCATGCTGCGCGAAATGCCGCCAGTTAGAGTGCTGGCGTTGGCGATGGTTGTGTCTGTATTGGACGCGGTGATGACGATGCTGAAGCCATTTGGTGCCGAACCCTGCGCTACCGGCGCCTGGATGTAGAAAGTGGCGGAATTGGTCGGGCAGGAAGTGCCGGTCGCACTGGAAGCGCCGGTATATTCGAATGGCGTGGAATTCAAATAGGTATTGATCCGGTTGCACACGGCCAAGGCCATGTTCTTGTTGCGCGTGCTGCCGCTTGTGCTGCTGGATGCGGCTATGGTGCCATTCAGGATTTCGACGCCGTTGACCGTGATGCTGGTGACGGCCCCAGAAGTGGTGGTGTTCGAAAAGTCGACGCGCGAGGTGGCTGCGGTGGTGCCCGTGGAGGGTGAGAAGGCCATGATCACCCGGCCGTTGGGGATTGCGCTGTTGGAAAGCGCGGTGACGTTGCCGGAACCGGTGGTGGGAGTGATTACCACCGTGTCGTTGCTGGCGGTGGCGGAATATCCAGGATATGGCGTAGCCGGGGTAGTTCCATTATAGGCATTAATTGCCGAAGCAACGGCAGAGGCAACGGTCTGCCGCTCGGCGGTGGCATTTGTGCCGGTGCTGGAAGTGATGGTAGTGTTGATGACGTTGATACCGTCAATTTGAATGCTGGTGATACTGACGGAGTCATCCGAGCCGGAGTTGCCGATTACGATCGTGCCCTTGGCGGTGGAGCCTGCCGAGGTATTGGAAAAACGGGAATACTGAAAAGAGCCGGTCTTCTTGGCTTGGCAGTTGGTCATGGCTGCAGAATCGCACCAGCGCACTGTGGCGGGAATGGTGTAGATGCCGGTCGGCGCATCGGCGACTTGGCAGGTCTTCAGGTCGGTAGAGGTGCAGTATTCCTTGGCGGCAATGGTGAAATAGTAGGGGGCGCCGTATTTGTATTTGATGTTGCTGGAGGAGTCCTTGCCCCGGTTGTAGCCACCGGGGGTGTTGTCCGGATAGGAGTAACTGGCCGAATTGGTTTTGCAGTTCGCACCGGTGGCGGAGTCAGCCGGGTCAAGGCACCAGACCCGATCGGGGTACTGGGTGGTCAGGTTCACGCTGGTGTTGGACTGCTCCAACTGGTTGGTATTCTGCCGGTTGAAGCCGTCGGTCAGAACGGCACTCCAGTTGGTGGAATTGGCGGCATTCATGCTGTTGAACTTGGTGCCGTTGAATTTCACCGGGGGAGAATAAACGATGGCCGGATTGTAATACTGGGTGTTGAAATCACTTGACATATAGGGTGGATCGCCAATCAGGCATTTGTCCCGGTTGGAGTCGGCGTCGTCGCCGCTGTCCAGGCAGTGGAAGTCGCCAGGGTACGAGCCGCCGCCCCAGCGGTCGCTGATGTAGTCCGGCGTGTATTGCTGCATCATGCTGCCGGAATCATCCAGAATGTAAAACAGGTTGGGCCTGACTGTCGCCGTAGTGGCTTGGGCGAGCGGTACGTCCGCCAATTCCGTGACGGCCGCGTGGCTGGGTAGCCCCGCAAGATTCGCGCAAATAAATAGTACAGTCAGCAAAGCCTGCTTGCCGTAAGAGTGGGATTGTACGTTCATGGTTTTCTCCTGTTGCACAAACATGCCGATCAGAATGGAATCAGCAGCATGGCTTGAACGATGCTGGTCGAATTGCGCGGGCCAATTGTACGGGCGGTGACGCGGTAATAAACACCGGATGCGGTTGCGTCGAAGCAGTAATTGCCAATACTCTGACTACCTCCGGGGCAGACACCACTGGAAGTGGAGACGGCAGTGGAGCACTGGTTTGCCACGCCACCATTGTTGCCGTTATAGGCGGTATTGGGCTGGGTACACATGCGATGGATAATGTAGGTGGTGGTATTGCTGGCGGCATCCGTGGCGAGGGTTGCGGTGTTGAGTCCAGACCAGGTCGCCGTATCTTTCCAGTCAGGTTCAGGATCGAGCTTGGATGAGTAATAGCCGGCGCTCGAATCGGAGTTGTTGAGCGAGGAGGTGCCCACTTTGCTCATTAGCCAGAGATAGGCGGCATTGACGCCCTGATCGGTTGCGTTCAGGGTGCTCTGCCTGAACGCGAGGTTGCCTGAAATTACCGTGGTGGTATCTATCGAGCGCACCAGTGCTATGCCGGCCAATGTCATCGCAACCAGCACGATCAGTGCAATAAAGAGTGACATGCCCTTTTGCTGTTGGCGCAGGGAAGCAACTTTCGTGAATCGCCGGTTTGAGTCTTGGGGGGTCATACTGGTCTCCAGATCATGTTTCTGACTGGTACAGTCGTTTCGAAGGTCTTGTAGCGATAGCACTGCCAACTCGTTCCGTCTGCGTCATTGGGCAGGGTGATGGCACCGCCAGCCCAGTTCAATGAAAAGGACGCTGCGGACGTGACATTGCATAATCCTGTTGCCGGATCGGGTTTCTCACGCAGGCCGCTGCGCGCAACGACAACCAGGCGTACTGAGCCAATGCGGCTAAAGTCTCCGCTGCTTCCAATGACGCCATTGCCATCTGCGTCCAGCATGGTGTCGCTATAAGTGTCGACCCTCAAATCAGAAATAATGCCCGCACGGGTGTCAAAGCCGTATTGTGCGTGCATGCTGACAATGCCATCCATGATGGCGACAGCCGGGTCGGGGGTAAGGACATTTCGCACCATCAGCTGGTTATTCTGGATGGTGTACTCATTGATGGTGGGTATTCCACCCAGATTGAACACCGGTGAATTGACGTTGTATGCGATGCCCAGCCCGGAAGGCTTGTTGTAGCGGGCAGCAACCTGCTGGCAGCCTTTATTTGGGTCTTTGTAGTTGCCGGAATTATGTATGATGTTGTCAGTTTGGGCCGCCGCGCTCGAACCTCCACAGGCATCGACAGCGGCAGGCAGGCCGGTGACCTGGGCAAGCGTGCAGTCTTTGCCGGGCTCGGCGATGATGACCAGATCACCTTCCTTGAAGCCGAAGCGATTGTTAACTTTTAAATTTGCCGCATTCCCGTTGTAATCAGCAGTAATTAAGGCTGGCGCGGTCTGGAGTGGGGAATTGCCATAAGAAAGGGTGATGGTGTCCGGATTCGTCCCCACTCCCTGAACAATCTGGACGGGGATAAGATTGAAATCGAACTCGTAAGGCGTTCCGGCCCCTTCATCATAGGCCTTGATGGTGCAGCCCATCAGGGTGAGGCTGTTGAACCCATAACCGGCTTGGCGGACATCGCGCTCGATCTGGTACAGGGCGATGGCCCCTGCCTGGAGCGCATCGCTGCCGCTGGTGGTTGTTCTTTTTTGTCCTTCAAAAAAGGTAAATACTTGCAAGATAGCCAAGGTGGAAATCAGGGCGATAACCATACCTACCATGAGTTCAACCAGGCTGAAACCCCGACTTGTTTTTTTCGAAATGCGCGCAGTCATGGTCTGTTCTGCCTCAATTGTTGATCTGAGTAATTACCTGGTGCCTGTGCGCAACCGGGGTCTTGGGGGGTTGCCATGACACTGTTATAGTAACCAGGTTGTTGGCCCCAATTGCTATCGTTGGCGCGTTGGCGGTTGCGCCCGGCAAGGTGCTTTGCACTCTGGCAACCCAGTTAGTCAGTACGGCGGGTGGTGTGCCTGTCCCGCCGTAGGCATAGGATGTTATGTTGGGCTGATTCGCCCACATTTCACCAATTACCTGGTTGGCAAGGAACGCCGCATCACTGCGGTACTTGGCATCGGAGACATTGCTGATGGCGGCTGCCTGCATGCCAATCAGCGCCAGGATGCCCATCGAAAAAATCAATATGGCGATTAAGGCTTCGAGCAGCACGGAACCTCGTTGGTTGTGCATGGAGGTATGGAGCTTGGCTATGGGTCTAACAGGCGCGTGGATCATTGGGTGAACTCACTGTCAAATTAGGGTCGCACATTCTAATGTTGCCGCCGGCGCCGATTGTGATCCTCATTTCCCGGCTGTCCGCGGTGTTAAGAACCGACGAATCCACGTCGATTCGGTTAATGGCGTTGGCGTTCTGAACCCGGCCGAAGGCGTTGAAGGTTATGGTGGTTGCACCGGCTGGCGTAACGGCGACTGTGACGTTCGGGCTTCCATCCTGCGAGGTACGAGTCTGGATGGTCGTGCCTGCCGCCGTTTGAACAGTCCAGTCGGCTTTGCTGCCTAGCACAAACTGAGTATTAGTATTGCGCTGAACCGCTTCTGAACGAGCTAATTGAATACCGTTCAAAATGGCCTCGGCACCACCTCGAATCTGGGTGTTCTGAATCCAGATGCGGTAACTAGGTATCGCGAAAGATGACAGAATGCCGAGCAATGCGATCGTTATCATCAGCTCGATTAGCGTGAAACCCGAGTTGTGCGTGTGGTTTGCGGTCAACACGTACCACCTTTTGCTCTGATCCAGCAATTGTTGGGACTGGCTGTTGCCCATCCCGATGGAACGCCGGCAGTGGTGCGAGCGTTGTCCTGGTTGATTGTGAAGATGAAACTTCCCGTACCTTGGTTAGCGATGCCAGTTGCCCTCGCCTCGAATTGTGTTGCGTTCAGGGTCGGGCAGGTAAAGGTGAAATATTTACTGGTAGGCAGTAATGCTACGCTGCCCGCCGCGCAAGCTCCCACATAGCTACGGTTATCCTGGAAATGCTGTTCGAGCTTGACACGCATATCGGCCAGTAAAGAATGGGCCTCTGCCAGCTTGCTGCGTGTCAAATAATCCTGATAGGAAGGCAATGCCACTGCGGCTAATATGCCGATAATCGCGACGGTAATCATCAGTTCAATAAGCGTGAAACCCAGTGATTTTTTCATAAATGTTATCCTGCGCGACGATGATTTGAAATGATTCGATCCCAAAATAAAGTAACTGCAAATTTGTTAAACAAAGCTTAGTCTGAATGAGTCGGTGGTTCAACGTTGGGCCGACTAAAGGTTGGTTTGCTAGAATGAGCGGCAATAACTGGAAATCAACAAGATTTGAACATGGATGTTTTGATTGTCGGCGGTGGTGTGATTGGCTTGGGTAGTGCGCTTGAGCTTGCACGGGGTGGCGCTACTGTCACTGTAATGGATCGCAGAGAATGCGGTGGCGAATCTTCCTGGGCAGGCGGGGGAATCTTGTCGCCACTGTTGCCTTGGGATTATTTGCCGGCTGTGACCAATCTGACGCAGTTGAGTGGCCGGTTGTTCCCGGAATGGGTGGAGCGTATCGCCGATTTGAGTGGTATCGACCCGGAATACCGGGTCAGTGGTATGCGTGTTTTGCCTCCGTTTGATGCCGAGCGTGCCGTGCAATGGTGCGCCGGTCATAATGTGCGGCTGGAGAAGGATGGCGATGTTTTGTGGCTGCCGGATGTTGCGCAGGTGCGAAATCCACGTTTGATCAAGGCATTGCGCCTCGCGCTGGAGCGGATGGGGGTGCGGATTGTGGAACAGGCTGAGGTGACCGGGATCGTTTCCACGGATGATCGGGTGGAGCGACTGGATACCACGGCGGGGTCTTTTACGGCGGAGCATTATGTCGTTGCCGCCGGAGCCTGGAGCAAGAAGTTGCTGGGAAAACAGGGTGTGCAGCTCGATATCAAGCCCGTGCGCGGCCAGATGCTGCTGTACAGGGCGAAGCCCGGAATGTTGCAGCATATTCTCCTTCAGAATGGGACCTATCTGATTCCTCGTGATGACGGACATATCTTGGTTGGCAGCACCCTGGAGGATGTCGGCTTCGACAAGGCGACGACCGAAGAGGCTGGGGCTGCGCTTCATGCGCGGGCACTGGGCATGCTGCCTCAACTGGCCCAAGCCGAGTTTATCAAGCACTGGGCAGGGTTGCGCCCGGCTGCGCCTGACAATGTTCCGACCATAGCCCGGCATCCGCAGTTGGAGAACCTGTACCTCAATAGTGGACATTTCCGCTATGGTGTCACCATGGCGCCGGCAAGTGCTCAAATCCTGACTAACCAACTATTTAACCGGGAGCAACCCTTGGATGTATCGAACTATAAGTGGCCAGGCTAATTAAATTGTTAGACAAAGTCCAATGTTTGGTTTGGCATGATTTTATGGATATGAAAACTTACACTCGCGACAACATGGCTGACTTGCTAAGGCAGCATGCGATCAATCCGACGCACCAACGGCTAGAGATTGCCTATGCACTGTTCTCCAGGCAGGAGCACCTTTCTGCCGATCAGATCCTTGCGATCGTCAATACCAAGCACAGCGAAACCTCCAAGGCAACGGTCTATAACACCTTGAATTTATTCGTTGAAAAGAAGCTGATCCGTGAAGTGATCGTGGACCCAAGCAAAGTATTCTACGACCCCAACACTTATGAGCATCATCACTTTTATGATGTGGTAAGTGGTCATCTGACCGATATCGACGCGGCGGACTTCAAGATCAGCGGTTTGCCCATGTTGCCGCCGGGCGTGATTACCGAAGGTATCGACATCATCGTCCGTATCCGCCCGCAAGCGGTTCCTGCCTGATCTAAATTCCTGATCGCTTTGTACTTATATCATCCGTTCGACCAGTTATGGTGCGCCGTAACGGTTGATGGCTGAGGTCGAACAGGGATATAATGCCGGGCTTGTGTGCCGATGTAGCTCAGTTGGTAGAGCAGCGCATTCGTAATGCGAAGGTCACCAGTTCGATTCCGGTCATCGGCACCAGTAACACATTCAAAGCAGTCCAAAGAAGTCTTAAAAACCCGCATTTAGCGGGTTTTTTCATTTCAGGACCAGATTACGACAAAGGGACTGATGCCGCTTTGCCGATTTTACTCGGATAGGCCCAGCCGTTGCGCCAGGCGCCGATCACCAGGTTGGGATACTCCGGCCTGCCCAGGCTGCCGTTGTAGCGGCCCAGGGCTCGATATAGATCACCCTTTTCAATGTCGAGGTAGTGCCGAAGGATGGTGCAACCATAGCGCAGGTTGGTGCGGATGTGGAACAGGTTCTGATCCGGAGTGCCGATATGCTTGACCCAGAACGGCATGACCTGCATGTAGCCACGAGCCCCAGCACTGGATACGGCATATTTTTTGAAGCCGCTTTCCACCTGGATCAAGCCTAGCACCATTTGGGGGTCGAGACCCGCGCGGGATGCTTCGTAGTGTACGGTTTTGAGGAAGTCTTGGCGCACTTTCCGGTCCGGCATGCGCTTCTCCAAGCGCTGTGACATTTCCGCCATCCAGATGTTTGCATCGACTTGTGAGGTAAAGACGAGGCGCGGAGCCGCGCCATCACTGACCGTTTTATGCAGCGCCGCCTGCACGCTGGCGCTCAACGGTTCTTCAAGCTGCCTGCCGGCTTGGGCAGGCAGGCAGGTCAGCAAAGCAAAGGCAATAATTAGCTTACGCATACTGCTGATTTTATGTGACTCACAATATTTTGCAAGGGGATGGCGGTGGCTTTGTCATCTTTTCGCCCCTGATATTCCACGTTGCCGTCCTTCAGTCCACGCTCGCCGATGACGATGCGGTGCGGGATGCCGATCAGTTCAAGGTCAGCGAACATGACGCCGGGGCGCTCGTCGCGGTCGTCCAGCAGCACTTCGATCCCTGAGGCAATGAGCTCGGCATAGAGCTTCTCGACTGTTTCCTTCACCAGTTCGCTACGGTTGAGGCCGATGGGTACGATGGCGAGTTGGAACGGGGCTATTGCGGGCGAGAAGACGATGCCGTGCTCGTCGTGGCCCTGCTCGATAGCGGCGGCGACGATGCGTGACACGCCGATGCCGTAGCAGCCCATTTCCATTACTTGTTCTTTGCCGTTCTCGTCAAGAAAAGTGGCTTTCATCGCTTCGGAATACTTGGTGCGCAGCTGGAAAATATGGCCGACCTCGATGCCGCGGCACAGTTCCAGTTTTCCCTTGCCGTCCGGGCTGTCGTCGCCTTCCACCACATTGCGGAGATCGACCACTTCTTTCAATTCCGGCAGGTCGCGACCGAAGTTGACGCCGGTGAGGTGGTGCCCGTCCTCATTGGCGCCACAGATGAAGTCACTCATTGCGGCCACAGCGCGATCGGCAATTGTCGTAACATTCAGGCCGACCGGACCGAGCGAGCCGGCGTTGCAACCGGCAGAGGTACGAATTTGTGCGTCGGTGGCAAAGCGTATCGGTTGTGCAAGCTGGAGCAGTTTGCCGGCCTTGACCTCGTTGAGTTGGTGATCGCCCCGCAGCAACAGCGCTACCACATCGCCGTCACGCCCTTCCAGCAGCAGTGTTTTAACGACCCGGTGTGCGGGAATTTTAAGAAATTCGCACACTTCCTCAATGCTGTGTTTGCCCGGCGTGGCGACTTTTTGCATTGCTTCGGTCGGAACGGGGCGAGGAGTGGTGGGAGAAACTGCCTCGGCCAGCTCGACGTTGGCGGCATAGTCGGAACTCGGGCAGAAGGCGATGGCATCCTCGCCGGAATCGGCTAGAACGTGGAACTCATGTGAGCCGGTGCCGCCGATCGCGCCGGTATCCGCCGCAACAGCGCGGAACTTTAATCCCAGGCGGGTGAAAATGCGGCTGTAGGTGTCGTACATCACCTGGTAGGTCTGCTCTAGGCTGGGGAAGTTGGCGTGGAAGGAATACGCGTCCTTCATCACGAATTCGCGTGCGCGCATCACGCCGAAGCGCGGACGAATTTCGTCGCGGAACTTGGTCTGGACCTGGTAGAAATTTACCGGCAGCTGACGGTAGCTTTTGATTTCGCGGCGTGCGACATCGGTGATCACTTCTTCGTGGGTCGGTCCGAAGCAGAAGTCGCGCTCATGGCGATCCTTGATCTTCAGCATCTGCGGGCCGAAAACGTCCCAGCGTCCAGTTTCCTGCCAGAGCTCGGCGGGAACGACCGCCGGCATCAATAGTTCGACTGCGCCGCTCTTGTCCATTTCATTGCGTACGACGTTTTCGACCTTGCGCAGTACCCTGAGGCCGAGGGGCATCCAAGTGTACAGACCGCTGCCGATGCGCTTGATCAGGCCGGCGCGGAGCATCAGTTTGTGGCTGACCAACTCGGCTTCGGTTGGCGCTTCCTTGAGGGTGGACAGGAAAAATTTTGAGACACGCATGGGGATTCCCGTAATCAAATTCTGAATTCGCAATTTTAACCGAAAACAAGGGGGTTATCGGATTGATTTGGACTGGGAATAGCAGTAGCCTATAATTGTAGTCACCGTTTAATAAGAAAAAGGAAATGATCATGTATAGCGAAGTCGATGAAGTAGCCGATGTAAACAAGGAAAAGCTGGTTGCGGATTTTAAAGTAGTGGTGGCTGATGCTGAAGCGTTGCTCAGGGCGACTGCGAATGATGCGGGTGAAAAAGTAGCGGCCGCGCGCGAAAAAATTCAGGCTAGTCTGGTTGACGCTAAAGTGCGGTTGGCACAGGCTGAAGCAGCGATCATTGATAAAACCAAGCAGGCTGCCCGTGCCACTGACCAATATGTGCATGACAATCCGTGGAAGGCAGTGGGTATTTCCGCCTGTGTCGGGCTGGTGATTGGCGTTCTGATCGCACGTCGCTGACATTCGGATAGTGATGACGGAAACTGATGCAGGCATAGCACATGCCACTGGGTTGTTTGCCTCACTGCGCAATTTTGCCGCTACGCTTTCGGGCGTAGCGCAGACAAGACTGGAGTTGTTGGCGAATGAAGTGGAGGAGGAAAAACTCCGCTTTGCTCAGTTGCTGTTGTTCGGCAGTATCGCGCTGTTTTGCTTGGCTATGGGCAGTGTGTTTCTTGCGATATTCATCACCGTCCTGCTATGGGATAGTCACCGACTGTTGGTGCTGGGGGGTTTGGCGGGACTTTTTTTTAGCCTGGGCGGTGTGGGTGTCGTGATGTTTCGTGCTCGCGCTTCGGTCGGTGGTCGTTTATTTGCGGCCAGCCTGGCAGAGCTCGGCAAAGATCGCCAGCAGTTGCTGCCGTAATGGGTGCCGAGCAACGGTTGGTTCAACTTGCCCGACGGCGTGCCGAACTGGTGGCGCATAGCGCGGCCCAACGTGCGGAATTGGGCGATATTTGCCATGTCTGGCGTGTACCAATGGCGATAGCCGATCAGGGCGTGACTGTATGGCGCTTCCTTCGCATGCATCCGGCATTGCTGGTCGGGTTGGGTGTAGCGTTTGCGGTGGCACGGCCTCGTAGAGCAGTAAATTGGCTTGGTCGTGGCTGGGCGTTGTGGCGTGTTTTCCGCGGCATGGCAGCCGGGAAATGGAAGCCGAATTAATTGACAGTGGCCGAGGGCTTTTCGACACGGGTCAATTTTCATCCAGTGTTAGCCCAATTTCTTTCCTTGCCGCGTCCTGGCGGCAGGTGTAATTCTTCCTGCACCCTTCCTGAAGCAACCCGGATATATGAAGTGGAGTTACCGGGATAGACTTGATTTTTCTCCGCACTATCGAGGCAACAATGGGAATGTTTTTTGGGCGGCGTATTCATAAAGCGGTAGCCGCTGGTGACGTCGTAGACGTTAGCGAGCGCGACGGCGTGCGGTCGTTGCATCTGGGCAGTCAAACGGTGCAGAGTTCGATGCGCATCAGTGCGCCCAACGAGCTTGAACTGGCCTATACCCGCAGCATGATGGGTCTTCTCCTGTTCAATCCTGACCCCGTGCGTTTTCTGATGGTCGGGTTGGGAGGGGGGTCATTGGCCAAATTCGTTTATCACCGCATGCCGGCCACACGCATAGCGGCGGTGGAACTGAACTCGCAGGTTGCGGCAGCAGCACGCGCCTATTTTCAGCTGCCGCCGGAAGATGAACGATTCGAGGTGGTGATCGCCGAAGGCGGCCAGTATGTGGCCGACCACCCCGATAGCGCCGATGTGTTGATGGTGGATGGCTTCGACGGTGTTTCGCTGGCCGATTCGTTGGTTACCCAGCGTTATTACGACGACTGTGCCTCAGCACTGAGTGAACGTGGAATCCTCGCGGTAAACCTGTGGGGCAGCGACAAAAATTTCGATGCCTACTTGCAGCGTATCGAGACCAGTTTCAATGGCCTGACATTGTGTCTGCCTACGGAAAAGCACGGCAACATCGTCGTGTTCGGTTTCAAGCGCAGCCCCGGCAATCCACGCTGGGACGATTTGCGCCAGCGTGCCAGGGAACTGGAGCAGACATATGGGCTGGAATTTCTCAAGTTCGTTGAAGGTCTGCGCAGCCTCAATACTCACACGGAAAAGCGTCTGCTGATTTAGATAATATTGCGTGTTGAACTGGCGCCTTATGTCTTTGTCCCATGAAAGGTGATGCGGTGATTTTTTCGGAATACGCAGGTGTATGGTGAGTCTGTTTCATTCGCAATCGTGACTTCGGTCATGGGTGTGCGTTATTTGACTTTCATTGCCGGGTGAAATGTGAAAAAATTACGTTAACTTAACGAATTTGAGGTGTTTCACTAATGATAGACCGGGACGGTTATCGCCCCAATGTCGGCATCATTCTATGCAATGCAAAAAATGAGGTTTTCTGGGGCAAGCGTATCAAGGAGCATTCCTGGCAGTTTCCGCAAGGAGGCATCAAGGCCGGTGAATCACCCGAGCAGGCAATGTTTCGGGAGTTGGAGGAAGAAGTCGGGCTGCAGCCGCAGCACGTGAGAATTATCGGCCGCACCAGGGACTGGCTGCGCTATGATGTGCCGCAGAACTGGGTGCGACGCGAGTGGCGCGGTAGCTATAGGGGCCAGAAGCAGATCTGGTTTCTTTTGCGTTTGACCGGGCGCGACAGCGATGTGTCGTTGCGCGCGTCTTCGCATCCCGAGTTCGATGCCTGGCGATGGCACCATTACTGGATTCCTCTGGAATCGGTGATCGAATTCAAACGCGATGTATACCGTTTGGCGCTCAACGAGCTGGCAGGCTACCTGAATAAATCAGAATGAACTGGAGTCAATATGGTTGATTTTTCCCCGTTACCACCCAGCGATTTGGCGCAAGGGGCGACTTATTATCAACCTCTGCAAACCTCGCCGGCGCATGTCGAATTGCGCGACCCGGCGGTGCGGGTGATGACTGACCTCAAAGCGGTAATGGCGGTGACCATCGGGCCAGAAAAAACGGTAGATGCCGCTAGGGAGCGTATGGTTCGGCACAGCGTCAGGCTGCTGCTGGTGATTGATGATCAGGAAACAGTCCTCGGGCTGGTTACCGCCACCGATATTCTGGGCGAGAAACCAGTGCAATTTATCGAGAAGTCTGGCTGCAGGAGGGAGGATGTTCTGGTGCGCAACATCATGACGCCGCAGGAAAAGCTGGAAGTGCTGTGCATGAAGGATGTCGCTGCGGCAAAAGTGGGCCATATCGTCGCAACCCTGAAAAAATGTGGTCGCCAGCATGCCTTGGTGGTGGATACGGAAGGGCCGGGGCATGCCCAACAGGTGCGTGGTATTTTTTCGACTTCCCAGGTTTCAAGACTCTTGGGCACGGAAATCCAGACACTGGAAATCGCCCAGACCTTTGCCGAAATTCAGGTGCAGCTCGCCAAGTAGTTTTTTGTTTTTTTCCGCTGCTCTTCCCGGATTTTCCTGGTCTTGGATTCACATGGCTGGTTCCGTGTACGCCTTCGAACAGGGCTGGCTGTCCGTGAACCAGGTGCTTACCGCCAAACCGCAGGAGAACTGGGCGGCGCCCTGCCCTCTAACGAGAGCATATTTATGGGCAAAAAAATGCCGGATGAGAAATAACCTCGTCCGGCATCGGATGATGTGGCTTAGTAAATGTCGTGCTGGGTATTGTAGACGTTGAATTTTCCGGTGGGTGTAACTAGACGCTTATCTTTGATCACAGCTTTCAACTTGCGCGTTTTGTCATCCACCACCACGATGGCCGATTCCTGATCTTTTCCGTTCCAGACCGAGAACCAGACTTCATCACCCGCCTTGTTGTATTCGGGCTCAACCACGCGTTTTGGACCATCTTTCAGCCCCGCCCATTCGCCGATTGGTAGTGCCTCATAGCCCTTGTTCATGTTGTTGATGTCCCACACAGCAATCGATTGGCTGATCTTGGGGTCGGGATTGAGTGTAGTGTCCACCCATAGATTTCTGGATTTGGGATGGGTTTTGAGGAACAGTGAACCGCCGCCTTGGCCCTTTAATGTGCGCACTACCTTCCAGGCCTGTTTTGGATGCTTCAGCGGGTCGGTGCCGATCAATGTAATCTTTTCATCGCCAAGGTGGCCGGTTGCCCACACTGGGCCGAATTCGGGGTCAATAAAATTGGCGCCGCGACCAGGGTGAGGCGTTTTGCCGACTTCGACCAATTTGGTCAACTTGCCTTCCTTGGTGTCTATCACCGCAATTTTGTTGGAGGCGTTGGCCGCATCCATGAAGTAGCGATGCGTAGACTCAAATCCGCCATCATGAAGGAACGGGGCAGCATCGATCATCTTGATTTTGAGATTGTTCAGGTCTTCATAGTTGACTGCATAAACCTGGCCGGTCTCCTTGACGTTGACATAGAACTCAGGATTAAAGTGCGAGGATACGATTGCAGCAACTCGGGGCTCGGGGTGATACACTTGCTTGTCCACGGTCATACCGCGAGTGGAAACAATTTTCCTCGGTTTGAGTGTATCGCCATCCATGATGACGAACTGCGGCGGCCAATAGGCGCCAGCAATCGCGTATTTGTCCTCGTAGCCCTTGAATTTCGAGCTTTCCACCGAGCGGGCTTCCATGCCGATCTTGATTTCCGCTACCGTGTCGGGATGTTCCATCCACAGATCAATCAGATTGATCTTGGCGTCGCGGCCGATCACAAACATATAGCGGCCGGAAGCCGACATCCGTGAAATGTGTACGGCATAACCTGTATTCAGGATGCTGACAATTTTCTTGCTGTCGCCATCAATCAGGGCTATTTCTCCTGCGTCACGCAACGTAACAGAGAACAAATTTTCCAGATTGAGATTGTTCATTTTCTTCTTGGGGCGTTTGTCCACCGGCACGGTTACCTTCCATGAGGCCATCATTTCCGGCATGCCGAATTCCGGCGGGGCAGGAGGTGTCTGTTGAACGTAGCGGGCCATCAAATCAACCTCATCGTCGGTCAATATGCCTGCAGTTCCCCAGTTTGGCATGCCGGCCGGTGAGCCATATTTAATAAAGGCTTTAAGATATTCCAGACTCTTGTCCAGAGTGATGTCCGGGGTCAGCGGTTTGCCGGTTGCTCCTTTTCGCAATACACCATGGCAACCGGCGCAACGTTCGAAGAATATTTTTTTTGCCTTTTCGAATTCATCGTGTGACATTTTTGGAGCTTTTGGATTGATATCCTGGTGCATGGGCACGGATTCCAGTGGGGAGCCGCCAGCTGTTTGATATTCGGCCATCACCTTGTCGTCGTGTTGTGGGGTGGCATCTGCATTGGCGAACTGAATCGCCAGCGGAAGTGTTGCTAGAACAGCCAATCTAAGCAAGTTGTTATATCTTTCTTTCATGATTTCTCCGAAGTGTTATTGAACTTGTCATTCCTTGTAGAGGCACGTAGCAGATGAAACTGCAAAATTACGTTGTAATTACGCCATAGCATGCCAACGCTTGTTGCGGACGTAATCGATCATTCTGCTTTGTAAGCAATTAATAATAATTGATCTGTATCAACAATTTTCAATTGAGATTGAATTCATTGGCATAACGACATGACGATAAAATATATTTATTCGTGATTGGCAGCGTGATTGCCGGAAATGCAAAACAACGCGATTTTGTTTCATGCTAGACTGGGTTGAAGTGCATAAAAAACTGTCGAGCGGGAATGTGTAGATTAAAGAAAAATGCCTTTGGGTTCCGTATCAATTGGGTTGGTGCCGTCTTGTATCGTATCGGGTTGCGCCATCACTTGATGTGGGTTGCCGTGGGGCTTGCCCTAGTGCTATCAGGTAGTGCCTTCGCCGAGTGGGGGAAATTCGAATACGAATTCGATGAGGAAAAGCCGTGGGCCGAGATTGAGGCTCAACTCCCTGCTTACCCGAAGGAAGAAAACCTGCTGCCCTTCTTCGTTAGTGCCGCCACTGATAACAGGTTTTTTGTCGATGCCGTTTCCATCAGTACAGGTGAGGACGGCGTGGTGCGTTACACGATGATCGTCAAATCATCGGCGGGTGCCTCCAATGTGAGCTTCGAGGGTATCCGCTGCGCCAGCCGCGAAAGGAAGCTTTACGCCTTCGGACGCAAGGAAGGAGCTTGGTCAAGGGCGCGCTTCGCCAAATGGGAACCGATCCGCTACCAGGACCGTAACCGTCAACATCACGTGCTTTATGACGATTTCTTTTGTCCCAACGGGATTATCGTGAAAAACCCGCAGGAAGCGGTCGATCTGCTGAAGCGCAGCTTCAGGCCTTAGGGCGAAAGTGTGAGTGTTAGTCTCCCCGCAACCTTAAAAAAAAACCAGATACAGCTCCGACCTAACCTTATGCTTCGCAGAGTTAGTCTTCGCCGCAATCTGGCTCTGCTTTTACAGCAGAACCAGATTGTAGCTCCGGCATAACGTTAGCTACGCGAACGTTAGCCTTCACTGCAACTTGGTATTGCTTTAAAGCAATACCAAGTTGTCCCGATGAATCAATTCCGGTTCGTCGACGTAACCCAGGATAGATTCGATCTCGGTACTGGCGTGGCGCAGGATTTTCTGAGTTTCCGGCGCGCTGTAATTGACCAGGCCACGGGCAATTTCACGGCCTGTCGTGTCCAGGCAGGTCACCACTTCCCCACGTTCGAAATCCCCTGCAATCGCGCTCACGCCGATCGACAGCAGACTTTTGCCTTCCTTCCGCAGTGCGTTGACCGCACCATCGTCGAGCGTGAGTTTGCCTCCGACCTGGAGGTGATCGGCGAGCCATTGTTTGCGCGCCACGGTCTTCATTTCGTCGGCAATTAGCTGGGTGCCGATCGCTTCGCCTTGGGCGAGCCGGGTCAGCACGTCCGGCTCGCGCCCCCAGGCAATCACGGTATGGGCGCCGCTGCGAGCCGCGCGCTTGGCGGCAAGAATTTTGGTCAGCATGCCGCCGCGGCCGATATCGCTGCCGGCTCCGCCTGCCATGGTTTCCAGTGCCGGGTCACCGGCGCGCGCTTCGCCCACCAGCGTGGCAGTAGGGTCCTTGCGCGGGTCGGCAGAATACAGGCCAGTCTGGTCGGTCAGAATGATTAACGCATCCGCATCGATCAGGTTGGTGACCAGAGCCCCCAGGGTGTCGTTATCACCGAAGCGGATTTCCTCGGTGACGACGGTGTCGTTTTCGTTGATGATCGGGATGGTGTTCAGCTTGAGCAGGGTGCGCAGGGTGGAGCGGGCATTGAGATAGCGCTTGCGGTCGGCGAGGTCGTCGTGGGTCAGCAGGATTTGTGCGGTGTGCAGGCCATGCTTGCGGAAGCAGGTTTCATAGACCTGCACCAGCCCCATCTGGCCCACCGCGGCTGCGGCTTGCAGTTCATGCACGGCACTGGGTCGCTTCTTCCAGCCGAGGCGTTGCATCCCTTCGGCGATCGCACCGGAAGAGACCAGTACCACTTCGCGCCCCATGGCTTTGAGGGCGGCGATCTGCGCTGCCCAGGTGGCGATGGCCTCATGGTCGAGGCCGGCACCGCTGTTGGTGACCAGGCTGCTGCCGACCTTTATTACCAGGCGTTTGCTGTTGGCGATAATCGAGCTCAAGGTTGTGCTTCCTGCGTATCTTCTGCGGGCTCTTCCACCGGCCGGTTCTGGTCGAGAAACTCCATGATGGCGTAGACCACTTCCTTGCAGCCTTCTCCGGTGAGGGCGGAAATGATGAAACATTTCCCATCCCAGCCGAAATCCTTGAGGAACTGCTGCTTGTACGCATCACGATCTTCCGCGGGCAGCATGTCCATCTTGTTCAACAGCAACCAACGTGGCTTCTGGTACAGCGATTCGTCGTATTTCTTGAGTTCGTTGACGATCGCATGAGCTTCTGCCACCGGGCTGGCGGTTTCGTCGTAGGGGGCGATATCGACCAGATGCAGCAGTACCCGGGTACGCGCCAGATGGCGCAGGAACTGGTGACCGAGTCCGGCGCCTTCGGCCGCACCTTCGATCAGGCCCGGAATGTCGGCGATGACGAAGCTTTTGTCGTGCTCCACGCGTACTACACCAAGGTTAGGGTGTAGCGTGGTGAAGGGGTAGTCCGCCACCTTGGGCTTGGCCGCCGAAACAGCGCGGATGAAGGTAGACTTTCCGGCATTGGGCATGCCCAGCAGCCCGACGTCGGCCAGTACCTTGAGTTCCATTTTGAGTTCACGTACTTCGCCCAGTTCGCCGTGAGTGAACTGGCGCGGGGCGCGGTTAGTACTGGACTTGAAATGCAGGTTGCCGAGGCCGCCTTTGCCGCCCTTGGCGATCAAGGCTTTTTCGCAGTCCTTGGCAAGGTCGGCGATGATTTCATTGGTGTTGAAGTCAGTAATCACGGTGCCGACAGGAACGCGCAGCACCATATCTTCGCCGCCCTTGCCGTAGCAATCCGAGCCCATCCCGTTTTCACCCTTCTCAGCGCGGTGGATGCGGGCGAAGCGATAGTCCACCAGGGTGTTGATGTTGCGGTCGGCAATCGCATAAATGCTGCCGCCGCGTCCGCCATCACCGCCGTTCGGCCCGCCCTTGTCGATGTATTTCTCGCGCCTGAAGCTGGCCGACCCGTTGCCGCCGTCACCGGCATGGACTTCGATTTTTGCTTCGTCAATGAATTTCATTGTGAGTGCTCAAATAAAAAAGCCCTATCGTTTGATAGGGCCTAAAGGCTACACTATCCGGCTGGTTTAAGCCGGAGTGATGGTAACCACTTTGTGTTTAGCTGCACCCTTGATGGCGAAGCTGATGGTGCCGGCAACCTTGGCGAACAAGGTGTGATCCTTGCCCATGCCGACGTTGTCACCAGCGTACATCTGGGTGCCACGCTGGCGCACGATGATGCTGCCGGCGGAAACCAGTTCGCCACCGTAGCGTTTCACGCCCAGGCGCTTGGAATGAGAGTCGCGGCCGTTGCGTACACTGCCGCCTGCTTTTTTATGTGCCATTGCTGATTCTCCTTACTTCGCCGCGATGCCGTCGATGCGGATCTCGGTGTAGTTCTGACGATGCCCCTGATGCTTCTGGTAGTGCTTGCGACGACGCATTTTAAAAATCTGCACCTTCTCGCCGCGACCATGCGCGACTACTGTCGCCTTGACCGTAGCGCCGCTTACCAGAGGCGTGCCTACCGTGACTGCTTCACCGTCTGCAACCATTAATATCTGATCCAGTACGATTTCGCTGCCAATGTCTGCCGGTATCTGTTCTATTTTCAATTTTTCGCCAGGGGCAACGCGATACTGCTTGCCACCGGTTTTTATGACCGCATACATATTGAGCTCCAATTACTTAGCTTTTAAAAAGGAACGCGATTGTACCAGAATTTCATGGCGAGGGTTAAATTTTGTTTAGAAATTTGTTTAGAAATCAGGGGCAGGGCTGGAAAAACTTGACACCGAATTGCCCTCGTTCCTACCATTAGCCCTTTTTCACCCAACCTCTGGATTTTTTGTGTCGCTGGAAGCCATACGCAGTCCCATCGAGTCGGACATGCTAGCCGTGGATGAAGTCATCCGCAAACGGCTCTATTCCGAAGTCGTGCTGATCCGCCAGATCAGCGAATACATCATCAATAGTGGTGGCAAGCGCCTGCGTCCTGCGCTGGTGCTATTGTCGGCCGGTGCATTCGGTTATTCCGGCGGTTATCATCACATCCTAGCCGCGGTGGTCGAATTCATCCATACCGCCACCCTGCTGCATGATGACGTGGTGGACGAGTCTAACTTGCGGCGCGGCAACGCCACGGCCAATGCCCTGTTCGGCAACGCTGCCAGCGTTCTCGTCGGCGACTTCCTCTATTCCAGAGCTTTCCAGATGATGGTCGGAGCGGGCAACATGCGCGTCATGGAAGTACTGGCGGATGCAACTAACGTCATTGCCGAGGGCGAAGTGCTGCAATTGTTGAACTGCAACGATGCGGATATCGACGAGGCGCGCTATCTTCAGGTGATCCACTACAAAACCGCAAAACTGTTCGAAGCTGCCACTCGCCTCGGTGCGATCCTGGGCAATGCCTCCAGTGCCGATGAGGAGGCCATGGCCGTCTATGGGATGCGCATGGGCACAGCGTTCCAGTTAATCGACGACGTGCTGGATTATTCCGGCGACCATGCCGAAACCGGGAAAAATGTTGGTGATGACCTGGCTGAGGGTAAACCTACGCTGCCCCTGATTTATGCCATGAAAAATGGGTCGCCTCAGCAAGCCGAGGTGATCCGCAGGGCGATCGAACATGGTGGCCTGAACGAGCTGGATGCCGTGATGGCCGCGATCCGCGATACTGGCGCACTGGATTATGCAAAAAGCCAGGCGAAGGATGAAGCCCGTGTGGCGTGTGAGGCGATTTCGCATCTGTCGCATTCAAAATACAAGGAATCTTTGCTACAATTGGCCGACTTTTCTGTAACACGAAGCTACTGAAAAACAAATCAAAACGGGGTGTAGCTCAGCCTGGTGGAGCGCTGCGTTCGGGACGCAGAGGCCGGAGGTTCGAATCCTCTCACCCCGACCAGTTCATCCGAATCTTAACCCTGGGGCGCCTCGTTGACTGAGGCAGAGTGATGTTGATCAAACTGATACTTCTTGCTTTGGGTGCATGGGTTGTTTACCGCCTCGTCCAAAGCTATGGCCGCAGGATCAGACAGGAGGACACAACAAAACCTGAAACTGGCGAGGATATGGTGCGCTGCGCCCATTGCGGAGTGCATCTTCCGAGAAGCGAAAGCATCGTCAGTCATGGTGAATCCTTTTGCACCAATGAGCATCGCCAACTTCATCAGAAATAATCCTTCGTTGGCCCGGCCGATTCGGTCGAGCGATACTCTGCAATGCTGACAGAATGGCTACAGGTTCGGCCCAGGCCTCAACCCGAGTCGTACTGGCGGTATCTCCGCTATTTCAATCTTTTTCGACTGACACTGGCAGGCACTTTTGCCGTCGCCTATGCTCTGTTTGGCGCCGTCAATCCCTTTGGCGCTTACTATCCTTCCTTGTTCTACGCCACCAGCATTGCTTACGTGTTCCTTGCGGCGCTGATGGTCGTGCTAATCGATATTCGCTGGCCGCGCTTCAATCTGCTCCTGAGTGCCCAGGTGAGTGCGGACATCTTGTTTATCGTGCTGCTGATGCATGCCAGCGGGGGTATTCAGAGTGGACTCGGACTACTCCTGCTGGCACCGTTGGTAGCCATCGGCATGGTCAGCCGTGGCCGCCTGGCAATGTTCCATGCCGCGATGGCGAGCATAGCCCTATTGCTCGAGCAGACCTATCAGGTGATGGTACTGGAGGGAAGCGCCAAGGATTATTTGCAAGCCAGTCTGACCAGTATGGGATTTTTTGCTATCGCCGGGCTGGCCTTTGTCCTGACCAGGCGCCTGACTGTGACTGAAACTCTGGCGCAGAGGCAGAGCATCGATCTTGCCAATCTGGCCCAGGTCAACCAGTTGGTGATTCAGGGCATGCAGGACGGCGTGCTGGTAGTGGACGAGCAAGGGCGAGTGCGCCAGCACAATAGCGAAGCCGAGAAATTGCTGGGAAAGCCGTCAGGGATCTGGAGCCGGCTCATCCTGAACGATTATTTCCCCGCTTTATCCGAGTGCCTGCAGCGCTGGCATACAGATCCGGGCAACAATCGATTTGAGCTGACTGTGCCGGCCACCGGCAAGCGGGTTCAGGCGAGTTTTACCGCGATCGGCTGGGATGAGGTGCTGGGTGCAGTTATTTTTCTGGAGGATCTGAGCCTGATGCAGGTGCGTGCGCAACAGAACAAGCTGGCTGCACTGGGCAGGCTGACGGCCAACATAGCCCATGAGATTCGCAATCCCCTGAGCGCGATCAACCATGCGACTGAATTGTTGCAGGAAGAGCCCGGCAAGGATGCGACCCAGACACGGCTGTTGCAGATCATTCATGACAACACTCATCGTCTCGACCGGATGGTTCAGGATGTTCTGAAGCTTAACCGCAGGGACCGCGCCACGCCGGAAACGTTCTGCATGGGCACGATTTTGCACCAGTTCACCGAACGGTTTTGCCAGACCGAGAAAATCCCGTCGAGGGTTGTTGTTCTGGATGTGGCGGACGACCTGATGGTACGCTTCGACCGGCATCACTTTGACCAGGTGCTGTGGAATCTGTGCAGTAATGCCTGGCGCTACTGCCAGCGGCGGGATGGCAGCATCCGTCTGCACGCGGCATTTGCCTCGCCCGGGAATGTTGTACAATTGGATGTGGCCGATGACGGGCCCGGGGTTGCCGAAGCGTTGCGCGCCCAGCTGTTCGAGCCATTTTTTACCACAGACAGCACCGGCACCGGTTTGGGACTTTATATTGCCCGCGAACTGTGCGAAGCGAACGGGGCCACGCTCGATTATATTGAAGCCCCGCAAGGCGGGCAATTCAGGATAAGTACTGAAGGGGAGTTGCGTTGAACCGGACACTGCCAGTTTCTCGGAATAACGAAGAGCAACCGCGCCGTGTGCTGGTTGTGGATGACGAAGCCGACATCCGCGAACTGCTGGTAATGACGTTGCAGCGCATGGGCTTGGATGTCGATGCGGCGGCTAGCACGTTCGAAGCGGAGCAGTACCTGCACAAGAATTACTATAATCTTTGTCTTACCGACATGCGTTTGCCAGACGGGGATGGCCTTGGTTTTCTGGAATATGTGACCAAAAATTACCCCGGCAAACCGGTGGCGGTGATCACCGCCTACGGCAGCGCTGAAAATGCGGTCGCCGCCCTAAAGGCGGGCGCATTCGATTACCTTTCCAAGCCGGTTTCCCTGGCCCAGTTGCGTGCGCTGGTCAATTCCGCGCTCAAATTGCCCAGCTCAAGTCAGTCAAGAAAAATAGAAGAAAACCAGACTGCTGTCGGCCAGCCGGTATTGCTGGGTAATTCCCCCCTGATGCTGCAGACCCGCCAGATGATAGCCAAGCTGGCGCGCAGCCAGGCGCCGATTCATATTTCCGGGGAATCGGGTAGCGGCAAGGAACTGGCGGCACGGTTGCTCCATCTTGATGGCCCGCGTGGCGATGCGCCCTTCGTCGCAGTCAATTGCGGGGCGATTCCCGAAAACCTGATGGAAAGCGAGTTTTTCGGTTACAAGAAAGGCGCCTTCACCGGGGCCAATCAGGACAAGGAGGGTTTTTTTCAGGCTGCAGCCGGCGGAACACTGTTTCTGGATGAAGTGGCGGACCTGCCCTTGCCGATGCAGGTGAAGCTGTTGCGCGTCATCCAGGAAAAAATGGTGCGCAAGGTGGGTGCCACCCAGGAAGAACCCGTGGATGTGCGCATCATAAGTGCCACTCACCAGGATCTGACGCTATGCGTGGAAAGTGGAAAATTTCGCCAGGACTTGTTTTACCGGCTCAACGTGATCGTGTTGAAGATGCCGGCTTTGCGCGAGATCCCTGACGATATCCCGCTGCTGGCCGGGGAGATGCTCAAGAAAATGGCGGGTCTGAACACCGAGCCGCCGAAATTGAGCCTGGCAGCGTTGAAGGATCTGCAAGAGTACGATTTCCCCGGCAATGTACGCGAAATGGAAAACATCCTCGAGCGGGCGATGGCGCTAACTACGGGTGGTGAGATATGTCCCGAGGATTTGCAACTCGCGGCGAAGCAGCCAAAGGACATGGCACAGATGAAAAGCTTGCCGTTACAGGAATATCTCGACGCCGTGGAAAAAGAGGCGATTCTGGAAGCGCTGGAAAAAACCCGTTTCAACAAGACCGCGGCAGCCAAGCTGCTTGGCATCACCTTTCGGGCGTTGCGTTACCGACTGGAACGACTGGGGATGGATTAGTCTGGAAATGCAGTGCTGAGTCCGGAGTGGAAAGTGCCGAGTGCGTTGTATCGCTGCGCGATAGTTTTGAACTCAGACCTCAGGTCTCAGGACTGATTTCACTCCCCAGATGTTCTCCGCATATTCCCTGATGGTGCGGTCGCTGGAGAACTTGCCCATGCCAGCCACATTGAGGATGGCCTTGCGCGCCCACTCTGCCGGGTTGCGGTAGAGCGCATCGATTTTTTCCTGGCAGGCAATGTAATCGGTGTAATCGGCGAGCAGCAGGTATTGGTCGCCGCCAGCTGTCAGCGAGTCGATGACCGGTCTAAAGCGCTCGGGTTCATCCGGTGAGAAATAGCCGGAACCGATCATGTCGAGCACCTGCCGGAGTTCCTGATTGCCATGGTAATAATCCCAAGGGTTGTAGCCCTTGCTAGTTATTTCGGCGACTTCCGCCGTATTCAGCCCGAAAATAAAAATGTTGTCCGTGCCGACTTCGTCGCGAATTTCGATATTCGCGCCGTCCAGCGTGCCGATCGTCAGCGCACCGTTCAAGGCAAGCTTCATGTTGCCTGTTCCGGACGCTTCGGTGCCGGCGGTGGAAATTTGTTCGGAAAGGTCTGCAGCGGGAATGATTTCCGCGGCGGTGGTGACATCGTAGTTGGGTATGTACACTACCTTGAGCTGGTCTCCTATGACGGGGTCGTGGTTGACGATGTCCGCTACGTCATTGATCAGCTTGATGATCAGTTTGGCTCTGGCGTAGCCGGGAGCCGCCTTACCGCTGAAGATCACGGTACGGGGCACCCGGTTTTCCCCAGGATTGGCGCGGATTCGGTTGTACAGGGTGACTACGTGGAACAGGTTGAGCAATTGTCGCTTGTATTCGTGCATGCGCTTGATCTGCACGTCGAACAGGGAGGCGGGGTTAATTTTGATGCCCAGTTTTTCCTCGATTACTTTAGCCAGAGATTCCTTGTTGGCTTGTTTGACCCGCAGGAATTTCCCCTGGAAGGCCTTGTCGGTGGCGAATTTATTGAGCTTGCTCAACTGATCCAGATGGGTGATCCAGCCGTCGCCGATGTGCTCCGTGATCAGCCCGGCAAGGCCGGGATTGGCCTGGTTGAGCCAGCGCCGCGGTGTGATGCCGTTGGTGATGTTGATGATCTTGCCGGGATAGAAGCGATCGAAGTCGGCAAAAATGGTCTGGCGCATCAGCTCGGTGTGGATTTGCGCCACGCCGTTGACCTGGTGGCTGCCGACGATGGCCAGGTGAGCCATACGGATGCGCCGTCCGTTGTCCTCGTCAATGATCGAGATGCGCTTCAATAGCTCGGTATCGCCGGGATTTTGGTGTCTGACATCATTCAGGAAGAGGTGGTTAATTTCGTAGATGATTTGCAGATGACGCGGCAGGGTTTTCTCGAGCAGGCTTACCGGCCAGGTTTCCAGCGCTTCCGGCATGAGCGTGTGGTTGGTGTAGGAGAAGGTGCGGGTGACGATGTCCCAGGCACGATCCCAGTCAAGGTGGTTAAGATCCAGCAGGATGCGCATCAGTTCGGGAATCGCGATCGACGGGTGGGTGTCGTTGAGCTGCATCGCCACCTTGTCGGGCAGTTCATCGAAGTTTTTGTGAAACTTGTTGAAGCGGTAGAGCATGTCCTGCAGCGAAGCGGATACGAAGAAATACTGCTGCTTCAATCTTAATTCACGGCCCATTGCCGTGGTGTCGTCCGGATAGAGCACCTTGGACAGGTTTTCCGATTCATTCTTGTCCTCCACCGCCTTGATGTAGTTGCCCTCGTTGAAATACTTCAGATCGAAGTCGCGCGACGATTTGGCCGCCCATAGCCGCATGTTGTTCACCGACTTGCCGCCATAGCCTGGAATCGGGGTGTCGTAGGCCATCGCCATGACATCCTCGGTATCCACCCAATGGTGGCGTAAGCTTCCTGCCTCACTGGTGTATTCAACTAGCCGGCCGTAAAACTTGACCGGATACAGGACTTCCGGGCGAGGAAATTCCCAGGGATTACCGTAGCGTAACCAGCTGTCAGGGTGTTCCACCTGCCAGCCGTTTTCAATGCGCTGGTTGAACATGCCGTACTCGTAGCGGATGCCGTAACCATAGCTCGGCAGGCCGAGTGTTGCCATGGAGTCCAGGAAGCAGGCGGCCAGCCGCCCCAGTCCGCCATTGCCGAGAGCGGCATCGGGCTCCATCGCCCGCGCCTGCTCCAAGTCCAGTCCGGCCTCGGCCGCCATCTTCAGACATTCGTCATAATGGCCCATATTCATCAGGCTGTTGGTCAGGGTGCGGCCGATCAGAAACTCCATCGACATATAATAAATCCGTTTGGCGTCTGCTTCGTAATAGCGCCGCATGGTTTCCATCCAGCGTGCAGTCATCTGGTCGCGCGTGGTGTGGGCGAGCGCGAAGAACCAGTCGCGGGGGGTGGCGGTGTAATGGTCCTTGCCGACTGAATAGGTGAGGTGATTGGCGAGCGCCTGGCAGAAAGGTACGGAATCTGTGCTTTTCGCGGGTTGAGGTGATGGCTCTGTGGTTGCCGGTTTCTTGGCCATTGCGTTATCTCCCGATATGCGGATCTATCGAAGCAGATCCATGCATTACGGGCAGAATACCTCCATGCAGATTGGAGGTAAAGGTTCGGCTAAGAAGCTGTCTCAATAAATATCAGCCATTTACAGAGACAGCTTCTTAGCTCAGTACAATAATCAGGTAAGAAACATACATCGCCCCGTTAACGGCCAGATGCCAGACCTTGATCTGTCCGCGGCTAACCATCAGCCTGACCCATAGCGCGGCCAGAAGGGTGATGACGATGCCGGCCAGCACTTCCTGGCGTGGTTCCCAGGGCGTCAGCATGATGCCGATAGCGGGTAGCAGGGTGCCCTGGAATACCATTGCGCCGGTGATATTGCCGAAGGCCAGAGTATCCTTGCGCTTGCGGATCCACAGGATGCTGTTGACCTTTTCCGGCAGTTCGGTGGCGATCGGAATAATCAGGAGCGACAGCAGCAGGGGAGAGATGCCAAGCAGGCTGGATGCGTCTTCCACGCCATGAATGAAGCCCTTGGCGCCAGCCACCAGCAGAGCCAGGCCGAGGGCAAGCTGGAACAGGATTGCCGCCATGTTCTGCGGCAGTCCCAGACGGCACAGGAACATCTTTTCATTTGCTTCGGTACCATGGCCCTCCTTGACCAGATGGGCGGAAGCGCGCAGGGTAAGCATGATGTAGACGAAGTAAGTCAGAACCAGGGTGAAGCCGATGGCAGCGCGGATAGCGGCCTGTTGGTGCGGCACGAACAGGGCGATGGCGGAAAAGGCAAATGCCGCCAGGAAAAAGTTCAGGTCGCGGGTCAGGCCGGTTCGTTCCGGCGTGAAATGGCCGTGGGCACCGCGTGTTTTTAGTACCGCCAGTGCCATCAGGGAGATCGACAAGGTAGACAGCATCAGCGGTGCGCCGAGGATCGCACCGACCCCGATCTCCTCGTTGAGGTGGGTGTCGGCAGTGCCCGCCATCAGCGCCAGCAGAGGCACCATGGTTTCCGGCAGGGCAGTGCCCACAGCAGCAAACAGCGAGCCGGTGACACCTTCCGAAATCTTCAGCTTCTCGCCCAAATGCTCTAATGCGTTGGTAAATACCTCGGCGGCAATTAAAATGACGATCAGCATCAGGAACAGAGTGGCAAAAGTGGTCATGGGCAGTTTCCCTGAAAAAACGTGGCGCGATTATAGCATTGTGAAATTTACCAACTTGACCGAATTCGACTTCTACCCGCGACTGGCGCAAAGTCCCGGCTCCAGCCTGGTGCTGTTTTCAGGGCCGCACTGCGGCACATGCCGCAAAGCCGAGGCAGTATTGCCTCAGGCGCTGGCAGGCTGGGTCGACCGCTTGTACAAGGTAGATGTGGAAAAAAGCATCGCACTGGCGCGTGAGTATGAGATATTCCATCTGCCAGCGCTGATACTGTTCGTGGATGGCCATTTTCATGCCTGGATACATAGCCCGCTGCTGCCTGAAATGCTGCAGCA
Organism: Sulfuricella denitrificans skB26; assembly: GCF_000297055.2. Lineage (NCBI taxonomy): Bacteria > Pseudomonadati > Pseudomonadota > Betaproteobacteria > Nitrosomonadales > Sulfuricellaceae > Sulfuricella > Sulfuricella denitrificans. The sequence goes on along the minus strand of NC_022357.1, from coordinate 2,142,825 downwards.
GGTTGTGGAGAAGGCCTTAATATTACCTGCCGAGGAGGCACCGTGAAGATAGACAAGTCAGGGTTCCTGCAGGGCGTGCATTTCATCGCCTCGCCCAACTGCGATGATCGACCGCCTGAAGTGGAGTTCGATATTCCGCTGCTGGTGATCCACAACATCAGCCTGCCGCCGCGCAGCTATGGTGGCAGCGGCGTGATCGATTTCTTCACCAACCAGCTCGATATCTGGCAGCATCCTTATTACGAGATGATTGCCGATCTCAAGGTTTCTACCCATTTTTTCATCCGCCGCGAAGGCGAGGTGATCCAGTTCGTGTCGTGCAACAAGCGCGCCTGGCATGCCGGTGTATCGAACTGGCACGACCGCATTCGCTGCAACGACTTTTCAATCGGTGTCGAGCTGGAGGGCAGCGATGACGACCCGTTTACCGATATTCAGTACGAGAAGCTGGCGGAGCTGACGCGTGCCCTACAGGAGGCTTACCCGATCAAGGAAATCGTCGGTCATTCGGATATCGCCCCGGTGCGCAAGACCGACCCAGGGCCGTGCTTCGATTGGCAGAGATACCGGAACCAGATTGCCACCACAGGGTCAGATTAATGAGCATACCTTTTTCGATGTCCAACCTGAACCATCATTACGCATGAGTAAAATCTTACCTCCTGTCGGTTCCGACTGCGTCAGTTGCAGCATCCGCAAAACGGTTCTGTTTGCCGGGCTGGAAATCAGCGATTGCGAGAGCATACACCACCCCATCGACGACATCGCGCTTGCCCCGAATGAAGTGCTTTACCGGGCGGGCGATACGGCGCGGGCGGTATTTACCATTCGTAGTGGTCTGCTCAAGCTGGTCCAGTATCTGCCTGATGGTCGCCAGCGCATCGTCCGGTTGCTCCGCGCCACCGATGTCACCGGTCTGGAAGCGCTACTTGGCCAGCCCTATCAGCATGACGCCATTGTTTTGCAGCAGTCTGAAATTTGCCGTATTCCGCTGGAAGTGATCCAGCGGCTTGACCAGGAGAATCACAAGCTGCGCAAGGAGTTGATGGTGCGCTGGCAGCGTGCGCTGGACGAGGCGGATGCCTGGCTGACCCAGCTCGCCACCGGCAGTGCCAGGGCGCGCATGGCTCGCTTGCTGCTGCGCCTGGTCAGCGGCAGTGAAGGCAACAGCTGCGAGCTGTTCGGGCGCGAAGACATGGGGTCGATGCTCGGTATCACCACCGAAACCGCCAGCCGCATCATCGCCGAATTCAAGCGTAGCGGGGCATTGCAGGAGATCCCTGGTAGTGTCTCGCTCAAATGTGATACCGCTACGCTTAACAAAATTGCCGCCGATTGAGAATTGTCAATGACGGTGCTTTCCCTCCTCGACTAATATCACTCTATCGCGTTCGTTCCCAAGGCGGCGCGCTAGACCCTTGGTTGGGTTGTCCTCCATGAGCCGCCCGCAAGCGGTTCTTTGACCCGCCTGTCTCCCCTGACAGGCGGGTTTTTTTATTTCCACTGTTACTCCCTGTCTGGCCCATCAATTTAGGGTCTTCTCCTATTCCGGCTGAACCGTGTTGCCGCTATGCTTCGGCTATGACTGTCTGGCCGGAATGAGAGGAAAAAGAATGAGTTTGAATCAGAGGAATGTCGGTCCTGCTTCGAGTATGGAGCTTCTGCTGCGCTGGCTTTTGATGTGCTTCGCCGCCGTGGCGATGCTTGCAGCTGCTTGCGAATCCCGGGCTGAAGAGGCGAATACCAACGCGACCAGCAGCCACCCTCTTCTGGGCAACGCGCGTATCGTTGACCCCAAGGAAGCGCGGCGCAACGATCCTTTCGCCACGCTGCACGACAAGCCAATGTCTGAAAATGAGGCGCTGATCCCGCAATTGATTGCCAGCGCCAATGTGCTCCCCCCGCAGTACCTGTACGAACTTTCGCGGCGCTTGTGGCCTGCCGATAAGACGGCGGCGATGGAATGGCTGGCCGTCGGCATGGCGCGCGCCCGCTACGATGCCTTGCGCTGCACTGACAAGACGGCACGGCAGGGGATTCTTTACCTGCCGATGATTGCCGAGGAAGTGGTCAAGGGTACGGAGCAGGACCGCAAGGCTTTCGGCGAGGCCGGCAAACGGGCCTTGGCCAGGTCGGATTTGTTTGTTGATACGGTTTCACCGATGTGGATCTGCATGCATGGGATGTCCGCCATCAACTCGGCCATTCAGGGCAGGAAAATGGCGGAGAGCGACTGGCTCGCCCCAGCTGCAGAGTGGACGGCATTGCGCGAAAATGTGCGCAAGGATCTGGCGAGCTACTTCGACGAGCAGGGCAAACCGCAAGACGATCCCATCCCTATGAGCAAGACGCCTTATCCCCGAGTTACCTTGCCGTGGCGTATCACAGGCGGCTACGCATGGCTCGACGGCGAACACTTGGTGGCGGCCACCACCGAGACCGGCCCGGCCGGCAAGCAGGCGGCGCGCTTGGCGGTCTGGAAACTGGACGGATCAAAGGAGGAAATCGGCGCACCGAATGGCATCTGGTGTGCCGGCAATGGGGTGATCGCCTGGCAAACCGAGAGCGAGAAACTGGTGAGCAAGGCCGAACGGCTGACTTTCAACGTCGGCCTGCCCGGTGCCTGGACGTCGCAGAGCATGGAGCTGAGGCGGCCGTTTCTCAATGCGGGCATGGCGCAGGGTTTTTCCCAATCCTGGAACCTGCCTGCCAACCCGGCGCGGCAAAGCCCTTTTGATTGCCACTGGGAAACGAACGAAAGCTTGTCCGGCACAAAATTCGCCACCCAGTGGTTTCCCCTGCTGTCTGGTCACGGTGCCATCCAGTTCGAGCCGCCGGTAAACACCAGCCTGGCCAGAAAGGCTGCCTGGGTGCGCAAGGATGGCGAGACCGTACGCCTGCCTGTGGATGAGCGTGCCCTGACGCTGGAATCGTTCCGCTATTTTGCCTGGAAGAAAGCCTATTTCGTGGCTCCGCTCTGGTCGCGTTTCCGTCAGGAAAGTGGGCCTCCTGCCTGTGTGCCAGCGGCCTGGATTTATCCGGCCGAGGGCCGCGTCGAGGAAGTCTGCGTGCCTTTCGATACCGCCAACCAGAGCAATGCGGTCCTGTTCTCGCCTTCGCGCGCGGGCTGGTTGCGTATGGCGTCAGCGCGCATCACGGCGCACGGCCAGAAGCCGGGCGGGCTGTATCTGGTAAAGCCCAACGGCCAAACGGAGAAGCTTGCCGAAACCCAGATGGATAGCTGGAACGTTTCCCCCGACGGCTGCAGAGTCGCCTTCCGGCATCGCAAGTCGGACACGGGTCCGTATGAGCTCGATATTCTGGATCTATGCCGCGCTAAATAATCGGGGGGCTTGTCCCAGCCTTTTCCGTATGTTGAACCCTTGGCTGGCTAGCGTCTTTCGTTCAGCTTGAGCCACAGCACCACCGCGGCGAGCGCCAGGGTGATGCCGTTGCCGATGATGATCGGCGTGCTGGCGATGATCAGGCCGTAGGCCAGCCAGAATGCGACGCCAAGGGTGAACAGGGCATACATCGGCAGCGAGATGCCGGACAGGTCGCGGGTACGCCAGGATTTCCTGGCCTGCGGTACGAAGGCCACGGTGGTGAGGATTGCGGCAGGGTAGCCGATCAGTTCGCTGAGTTCGCCGGACATCTTAGTCAAAAACCACTGTTTTGTTGGCATACAGCAGGATGCGGTTTTCGATGTGCCAGCGCACCCCGCGAGACAGCACGATCTTTTCCAGGTCGCGGCCTTTCTGGATCAGATCGTCGATCGCGTCGCGATGCGAGATGCGGGCGACATCCTGCTCGATGATCGGGCCGTCGTCGAGCATTTCGGTGACGTAGTGGCTGGTTGCGCCAATCAGTTTGACGCCGCGCTCAAAGGCACGATGATAGGGCTTGGCGCCGAGAAAGGCGGGCAGGAAGGAATGGTGAATGTTGATGATGCGGCTCGGGTAATGCCGGATGAAATCTGCGGACAAGACCTGCATGTAGCGCGCCAGCACGATCAGGTCGACATGGTGGTGGCGTAGCAGGGCGAGCTGGGTCTTCTCCGCTTCCTCCTTGCTGTCCTTGTGTACCGGGATGTGCTGGAACGGAATCCCATAGGAATCGGCGATCCATCGGGTGTCGTCGTGGTTGCCGATGATCAGCGGAATGTCGCAGTGCAGTTCGCCAGCCTGGTGGCGGTAGAGCAGATCGACCAGGCAGTGGTCATAGCGCGACACGAATATCGCCACCCGGGGACGATGGGTTGACAGTGCCAGGCGCCATTGCATCTCGAATTTTTCGGCAATCGGCGCGAAGAGTTGAGCAAACTGCTCCGGGGTCAGGGCGAAATCGTGCAGATCCCATTCCACGCGCATCAGGAACAGCCCCAATTCGCTATCCTGATGCTGGTCAGCGTGCAGAATATTGGCATTGTGGCGGTAGAGGAAGTCGGCAATGCCTGCGACCAGGCCTTTGCGGTCGGGACAGGAAATCAGCAGGGTGGCGGTATTTTTAGTCATTGTTGTTACAGAAGGGGGCCAAAAAATTCAATCATACACCAGCTTTAAGCTTTATTCGGAGGCCATCCCTGAGCGTGTCGCCGGGATGTACGATGACTTTTTCACCCGGTTCCAGTCTCTTTTCCACTACCGCCTCAAGACCGCCGCGCCGGCCCAATTGTACCGTGCGCCTGGCGGCTTTGCCGGCTGCGTCGTCGCGAACCTGGAGCAGAGCGGCACACAGCCTGTTGGCTTCAGCCACACCCACACGTCCGGTAAGCTCCCGTTCGGTGCGTGCATCCAGCAGGGCCGGCGAGCCGGGGTCGATTACCGCCAGTACCATGCCGGCGGTGACCCGTCGCCGGCCTTGAGCGTGATCCGCTGGAGCTTGACAGCCGGAGATCAGTATCCTTTATAACTGATGGTCACTATCCATGGTGGTGGTTCGCCATGATCGTTAACTCAATCTCAGTCTGCGCGCCCGCAGCGATGCGGAAGTACGGGCAAACTCAAACGGTGCTTGCGACGTGCCATGGCCGAGGATACGCGCCAGCGTGGCGAGCACGGTCGGCTTATCGTCGTCGAAATCGCCGTGGTGGCGTGCCGTGGAATGGATGGGGGTGCCGTCCTCGGCGGTGTTCGGTGAGCGTACCCAGTCGGCTTTGCCGTTCTTGAACAGTGTAGAGAGTTCCTTGTCGAGACGGACGAATTTCTCCATCCCCAGGATCGGCTCGCCATCTGGCTGGAATAGCGGGATGCGCACCCGCTCTTCGAAGGCGTTGGACACCAGATACAGCAGCGACTTGTGGTAGACGTTGGCGCAATTGTCGTCCTGTTCCACCTGGTCGGTGAGGGTAAACAGGGCAAAGCGCTTGATGTTGCCGCTTTTGACCGCCGGCAGGTAGGTCTGCTTGAACAGATCGACGGTGCAGGCGGGTGCCCACAGGGTGCAGGTTTCGACCTTGCGCCCCAGGCCGGTCGCTCCGCTCATCGGGCCGGCGGCGATTTTTCCCTTGGTGGTGATCAGCTGGATAATCGGTGCATTGAAAATGCTGCCCGCGCTGTGACCGGCAAAGTGGATTTCGATTGATGAATCCTGCGCCAGCAGCTGGTTCAGGTGGCCAAGCGCGATGCGTGCTCCACCATTCTCCTTCATCGTGGCGAACACACCATTTTCCTTCATCTCGCTCCACATCGCCTTGCCGCCCAGCATCCGCGCCAGAGGTTCGAGTGCATCGTCGAGCCGGTTGAGCATGAAGTCTTTGGCCGCATCGAGCAAACCTTCCGGGCGGCGCCGGCTGTGGGCGTCTTGCAGAATGTTTTTGATCGTGGTCCAGGCGTCGGTTTTCCAGCTAAAGGCCAGCGGGTACACTTCCTGCTCCAGCAGCGCATTGCGGTAGTCGGCGACGCGCTGGATGGCTGATTCCTCGTTCACCAGTCCGCCGTGGGCGTAGATCAGCAGGCGTTTCTTTTTCCAGCTTTGGGTGACGCGCAGGAAGTCCTTCTTGATAATTTCCTCCACGTCGCTAGCCGTGGTGCCGAAGGTGCCGCTGGTACGTAGCGCTCCGTCGTTGCCGATGCTGATGATGTGCGGCCGCAGATCGGGATAGGAGTAGGCCTTGGCGCGCGCGATGCCGGCGTGGCGTGGCGCGACGCCCTTGGCGGCAGTTTCCAGTATTACCGGCGCGCCCAGCCGGGCCACCCACACGTCGGTGCCGTTGGCGAGCCAGTCCTTGTAGGTGACCAGCGCATAGCCTTGCTTCCCCCAGTCCGGGCCCCACGAATTCTGGATCCAGAAGCCGCGCTCGTCGAAGGCGACGATGGCGAACGCATGGCCGCCCAGTATCTCGTCCTGCAGCGGGATCACGCCATTTTCGCCCACTGCTTCCCATCCCGCATGCACGCTGGCGGTGGCGTACAGAATACCGACTTCAGCCAGCGCCGCGTGCATCGCCACCAGATCCTGGTGGTTGACGCGGAAGTAGGCTCCCAGCGGACGCCCGGTGGCGTCTGCGAGGCGCGTCTCGGTCAGTCGCGGGTCGGGTTTTTTTGGGTCGTAGGGCCACACCGATGCGGCGCACACCCCATGCTTGTGCCAGCCCTTCATCGCGCCGCGCGCGCTGGAGCCGTCGTATTTTTCTCCCGGCCATTCGTCGTAGCGCTTGGCCATTTCATACAGCATGCGCGGGCTGACCGAGTCCTTGCCCTTTACTTCCTTGCGCTTGCGCAACAGGTAGTTGGCCACGGTTGCCAGCCCGAAGCCGGTACACGCGCCTTCCTGGCCCTGGTTGAGTATGGGCACTTGCACCTTGGCATAGTTTTCGAGGGGGATGTGCTTCGGCACTTCGATCAGCGTCGCCTCGTACATCTTGTCGCGAAAATCCATCGTGTCCGGTCGGACGTTGTAGACGCGTTGGGGAGTCTTGATTTTCTTGCCAGCAGCCATGATTGTTCTCCTTACTTGGTTAACGTGATGCCAAACTGTTCTTCCAGGTTGTAGCGGACGCCGTGGACGATGCCTTCGCCATTGGCGATGCATAGCTTCCTCGTTCTGACATCTTCGACCCAGCGCGAGTTGGCCGCTTCGGCGCGTCGGTTGGCGACGATTTTCATCTTCTCCATCTCCAGCGCCGCGCGTGGCAGGCCGGTTGCAAGACTGGCGAAATCTGCCAGTATCTGTGCCCTGGTAAGATCCCGGATACTGCCGTTCTGAACCTTGATATCGAACATCAGGGCGGCGGCGCGTTGCGACCAGAGGCCGAAATCGGAACACAGGTCGAGCGCCGACTGGTACAGCGTCGCCGCGTATTTTTGCTCGATCGTCTGGAACTCTCCGGTTCTCCCCAGGCTTTTGAACATGCCGCGCCAGGGTTCGTTGATGGTGTGCCGGACCGGGTGCTGGATGCTGGCTGCGAAACTCATCAACTCGCGTTTGCCGCCGTTCAGGGCCGTGGTCAGCACGTCATGCTGTTGCCGGAAAATGGACTGAACGATATCGGGGTGTTGCACTATCATCTCCTTGAGCAGCGGCTGAAGCGAACCCTGGCCGAAATTCCACTGGCACACGCCGAAGCTGATGCCCTGGCCATCGAAATTGCCAGAGAGACCAGCAAAGCAGTCGGGAAAGCCGGAATTGGTTTCGAACGCGCCGGTCAGCGCCAGGCAGCGATAGGCCAGGGGTTTGGAAAACAAAGAGGGGGCTGGAATTTTGGCATTGAACAGCGCCTTCCAGGTAATGGGGCCGATGGCGCCATCCACTTCGAGACCGGCTTTCTGCTGGAAAGTTTTGACCGCTGCTTCGGTGCCGCCGCCGAAGGCGCCGTCGATCGGGCCGCGGTAAAGCCCCTGAGTTTGCAGCTTTACCTGGATTTGTCTGACTTCTTCTCCGCTGGAGCCGAGCCGGTAAGTGGCCATGTCGATCCTCCTCCTGATTTTGTAATTAGTATCAATATAGTCAACTTTTGGAGACCTGCCAGCTATCAGGCCGGGCTGGGGATGCATCAAGAGAGATTGGCGGGAGGGTGATGCGTTTCCGTGCTTATTCAGCTCGCTGTCTGGTGTCAGTCAAGGGCGTTGACAGGGAAGACCCGCTCACTTTCTGGTTTTTAATACAGCTACCAGATCCAGGCAATCTACCCGGTTGCGCACGATCAGCGAGCTGACCACGCCGGCGGCCAGGATGACAAGGGCGGCGTAGGCATAGGTGCTGGAGGTGATGACAACCGGGAAGGTGATGGTCTCGGCCGTCATCATGGAGACGATCAGTACCGACAGCAGGTAGCCCAGCCACAGACCGAGCGGAATCGCCAGCGCGATTTCGATATCCAGCGCGCGCAACGCCGGTACCTCCGCTTCCCCCATGTGGTCAGTCTTGGTCAGGCCGCGAGCGACGAATACGATTATGGGTGAGGGCTTTATGTACAGGGATTTCTTATATTCAAATATAGTAAGTATCGCACTGTTTTGGAAATTCAATGACCTAGGTAAAAAGGTCATTAGACCTGAAAACCCGGCATGAAATAGCGGTTGCGTTTTGTCAACTGCGATACTAGAATTAGTGGTAACTTGATAGGCCAGACACAAGATGTTGTGGATATGTCAGGAATATGCAGTGGATATGTTGTGGACAAAACAGCCAAGACATACCGATGTATCGCAATAATAAAACCGGAGGATAACCACCCATGCAGCTTGCTACCGATTCCGTTTCACCTTCCCCTTTTGCAGCATCGAACTTCGGTTCCGGCGAAGCCGTGACGGGGACTGAATCCCTTTATACCCAATACCGGATCATCCGCCGTAACGGCTCGGTGGTCGGTTTCGAGCCCGCCAAAATCTCGATTGCACTGACCAAGGCGTTCATCGCTGTCAACGGCGGCCAGGGCGCGGCTTCTGCGCGTGTTCGCGAGGTCGTCGCCGCGCTGACCGAGAGCGTGGTGTCTGCCCTGATGCGCCGCCAGCCTAACGGCGGTACGTTCCATATCGAAGATATCCAGGACCAGGTCGAACTGGCGCTGATGCGCTCCGGCGAACACGACGTCGCCCGTTCCTACGTGCTGTACCGCGAGCAGCGCACCCAGGAGCGCGCCCGGCAGAAGCTGGAGCAGCCCGCTGCCGCGCCGCATGTCATCAACGTCATAGAAAATGGCCAGACCTCCCCGCTCGACATGGCGCACCTCAACGCGCTGCTGCAATCGGCCTGCGCCGGACTGGGCGAGGCCGTTACGCCGCAGCCTATCCTCGAACATACCCTGAGGAATCTGTACGACGGCGTGCCGATCGAGGAAGTGGGCAAGGCGGCCATCCTCTCCGCCCGTACCCTGATCGAGAAAGAACCGGCCTACAGCTACGTCACCGCGCGCCTGCTGCTCGACACCATCCGCAAGGAAGTGCTGGGCGAGACTACCAGCCAGGCCAACATGGAGACCCGTTACGCCGAGTATTTCCCCGACTTCATCAAGCAGGGTATCGAAGCCGAACGCCTCGACGAGCGTCTGGCGCAGTTCGACCTGAAGCGCATGGGCGCCGCACTGGTGGCATCGCGTGACCTGCAGTTCGGCTACCTCAGCCTGCAAACCCTGTACGACCGCTACTTCCTGCACATCGACGAGCGCCGCATCGAGCTGCCGCAGGCGTTCTTTATGCGTGTGGCGATGGGCCTTTCGCTCAACGAAATCGACCGCGAAACCCGCGCCATCGAGTTCTACAACGTGCTCTCCAGCTTCGACTTCATGAGCTCGACGCCGACCCTGTTCAACTCCGGTACACGTCGCTCGCAGCTTTCTTCCTGCTACCTGACCACGGTGAGCGACGACCTCGACGGCATCTACGAGGCGATCAAGGAAAACGCGCTGTTGTCCAAGTTCGCCGGCGGCCTCGGCAACGACTGGAGCCGGGTGCGCGCGCTGGGCAGCCATATCAAGGGCACCAACGGCAAATCCCAGGGCGTGGTGCCGTTCCTGAAAGTGGTCAACGACACCGCCGTGGCGGTGAACCAGGGCGGCAAGCGCAAGGGCGCGGTGTGCGCCTACCTGGAAACATGGCACCTCGACATTGAGGAATTCATGGAGCTGCGCAAGAATACCGGCGACGACCGCCGCCGCACCCACGACATGAATACCTGCAACTGGATTCCGGACCTGTTCATGAAGCGCGTGATGGAAGCCGGCGACTGGACCCTGTTCAGCCCGAACGACGTGCCCGACCTGCACGACCTGTTCGGCAAGGCGTTCGAAGAGGCTTACACCGCCTACGAAGCCAAGGCCGAGCGCGGCGAGATCAAGCTGCACAAGAAGGTTCCCGCCCTGCAGCTGTGGCGCAAGATGCTCACCATGCTGTTCGAAACCGGCCATCCCTGGATCACCTTCAAGGATCCGTGCAACATCCGCAGCCCGCAGCAGCATGTGGGCACGGTACACAGCTCCAACCTGTGCACCGAGATCACGCTCAACACCAACGAGCACGAAATCGCGGTGTGCAACCTGGGTTCGGTCAACCTGGTGGCGCATCTGAAAGATGGCGTGCTCGACACCGCCAAGCTGCAGCGCACCGTGCGCACCGCGATGCGCATGCTCGACAACGTCATCGACATCAACTACTACGCCGTGGCCAAGGCGCGCAACGCCAACCTCAAGCACCGCCCGGTAGGCATGGGCATCATGGGCTTCCAGGACTGCCTGCACGCCCTGCGCGTCCCCTACGCCAGCCAGCCTGCGGTCGAGTTCGCCGACCGCAGCATGGAAGCGGTGGCCTACTACGCCTACATGGCTTCCACCGAACTGGCCGAAGAGCGCGGCCGCTACGCTACTTTCACCGGTAGCCTGTGGGATCGCGGCATCCTGCCACACGAGTCCAACGCCCTGGTAAAAGAGGCGCGCGGCGGTTATCTGGAGCTGGACGAGTCCGTCACCCTGGACTGGGAAGCCCTGCGCGCCCGCATCCAGCAGTTCGGCATGCGCAACTCCAACTGCCTGGCGATCGCGCCGACCGCGACCATCGCCAACATCGTCGGGGTCTCCGCCAGCATCGAGCCGACTTACCAGAACCTGTACGTGAAATCCAACCTGTCCGGCGAATTCACCGTGGTTAACGATTACCTAGTGGAAGACCTGAAAGCGGCCGGGCTGTGGGACGAAGTGATGATCTCCGACCTCAAGTATTTCGATGGCACGCTGGCCAAGATCGACCGCATCCCGGCCGAACTGCGCCAGCTTTACGCCACCGCCTTCGAGGTCGACCCAAGCTGGCTGATCGAAGCCGCCGCCCGCCGCCAGAAGTGGATCGATCAGGCGCAGAGCCTGAACATCTACATCGGCTCGCCGTCCGGCAAGAAGCTCGATGAAACCTACAAGCTGGCGTGGCTGCGTGGCCTCAAGACCACCTACTACCTGCGTAGCCTGGGCGCCACCCACGCCGAGAAATCCACCTCCAAGGCCGGCGCACTGAACGCCGTGCCGGTGGACGGCGGGATAGTGGCGGAAACCCAGTTTTGTTCGATTGACAATCCTGAGTGTGAGGCATGCCAATGACGAACGCTCATGATTGCGGTGCAGGCTCACATTTCGCCGCAGGCGCAATGTTATGCCGTAGCCACAACCCCGAGTGCGAGGCTTGCCAGTAAAAGGCTTTATTCACCGCAAAGGACGCAAGGTTACGCGAGGTAAAGCAATATAAACCTTCGCGTCCCTTGCGGTGAAATCAAGAAATTAAAGGAGACAATAATATGCTGAATTTCGAAGACACCACTCCAACCAGAGCCGCCGCCCCTATGCCACAAGACACGCCACAACCCGCCGAGCCCGTTTCCGCTGCCCTCACCGGCATCCACGACACCCGCCGCATCAAGGCCGAAGATAAGCGCATCATCAACGGCGACGCCGACGTTAACCAGCTGGTGCCGTTCAAGTACAACTGGGCCTGGCAGAAATACCTGGATGCCTGCGCCAACCACTGGATGCCGCAGGAAGTGAATATGAACCGCGACATCGCGCTGTGGAAAGACCCCAACGGTCTGACCGACGACGAGCGCCGCATCGTCCTGCGCAACCTCGGCTTCTTTACCACTGCCGACAGCCTCGCCGCCAACAACATCGTGCTCGGCACCTACCGCCACATCACCGCGCCGGAATGCCGTCAATACTTGCTGCGCCAGGCATTTGAGGAGGCCATCCACACCCACGCCTACCAGTACATCGTAGAAAGCCTGGGCCTGGACGAGGGCGAAATCTTCAACATGTACCACGAGGTGCCGTCGATCCGCGACAAGGACGAGTTCCTGATTCCGTTCATCGACACTCTGTGCAACCCGAACTTCAAGACCGGCACGCCGGAAGACGACCAGAAACTGCTGCGCTCGATCATCGTCTTTGCCTGCATCATGGAAGGCATCTTCTTCTATGTCGGTTTCGTGCAGATCCTGGCGTTGGGCCGGATGAACAAGATGGTGGGCGCCGCCGAGCAGTACCAGTACATCCTGCGCGACGAGTCCATGCACCTGAACTTCGGCGTCGATCTGATCAACCAGATCAAGATGGAAAACCCGCATCTGTGGACGCCGGAATTCCGTGTCGAGATCGCCGGCCTGATCAAGAAGGCTGTGGAACTGGAATACGCCTATGCCGAAGACACCATGCCGCGCGGCGTGCTCGGCATGAATGCCTCGATGTTCAAGGAATACCTGCGCTTCATCGCCAACCGTCGTTGCCAGCAGATCGGGATCGACCAGCTTTATCCGGGGGCGGAAAATCCATTCCCGTGGATGAGTGAGATGATGGATTTGAAGAAGGAGAAGAACTTCTTTGAGACTCGGGTTACCGAGTATCAATCTGGGGGGGCTTTGAGCTGGGATTAAGGCTCGGTCAGGAAGGCGCAGGAGACTGCGCCTTTTTTGTTTTTGAATTGGAGCTTATATCTATTTAGCCCTCATGAGCAGACCTTATGAATAGCCAGTTATTGTTCGCGGACTATTTCGGCATAAACCAAGCCGTTATTGACCAATATGGTGCCCTCAACATCTGCTTGGAGGCTGATCTTCCTCTGTTCATTGATCCTTTCCTGCTCTTCGCTTCCGACAAACCTGAGTACCAATCTTTGCATGATCAAATTGTCGGTCATCTGATCAACCTAAAGAAACATGCGGTAACCAATCCTGGGGCAGGCCTAAATTTATTTCAGTTCCCGGAAGTCAGACAGAACTGGCTGGGCGTATGCAAGTGGGGAAACAATGGGAAGGGACTAGGACCGAAATTCGCCAATAATCTTATCAAAGCCTTCAACGGGTTCTATTCAAACTTTGGCGATGAAACAGTCACGTCTTCGTCACACATAGAGAAGCTTACGCTTGTTGGGTCCGGCATCGGACGTGACTTCATCAGCGATTTCACGACAAACTTGATGCTTGAGTACCTGCTGAACTACTCGCAGGATTTTGCGAGATCACATTTAGACGCGAAGCAGCGCAAAGTTTTTTCCGTTCGCTGTGCGTTTGATGTGGACTTGATGGTTTGGAAACCGAAGTGCTTTGAACTTCCGTACTTCTATAAAGGAGATAGAGAAGAAGACTTCATACTCCTTACGCCAATAGACATCCTCACAAAGGATGATGCCTTCATCTGCCATGGCGACTTTACAAACAACTTTAGGCAGATAACAAGCGCACTGGATAATTCATCTCTGCGGGGCGCAATTAACCTGTATTTTCAGAAGAGGCTTCCAACAAACCCAAGGAAGGAAGATATTGAACGAGCCATAGATGCAACGGTCCAGAAGTATCCAGAAATCCTTGACTATTACATCCGCAACAAAGAGAGCAATCGAAACAATGCAGTAGCGTTATCTTCGGAGAAGGTTAACAAGCTAAGAGCGGAACTGCTCGCAACGCTTGTCGAGTTCTGTGAGCACGTAGTCAGCAATAGTAACTTTTACAGCATCCCTCCGAATAGTTATCAGGAAGCATTGAAACGAGTTCGCTATTTGAAACAGGTCATCGAAGACAATGATGGCTATAGAATTTTCTATAAAAATGGCAAGCCAATAGCTTCGGAAGACACCATACAACGAATATTTCGGTTGACTTGGTTCGCCTCTCCGATAGATGTTAATGCTGAAGTCAATAATGGTCGTGGGCCGGCTGATTATAAGGTGTCCTACGGTAATAGGGACTCCACAATCGTCGAATTTAAGCTTGGAAGTTCGACATCTCTGAAGAAGAATTTGCTCAACCAAACCGAAATATACAAGAAGGCCTCAAAATCCATATCCGATATTAAGGTCATTTTGTGTTACACGAAAGCTGAGATAGCTAGGGTTGGGCGGATCATGAAAAGCATTCAGCAGGAAGGAGCAGAGAATGTCATTGTTATTGACGCAACCCAAAAGATCTCAGCGTCCAAGGTATAAGCTAATGGCTAACAATGCTTTGCAGATGACGTTCTGCCCGCGTAGGGCGCAATAAGCGAAGCACATTGCGCCGGATGTTTGGGGGTGCGCTATGCGCACAAATGCTTAGATGCCGGGGGCTGCCCGGCAGCAGGTTACTTTATTTTGCTTGTCCAAAATACAAGTAACCAAACAAAAAGACACCCTGCCGCGCCGGCCCTGCGGGCTACCTTCGGTTTGACGGCCAAATTGGGCGGCTGCGCAACTCGCCCTGACAGCTTGCACAAACCGCAAGCTGCTGCGGAGCTCGGACAGTGCTCGCCTTCATCCCAATTTGGCCGTCAAACCGAAGCGGCGCAGAAGGGGATTTAGGTTTTGTGGGCGAGGTCTCGCCGTTGTCCCCCTCACCCCAACCCTCTCCCCACTGGGGAGAGGGGGCAGGTGTTGTGGGGTTGTTGGGTTCCTTCCCCTTCAAGGGGAAGGCCAGGATGGGGATGGGGTGGTTTTGATGTTCGGTCCCCTTGGGCCGCCGTCGAGTAGCGCAGACGAGCCGGGAGATTTCTGCGAGGACTGTCTGAGCGCAAAGCGCGAGTTCCGCAGCAGCCCGGCTTGGTGAGCAACGCAGGGAACCCCGAAGGGGCGGTGGAGAGGGGCGGCTTTCTTTGGTTACTTTCTTTAGCCGTTTAAAGACAGCAACTAGCCCGCCGGGCTACCCCCGGCACCCAAATAATCGGTGCGCATGGCGCATCCCACAAAACCAGAAAGCCACAACCAAACAACCATGACTACTAAACCCAAATCCCTCCTCGCTGTAATCGAATTCATCACCCACGGCCGATTGCCTGATCTCTACAAGCAGCTCGGTTTCGAAGTGACAACCGAGTGGCGGGTGCGCAAGGCGGTTTCGCTGGTGCGCAAGCTGAAGCCTGACGTGATCGTGGCGGATTTCTATTTCCAGTCGGATTTTCGCGATCGCCTGAGCAATCTCGAATCCCTGCTGGCGACGGCTCAGCCGTTCAAGGACACCCGGATACTGGTGCTTTACGATCCGCAGGATACGCATGCGCTGGACCGGGTGCGCCAGCGCATGCACATCGATGCGGTATTGCCTACGCCTGTTTCTGACGAGGCGATCAAGGCTGTGCTGAGCGAGTGGCTATAATCCGGGCTGAATAAGAAACGATCATGTCCATAAAATTGTTCTCTCTGCATAACGTGCCCGATGACGAGGCCGAAGAAATCCGTGAATTATTGCGCAGCAATGAGCTCGACTTCTACGAGACTCCCGCGGGAAACTGGGGCGTATCGCTGCCTTACCTATGGCTGCATGATGAGAATCAACTGGAGAAAGCCAAAGTGCTCATCGATCATTACCAGCAAGAACGGCTGGTCAAGGTCAGGGAGGAATATGCACAACTCGAACAAATGGGAAGGCAGCGAACGTTAGGTGATGTGATCAGGGAAAATCCGCAACGCTTCTTTGTCTATCTGGTGGTCATTGCCACCGTACTGTATTTTTCCATCAAGCCTTTTCTGGATATCGGGAAATAGCGCAATGCAGCCCGGGTATCTGGGGGTATTGGCATTCTTCTGAGAGGCAGGCCGGAAGTCTCGCCGGTGCGCTCGTTCGATTGGCGCGCTTAATCCGCATATAACGACTTATTGGTCTGAATATCTAAATAATAGAAGCACTTGCATTTCAGAATGAGATGGGTATTCTTCAAATTGTAGGGTTTGCTGGATCGCTGGATCAGGGATTTGGCGGGTTAAATAAAATTAGAGTTGAACCGGAGAACAAGAAAACAGAAAGCTGTTGTTTCACCTAAAGGAGAACTGGAACATGAAAGACATATCCGATTACCTGTGGCGCATGTTTATGGCAGCTTTTCTTTGCCCTGTGGCCGCCACGTTCTGGCTGGCGTTTGGAAGTTTTGGGTTCGATCCGGGCAGGTTCATGCTGTTTATCGGTTCGCAGGGGCAGCACTATGTTGCTCTGGATAGTGACGGCCAGATGGCTTTTCTTTTCCAGGCACTCTTCGGCTGGGCCGCGCTGGCCTTTGTGTTCATGCTGATTTCTTTTGTGGTGAATCCGCCCCGTTTCCGTTATACCCTCAACAAGAAAAGCGGGAAAGCCGATGTTTCCGTAGTGCAATAAGCCTATCCAGGGTGCGTTCTGCGCACCCTGTCCATTTTCTCCCTTGTGGTTTACTGGGGACGTTTCTGACTTTTCCGGCCGGATTGCTGTTACTGTTGTTGCGTCGCTCGCAAAGTCCAATCCCGTGTCTGGTGCTATGCATTAAGCATGGGGTACAATTTCAGCCTGATAATATCCTCATTCATAATAGATAAACGTGGAACAAAACCCTCTCGGTAGATCCGGCATCATCAAACGCACACTCAAGCACATTTTCTTCGCATTTTTGATCCTGGCTTTTCTCGTCCTCGTCATACTGGGTATCCTTATTTTCAGGGAGACAGAATCATCGGCATTTCAGGCGGATTATCTGTCGCGGCTTGCCAAGGACCTGCGCTGGACAGTCAAGAGCGGGCCTAATCCGGGGCTGTCCATTCCACAGGCCGGGCCTTACGACGAGCGCCTGGGCTACAGCCGGTTGCCGGCCATGATCCCGCGCCTTGCGGGCCAGGGTTTCCAGGTGGGCGCTCAGGCACGGCTGTCGCCGCGCATGCAGGAGCTGGTCGATCTGGGATTGTTCATCCCCTACCGGGAAAAATCCCAGGCCGGTCTGCTCATCACGGATTCCAGCGGCCAGCCATTTTTCAAGGCGCTTTCCCCGGGGCGCGTCTACGAGAATTTCGAGGCGGTTCCTTCGATCCTTGTGAATAGCCTGTTGTATATCGAGAACCGCGATTTGCTGGACCCCAGCCACGTCATGAAGAATCCGGCCGTGGAGTGGACCCGGCTCGGAAAAGCCGTGCAGGACAAGGCGATCCAGCTTTTCCGTCCGGAACATGACGTGCCCGGAGGCAGCACGCTGGCCACGCAAATCGAGAAGTACAGACATTCTCCCAATGGCCTGACCCTCACTGCCAGCGACAAGCTGCAGCAGATCGCATCCGCTTCCGTGCGTGCCTATCTGGACGGGGAGAGCACGCTGCCTGCACGTCGGCGCATCGTGTTGAACTACCTCAACACGGTTCCGCTCGCCGCGGTTTCCGGGTTCGGGGAAGTGAACGGCATCGGTGACGGGATGTGGGCCTGGTATGGGTGGAACTTTAATCACGTCAATCGGACATTGCAGTCGATACCGGCGAGCGGTGCCGACCTGGGCGAATTCGCAAGGGTCTACAAACATGTGTTGAGCCTGATGATCGCTCAGCGTCGGCCATCGGCTTACTTGCTGAAAGAGCACAAGTCCCTTGAGGAGTTGACCAACAGCCATCTGAGGGTGCTGGCGCAGGCTGGCGTGATTTCGCCTGCGGTCAGGGATGCCGCCCTGAAGGTGAAGCTCCAGTTTCTTACCGCGGCAGTGCCGGAAGAAACCGGGGATTTCCTGCCCCGCAAGGCGGCCAGTGCCGTGCGTGTAAAACTGGCTTCCCTCCTGGGGTTGCCCCGTCTGTATGAACTCGACCGCCTGGACCTTTCCGTGCAAAGCACGCTCGACGGGGAACGGCAGCACAAGGTCACGGATATTCTGCGCGGTCTCAGGAAACCGGAGGCTGCGAGCGCTGCCGGGCTCTATGGCAGCCGGATGCTGGGCAAAGCCGATCCGGGCAAGATTATTTACAGTTTTACGCTCCATGAATTGACGCCGCAGGGCGCCAAACTTCGGGTTCAGGCCGACAATTTCGACCAGCCGTTCGACATCAACCAGGGCGCCAAGCTCGACCTGGGTTCCACTGCCAAGCTGAGAACGCTGGTGACTTACCTGGAAATCATCGAAAGTCTGCACGGACAATATGCATCTCTGCCCCCGAAAGAGCTGCGGCAAATTAAGGTGGAATCCGGTGACAACCTCACCCGCTGGGCAATCGACTATCTGCTGCAAGGCGGTGACAAAAGCCTCTCGGCCATGCTCGATGCTGCCATGGAGCGCAAGTATTCCGCTAACCCGCAAGAGCGGTTCTTTACCGGCGGTGGTGTACATGTCTTCCACAACTTCAAGCACGAGGACGACAGCAAGGTTATCAGCGTGCGCGAAGCCACCCGCTTTTCTGTCAACCTGGTTTATATTCGTCTGATGCGGGATGTGGTGCGCTACACCATGCACCAGACGCCGGGGGCGAATATCCTCAAGGACATGGACGACCCGCAGCGCCAGGAATACCTCAAACGTTTTGCGGACAAGGAAAGCAAGGAGTTCCTTATCCGCTTCTATCATAAGTACAAAGGCAAATCGGCAGCGGAGATCAAGGATATTTTCTTTTCCGGCATTCGGGTCACGCCGCGCCGGCTAGCAGCCGCTTACCGCTATCTTGAGCCGCAGGCGACCCTGGAGCAGTTCGCCAAATTCATGGAGTCTCGCCTGCCCGGATTCAAAGGTTCTGACGGTCATGCCTTGCGTGCCATGTATGAGAGCTACGGACCGGGAAAATACTCGCTGGCTGACCAAGGCTACCTTGCGAACGTCCATCCGCTGGAGTTGTGGTTGGTGCGCTACCTGAGCACTCATCCCGGCGCACAGTACAAGGATATGATCGCGGCCAGCAGCGCCGAACGTATTGACGTCTATGACTGGCTGCTCAGGACCGTGCACAGGAACGCGCAGGATGTCCGCATCCGCAGCCTGATCGAAGTGGAGGCCTTCCTGGAAATTCATCGTCGCTGGAAGCGGCTCGGCTACCCGTTCGATTCGCTGGTTCCCTCGCTGGCCACCGCCATCGGCAGTTCAGGGGAT
The DNA here is from genome assembly GCF_000297055.2 of Sulfuricella denitrificans skB26. Classification (NCBI taxonomy): domain Bacteria; kingdom Pseudomonadati; phylum Pseudomonadota; class Betaproteobacteria; order Nitrosomonadales; family Sulfuricellaceae; genus Sulfuricella; species Sulfuricella denitrificans. The sequence goes on along the minus strand of NC_022357.1, from coordinate 2,123,600 downwards.
CGCCCCGCTGCGCTCGCCGAACTGATGGGCATCATACTTAACGATGGGGTCCGGGCTCCGCCAGTGATGATTGAAGGTATGCGCTTCGGTGCGGATACACCCTATGAAACCGTCGTCGAGCGCGCCCCCGTCAAAAACGAGCGTCTGTTTTCGCCTGAACTGGCGACTACGGTACGCAGCGTGCTGATCGACGTGGTGGAGGGAGGGACGGCCTCGCGCCTTGCCCACGCCATCGTGAGGGAGGACGGTACGCAGATCCCGCTGGGGGGCAAGACCGGTACCGGCGACCATCGCTACGTCACTTTCTCAGCGGCGGGCGTGATCAAGGAATCTCGCGCGGTGAACCGCTCCGCCACGTTCGTGTTCTTCATCGGGGATCGTTTCTTCGGCTCGCTAACCGCGTTCGTGCCTGGCGCAGACGCCAACGACTATGAGTTCACTTCGTCGCTTTCGGCGCAAGTCCTGAAGCACTTGTTGCCTACTTTGAAGCCGCTCACCGATACGGCCAGGCCCCTTCCTGAGCAACTGCGGATGGCGGCCGAGAAGAAAGGCAAGGCGAAAAAACCGGTGCCCGAAGCGGAGCAAAACGGCGATGGGGCGGTCAATTCCACGCAGCAGGCGGAGCCTGAGACGGAATAGCTGTCCGGCTTCAACTTGAACGCCTGCGCCGCTTACGCTATACAGAAAAATCCGGAAGTTTTGCGCTGCACGGAAATGCTGCCGTTGCGGGGCGATCATCGAGCCCATGCAGGGCCGACCAGCGAAAGGAATCCATGATGAAACGCATTCTGTTGCCCATGTTGTTGGGCTTGGCATTAACCGTGTCCGCAGCCGAAAACAGGGAAGAGGGCGCTCCGCCCAGGACGGACTCCGCCGATGTACGGAAAGAGACCGGGGAGGCCATCGATGCCATGACAGCCAAGGCCAGGCAGGAGCGCGACGAGTTCGTCGTCAAGGCGCAGAAGGAAATGGCGGAACTCAACCAGAAAATGGCGGAACTCAAAAAGAAGGCGAAGAAGCTTAGCGGGGAGGCGAAAGCCGAGCTTGACCGGCAGATCCAGAACCTGGAGCCGGAACTGAAGGCAGCGGAGCAAAAGCTTGCCGACCTGAAGACCGACACCAGCGAAAAATGGGAAGAACTAAAAGCCGGCGTTTCCGGCGCCATTGACCGCCTGAAGCAGTACATGCAAAAAACCAGGGAAGGCGACCGTTGATCCGGTAAGCCTGGCCACGAACTTTCTCGGTGCCTATACCGCATCCATTGCGATCACCGTGCCGGCCTTTCCGTCCAGTGTAATCACGATGTGCATGGGTCAATCCTGAGATGGCATCGCCTGTCGGTCCATCAGGCGCAGCCAGCCCCGCACGATGCGGTACAGCACCCACAGACCGGCGATGATGAAGACCGCTATCCCGAAGGGAATGCCAAACAGGGTGATAATCAACAGCCAGGCGATGGCCACCCACAGCAGCGCAAACCAGAAAGTGCGGATCTGCCAGCGGAAGTGGGATTCGAGATAGGTGCCGCGCGCCTCGTCCCGCTTCAGGTAGTTGAGAATCACTGCGAGGATCGATGGCCAGCCGGTGAGAAACGCGGTCAGGATGAAGGCCGAGCTGATGATGCCGGTGACCACTGTGAATGCGTGCAAGGCGTAAATCACATGGGTGAGGGTAACGAGCGAGTCTGCAGGTCGTGGGTTGCTGAATGTCGCATCGATGTCTGTCATGATTCCTCCGGGTGTACGAACTTTCCTAAGTATACAGTCACGCCAGCGGTGCGGCGGGAAGAGCGCGACCGTAGTAAAATGAATCTTCCTGACATGCTTCTGGCGGAACAGCCCCTGGACCCAACGACCATGAAATTCTCCCTGATTGACCCCGATACCGACCTTGCCCACGAATGCTACGCGCTGGTTTATGCGCCGACCCCCAATCGCAAGCGTTTCCCGGAAAACTGCGTGGAGGTGAAAGCGTCCGAGGAAGAGGCGCGAACCGGCGCCGATCCTGCCAAGCGGCTAGTGCCTGCCGTGGTATTCGGTCCCTCGCGTTCGTCCGAGGGTTTCAGGCTGTTCTATCTGGTGCGTTGGCTCGATTAGCAGGCTCAAGACCTGATTTGCGACTTTTTGGTCCGCACCTCGATAAGGGAAACTCCTAGGCAGTTGCAAGGGTTTTCTGTTAATTTATCAGCAACTTCAAAAAACTATCCAGCTTCTAATAATAAATACTTAGTCCACAAATAAAACTGTGGCCTGGGAGGGTTACGTGTGCATTTCCTTTTTTTCTTCCCACTTTAGCCCCGGACATGGCTTGCTGGGGAGCGCTTTGTTGCTTTCTGCCAGCATGGCGTCGGCGGGAGAATATGGTGTGTTTTCAGAAGACGCTTTTCTGGATGAAATGCCTGTCGTACTCAGCGTTTCGCGGCTTCCCCAACGGGTGGACGAAGCGCCTGCGGCCGTGACCGTAATCGACCGCGACATGATCAGAGATTCCGGTGCCTGGGACCTGTCGGAGGTAATGCGACTGGTGCCGGGCATGTATGTCGCTTACCACGCCAGCAACGTGTATACCACCAATTCCATGGTCAGCTATCATGGCTTGAGTGACGCCTATGCCCATCGCATGCAGGTTCTGGTGGACGGGCGCTCGGTGTACTCCCCCCTGTTCGGCGGTGTGCTGTGGGCTGACATTCCGATTGTGCTGGATGATATCGAGCGCATTGAGGTGATCCGCGGCCCTAATTCCGCCAGTTACGGCGCCAACTCCTTTCTCGGTGTCATCAATATTATTTCTCGTCATCCGGCGGAGCAGCAAGGAACGTTTGTTTCGGTTTCCTCCGGGCGCAGCCGGGACGAGGTGGTTGCACGGTACGGCGGCCGCAGCGACGATCTGACTTACCGCTTGACTGCCAGCCAGCGTAATGACAAAGGTGAAAATGTCAGGATCGACAACCCCCTGTCAAACTCGAATGTCTGGGCACTCAACAAGTTCGATGACAAGCTGATCAAGATGCTCAACTTCCGAGCTGATTACCATCTCAGCGCTGTTGACCAATTTGAGTTTCAGTTTGGTTTCAACGGAGGGAGCCGCCAGGAAGGTTGGTCGGTTGACAGTTTTTATCCGCGCAACAAGAGTGTCGAAAACCATTTCGAACAATTGCGTTGGCGCCGCAGCCTGGATTTGGGCAACGAATTGTCGGTACAGTTTTATCACAGCCAGGAAAGCACCGCTGACACCCTCTATCCGACCGCTTCCGGATATCAGGGGCTGAGCTTCAATGCCGACGTGGTCGCCCATCGTTATGACCTGGAGGTGCAGCACACCTTCTCGCCGAGCGATCATACCCGCCTGGTATGGGGAGGCAGCGTGCGCCTCGATCAAACCTATTGGCCGCTGTATCTGAACCGGCAGGATAGCTTTGATTTTCATCTTGCACGGCTGTTCGGCAACCTGGAGTGGCGCGTCAAGCCTGAAGTGTTGGTGAATGTGGGCGCGATGGCGGAGAACAATGATTTCACCGGTACTGATGTCACCCCCCGCATGGCGGTTAACTGGCATTTCGCAGCCGGCCATACATTACGCGCCAGCCACTCCAAAGCGACTCGTACCCCGACTTTGTATGAAGCGGAGGCCGACAACCGTTACCGTGTCCCGACCGGAGTGCCTGCATTTCCCCAGGCAGATTTGATTTTTCGCTCCGCCACAAACGGCCTGCGGCCAGAGCGCATCGCCTCGACAGAGCTTGGGTACATCGGACATCTGGCCTCGCTCAACGTGGATTTCCGCCTGTTCCATGACGAACTCACTGATCTGATTTCGCCTTACAAATACAATCCCTGCAATCCCACGGGTACTTTGCCGAATTTAGGGGGTTATGTGGTGCCACCTTTTGTGCCTGCGGGTTTGACTGTGCCGGGCATTGCCTGTTATGGAGTATCTTCAACCGCAAGCCATAATGCCGGCAGTGCCGTGGTCAAAGGTTTCGAAACCCAGTTGCAGTGGCAACTGGGTCAACGCACCAAACTGATTTATGGTTTATCCCATACCCGTATCGCCAGCCCCAACGAGGATGGACAGGCTTATACCAATTCAGCGCCTACCAACAGCCAGAGCCTGATGCTGACGCACCGGTTCAATGATCGATGGAGCGGCAGTCTGATGGGTTACCAGGTGGGTGAGGTGCGTATGGTGGGAGCAGATTCTGGTCCTGATAAGTTAAGTTATTTCGTCGATACTTACCGCCGTTGGGATGGCCGTGTGGCCTATCGTTTCAAGGCTGGAACTGGAAATGGCGAACTAGCTCTGGTGGTGCAGAATCTGGCTGATTCAAATTACTTCGAATATCGTCACGACAACCAACCACCTGGCCGCAGCGCCTGGCTTAATCTGAAGCTTGATCTCTGATGGTGATGGATAGCGCCATAATATGAGGGAATCCCCTATACGAATGGGAGAGGCTTTCTGGTAATTTGTCCTATCCTCCAAAGCCAGCTGACTTGACCGAATCAAAACCATGCTCGTATCTACGTACAAAGCGTGTCACCGCAATCCAGGCAAGAGGCTAAATGAATAAAACCCGTTCCAATTTAGTATCCGGCTTGCTGAGAAGCTCTCTGCTGTTTTACGCAGGCATGGCATCGGCGGCTGAAAACAACGCATTTTCTGAAGACGCCTATCTGGATGAAATGCCCGTCGTGCTCAGTGTCTCGCGCCTTTCCCAACGGGTGGACGAAGCGCCTGCGGCAGTGACCATCATTGACCGGCAGATGATCAAGGATTCAGGGGCCTGGGACTTGTCGGAGGTGATGCGGCTGGTGCCGGGGATGTTCGTGGCGTATCACGCAGCGCGTTATTATTCCAGCGAAAGTGTCGTTAGCTATCACGGCTTGATGTCGGAAACCATCTCTCATCGTATGCAGGTGCTGGTGGATGGCCGCTCGGTCTATTCGCCCCTGTTCGGCGGCGTGATCTGGAGCGATATTCCGGTAGCGATAGATGACATCGATCGCATCGAAGTGATACGCGGGCCAAACGCGGCTAGCTATGGCGCCAATTCATTCACCGGGGTGATCAACATCATCACATCCCATTCGGCCGAGACCCTGGGCCAGCATCTTTCCCTCTCCGGTGGGCGAGGTCGGGAGGAAGCGGTAGCGCGTTATGGCAGCAAAAACGATGGCCTTACTTATCGTATCACCGCCAGTCTGCGAAATGACAAGGGGGAAGATGCCGATATCAATAACCCTGATTTGCGGGGGGCCCCTGCCGCCATATATTCTTGGACCAAAAATAAATTCGACGACAAAAAAATTCGTCAGCTGACTTTCCGTGCCGATTATCAGGTTAATCTCGCAGATACGCTGGAGTTTCAGTTCGGCTACAACGGCGGGCCAAGACAGTCAGGGGAGGTGGATGGGTGGTATGCGCCAGACAAGCAGGCTGACAACCATTTTGAGCAGCTGCATTGGCGGCGGGCTTTGTCGGATGGAGGAGGGCTTTCGGTACAGTTTTACCATATGGTTGAAAGCAGCAGTGCACAGTTGATAAACACTAGCTCAGATCCGTTAAAGTTCAATGCAAGATCGAATGGCGATGTAATCCTTCAGCGTTACGACCTGGAAATTCAGCATACTTTCGCGCCAATCGCCAACACCCGTTTGGTGTGGGGTGGCAGCGTACGTCGTGACACTACTTACGCACCTCACGAGCTTGGAGACCTAGGGCTTGCACTTGGTCCGCCACGAGCGGATGATTTTGATACGCGTCCTTTTGATTTGTCCCGCTTGTTCGGCAACCTGGAGTGGCGAGCACGACCGGATCTGGTGTTCAACGTCGGAGCCATGGCTGAGAACAACAGCTATACCGGTACCGATATCACACCAAGGTTGGCGGCTAACTGGCATTTCCTGCCGGGACATACCCTGCGTATCTCGCATTCCAAGGCCACACGTACTCCTTCCGTGTTTGAGAAAGCCTGGGAGGTATATCAGCGCGTAGATAAGAACCATCCATCCCTTCCTATCTTGAATCCGGAAAGGGTTCACACCACCGATATCGGGTATCTGGGGAAGTTCTCCCGGCTGGATGTGGATTTTCGTTTGTTCTATGAGGAATACTCCAGCCTGATTGCAGATCGCAGAAATGATGCGGCTGATCATGGCAATCTCAATGCCGGCCGCGCCACCGTTAAAGGCTTTGAAACCCAGTTAAAATGGAACATCGGGCCGCATACCCGACTGACATATGGATTGTCTCATGCGGATACGGTGAGTCCCGATGTGGACAGGATTATCTACAGTTATTCGGTGCCGACCAACAATCAGAGTTTGATGCTGTCTCACAGTTTCGACAATCACTGGAGAGCCAGCGTGACGGGGTATCAGACTGATGAAACTCATTTTGACAGAACGGATGCTGATCTTAATCAAGGCAGGGGATATTTTATCGCCCCCGTACGTCGCTGGGATAGCCGCATCGCCTACACTTTCAGTACCGGAGGGACGAACGGTGAACTGGCGCTGATAGTGCAAAACCTCGCCGATGCGCGATATTTCGAGTTCCGTCACGACAACCAAGTTCCGGGTCGGACTGCCTGGCTTAATCTGAAGCTGGACCTCTGACAGCCTGATGTACTACCTGCGCGTCCTTTCCGCTCTGTGCCTTAGCCTGGCCATGCTCTGTCTGCCGCTCACTGCGGCAGCGCTGGATGGGGTGACTGTGGTGCTCAGCGAGGAAGGCGGCGCCTATGCCCAGGTGGCGGACAAGCTGCGCGCGGTCCTTTCCCGGAATGGCGGCACAGTCAGTCTGCCGGTCAAAGTAATCTCGCTGATGGAAGGGGCATCACTCCGTGCAGAACAGGGACAGGTGCTGGTGGCGGTCGGTACTGAGGCAATGGATGAGCTGGCGAAAAAGAAGCTACCTCAACCCATACTCAACGTGCTGGTGCCGCGCGCAGCGTTCGAAAAAACTGCCCGACAGAGCGGGCGCCTGGGCGATCCGCGTAATTTCTCCGCGATCTACCTGGATCAGCCATGGGCACGCCAGTTTGCCCTGATTCGCCATGCGCTTCCCGGCCGGATAAAAGTCGGTATCATGCTGGCCCCCAATTCCTCCGAACTTGCCACGGCGCTGAGTGCGGCGGCCAAGGCTGCCGGTTTTGTTGCGATCACCGAGACGGTGGATGGCGAGGCCGACCTGTTGCCGTCATTGAAGCGGCTGCTGGGTGAATGTGATGTGCTGCTGTCGGTGCCCGATCCGCTGATCTACAACCGCAATACCGTCCAGAGCATTCTCCTTACCTCCTATCGTCATCAGGTGCCGCTGATCGGGTTTTCACCTTCCTACGTCAAGGCAGGTGCGATTGCGGCGGTGTTCAGCGTGCCCGAGCAAATCGGCCAGCAGGCAGCTGAAGTGATCCAGCGCCTGGCGGCAGACAGGCGGTTGTCATTGCCCCAGCCACCCCGGTATTTCTCGGTCGGTGTCAATGCTCAGGTCGCCCGTTCGCTCGGGATCAGTCTCGATGATGAAGCCAGCCTGAACAACAAGCTGAAGGGCGCTTCAGAGGGCGAGCCGTGAAAAACTGGAACATTAAATACAGGATATTGTTCCTGGCGATGTTCCCGGTGGTCGTCATTTCCGCTTTACTGAGCATTCTGGTGGTGATTGGTGGCATCGCGGAAATGGATAGCACCCTGAAGTCGAGGGGCATGCTGATTGCCCGTCAGCTTGCGCCGGCCAGCGAATACGGTGCGTTTTCCGGCAACCGTGAAATTCTTCAGGCGCTCTCTCAGGCGCTCATGAAGGAAGAAGACGTCAACGCGATCATCATTACCGATGACCGCGACAAGATCCTCGCAGTGAGTGGCCACCCCAGCCATTTTGACTATAAATCGGCTGGACTTGTCGGTGTCGGCCAATTCGACTCGACCGGAAAGGATTCCCTGGTTTTTGCAGCGCAGATATACCAGAATAAAAACGATATCGACGAATATGGCCTGGTTGATTATGCGAAACCTCCTGCCGCCGATAAAAAGAAAGTACTTGGGAGGGTTTACGTTGAACTGTCCACGGCTGCCACCCAGCAGCGCAAAAACCATTTCATTCTGATCAGTATAACCATCGGCTTGCTCGGCTTTTTCGGGGCATTGTTGCTGGCGCTACGCATGAGTCGCGATGTCACCCATCCGCTGTTACGCCTGCTCGATGCGGTCGTGCGCATGACCCACGGCAAGCTTGATGCTCGCGTTGCGGTGGATTCCGGGGGTGAGTTGGCGAAACTGGAGCAAGGTTTCAATGAAATGGCAGGAGAATTGCAATCGGCCTACTCTGACATGCAGGAACGCATCGAGGAACGCACGCGAGATCTGGCAAGGCTCAAGGATGAGGCTGAGAAAGCAAAAGCCAGCGCGGAAATGGCCAATCAGGCCAAAAGCCAGTTTCTTGCCCACATCAGCCATGAAATCCGCACGCCCTTGAATGGCCTGATCGGATTCCTCGGTTTGATGGGTAAGACCCGCATTGACGATGTTCAGCAGGATTATCTCAATATTTGCGAAACTTCATCCCGAAGTTTGCTGGCGATTATCAACGACATCCTGGACTTATCCAAGATCGAAGCGGGCAAACTGTCGATTGAATGCCTGGCATTCGATCTGGGCTACTTGATCGAGCAATGCATCCTTTTCTATACGCCTAGTGCGCAGAGCAAGGGATTGCGTCTGATCCTGGAGATCGATCGAGATATACCTGTCAACCTGATCGGCGATCCATCCCGTATCCGTCAGATCCTGGCCAATCTCCTCGGCAATGCCATCAAGTTTACCCACTCCGGCGTTATCACCGTCACGGTGAAGCATCTGGATGGAGGCGACGGTTCCACACAAGTCGAAATCAGCGTGGCTGACACGGGTATCGGCATAACCGACGAACAACTGGGGCAACTGTTTCAGCCATTCAGCCAGGGGGATGCCTCGATTACCCGCCGCTACGGAGGCACCGGGCTGGGGCTGGCAATTACCCGGCGTCTGGTCGAAATGATGAATGGCACCATCGCGGTTGAAAGCGAGTCAGGCAAAGGATCACGATTCACGATTTCGCTGTGCCTCAAGGAAGCGGGCGGGGACACGGCTTTGCTTCCTTCACGACCTGTTGAGAGCCAAGTTGTCTCAACCCACTTCCCCTTGCCGGGGGAGGAGGAAAATCCCCTGCCCGACCAGTTACGGATTCTGGTGGTGGATGACAACGAAATCAACCGCAAGTTGAATTTGATTTTGTTACGTCAGTGGGGTGTTGCCGTGGATGAGGCCGCAGATGGCGTTGCTGCCATGGCGGCTTGCGGCAGGCAGCACTACGATCTTATCCTGATGGATGTGCACATGCCGACGATGGATGGGATCGAGGCGACGAGACGCATCCGGATGTTGCAGGAGGGGGGCAAGCAGACTCCCATCGTTGCGCTGACCGCCAATGCGCTGAGTGGGGACAGGGAGCGCTACCTGGCTGCCGGGATGGATGACTACCTGGAAAAACCCCTGACTGAGGAAGCTCTGCGCAAGGCCATAGAGAAATGGTGTCTCCTCCCTCCTCTTGGTGTTCAGGACGCCGGAAAGAAAGAGGAGTGGACTGTTGAGGAATATTTCCCCGATTCGCCTCACTCCGATCTGCCGATTATCGATGCCGAACTTGGCATGGAACGGGCAGGCGGTTGTCGGCAAGACTGGCTGGCTTCACTGAGAATGCAGCTTGCTGAATTGCCCTCCTGCCTGGATTCCTTTGAGACAGCCTATTCGGCTGCCGATCTTGAAAAAGTAGAGGAACTGGCTCACCGTCTGCGTGGCGGTGCGCTCTACTGCGGCATTTCTGCGCTTGAAATTGCCGCTTTGCGCCTGGAAGTGGCGTGCCGTAATCGCGCCCCGGATGTGGCTGACAAGCTCGCTCTTCTCCAGCAGGAGGCGGAAAGCCTCCTGACGCTGGAAGCGAGCGGAGCCATTCCGGAAGCTTAAGGGAAACGCTGATTTATTTGTCGCACCGGCGAAAGTCGGTGTCCAGTGCATTGCATTTTCTAGATTCCGGCCTTCGCCTGAATAACGATTTGTCACTTAATCGGCGCTTCCTTAGGAAAAGAAAAACCCGCATGCCTTCCAGCATGCGGGTTACAAGTAACGCTTACTAGCAGCCTGGCAGTTCGTCAGGCTGCTAGATACGTCAGTACGTCAGGCTGCGCCAGCCTTGCGCTGGTTAGCTTTCTCGACTTCCTCGTCCCAGCCGTCAGTCCGTACATAAGGATTGGCGCGCGGCTCAAGAATCATGTTCGCGTCGATATCGCGACCGATGCCTTCCAGGAAGTTGACCAGGCCGATACGGTCGATCATTTCGCCGGTACGCTCGTGCTCCAGGGCGTTTTCGGCGAAGAAGTCGATGGTGTTCTGGGCGAGTTCGACCAACTGTTCGAAGTCCTCATCGGATTCCAGCTTCATGAACGGCACGATTACGGTCCCCATGGTGGTGCCGATCTTCAGCACGCTCTTGCCGCCCATCAGGACGGTCACGCCCTTGTCCTTGCCCGGAGCCAGGGCGCCGGTCATGACGTTGATGCAGTGCATGCAGCGTACACAGCTATGGTTTTCGATCTGCATCGACTGGGTGTCGTTGATCGCGACGCTGGAGATGCCTTCGGCGGTGGAAACATCCTTGGTGTTCTTCAGGGACAGAGCCTTGGTCGGGCAGCGACTGATGACGTCGTTGACCAGCTCGTCCATGCCGTGCTTGGCGAACCATTTCTTGCCCAGCACGTCGTCGGTCTGGATGCTGTCGCGCCAGGTGCCGATGGTGGCCATGTCGGAACGCTGAATCGAGTTGACGCAGTCGTTCGGGCAGCCGGAGAACTTGAACTTGAACTTGTATGGCAGGGCCGGGCGGTGCATGTCGTCGAGGAAAGTGTTGACCACGGTGCGCAGCGCCTTGGCTTCGTCGAAGCAGGACTGTTCGCAGCGGGCTGCACCGACACAGGACATCGAGGTGCGCACGGCAGGACCGGCGCCACCCATATCGAAGCCCATTTCGTTCAGTTCGTCGAAAGCCGGTTGTACGTTTGCAGTGGTCGCGCCCTGGAACATGATATCGCCAGACTGGCCGTGGAAGGCAATCAGGCCTGAACCATGCCGCTCCCATACATCGGCCATCTTGCGCAGCAGGTCGGAGGTGTAGTGCATGCCGGCAGGTGGCTGGATGCGCAGGGTGTGGAACTCGGCTGCATCAGGATAGACATGTTTCTCGTTCTCGTCCTTGAGTTCGGAAAAACGCGGGATCACGCCGCCGCCATAGCCGAACACGCCAACGGTACCGCCCTTCCAGTAACCTTTACGGGTTGCGTAGGAGGTTTCCAGCTGACCCATCAGGTCAACCATCATATCGTTGTCATTAGCCAGACGCTTGAGGCCGGTCACAAAGCTGGGCCATGGGCCGCTTTCCAGTTGGTCGAGAAGTGGCGTGTCATGTTGTTTCTTAGCCATGGTGTTATCTCCTAAAAAATTGAAATAAAAAAAACTAGCTCTCAATTCCCCGTAATAACCATGGAATGGGTACGGGTAATAGACTATTTCTACTGTGTAAACAAAGTATAGTAATCCCAGATGGAATTAGTCAAGTATTTATGGGCCAAGGAAGACAATCCAAACGGAGTATTTCCGCTGAAAGCCCCATGTTGATTGGGTGATGCAGAATTTTCCAGCAGAACGATAATGTGTCAAGAATCGATGGGATGGAGGTAATCGTTCCTTCCCCCGCTTGTAGAGGAAGGTTGGGTGAGGAACCTCCTCGGCGGTAAAATGGTGTGCCGGATTTAATGCAGGTGTTTCTTCCTGAAGTGGAGCAGGCTCCCTCCCGGCAGCTGGAAATCGGGCTCGGACTCGGCACTCTTGCGCTTTTCCAGGTCGTGGTCGAACAGGACATTGACCAGATCAGTGACCTGCACGACATCTTCCTGGCTAAAGTGGCGGGAGAGCAGGCTTGCGACGTCCTCGATCATGTGCTGTCGTTGCGCTAGGTGGATGGATTCCTCGCTCGGGCCGACAAAGAGAATCTGGTATTCGTCGCGGCCATCTTCATAGTAGTAGGTCAGTTCGATCTGGGAAGCGCTCTCGGTTAGAGGGCCGAGTTCGTACAGCGTGTCCTGCAGCCGGCTCACGAAATTCCTGCCGACTTCTCCGGTCCAGCATACTTCCAGGGTGCGCTCGGGGCGGTGAAAGACGATGCCGGGCTCATCCTGCTCCATGCTGCGCGCTTCGGCGATGGTTTCCGCATCCAGATAATCCAGCCACTTGCGCAGGCCGTTTTCTATCTGAGTCAGGGTGACGCCCTTGCAGATGTTGAGGATGCCGTGAACGTGGACTTCGATGCGCATGATGCAACTCCCGGAAACAAACAACAGTGGCCATTTTACTCCATCGCTTCCGCTGCGGGCATGGAATATAATCCGCCCCATGTTCACGTTCGCGCCGATCGGCGTTATCCATTCCTGTTTCAAAGAAAAGTTCGGCATCCCTCGCCAGCCCGGCCTTGTGCCGGCGGCGCGGGCGGTGCTGGAACTGCTGCCACCGTATAACCGGGCAGAGGCGGTGCGCGGGCTGGAGGGTTTTTCGCACATCTGGGTGAGCTTCGTTTTTCACGCTTGCATGGACGAGCCATGGAAGCCGACGGTCCGCCCGCCGCGCTTGGGCGGCAATCGTCGCCTGGGCGTATTTGCCACCCGCTCCACCCATCGCCCCAACCCCATCGGCCTGTCGGCGGTCGAACTGGAACGCATCGAAGCCGAGCCGGGGCGGGTGCTGCTGCACCTGAAGGGCGTGGATCTGATGGACGGCACGCCGGTGCTGGATATCAAACCCTACCTGCCGTATTCGGATGTTATTCCCGGCGCAACCGGGGGTTTTGCAGCGGAAGCTCCTGCCGCCTTGTTCGAGGTGAATTTCAGCCAGCCTGCGCTTGATCGCTGCGCGGCGGTGCCGGAACTGGAGTTGCTGATTCGTCAGATTCTAAGTCAGGACCCGCGTCCTGCTTACTATGGGAAGAATGATAGCAAGCGTGTTTTCGGCATGAGGCTGCTAGACTACGACGTGAAGTGGCAAACTGATGGTTGTCTTGTTTTGGTCACCGATATTATTCCCGCAGGATAAATACCGAATCCATGAAATACCTCATCATCCCCGTCACCCCGTTCGAGCAGAACTGTTCTCTGGTCTGGTGCGAGCAAACCCTGGAAGCAGCCCTGATCGACCCTGGTGGTGATGCCGAGGTGCTGCTGGCCGGTGTTCAGGAAAACGGCCTGCATCTGACCAAGCTGCTACTGACCCACGGCCACATAGACCATGTCGGGGCGGCTGCGGAACTCGCGGCGAGGCTGGCAATTCCGATCGAAGGACCGCAGCGCGAGGACGCCTTTTGGCTGGAGTCGCTGCCGCAGCAGAGCGCGATGTTCGGCTTTCCGCATATCCCGGCGTTTACGCCAGATCGCTGGCTGGAGCAGGGCGATACGGTGAGCATCGGCAACCAGATCCTGGAAGTGCTGCATTGCCCCGGTCATACCCCCGGCCACGTGGCTTTTTTTCATCGCGCCAGCCAAACCGCCTTTGTCGGTGATGTGCTGTTCAGGGGCTCGATCGGCCGCACCGATTTCCCGCGCGGCGATCACCCGGCGCTGATCCGCTCGATCCGCGAGCGGCTATTCCCGCTGGGCGACGAGGTGACTTTCATTCCTGGTCACGGCCCGGTATCCACCTTCGGCTACGAGCGGCTCACCAATCCTTACGCGGGAGACGAGGTTTAACGAACGCACGCTCCGCCAACAGGCTTCGGACGCACGCGTTCATCGTCGGGAAATGGCTGCTAGGTTGAGGTTTTTTGCGCCGCGTGAAATCCCACCATTCCGCCCCAGATGCTTTTCTTGCAGGCGATATTCGAAAATCCAATGAGTTTCAGCACGCCGGACAATTCTTCCGGGGTATAGAAATGATGGATTGCATCGCTGAAATATCCGCTGCATCCTCGAGATGCCTCGGTCGATCCGAAAATCAGCGATGTCGTGAAAACAGAAATGCGCAAGAAGCGCAGATAGAACCACTCGACAATCGGGTGGGTCGGCTTGAGCATGTCGCAGTGATAGAAGAATCCACCCGGCTTGAGCACGCGAAGAATCTCGGGCAGTACCTTGTCCAGTTGCAGATGGCGTGATGCGGCCTGTAGCGTGATCACATCGAACGAGTTGTCCGGAAAGGGGAGCTCGTGAACATCGTGAATGATGCTATCTATGTGGAGACCGTTTCTTTCTGCCCTGCGCTGCCCTTCTTCCTGCATTTCCTGGCTGCGGTCAATGGCGGTGACAGAAATGCCCGGTTGTTTTTTCAGAAGCCTGACGCCCACATCATTGGTTCCCGCGCAGACATCGAGAACCTGGTATTGCGGCTGCAGTTTTATCGTTCTCACGAACTGCCAGACCCATAGTTCCCACAAGCCCAAACTCGCGACAATGTTCCCCGGACGATAATATTTCGGAACATCCTTAAAAACCTTGGGCACCATCTGTGACCACACGTTCGAAAAAAGTGAGCGTCGGTATTCTTCCCTTTGTTCGAATATTCCCCAGGTCACAGTTGAAGATACATTTTTTTCCATATGTCATATCCTTTAATTAATTCTCAATATAATTGGGCAAGATTAGCAGGAAATTGCCAATATTCGAAGAGGTCCGTTAAATGGCCGCTTCCCCATTTTTCATTGATTAATTCGCCTGTGTGCGCGAAAACCCTACTCTGACATAGAGTTTATCAGTACTGCCGGATTGAAAAGCTCAGGTAGCCGCAGGTCAACTGTTATACTTTGCGGTTCAGAATCCTCTTTTTTCTCATTCGGTTAAACCATCATGAACTCACTCATCCTCAATCCCGGCCGGGAAAAATCCCTGCAGCATCGCCACCCCTGGATTTTCACAGGCGCTGTCGAGCGCATCAAGGGCGAGCCGCAGTCCGGCGAAACCGTCGCTGTTCGCGATACCCACGGCGCTTTCCTGGCGCTGGCCGCGTATAGCCCCAAATCGCAGATTCTGGGGCGGGTGTGGACTTATCGGGAAAACGAGACAGTCGACGAGGCATTCCTCCGCGCGCGTCTGGCGCGCGCCATCGGCTTGCGCCAGGAACTGACCAAGGTTACCGACGGCATGCGGCTGGTACACGGTGAATCCGACGGACTGCCCGGTCTGGTGGTGGATCGCTACGGCGACACGCTGGTGATGCAGGTGTTGTCGGCGGGGATGGAGCGTTGGCGCAGCGCGCTGGCCGATTTGCTGGTGGAACTGACCGGCTGCGCCAATCTTTACGAGCGGTCAGATGCCGAGGTGCGTGATCTGGAAGGGCTGCCGGCGCGTTCTGGAATTCTGCGCGGCAAGCTGCCTGCGCCGCTGGTCATCCGCGAGCATGGGCTGAAATTTTATGTGGATGTGGAAAAAGGACAGAAAACCGGCTTCTACCTCGATCAGCGCGACAACCGCCGGCGCGTCGGCGAGCTGGCCAATGACAAGGACGTGCTCAACTGCTTCTGCTACAGCGGCGGTTTCAGCTTGAGCGCGCTCCAGGGCGGCGCTCGCTCGGTGCTGTCGGTGGACAGTTCCGCCGAGGCGCTGGCGTTGGCGCGGGAAAACCTTACGCTCAATAATCTGGCGGCGGATCGCGCCGAGTGGCTGGAGGCCGACGTGTTCAAGTCGCTGCGTCTGATGCGCGATCAGGGCAAGAGCTTCGACCTGATCGTGCTCGACCCGCCCAAATTCGCCCCAACCGCCCATCACGCCGCCAATGCGGCGCGCGCCTACAAGGACATCAACCTGTGGGCGCTCAAGCTGTTGCGGCCGGGCGGCTTGCTGGCCACTTTTTCCTGCTCGGGCGGCGTTACTGCCGACCTGTTCCAGAAAATTCTCGCTGGTGCAGCGATGGATGCGAACGTGACAGCACAGATCGTGGGTCGCTTCGCCGCCGATGCCGATCATCCGGCGGTGCTGAATTTTCCCGAGGGGGAATATCTCAAGGGCTTGCTGCTGCGCCGGGTGGAGTAGGCTGTGGTTTCATCGCTGAACCGAGGTTTTGTTATTTTCGCGGTGCTCTGCGCGGCATCCTGGACGACCGCTGTGTTTGCTACCAGCTGCCGTGAGGCGGCGCATGCGCTGAACCAGCGCCTGCAGCCGAAAATTGATGAAGCGGAGCTGGCGAATATGCTGGATGTGCTGAATGAAAGCCGCAACACGCAGTTGCCAGGAAAATTCGTCACCAAGAGGCAGGCGCAGCAGAGCGGCTGGCGACCCGGCCGGGATTTGTGGAACGTGCCCGCCCTCAGGTTCAAGAGCATAGGCGGCGACCATTTCGGCAACCGGGAAGGCAGGTTGCCTCGCGGCGACTGGCGCGAAGCCGACCTCAATTACCGGGGAGGGCATCGGGGAGCTAAACGCCTGTTGTTTTCCCGGGAGGGCCTTCGCCGTGTGACTGTGGACCATTACCAGACCTTCGTCGAGGTGCCGCCATGCCGTTAAAACGCTGCGTTCTACGTGATATCCATACCCTTGTACAGTTCTACAACGAACTGGCGCGTCAACTCGCCTTTCCGGCCTATTTCGGGCGCAATCTGGACGCCTTGTGGGACGTGTTGTCCGGTGAGGTCGCCGGGCCGTTCGAGATCGTCTGGGAAGGGTCGGCGCAGGCTCAGGCAAACCTGGGCGTGGATTATGCCAAACTGATCATCCTGCTCAACGACCTGGTAGCGGAGCGCGATGATTTTACTTTTACGCTGAGGTGAAGACGATGCCCCTTCCTTCCTGTCGAAATCTCCTGCTTTTCCCCGTCTTCCTGCCTCTGCTGGCGGGTTGCGCCATGGAGAGCGCTTCCTACTGGTTTGGCCCCGAACAGGCGCTGACCCTGGTTCGCAGCAAACCTTACTTCTGGAGCGATGAAGTCATGCGCACCATGACCGTCACTTCTCTGCCCGCCTGCCAGAGGCGCTACCCATTGCCGCCCGATGGGGGCCAGGCGGGCAGTGTGAAAGTGTTCAGGACGGCAGAGGGCAACTACGTGATGCAGGATGGCATGGGGCAATACCGGGTGGAGATTGCCCTCTGCGGGATGTCACTGGAGGGCAAAACCAGCACACTCGGCACATTGTTGGGCAGCTTCGAGCTTGTTCCCGAAGGGGGAATCCGATTTGCGCCCGCATCCGGCTCATAGATGAAATAATTGAGGCATGATGCACGCTCAAGCCACCCCAACCATAAACCAAGGCCCATTTTCTTCCAATCAGGCTTTTTGCCAGGCATTCTCTGCCGGCTTGTCCGGCCTCCTGCAGGGAGGCGGGCTGGGGCCGTTCATCCTGGTTTGCGCCAATGCCACCTTCGACTCGCAAATCCATTCCGCCACGTCTGTTGAACTCGAAGTGCTGTACCGTCGGCTGTGCAATCAATACATCGATGCCCTGGAAAGCGGACGGGCTATCCAGGAAGTGGAGGAGGATCTGCTGGTGTTCCTCAAGATACAGGCTGTCGGGCTGGAAAAGTTGAGGCACACGGAGCGGAGGCAGACAGGAAAATGGGAACTGCAGTTCAACCATCTGCGCTCGTTTCGCCCCAAGCGTATCACGGCGCGGGCGCCAGCAGGGATCCATGCGGATTTCGACGAGGCGGGCTTCAATTTCAACAAGGGCTTCATGCAGAAGGAGGCATTCTGGGCGGGGATGCTGGGCGGTAAGGACGCCACCCTGTATTACAACAAGTACCCTTTCGTCGATTTCCACGGTTTACTGGTGCCGGAGAGGGAGCGGAGGCTGCCCCAGTTTCTGACGCTGGAGCACCACAATTACGTCTGGGAGCTGACCTTGCAACTGGCGGAAACCCTGAACGGCGTGGGTTTCGGTTACAACTCCATCGGTGCCTTCGCGTCGGTCAACCACCTGCATTTCCAGATGTTCCTCAAGCCGCAGGGTTTCCCGGTGATGGATGCCGTGTGGAGCCACAACGGCGGCAGCGAATCTTATCCGGCGCAGTGCCTGGCGTTCGACGAGCCGCGCGCTGCATGGGGTTGCATCCAAATGCTGCATTCCGACGAGATCGCCTACAATTTGCTGTATGTGCCTGGCAGGCTGTTCGTGTTTCCGCGCCTGAAGCAGGGGGCCTACCCCCAGCCGGTATGGACCAGCGGTTTTACCTGGCACGAACTGGCGGGCGGGATCGTGGTTTTCAATCGCGACGATTACGAGAACCTCGATGACGCCACCATTCGGAAAGAGCTTGCCAGGTTAAAGTGATTCGATTGCTCTGAATGGTGGGAATGGTGTAACGTTTGAGCGTACAGTCCAGAGCGGCAAGCAATGAGCAAAAACCTGATAGAAGATCGACTCCGGGCAGCATACGGTACGCTGAGTCCGGACAGCAATCCTGCGACGGAAGCCGATGTCGTCGTGTCGCTGCAAACCGAAGCAGTGATATTTCCCAGGGAAAAGGTCCTCACTGTGACGGTCTACGTGCTGGGGGTCACTGATTTCCACGAGCCGGATGTCTTCGTTACCCAAGTGACCTGCACCGAGCAGGAGTACTACGAGGACTTCCTCCATCTCGCCGTGGCGGAAGAGCGTGCCAAGGAGCACGGGTTCGTCGACCCGCTGTTTTCATTCGACGAGCGTGAAAAAAACATCATCGACAAGTTGCGCGACCTGTTTGGAAAATGACAGCATGAACCACTATCACGTTGCATTTGTGGACAACGAGGGCACATTCTATTCCGCCTCGGTGGAAACGCCCAACGACCTGTTTACCACCGCGGGGATCGATGGCATTGCCGAGGAACTGGCCGAAAGGCTTGATCAGGACGAGCCGGTCGCGGTGATCAGTATCATACCGCTGAAGTCGTGAACGCCGGCTCTACATTACGCTGCCGAACGAGGCGTCCGCACTGTATGGCGGCAAAGGCAGTCCCGCAATCTTGCAGGCCTGGACGACCGGACCCCTGGGGAATAAATGGTAAAGGTGCTTTTTGCCGCCTTGTTGCGAGAAGTTGTCCTCGAGTAAACTCAGAACGGCTCGGCCGTTCGGGCAAGGACCGCATCGCTGATAGTGGTCGCGAAGAAAATTGATCACGTCCCAGTGTTCTTTTGACAAGGTGATATTTTCCTCCCCTGCCAGTTCTTGCGCAATCTGCTCGGACCAGTCGCCAAGATCGAGAAGATCGCCTTCCGGAGCGTTGCCTTCACGATTGATGATTTGGTTGATGTCGTACATTTTTCACCTCCTGCGCTTGATGTGGAACATTGCCGCATTCTGGCGGCGCATATGCATTCTGTGTGATTCATCCTTAATATTTAGATTAGTTGAGCGAATTAGTCAAGTTCACTATACTGACCTTAGATATTTTCAAAATTTGAGGGAAACATGATGGAAAACGAAGTGTTCATACCGAAAAACGAACTGGAAAAAAAGCTCTTGGCGGCGTGGGAAGGCAGCCTGTCGGGCGATGAGTTCATGCATGAACTAATGGTTTCAGAGGTCTTCATGCCGATTGAGGACGACGAGGTGATGCCGGGTGTGCAACGCTCCGCCCACGCACAGCCGCTGGTGCTCGAAGCCGAAGATGGAGTCAAGGTTCTTGCGGTATTCACTAGCCCTGATCGGGCCAAGCCTTTTCTCAAGGATTATCCTCAATACGGTGGCGGACTGCTGACCGAATTCAAGTGGGTTCTGGAAAAGATGGGCGCCGGCCACGGTGTCGCGCTCAATCCCGGTTGTGAAGTTGGCTTCGACATGGAGCCGGAAATGTTGAGCCAGCTCAGCTAAACTGGAATACGACTTTCGCTGTCTGATCTCGGGGAGCAGGAAATGCCGCAACTTCTGAATTTATCCAGAGCGGCGCGCCTGGTGGGTGTAACGCGGGTAGCGCTGCAGAAGAAAATCAAGGATGGAGTGCTGGCGTCTTTCGATGGTACGGTGGCTGCCGAGGATTTGCTGCGGGTTTATCCCGATGTCCAGTTCGAGGATAACACCGCCTTCGAGCGAGTTGCGCAGATCAAGGAAAAAGCCTTCGGCAAGCGGGTGTTCGAGCGTACCCTGCCAGATAAGGAAGTGCTTGCTGCCCGGCTTACCGGTTTGAGCAAGGAACTGGCAGAGACCAAGGTTTCTCTGAGCCAATATCAAGCTATCGTCGATGGACTGGAGAAGCAGCTCAGGGAGTGGGGCAACGGTGGTGAAGAGGTGCAGGCTGCGGCAGCTTCTCTCCGCATGTGGGTGCATCAGGAATTGGCAGCTAGAGATGCACAAGCAGGACTTCCCAATTTAACCATACGCGACAGTTTTCTCCGCGTTATGGCCGCACATGTAAAAATTCAGCCAAGCGGACACGAGTTTTTTGTCGAAGGCGCCGATACCCTGCTCGAAGCCGCGCTGCGTGCCGGACTCGCGCTCAACTACGGTTGTAGCAATGGCAATTGCGGTCAGTGCAAGGCGCGAGTCGTTTCTGGTCAGGTGATGAAAGTGCGCCCGCACGATTATGTTCTGAGTGCAGCCGACAAAGCCTCCGGCTGCGCGTTGATGTGCTCGAACACCGCCGTGACCGATGTGGTGATCGAGGCGGGCGAGGCGCATCTCGCATCGGATATCCCGCTCCAGCACATTACGGCGCACGTCAAAAGCATCGAGCAGGCAGGCGACGATATGCTGATTCTGAATCTGCAAACTCCGCGCAACAACCGGCTGCGTTTTCTGGCCGGGCAGAATGCGACCCTTCAGCTCGGACACGCGCTCTCGGCGGAATTTCCGGTGGCAAGCTGTCCATGCGACGACCGTAACCTGCAGTTTCATATACGTAACCTGCGGGGCAATCCTTTTGCGGATTATGTCGCCACCAGACTGACGGAAGGCGAGGCGGTGGCGGTGGAAGGCCCAAAAGGCAGCTTTGTGCTGCATGAGGATTCTACCCGGCCGTTGATTTTCATCGCTTTCGGGGCTGGATTTGCGCCGGTGAAAAGCCTGATGGAGCACGCTATGGCGCTGGATGTCGCCGAGTCGGTGCACCTCTACTGGGTGGTGTCTCGCGAGGTCAATCTGTATTTTTCCAACTTGCCTCGCGCCTGGGCCGATGCGCTGGACAACTTCCAATACACTCCGCTGGTGGCAGGAACCGACCTGGAAACCGCGGTTGGTCGGCAGGAAAGTCTGGTCGGTGGATTGTTGCAGCGAATTGTCGATGATTACCTGGTACTGGGTGGCTTCGACGTGCATGTGGCCGGTCCCGAGTCGCTGGTCGACGCGGCAAGGAAATGGTTGCTTGGACACGGTCTGCCGGATGCGCAACTCATCACGGGTGTGGTACGCTGATGCATTGATTCCAGAAAACGGATAATACAATGTCACATGAGCTGAAAGACCAGGAAATCGCCATGTTGCGCACCGAACTTGAAATTCTGATGGGCGAGCGTCAGACGCTCCTGCGCATCGCCGGAGCTGCCGCCTCTTTCATTGCTGAACTGGATGCCGGTGTGCTGCCTGAAAACACGCTGGAGGCCGCGGAAATGCTGGCCGAATGCATCAATGCAACGCCCGAGGAAACCATGCACGATGCGCTGGAAATCGTCAAGGCCGAGGTGGCGGGCGTATAGATCAGATGTCCGACGATTTACTCAACTTGCGCAACAGGCATTTGCCCACAGAGAACCAGGAGTTACAACAGCAGTTGGAAACGCTGGTGGCCCAGGCACGGCTGAACGAGCAGGTGATGCGCCGCTTCCAGGATGCAGAACTGCGCATGCTCGGTGTCAGCAGTTTCAAGGAATTGCTCCAGTATGTCCTGCAGGAAATGAAGGAAACCTTCGATCTGGATGTGGTGACGCTGGCGGTGATCGATCCGGAATATGAAGTGCGGCGCATGCTGATCGATATCGGTATTCCCGCCAATGAATACCCCGGCCTGATGTGCCTCGACAACCCCTCCCGTTTTCACCGCCTTTGTGGCACTTCGCTGGCGCCGGTGCTGGGGCAGTATAACGTTGCCAGTCGCGCCCCCTTCTTCCCTCGCGACACCCCTCCCGCCAGCATCGCCATCCTGCCGATGGTGCGTCAGAAAAAACTGATCGGCAGCCTTAACCTTGGAAGTCGCAATGAGGCGCGATTTGCGCCTGGCATGGCGACCGATTTTATCGGCCGCCTTGCGGCGATCCTCGGGGTTTGCCTGGAGAATGTCACCAATAGCGAGCGCCTCAAGCATCTGGGGTTGACCGACCCTCTTACCGGAGTGCACAACCGGCGTTATTTCGACCAGCGCCTGCAGGAGGAGGTCAGTCGCGCCCAGCGCCAGAGATTTCCGCTTTCCTGTTTATTTCTGGACATCGACCATTTCAAGCAAGTCAATGACCAGTACGGCCACCAGACTGGTGATTGCGTATTGCGCGAGGTGGCTTGGCGGATCAAGGGCCAGCTTCGTTCTATTGATGTACTGGGCCGCTATGGCGGGGAAGAATTTGCCGTCCTGCTGGTACAGACAGACATGGCGAGTGCGCTTACCATCGCCGAGCGCATTCGCCACAGCATCGCCGAACAGCGATTCAAGGGTGAGGGGGACGAAACTCTCGCGGCCACGCTTTCCATAGGCGTTGCCACCCTGCATGACTGTAATCGTACACAGAATGCCGAGACGCTTGCGCAGCAACTGGTGGCGCGTGCCGACCAGGGGTTGTACCGGGCGAAGCAAGGCGGCCGCAACTGCGTCATGGTCGTCATGCCCGAAAGCGATAAAGCGAGTTCTGTTGAAGTTAGGTAAAATACATTGTTCAATTAATTTACTCAGGAGCACAGCATGGCTGAAATTACCACCCCATCCGGACTGATTTACGACGACCTCGGCGAGGGAGAAGGCGAAGCTGCACAAGCTGGCCAGCGCGTTTCCGTACACTACACCGGCTGGCTGACGGACGGCACCAAGTTCGATTCCAGCAAAGATCGCAACGATCCCTTCGATTTTCCACTTGGCGCCGGACATGTTATTCGGGGTTGGGATGAGGGCGTGCAGGGCATGAAAGTGGGCGGTGCGCGCAAGCTCACAATCCCGCCTGAACTGGGTTACGGTGCGCGCGGTGCTGGTGGTGTCATCCCTCCGAACGCCACGCTGGTGTTCGAAGTCGAATTGCTGAAAATTCTTTAAAACCTGTTAGGGCCTGTTCATGGATAAGTTGGGCAATTATGGGCGCGCTGGCGGGATGCGATGCAAGGCGCCGGGTGCGCCGCATGGCCATTCCCTGCAAGCGACCGGCAACGCCGTAGCGCGCCTGCCAGTGCGGCCAGAATGTTCGAGTTATTCATGAATAGGCCCTTATGACTATACGCAGGCCGCCGAAGGGCAGGGTGGGTCCGGTTGGGCGGCGAAAGCCCGATGGCGCAGCGGGTGCCGTCACGGTGCCTGTGTCAACGCGGGTCAAACTGACGCGGCCAGATAAGCCTGGACCGAAGATGGGTGTATCGGAGACGGACGAAAATTCTGGAAAAATCCGTCTTTCCAAGCTGATGTCCGAACGCGGTCTGTGCTCGCGCCGCGAAGCGGATGCCCTGATCGAACGCGGCCTGGTGCTGGTTGATGGTGAACGGGTCACTCTGCTGGGCATCAAGGTCGATCCCAGTCAAACCGTCACCCTGGATAAGCGAGCCGAAAAGCAGCAGTCGCAACTCGCCACCATCCTGCTCAACAAGCCGGTGGGCTATGTTTCCTCGCAGCCTGAGAAGGGTTACCAGGCGGCAGTGACGCTGATCGGCAAGGAGACGCGCTACAAGGAAGACCGTGCACCGCAGCCTTACTCCCCCGAGCACTTGCACGGCTTGGCCCCGGCGGGGCGGCTTGATATCGATTCCACCGGACTTTTGGTGTTGACGCAAGACGGTCGCATCGCCAAGCAACTGGTCGGTGCCGATTCCGAAATCGAAAAGGAATACCTGGTGCGGGTGGAGGGCAGGCTGAACGAAGCCAACCTTAAACGCCTTAACCACGGCCTCAGCCTCGACGGCGAAACGCTCAAGCCGGCGGAGGTGTCCTGGCAGAACCAGGATCAGCTGCGCTTTATCCTGAAGGAAGGCAAAAAGCGCCAGATCCGCCGCATGTGCGAGCTGGTCGGGCTCAAAGTGGTCGGCCTCAAGCGCGTCCGCATCGGTCGCGTAAAGCTGGGCGATCTGCCGGTCGGGCAATGGCGCTATTTGCTCGAGAGCGAACGTTTCTAGCTGTAAAGATACAATAGTCTGTTCCCGATGGATTCATTGTGACCCAGTTGGGCGGATAAACGACGGATAGCCATCCGGTTCGGGTTGCTTGTGAACTCTCCGCATCGGAAAAAATTGGGGTGATGGATTGCGAATTTTACTTGTCGAAGACGATGCTGTTCTTGCACACGCCTTGAAGCAGGCTCTGGTGCAGGGTGGGGCGGTGGTCGATTGTGCTGTGGACGGCGAAGAGGCAAGCCGGGTGCTCGAAGACCAGACCTTCGACGTGGTGCTGCTGGATATTGGGTTGCCAAAGCTCGACGGGTTCAGCGTTCTCAGCCAGGTGCGCGCTCGCGACACCAGCACACCTATACTGATCATGACCGCGCGCGACTCTTTGATGGACCGGGTTCGCGGCTTGGACCTGGGGGCCGACGACTACCTCGTTAAACCCTTCGACCTGCCCGAGCTGGAGGCCAGGGTTCGCGCGCTGTTCCGTCGCCGGCACGGCACATCAGGCGCAACGCTTTCTCACGGTATGCTGGAGGTTAATCTGTTTACTCGCCAGGCTTTCATCGATGGGAAGCTGTTTGAGCTTACGCTACGCGAGTTTGGCACGCTCGAGGTGTTGCTGCTGAAAGTAGGCCAGGTTATTTCGAAAGAGGATTTCACCCGCCATCTCTATAGCTGGGGCGATGAAGTGACCGAAAACGCCATAGAAGTCTGCATGCACCGGCTACGCAAGAAACTCACACCTTATGGTATCGAAATCAGGACGGTCAGAGGGCTGGGTTATATGCTCGAGAGACCTGACCTGGGCAGCTGACATTCTTCCAGTTAAGACGCATGAAAATTTACCCCAATAGACTCCACTACAATTTGCTGGTGTGGTTGCTGGTGCCGCTGATTACTCTGTTTGCGGCGCGATCTGCCTATACCTACTTCGTTACTGCTCCCGACCTTTCTGCCCGTGTTTACGACCGCGCACTTGAAGATCTTGCCAAATCGTTAACCCAATATTTGGTGATCGATCAGGATGGAGTTCCATCGCTACATCTGCCCGAGACGGCTTCGCAATTATTGATGGCGGACGACAGCGACCAGATATTTTTCTCGGTGAGCGACCATGCGGGCAGGGTGTTGGCTGGAAACGGCCGGTTGTTGCCATCGAGTGAAAATCTTCGAGTCCATCGGAATTCGGTATTTTTTGACGGGACCGTGAATGGTGAAAAGGTCCGGGCAGTCACCCTTACACAGATCCCTGCACTCGATCGCCAGGATCTCTTTATCTCCATCAGCTTTGCGGAAACGCTGAACAAACGCAAACTGCTGGCACAAGATATTTTCAACAGTTCTCTCCAGCCGCAGGCGATGCTCATCCTGCTTGCCTCATTGACCGTCTGGCTCGGCATCAGCAAGGGATTGCAGTCGTTGCGTGTCCTGAAACGGGATTTGGCGCAGCGTTCTCACCTGGATCTTAGTCCGGTGGACTCGAATCTTGCACCCGAAGAAATCAGGCCGATTATCGACACCGTCAATGATCTGATGGAACGGCTCAAGCGGGTGCTGGAAGGCCAAAGCCGCTTTGCGGGGGATGCTGCTCACCAGCTCCGTACTCCTTTGGCCGGGCTCAAGGCGCAACTCGAACTGGTTTCCCGTCAAACCTCGACGGACGACGTGCGCACCGAATTGAAGCCGTTGATGACCGGTTGCGACCGGATGTGCCGTCTGGTAAACCAGTTGCTAGCCATGGCGCGTAACGAGCACGAGTCCAGTCAGGCAAAAGAATTTGGAATTGTCGATCTGAATGCTTTGGCGGCCGAGATGACCAAGGAATGGGTGTCGGAAGCCTACCGGAAAAAGATCGATCTCGGGTTTGTCGGCAGTCCATTGACTTCGATGGTGATGGGCGATTCCGATCGCCTCCGGGAGATGGTGACCAACCTCATTCACAATGCGATTTGTTATACCCCGCCGGGTGGCCAGGTGACGGTCAGTGTTGTCGCCGATCCGCCTGCATTGATCGTGGAAGACAATGGCGACGGCATTCCGCCGGAAGAGCGGCAAAAGGTTTTTGAGCGTTTCTATCGCGTACTGGGAAGTCGGGCTGAGGGTAGCGGGCTGGGCCTGTCCATAGTTCAGGAAATCGCGCTGGCGCATAAGGCCAGCGTGCAACTGGATGCAAACGTACAGGGCAAGGGGACAGTGGCAAAAGTCATATTTCCTGCCCGGTGATATAGTGAACTGATTTTTCTTGCCAAGTCTTTCAGTGTCTACGGGGCCTCTCTTTTTGCGGGCTATCAAGCTTACGAGTTACTTACAAAACCCCTGTCGAAAATTTCGGCCTGTCGTTTCGGTGGATTTCGTGGTGTGCTGGATGGAAACAAGCCCCCGAAATCTGCTGTCTTCTCTTGAGTTCCTTTGATTATTGGTGTCCGAGCTGTTTCCAGGAGATGGATATTGCAAAACCTGACGGATTCCTTACGAGGACCGTGTCGAGATATTTTACATTCCATTCAACTCCCCTCATTGTTTTTTGATACCCGAGCAATCGCAACATCCAACTGATTAAATTAGATTAAGTTAAATTAATGATACTTTAACTGAGGTTGGCATGAGTATTGCTTATGATGCTAATACTGCGTTATGGAATATTCCTCATTCGCCAGCAAGGCACCGCCAGATTCGAAAATGAGCCTGGCGGGTATCACAAGTCAACGCATCGACCAGGATATTGGGCGCCGCGTTTTCTGCCTTAGCCAAAAATTTTATTTTATTAGGGAAAAGTAACATGAAAAAAATCGCTCTCTGCCTGGTCCTTGCATCTCTGTATGGGACATCGCACGCCAGCAGCTTAAGCATTGAATCACTTTCTGCGGAATTTGCTGTTAACAATTACGATGGCCAGCCAAAGGAAGTTACTGGTGCCAAAAAAGCGGGTAATTTTGGTATTCTCATGGCTAGTGGGGCGGGTACATTTACGGCCACTTATTTAGGTAACGAAAGTAGCTATTTGGATGGATTCAGATTTGTCCTTGAAGGCAAGGAATTAAATGAAGCCAACGTATTAGGCAAGTCAATTTCAAAGCAGGTTACTGGAGGCGTAGTCGGTTTCCAGTTTTTTGATAGTAAAGGGGCTGTCTTCAATAATGGAGAGGTTTCAGGGGCAGCCCTGGGTTTTGCATTTTTGAAAGATCGTTCAGGGTCTTCATTCGCTGAATCTAATAAATACGGCACTTTCCAGTATCTGTTAGGTTTTAACGATAGCTACAAAGGCGATGCGGATTACGATGATTATGTGGTCGGTGTGAACTTCGTTTCCACCGCAGTTATGCCGTTGCCTGTCACCGCTGTGCCGTTGCCTGCCGCCCTCCCGTTACTGGCTTCTGCGGTCGGTATGCTTGGTGTGGTAATGCGTCGTCGTAAAGTGGCACTGGCTGACGCATAATTTCGATTTGTTCTGCTTTGACGGGATATCTTTCGGGGTATCCCTTTTTTATTTGTTCTCGGCACTTTTCCGGGGTCAGGCTTCCTTGAGTTTTAGTAAGAAGCGCTAAGTTGTTGCGTCGCGTAGCGCGGCGCGGCGTCCTCTCAGTACATCCACCCCGCTCAACAGCACCAATCCCACGACGAAGTAGCTGCCGGTGGCCAGGATGGCCATGCGATGGTCGCCCTTGGACAGCCAACTCGTGAGACCGTAGGTGATTGGACCAAGAATGGCGGAAAATTTCACTGCCAGTCCCCACAGCCCGAAGAATTCGGCGCGCCGTTTTGCCGGGCTCAGCAGCCCGATCATTGCCCGTCCCGCCGACTGGCTTGCCCCCATGGCAATGCCGGCGAGGTTGGCGGCTAGCCAGAACATCTGTGGTCCTTGCGCGCCCCAGGCGAGCAGCACCATGATGATCCACAGCACCAGGGTAATCGCGATGGTCTGGATGTGGCCGATCCGGTCTTGCAGGTGGCCGAACAGGAAGGCGCCGGCTGCAGCCGTGATGTTGACCACGAGAACCAGCAGGATGGTGTCGCGGGTGGAAAAGTGCATGGCCTGCTGGGCGTAGATTGCGGCGAGACTGATGACCGCCTGGATGCCTGCCTGGTAGAACACGGTGCAGATCAGAAATCGGCGCAGGTCGCGGTAGTGGGCGGCATGGCGCAGAGTCTGTCCGAGCCGGGTGTAAGTTTCCTGGATCAGGTGGTGTCGAGCGTGCGTTTGCGGTACGGCCCTTTCCTTGAGAAACAAAAAGGTAGGCAGGCTTGCCAAGGCGAATAGCGCCGCCGTGATCAGCATGGTGATCGGGACGAAATCCGCCGCTTGCTGGCCATGTGCTTCCGCCCAGTTTACATAGGCCAGGCAGGCGCCGAGGCTGACCAGTCCGCCGAGGTAGCCGAAGCTCCAGCCCCAGCCGGAAACCTTGCCCAGCGAACGGCCGCGTGCCAGTTCTGGAAGGAAAGCGGCGATCAGGTTTTCGCCGCTACCGTAAAAGAAGTTGGATAGCACGATCAGCGGGATAGCGAGCCAGATCTGGCCCGGCTCAACTAGGGCGAGTGCCGCAGTGAATATCACGCAACCAGCCGTGCTGATCAGCAGCAGTTTTTTCTTGGCAGCGTACAGGTCGGCATAGACGCCTGCCAGTGGCGCCATCAGCATGATGAGGGCATAGGACAGCGCGAGCGCGGCGGTCCAGGCAAAAGTGCCCCACGGCTGATCGCCGGCTACGACGGCAACGAAATAGGCATTGAAGATGGCAGTGATGACAACGGTGGTGTAGCCGGAGTTGGCGAAGTCGTACATAGCCCACGCCCAGACCTCGCGGCCGCTGACATCGGCGGCAAGGCTGCGCGCCATGCCTAATTGAGTTTGAAGGCGTTAACGGTGTTGTCCAGGCTTTCTGCCAGCGCGGTGAGGTTTTTGGCTTTAGCGGTGCCTTCGCGAGTGTTTTTCAGGGTACTTTCGATCAGGTCGCCGATTCCAGCAATGTTCTGTCGAATATTGTGAGCATCCTGTTTCTGTATCTGGGTGGCGCTGGCGATTTCTTGCACCATGGCGGTGACCTGTTCGGCGCTTTCGACGATATTACGCAGCGAGTTGCCGGCTTCGCGGGCATTCTCGACACCTTCCTTCACATCTGCTGTGCCCGCATTCATGGTTCTGACCGCTTCGCCGGTTTTTTGCTGGATTGCCTGTATCATTCCGCCGATTTCGGCCGTGGCGCTGCTGGTTTTTTCCGCAAGCTTCCTGACCTCGTCTGCCACCACCGCAAAGCCGCGCCCCTGCTCGCCGGCGCGGGCGGCTTCGATCGCCGCATTGAGCGCGAGCAAATTGGTCTGGCCAGCAATTTCGTTGATCACCGCCACGATTGCGCCGATCTGGTCGGAATTTCGTCCCAGTTCTTCGACGGCGTTGGCCGCTTCGTTGACGGCCCGGCTGATCTTGTCGATGCCCTGCACGGTTTTTTGTACCACATCACCACCCTGGCGTGCATGCTCGGTGGCTTCGCGTGCTTTGCCTGCAGCATCGGCGGAATTGTTGGATATCTGTTCGACGGTGTTGGCAAGACGGTCTATAGCGCTGCTGATTTCTCCGGTCCGGCCGGTTTGTTCGTTCAGGTTGCCGGTGATGCCTGACATGAAGTCACGAATGCTGGTGCTGTCGACGCGGACGCTGCCGCTCAGGGTGACGGTCTGGCCGATCAGCTCGCGCAGGTTCGTTGCCATGTTGTTGAAACTGGTAATGATCTCTCCGATGGTGTCGGCGCTTTGCATCGAGCATTTGTGCGTGAGATCCTTGTTAGAGATGGCATTTGCCACTTCGGAAATGCGTCGCAACCGGTTCAGCAGGATGGTGTTGAGCAGCACGTAGTTCACCACGCCAATACCCAGGCCTGCGATCAGGCAACCAACGACGAACCATGGCAGCATGCCTGGCTTCCAGTTGACGAAGAAGTTGGCATAGAAAGGAAAAACTGCCGCGACCAGGATGCCGAAACCGAGAAAAGACAGGAGCAGCGTGCGCAAAATACTTTTTTTCATGAAGAACTCCGTTACGAATGTTTTGTATTTCTGGTTATTTGGAAAGCTTAACCTCGAACCCCGAGGTTGTGAAGTGAAAAAAGGGGGCAGAGGCCTTTATCCGTGGTTTTCCCAGATAGGTGCCGGACGGAAATAGCGGGTGTTTTCATAAAAAAATTCGTAATTGTTGTCTGGCCACCAGCCGGGAACGCCGAGCAGCGGCAGTGGACTCAAATTCAAGGTGGCGCGGAGCGAATCTGGTTGGAGGAAATGTTCGGCCATCATGGCGTCGATTTCGGCCAGCTGGCGGGCAAAGGGTAGCGTGAGGAAGCCGGGTGATACTGGAAGAACCAGGGACTTGCCAGTCAGGCCGATGTAAGGCTGCAGAGCCTTTTCATAAAGGGAATGGCCGAAGACAAAAACTTCATGTTAATGTCCACCTCGCTGCGCCGCTGCCAGAACAGCGATTTCCATTGGTGCTGTCTCAGCATGTCGCTTAGTTCATCCTGCGCACAGGCGATCACCACGCCGCTTTCGTCGAAAAGGGTCAGCACGTCGCGGGCAGTGCCGCGGCCGACTGCGGGCTGCGGGTTTTCCTGGCTGGTGCGGTAATGCATCAGGTTGATAGCTGCCTTGGTGCGGGGGAAAACCCGCCACACCAGGGTGTTGAACAGGTCATGCCAGTTATGGGTGCGGGTCTGGACTTCGCCGGTCAGGTAGGCTCTTTGCTCGTAGTGGTCGTCGGCTTGGGGAACGCAGCGTACCGGCTTGCCATTGTGTGTGAGAATGGGGGGTGATGCGGCCTGTAGCAGGCAGTTGTAGTCTTCGAGATCAGGCCAGTTATCGTGTGAATAGCTCAGGCTATGTGCGGCTTCCAGCAGCGGCTGGTAGATCGGTGAACGCGTGTGCCACGCTGCGTCCCAGGCGGACGTCATTTTGCGGTGGCAGCACCCTTGTAGCACTGGATTACACCATGCGCCACCCGTTGCGGACCCAGTGCGGCCGATTCGATGCCCTCACTGTATTCCATGATGCGGTAGCCGTCGTAACCCAGTTCGGTAACAATCTCTCCGGCACGGCGCTTGAAAAGCATGTCTCCCTCAGAGTCGCCATCCTGCCGCAGCATATTCTTTTTCAGGGTGATACGGAACTTGTCATCGCCTGTCTGGATTTCTTCCAGCGTCCAGTTGTCCTTGTAGAGGTAGTAGGCGCCGGCGCCAAGCGCTGCGACGAATGGGATTCTCGGGCTCGGACTGGAGATGAAGCTGGGTAGCGCTGACGTGCCCCCGGACTGTCCCGTTGAACATCCCGCAAGAACAGGCACGAGGGCAAAACAAATAAGGGAGTGTTTCAGCATAGATTTTTCGGTGAGATTTTCACGATTTTATCGGCTCGTTGTTCTGGATGCTACCATATTCCATCGATGATTTCGCGGTGATTTCCAATGCCGGCAAGCGGTTGGAGTATTTAGCAATTTGATGGCATGAGACGAGCGGTGCGCCTGGTGGATGTGCACCTCTCCCCCAACTTTTTCCAAAAGGGATTGCCCTCTCCTCAATCCTCTCCCGCAAGCGGGATAGGATACAAATGAGAAAGGCGCTGGTTCTGATCTGGGGACAAGCGCGCCGGATTATGGTATTTTCGAGCTTTGCACGTGCTTGAACGGGATATCTCGCTTGAAAAAAAATTGGCTATATTTCCTGCTGGCTTTCGCTGCGCCACTGGTGGGTATTTTCTGGTGGGTGGGTGGCTTTGCCAGCGCCAAGGTTCAAACTGATCTGGTGCGCGGCCCTTATCATTACGCCTATCTGGAGCACAGCGGCGATTACGTCAAGTTGCCCGACAAGCAACTGGAAGCGCTGCGGGCCTTGCAGGCACAAGGGGTCGCCCACGGTGCAGCGATAACATTGATGCAGAATGACCCGCGAACCGCTGCCAAGTCCATGTTGAAGGCGCGGACCGGCTATCTGGTAGAGGCAGGCGTCAGCGTGCGCGAGCCGCTCAAGTTGGCGGATGTTCCCGCACGGTCAGTGGTCGTTGTGCAACTGCGGGCGCATCCCCGGCTGGCAGCCGGCAAGGTTTATGCGACGCTGCTGAAATACCTGGATGAACATGGCATGAAGCTCAAGCTGCCGACGCTGGAAATTTACCAGAATAGTACTTTGACCGTTGAAATGGATATCTGAGAACGCCTATGAGTTTGTTTTCCCTGATTGCCGCCTTGCTGCTCGAACATTTCCGCCCGCTGGGTGGAAGCAATCCTGTTAACTTGTTGTTTACCCGCTATGCGAATTATCTCGAGCGCCATTTCAACGCCGGCGAGAATGTGCATGGTACGGTGGCGTGGCTACTGGCGGTGTTTCTGCCGGTGGTAGTGGTTGGCGGCATTTATGGTGGACTGTATTACCTCAACTCGTTGCTGGCCTGGGCATTTAGTGCGGTTGTGCTGTATCCGCTATTAAGCCTGAAGCAGTTGGGTGGGCAAGCCGAGAGGGTTGCTGCTGCATTGCGTGTGGCTGATCTGGACGACGCGCGCCGTCAGCTTTCCCAGTGGCATGGACGCCCAGCCGACGAGTTTGGATCTGCGGAAATCGCCCGCGTGGGTATCGAGCAAACGCTGAGCTGCGCGCATAAAAATCTGTTCGGTATCATTATCTGGTTTGTTGTGTTCGGCCCTGCCGGCGCTGTGCTCTACCGCTTTTCCCAACTGCTTGGCCAGAAATGGGGCGGCCTGGACCAGCTCGATTTTGGCGAATTTGGCAAGTTCGCAACGCAAGCTTTCGACCTGATTGACTGGGTACCGTTGCGCCTGAGCGCCATCAGCTTTGCGGTGGTCGGCGATTTCGAGGACGCGGTCTATTGCTGGCGCGCCCAGGCTTCGGCCTGGGCGCAAGAGGGCATTGGCATCGTGCTGGCGAGTGGCGCAGGCGCCTTGGGCGTAAAGCTGGGCGAACCTCTGAGCTATGGCGGAAACATTGAGTTCCGACCCGAGCTCGGTCTGGGTGACGATGCAGATTCCGACTACCTGGATAGCGCTGTCAGCCTGGTATGGCGCACGGTGGTGCTGTGGCTGGTATTGCTTTTGCTGCTTACCCTTGCTGGCTGGGTGGGGGGCTAGCGGTCTGTCATGTTGAGTTCCCGAAATGTCGGGTTAAAACCCGACAATCAGTTCGTTCCTTAATTATTCCATGAAATCGACGATCATTGACCTGATACGCCATGGCGAGCCGGTAGGCGGACGGCGCTACCGTGGCCGTACCGACGACCCCCTGAGCGAAAAAGGCTGGAACCAGATGCGGGCAGCAGTGGGCGATTATCGCGGCTGGCAGCAGATCGTTTCTTCACCGTT
Organism: Sulfuricella denitrificans skB26; assembly: GCF_000297055.2. Taxonomy (NCBI): domain Bacteria; kingdom Pseudomonadati; phylum Pseudomonadota; class Betaproteobacteria; order Nitrosomonadales; family Sulfuricellaceae; genus Sulfuricella; species Sulfuricella denitrificans. Next base: position 2,089,998 of record NC_022357.1, on the reverse strand, counting down.
GTTGCGCTGCTCCGAATTCGCTCATGAGTTGGGCAGGAAACTGGATATTCCCGTCAGCATAGACGAGCATCTGGCCGAACTGGGCTATGGCGAGTGGGAAGGTAAGACGCCGGCGGAACTCACTGCGCACGACCCTGACTTGTTGCTGCGCTACCGTCGCGACCCACTCAATAACCGGCCTCACGGAGCGGAAGATATTGAGGGTTTTGCCGTGCGCGTATCCGCCGTGTGGGGGCAGATCTGCGAGCAGCAGCACGGCCGCCATGTGCTGGTAGTGGCCCATGCCGGGGTGATCCGCATGATCATGGCGCAGACGCTGGCCATGCCGCTCAGTCATCTGTTTCGCATCCAGGTGGGCAATGCCGCAATCAGCCGCTACACGGTCGAGGGCGAAGGAGCGGATGCCTTTGCCAGCCTGATTTTCCATGATGGCAGGCTGGCACCCTAGCGCAATCCTGCTGCTTTTCCTCGCAGCCACTACAGCCGTTGCCGCCCCGCTCAAGGTGGTCGACGATGCCGGCAGGGCGGTAGTGATAAATCTGCCCGCCGAACGCATCGTTGCCTTGTCACCCCATGTCACCGAGATGGTCTTCGCTGCAGGTGCGGGAAACAAACTGGTTGGCGTTTCCTCCTTCAGCGATTACCCAGCCGCCGCCAAACATATCCCGCATATTGGCGATGGCGGCAAGGTCGATGCAGAGCGTCTTCTTGCTCTGAAGCCTGACCTGATTATCGGCTGGCACAGCGGTAACAGCGCCGCTGATATTGCCACGCTGGAACGCCTGGGGATCCCGGTATTCCTCACTGAACCTCGCCGTCTCGACGATATCCCGCGCTTGCTCGAAACCATCGGCAGGCTGGCTGGAACCGAACGGGTTGCCACATCAGCGGCGGAAGATTTCCGCGCCGGCGTGGCCGAGCTGAAGCGGCGCTACGCCGGTCGGCGGCCAGTGCGGGTATTCTACGAAATCTGGCATGAACCGCTGATGACGGTCAATAGCGAGCATCTGATCAGCGATGTGCTCGGGCTGTGCGGAGGCAAAAATATTTTTGCCGGAGTCTCCAGTCTGACGCCGTCGGTGGCGGTGGAGAGCGTGCTGGCGGAAGATCCCGAAGCGATTATCGCCAGCGGTGCGCTCTACGCAGAACGCGGCCCGCTCGAAAACTGGCGACGTTACCCGCGCCTTGCAGCAGTGCGTCGGGGACATGTGTTCTTTATTGATCCCGACCTGATCCAGCGTCAGACACCGCGCATCCTTCAGGGTGCGCAGCAGATGTGCGAGCAGATCGAGCAGGTGAGAAAAATGGAAGTCCGGAAAAACTAGCGTCGTTGCCAGGTGGTTTCCGCATGGCCGCTGTCGCGGTTGATGACGCGGGTAAGCACGAACAGCAGGTCGGACAGACGGTTGAGGTATTGCAGAAGTAAGGGCGCCAGCGTTTCCGCATGGTTCAGTCGCACGCAGGTACTCTCGGTGCGACGGCAGACGGTACGGGCGACATGGCACAGCGCGGCAGCGCGGCAGCCACCGGGGAGGATGAATTCCTTGAGTGGGGGCAGGTCGGCGTTGAATTGCCCGGTCAGCGTTTCCAGGCGTGCCAGCTGTACCTCGGTGATGACGGGACGTTGAGGAAGCGCCAGTTCGCCGCCCAGATCGAACAAGTCGTGCTGGATGGCGGCGAGGCAGTCTCGCACCGCCAGCAGGAGTTCCTCCGTTAGCAGCAATCCGATCTGGCTGTTGAGTTCGTCCACCGCACCGATTGCTTCGATGCGTGGGCTGTCCTTGGGAATGCGCGATCCGTCAGCCAGGCCGGTGGTGCCGTTGTCGCCGGTGCGGGTAGTGATTTTGGTCAGGCGCATGCGGTGATCTTTCGGCAACAATAAGCACGCAACATAGTTTGCACCATTTTGTTACTTCGGGCTGTCAGGAAAAAGCTTCGAAGCGGTTGCTGTCAGGGTTAAAGCGCAGTAGTTCGCCGTGCTCCAGATCGAAATACCAGCCATGCAGGGTCAATTTTCTTTGCGCGACCCGTTCCAGAATCCAGGGGAAAGTTAGCAGGTTGTCTAGCGAAACCAGGATAGCCTCCTGCTCGCAGGCGCGCACCTGCTTTTCCCGAGGTTCGCCGTGCATGCGCGAAAGCACACGGTTGCGCGCATTGCTGGCAACTTTCATCCAGCTGGGCACGAAGCCTTTTTGCTGCTCTTCGTCCGGCGCTTGTTGCATCAAGGCACTGATGCCACCGCACTGGGCATGGCCCAGCACGATGATGTTTTCCACTTCAAGGTTGCGCACGCCGAATTCCAGCGCCGCGCTGGTGCCATGATAGTTGCCGCCGGTCTCGAATGGCGGCACCAGGTTGGCGACATTGCGGATGATGAACAGGTCGCCGGGATCGCAGTCGGTGACGATGGCGGGATCCACGCGGGAATCGCAGCAGCCCACCACGATGGTCTTGGGTGTCTGCCCCTGACTGGTCAGGCGGTCGAAGAGGGCGGGGTTTTCGTCATAGATATTGTGTCGAAAGCGTTTGAAGCCTTCAAGCAGCTTGTTGATGTCGGCCATTATGCTTACTCCGTCAGGCGCTTGAGAGCTTCACGGTATTTCTCACCGGTTTTGGCGGCAACTTCGGCCGGCAGCTCCGGTCCCGGAGTTTTTTTGTTCCAGTCGGTAGATTCCAGCCAGTCGCGTACATACTGCTTGTCGAAGCTGGGTGGGTTGCTGCCCGGTGCGTACTGGTCGGCGGGCCAGAATCGGGAGGAATCCGGCGTCAGCGCCTCATCGATCAGATACAGCCTGCCGGCTTCGTCCAGACCGAATTCGAATTTGGTGTCGGCGATGATGATGCCGCGGGTGGCGGCGTAATCTGCTGCTTCCTTGTAAAGCGCGATAGCTGCATCGCGCACCTGTGAGGCCAGCATCGGGCCGATCAGTTCCGCGGTCTGGTCGAAGCTGATGTTCTCGTCGTGGGCACCCATTTCCGCCTTGGTCGAAGGGGTGAACAGCGGTTGCGGCAGCTGGTCGGCCTCGAGCAGGTCTTGCGGCAGGGGGATGCCGCACACGCTGCGGGATTTCTGGTATTCCTTCCAGCCTGAGCCGACCAGGTAACCGCGCACGATGGCCTCGATCGGCAGCGGCTTGAGCTTTTTTACCACCACGGCGCGTCCGGCAACCTGGTTCTTTTCGCTGCTGGCAACGACGGATTCCGGGGCGATACCGGTGAGCTGGTTGGGGATGAGGTGCTTGAGCTTGTCGAACCAGAAGTTGGAAACGGCAGTCAGGACCGCACCCTTGCCAGGGATCGGTGTGGGCAGAACGACGTCGAAGGCAGACAAACGGTCGGTGGTGACGATCAGCAGGCGATCGGCATCCACTTCGTAGATGTCGCGCACCTTGCCGCGGTTGAGCAGCTTCAGGCTTTTGATGTCGGAATTAAACATGGGTGGCATCATGAACTGGCTTCCTGAATAGGGTTTTTAAATGGTTTAGAGCATCTGGATGAGCTAGATTCTGGCGCTACATTGCGGGTCAGGGCGGCGCGCATATCCAGAGCAGTTCGCAGGGCCTTTTCGACGGTACTGTCCAGCACAGTGAAATGGCCCATCTTGCGTCCTGGCCGCGCTTCGGTTTTGCCGTACAAGTGTAGCTTGGCACGAGGCTCTCCGAGCACGGCATCCCAGTTGGGTTCATTTCCTTCCGGCCACAGATCGCCCAGCAGGTTAACCATCACTGCCGGGCTCAGCAGATCGGTCGCCCCCGGCGGCAATCCGGCCAGGGTGCGCACTTGCTGCTCGAACTGCGAGTGGAGGCAGGCGTCCAGGGTGTAATGGCCACTGTTGTGGGGGCGGGGGGCGATTTCGTTGATTACCAGGCGGTCATCCTCGAGCACGAAAAACTCTACCGCCAGTACCCCGCAGAAATCCAGGGTGGCGGCCACGGTCATGGCGCTTTCAGTTGCCTGGCTGGCCAGGGCGGGGGAAATCCGTGCCGGCACGATGCTGATATCCAGAATGCCGTTGACGTGCTGGTTTTCGGCTGCCGGGTAGGCGGCGATCCGGCCATCTTCGCCCCGTGCCACCACCACCGAAATTTCGGTTTTCAGGGGTAGCAGCGCTTCCAGTACACAGGGCACCGCACCCAGTTTCTCGAAGGCCTTTTCCAGTTCGGCCAGGCTGCCGACCCGTATCTGTCCCTTGCCGTCGTAGCCGAGGCAAGCGGTCTTGAGCAGGGCGGGCGCACCGATGCGCTGGAAGGCCGCGGCCAGGTCGCCATGTCTTTCCACCGTGATGAATGGCGCTGTGGCGAGGCCGTGCGATTGCAGGAAGGTTTTTTCGCGCCGTCGGTCCTGTGCGATCTCGACGGCGGCTGCGCCGGGACGCACCGGGCAGAACTGCGTCAGGAATTCCAGGCTGTCGGCCGGTACGTTCTCGAATTCGGTGGTAATCGCCGCACAGTCGCGGCCCATCTGTTCCAGGGCGGCGGGGTCGCGGTAGGGCGCACGCAGATGGAAATCTGCCAGCATGCCGGCGGGGCTGAGTTCGTCCGGGTCCAGTACCATGACTTTATAACCCATGGTGCGGGCGGCGATGACGAACATGCGGCCGAGCTGGCCGCCGCCGAGGAGGCCGAGGGTTGCGGGCGGCAGGATCATGGTTGGTCCGGCAGGGTCGAGGCCATTGCGGCTTCGCTCTGCATCCTGCGGAAGTCTGCCAGGCGGCCGGCGATGGCGAGATCGTGAGACGCCAGCATGGCGACGGCGAACAGAGCGGCATTGGCCGCGCCCGATTCGCCCACGGCGAAGGTGGCGACCGGGATGCCTTTGGGCATTTGCACGATGGAGAGCAAAGAGTCGATGCCTTTCAGATAGCGGGAGGGCACCGGCACGCCCAGCACTGGCACCGCGGTTTTGGCCGCCAGCATGCCGGGCAGGTGGGCCGCGCCACCTGCGCCGGCGATGATGCAGGTCAGCCCGCGACCAGCGGCCTCTTCAGCGTACTTGAACAGCAGGTCGGGGGTGCGGTGGGCCGACACCACGCGGGCTTCATAGGTTACGCCGAGGTTACGCAGCACGTCGCAGGCGTGGCGCATGACTTCCCAGTCGCTGGTGCTGCCCATGACGACGCCGACTTTTACTTGTTCGCTCATTCCTTACGATCCTTGATCAGTGGTGTGGTTTTCCAGATTGTGCGCCGATGGGCTTGTGCCCGGTAAATATTTCCTCAGCCGGTATTGCGCAGCCCCCCGGCAATGGCATTGATAGAGCGCAGCAGGGAGCTGAGCCAGCGATCGCGCTCCACCTGTGGCAGACTTTCGTCGCGGCAGCGTTGCAACAGCAGCACCTGGATATGATTCAGCGGGTCCAGGTATGGATTGCGGCGCGCCAGCGACAAGGCCAGCTGCGGCGTTTCCTGCATCAGACTGGTGGCATCGGCGATGCTCAGCACCTCGGTGACGGTTCGGTGATACTCGTCGCTAATCGTCTGGTAGATCGCGTCAGCGGTTTCCGTATTTTCGGCCAGTTCAGCATAGCGGGCGGCGATGCCCATGTCGGCCTTGAACAGGGCCATCTGGGTGTTGCCGAGCAGAGCACGGAAAAAGGGCCATTCCCGATACATGCGCTGCAGAGTGGCCAGACGCTGCGGATCGTTGCTGCGCCAAACCTGCAGAGCGGTGCCGATGCCGAACCAGGCGGGCAGGGTGTGGCGCGATTGTGCCCAGCCGAACACCCAGGCGATAGCACGTACTGAGGCTTTGGAACGGTCGCCCTTTTTGCGATGTGAAGGGCGTGAGCCGATATTGAGCAGGCCGATTTCGGTAAGCGGCGTGACTTCGTAAAAATAGTCGATGAAGCCTGGGGTGCGGTCGGTCAGGCCACGGAAGGTAGTCTCGCCGTCTTCGGCCAGCTTGTCCATGACGCCGAGGAAGTCGGCGCGGTTTTGCTTCTGTTCGCGGATCAGGCTGGTACTGGCCTTGAGCAGGCCGGTCATGCCCATCGACAGCTCGTAGACTGCGGTTTCTGCATTACTGTACTTGAACGACAGTACCTCGCCCTGCTCGGTGAACTTGATCTGGCCGCGCACGGTGCCTTCCGGTTGCGACAGTATGGCCTCGTGGGTGGGGCCGCCACCGCGCCCGACCGTACCGCCGCGGCCATGGAACAGGCGGCATTCGATGCCACGCGCTCGCGCCAGTGCGGTGATCTGGGTCTGCGCCTCGTAAAGTGACCAGGCTGATGCGAGAATGCCGCCGTCCTTGGCGGAATCGGAATAGCCGATCATGACTTCTTGCAGGTTGCCGTAGCATCCGAGGAGTGCCGCATAGGCCGGGTTGTCAAGCAGCGCCGTCATCACCGGCTGGATGTGTTCCAGGTCGACGATGGTTTCGAACAGGGGCGAGATGCCGATATGGCAGAACCAGCCATTGTTGTTGTGGCCAGCCAGCCCCGCAAGGCTGGCGAGGAACATGACTTCCATGACGTGGCTGGCGGCATGGGTCATCGAGATAACGTAGGAGCCAAAAGCCTGTGGGCTGATTTCATGGCGCATGCGCGCCATCACTTCAAATACCTCGAAAGTTTCTCGGCTGGTCTCGCTGAGCGGTTCCCGGCTGATAGAAAAGTTCTGTGTGCGGCCGATCAGGTCACCCAGCAATTCGAGCCGCTGGACTTCGCTGAGGCTGCTGTAATCGGGCAGGCCTGGCTGCTGGGCGAGCAATTCGGCAACGGCTTCAGTGTGGCGGGTCGATTCCTGGCGGATATCGAGATGTACCAGGTAAAAGCCGAAGGTTTCCGTGTTGCGGATCAGGTCCTGTAGTTCGCCGTGGGCAGCCGTGTGGTCGCCATGGCTAATGAGAGAATCACGCATCAGGGTGAGGTCCGCCAGGAACTCCTGTTCCGACGGGTAGCTGTCGACAAACGGGGTTCCGCTACGACCCTCGATCAGCGCATCTACGGCATTCAGGTTGTGTTGCAGCCGATACCGCATCAAATAAAGCTTGCGGCGGTAAGGTTCCTGGCCGAAATGCTGGGGATAGTCGCCGAACACCGCGGCAAAGCGCTGTTCGTCTTGCGCCAGGCTGGCGGCCATCGGAGCGCTGATCGTGCACAGGCGTTTCGAATGGGTCAGTACGTGGCTGAGATTGACGACTTCGCTAAGGTAATAGCGCAACACTTCCCGCTTCTGCAGACGCAGGGCCAGTACGGTGGTGTCGGGGGTGACAAAGGGATTTCCATCGCGGTCGCCGCCGATCCAGGAGCCGAAGCGCAGGATGTTCGGCACCCGGATGCGCTGGCCTGCTGTCAGTTCCGGCCCATAGACGCGGTCGATGGCCTTTTCCAGATAGCGGTAGGTTTCGGGCACGGCCTTGAACAGGCTTTCGCGGAAGTAGAACAACCCGTTCTTGATCTCGTCACGGACCTGCGGTTTGTTGGAACGCACTTCATCGGTTTTCCACAGGATCTGGATCTGTCCCTCGAGCTGGCTGACCAGTTCAAGTCGCCGGTCCTTGCCGGTGCGCGTGTCGTCCAGTTGCTCGGTAGTGAGAAAGATTCGGCGCAGGTGTTCCATGACGGTGCGGCGCTTGGACTCTGTGGGATGGGCTGTGAACACCGGAATGTACGCGGCCTGGTCGAGCAGGGTCTGAAGTTCCGCGGCGCTGATGCCCTGAGCGCGAAATCCCCGCAACGTGGCGTCGAAGGAGCCATTCCACAGGGGGCCACCGAGACGCACCTGGGCGCGACGAGTCTGGTGCTGGAAAGATTCCTCGGCCAGGTTGACGAGGCTGAAGTATATGCTGAAGGCGCGTACTACGTGGGTGAGTGTTTCTGCATCCAGAGATTTGATGAGCTTCTCCAGTCGGCGCCGACTGGTTGGCGAATCTTCCTTGTGCAGGCGAATGTAACCTTTACGCAAGGCTTCCACTGCCTCCAGCACGCGGCCGTCCTCCAAGGGGCGCAGTACATTGCCGAGCAAATTGCCGAGCAGTTTTACGCGGGCGCGCAACTGGGTATCGCTGGGTGTTCTAAACATGCTTTAAGTTGTTCTATTTTTCATCCTGAGAGTCACTCCAGCATGACCGTTAAAGGTCATAAAAGCGGAAATAGCTCACGATTTTGGGTTAGTCGCTAAGTTCGAAATCCATGGCAGTCCGATCCGTTGCGCCATACTGTGACAGGCTGTTGGCGAATTTGAGCTGGTCCGGGTGGCTGTTGAAGCTGGCAGCCGCTTCCGGCGTGGCCAAGCGCACCAGCCAGCAGCGGCGGTATTTTTCGCCATTAGCCGAGGTCCCGGTCTGCACGAGTCGTACACCGGGAATAGCCGAGAGGGTTTCCTTGCCCTGGCGCATCATCGCGGTTGCTGCCTCTTCGGACATGCTTTCGGGCTGATTATACATCATGATCCGCTCGACTTCACGCCATGGCCGGCACTGTGCCATGACCTCCGCCGCGCGACCGCTACTGCCCCAGATGCGGATGCAGCGCTCCACTTCTTCACGGATAGCACTCCTGACGCTGTGGGTGACCATTTTGTAGCTCTTTCTGTCGGGGCCTGCGTTGGCATTGATGGAATTGGCAGCCACCTCCGACAGCGCCGTGTAGTAGTTAATCTTGGTCACGCCGTGAGCGATCAGTTTTCTGTATTGCTCGTCGGAAAGTCCAGTGCCTCCATGGATGACCAGTGGGATGCCAGCTGCCTCCTGAAGCTTGGCCAGCCGGGTGAAATCCAGTTTTGGGCTGCCTTTTTTCCGGCCATGTACCGTGCCGATCGACACCGCAAGGCAGTCGATGCCGGTGCGTTTCACCATGGCTTTGGCCTCGGCGGGCAAGGTGTAGGTCAGCCCGTCCAGATCGTTCTCCTCCTCGTCTTCTGCGTTTCCCGGCACATAACCCAGTTCTCCCTCTACGCCCACGCCGCAGGCGTGAGCCAGGGCGGCGACTTCCCGGGTAAGCTTGAGGTTTTCATCCAGAGGCAGCTGCGAGGTATCCACCATCACGCCGTTGCAGCCGGCCCGGATTCCGCGCTTGGCCGATTCGATGCTGCTGCCGTGGTCGAGATAAATCGCTACTGGCACCTTGGCGCGACGCGCTGCCGTCAGGACAGCGGGCATCAGCAGTTCGAAATCGTAATGGGTGAAATGGGATTCGATCAGGTTGATGATGACCGGTGCGCGGCAATTCTCCGCAGCCTGCATGACCCCTTCCAGAAAATCCAGGTTGACCACACCGAACGCGCCGACGGCGTAGTTGTGGCGGTAGGCGTGATTGAGCATGTCGGTCAGGTGGATAAGGGGCATGGTGTACCTTAACAGTCAGAATTTAACGGCGGCGCGTTGCAGCAGATCGGCTACCGCGCGCCATAATTCAATTCTTGGTTTGGTTAATATTCTGCAACTCGACTGCCTGCTCTTCACCAAGGTAGGGATAGCGGACATGGCCGAAGCGAATTAGCAGCACTGCCACCGTCAGCATCAGGATCGAGCCGCTCACCGCGAGCATGCGCCAGTCGTCCATGGCCTTCATGTCCAGGATCAGGTAGCGCGCCAGCGCCACCATGCCGATATACAGCGGGAAGCGCACCGGCAGTTTGCCTGTGCCGTAATACAGTCCGACCATCGCCAGTACTTCCAGGTAGAGGAAGAGCAGCAGCAAGTCAGCCAGGGTCACTTGCACCGCGTGCACCATGACCATGGTTTCGCTCGCCATGGCGAACACCGTGGCAACGGCAATTACCAGCAAGCCGAGGTGCTCGACTAGCGAGAGCAGCCACTTGTTGAATTCATGGATCGGTTTTTTCATGGTTCCTCTCCTCAAGGCGGTGCAAAGCATGGATAATTATTGCAGCTTGTCCAAAATCAAGGAGTGCGCATGCAAATCACCTGCTATCGTAACCCCGAATCAGCGCGAGAGCCCCGGTTTTTGCCTGCTGCGACCTACAACCTGGCGCATGCGCTGCTGTCCCGCAGTACCTCCGGTTGTCTGTTTGTTCCAATCCGTTCCATGCAGTATCTGGCGATTCTGGATGCGGAGGAGTTCGTATTCCTCGATGGCGAACGAAAATGCTGGATCGATATCGCCTGGCAGAATTTTCGTCCCCAGGTTCGCACCTCGCTCGACGAACCGGTTCCGTACCAGGCGGTCTATTATCAGCCCGATGCGGCCCAGCTCATGGCACGCCTGCAAGCTGAACTTCCCCGTGCCCTGACCGATCTGGCCGCGAAGGGGCGCTTAGCCGGACCGGCACGCGTAATCAAATTTCCGGCACCCGAGCGGCGATAATGCTAGGTAAAGTTTATTCGTCCTCGCCCAGCTCCGGGTCCCATCCCTCGCCACGGGCAGTCGTGATGGCCTGGGCATAAAATCGGGTGTGCCGCTCGCGCAACTCTTCCGGCAGACGGCTGGGCAGATGGGCATAGGGCTCCCAGGCGGCATAAACCTGCTCGTACAGGTTCTGCATGCGCGCCGAATCCCATCCTGCGCAGGTTTCCGTTTCGGGCAGGATGCCGAATACCCAGGCGTCGCGTACCATGCGTCCGAGGTGGGTGAGGCCGGCGTTGGCATCCTGATCGATACCGACATAAGTTTGTACTGTCATCGTGTAAGTCCTGCGTAAAGTAGTGGTAGCTTTTAGTTACGGTCGCCGCTTCGCGGCTTAACTTGCTTGAGCAAGTTAGCCTTCACTGAAAGCAGCCGCACATCAAATTAAATAGCTCGATGGAGCAATAATTACATTTACCGTGTTAATCCGGCATAGAGAAGCGGCAGCTTCTCGGGCAACCGTTCCACATGATCCACCACCATGTAGTTCTTGGCGCCAAAAATCCGGGAAACATATTGATCCGCTCTCGGATCGAGCGACATGCAGAAAGTGGTTACGCCGGAACGCGCCATTTCTTCCACCGCTTTCTTGGTATCGTAACGCAGATACTGCGGATCGCGTACATCTACGTCGGCCGGTTCGCCGTCGGTAATCACCAGCAGAAGTTTTTTGGCTGATTTCTGCAGCTTCAGATAATGCCCGGCATGGCGAATGGCCGCACCCATGCGTGTGGAAAGCTGGCCGCTCATGCCCGCCAGGCGGGATTTCGGTACTTCGTTGTAAGGCTGGTCGAAATCCTTGAAACGGGAATATTCGACGTTGTGGCGCCCGTCCGAGCAGAAGCCGTGAATCGCGAAAGGGTCGCCGATCTTGTGGATGGCGTCCGCCAGCAGCACGGTGGCCTGGCGCTGCAGGTCCAGTACGCTATAGTCCTGCCCGCTGACTTTCTCGTTGGTGGATTCAGACAGGTCCAGCAGCACCATCACCGAAATGTCGCGTATCTTGCGCACCGAACGCATCATGATGCGCGGATCGGGCTGCTGCCCCATGCGGATGTCGATCATGGCGCGGATGGCGGCGTTGACGTCCACCTCGTCGCCGTCCTCCAGCTTGCGGATACGCGTCACCCCCTGAGGTTGCAGGGCATCGAGCAGGAACTTCAGCCGGCCGATGGTACGCTTGTGCTGGGAAGTGATGTCGTTGATCAGCTGCAAATCCCCTATCTTGGAGCGCTTTTCCAGTACCGTGGCCCAGGCCGGACGTTCGAGCTGGATCTGGTAATCCCATTCCGAGTAATGATAGGGCTCGGAAATCGGCTCCTTTCCTTCCAGTTCGTTGAAGGACTTGCCCATGTCTTCGTAGGGGAAGAGCTCCGTGCCCAGCACCCAGATTTCTTCCGCGTCGTCGCCGGCGTTCTCGACGTCGATTTCATTGGCAAACTCCATCAGGCTGACGTGCTTGCGCACCTGCTTGGGGGCTTCGTAACCCGCCGACATCGCCTTTTCGAAATCGAATTCTTCGAACTCCCAGAAATAGCGGTTGTCATCGCGGTAGGGTGCGGTGAGCAGGTCGCTGCGCGGATTGAAAGCGATACGCTTAGCCATGAATTCATGTGCCAACTGCACGCCGATATCCCAGGACACCTGGTTAGTATCGAGACTCTCTGCAGCTTGCTTGAATAGCACCCGCCCCTGGGCGATCCACGGATCGTTGTCCTGATAGTTGTCATCCAGCAGCGCACGCGCCAGGCGGTTGAGATAATCCCCCACCGACTTGCCTTGCCCGGATTCTATGGTGTGCAGCTGAGCCCACAGGTGCTTGAGGCCAGGGAACTTGCGCACCGCCAGGGTTTCCACCCGGGCATCCTCGATCACGCTGATCACAGCCATCTGAAAGGGATTGAGCGACTCGGCCGAGATCGGGTCGCGAGTGTAGACAATATGGGCGGCGCTATGGGCGGCGGCGGCGCGGTACATTTCCAGGCCTGGCAGCTTGGTTTCCCCTACGCTTTGATCGTCATAGGCGTCGGGCAAGTGGATGAAATACCCCTCCACGTAGGGTCGGTAGCCTTCACGCGTTTCGAAGTCACCGGAAGTTGGCTTCATAAAGAAATCCCGTGCCCACAGGGCGCGCAGATACATGTTGATGCGGCGTTGCACGTCGATGAACAGCGTGCCCTTGCGCTCCTTCTGGAGCATGGCCAGCGATTCCTTGGATTGCAGGCTGAAATAGTTTCCCTGCTCCGGGTAGTTGGTGCGATGGGCATGCGCACCCCATAGCGCCCAACGGCGCAAGCCGCCCAAGGTGAGCTGGCTGAATAATTTTTCCAGGTTTTCCAGCATCGGGCGCACGCCACGCGGCGCCTGAGACAGCAGGGTATTGAGGAATTGCAGGTAAGCGCGGAACAGCACCTCGTCGCCGAGGCGGTTGGCCGCCGTGGGCGCAGTGCTGAGAACCAGTTCGATCACCGCACCCGAGGTTTTGGATGCCAGTTCAAGTGCAGTCTGCACCAGATCAGGTACGACATCCTCGCCGATTTCCTTGGCTACCAGCGGTGCATGATCGATCCAGGTGGCGATCAGATCGTCGCCCTTGCCCAGGGTTTTCAGTGCGGCAGCGCCTTTGAGATAATTGTCCAGGCCGCGTGCACTGAATACCTTGGTCGCTTCATGCCACGCGGAATGCAAGCTTTCCTGCAATGCCGGTGAAAGCGAGTCTAACAGTTCCTGATAGTCTTCGAGATTGATAGCCATGGTTTAGTGAGGAGTGAGGAGATAGGAGTGAGGGGAAATCCCGCTCTTACTCCTCACTCCTCACTCCTGTCTCCTCACTTAGAAAAACGTGGTGACTGCCGCGTCGAGCGCGTCGCGCATGTCGGGATCGTCGGTGATCGGGCGCACCAGGGCCACGCGACAGGCTTTGACCGGATCAACCCCGGTGGCGATCAGGCTGCCGGCGTAAATCAGCATGCGTGTCGAGATGCCTTCGTCCAGACCATGCCCCTTGAGGTTGCGGGCGCGTTCGGCGATGGAAACCAATTTGCCGGCCACTTCCGCATTGACGCCGGTTTCATGGGCGACGATCTCGGTTTCGATGGCATGATCGGGGTAATTGAAATCGAGGCCGCCGAAACGCTGCTTGGTGGATTGCTTCAAATCCTTCATCAGGCTCTGGTAGCCGGGGTTGTAGGAAATCACCAACTGGAAGTCCGGATGGGCATGGACCAGTTCGCCTTTCTTTTCCAGCGGCAGCACGCGGCGGTTGTCGGTCAGCGGGTGAATCACCACCGTGGTGTCCTGGCGCGCCTCGACCACTTCGTCCAGATAGACGATGGCGCCGAAACGCGCACCGAGGGCAAGCGGACCGTCCTGCCAGCGGGTGCCTTGGGCATCCAGCAGGAATCGGCCAACCAGGTCAGAGGCAGTCATGTCCTCGTTGCAGGCTACGGTGATCAGCGGCTTGCCCAGCTTCCAGGCCATGTGTTCGACGAAGCGGGTTTTGCCGCAACCGGTCGGGCCTTTCAGCATCATCGGCATGCGTACGCTGTAGGCGGCTTCGTACAGTTCCACCTCGTCGGAGACGGGACGGTAGTAGGGTTCTTTTTCGATCCGGTACTGCTGGATGATGTCGCTCATGGTCACGCTCCTTGATAGGGTGGGAGAGGAAACAAACCGATAAACACGGGTCGGCGTTCATGAGATTGCATCCTGATTTGGTGAAACCCCCCGCGCCTTGCGGCGGCGGGGGTCGTTACTATTTACTCAACCGCGTTGCTGCTTAAACCGTCTTGCCGCGGAAAATCACCATCGCCGCGCCCTGCGACTGGTTGAAGTTGTTGTAACCAATCAGACGCACGTGGTTGTTGGGGTTGGCCTTGTGACAGGCTTCCGCTTCAGCCAGCACCTTGGTCACATCGGTTTCGCCGAACATCGGCAGCTTCCACATATACCAGTAGGAATCCATCAGGTACTCCGGCTCGACGTGCTCGATAGCCGGGTTCCAGCCTTTGGAAACCAGGTATTCCACCTGCGTCTTGATTTCAGCCGCAGTCATGGCCGGCAAGTAGGAGAAGGTCTCGAACTTGCGGCTGGCCGGGTCGGACATACGCGATTTGTAATCCATTACTTCGCTCATGATTTGCTCCTTAATTTCGGGTGAGGGGTTAGGCGGGAGGGGTGAGGGGATGCGAGGTTTTTCGCCTCACGTCTATCCCCTCACGCCTCACCTGCTTATTTATGTGCCACGTCCAGTTTGTCGACGGTGTCGAACTCGAACTTGATCTCTTTCCATGTTTCCATGGCGATTTTCAGTTCAGGGCTGCTGGCGGCTGCCTTGGTCAGGATATCTTTGCCTTCTTTTTCGATATTCCGGCCTTCGTTACGCGCTGCCACGCTGGCTTCCAGTGCGACACGGTTGGCTGCTGCGCCGGCTGCGTTACCCCAGGGGTGACCCAGCGTGCCGCCGCCGAACTGCAACACCGAGTCGTCACCGAAGATGTTGACCAGTGCAGGCATGTGCCAGACGTGGATACCGCCGGAAGCAACCGGGATCACGCCGGGCATGGAGCCCCAGTCCTGATCGAAGAACAGGCCACGGCTGCGATCTTCCTTGATGAATTCATCACGCATGGTGTCGATCCAGCCCAAGGTAGCCTCGCGGTCGCCTTCCAGCTTGCCCACCACGGTACCGGAGTGCAGGTGGTCGCCACCGGACAGGCGCAGTACTTTGGTCAAGACGCGGAAGTGAATACCGTGGTGCGGGTTGCGATCCAGCACGGCGTGCATGGCGCGGTGGATGTGCAACAGCATGCCGTTCTTGCGGCACCAGTTAGCCAGACCCGTGTTGGCTGTCAAACCGCCGGTGAGGTAATCGTGCATGATGATCGGTGCGCCGATTTCCTTGGCAAACTCGGCACGCTCGTACATCATTTCTGGTGTTGGAGCGGTGACGTTCAGGTAGTGGCCCTTGCGCTCGCCGGTTTCGCGCTGAGCTTTCATGGTGGCTTCGTGTACGAATTCGAAACGGTCGCGCCAACGCATGAACGGCTGGCTGTTGACGTTCTCGTCATCCTTGGTGAAGTCCAGACCGCCGCGCAGGCACTCGTATACAGCACGGCCGTAGTTCTTGGCGGACAGACCCAGCTTGGGCTTGATGGTGCAGCCCAGCATCGGACGGCCATACTTGTTCATCTTGTCGCGCTCAACCTGGATACCTTGGGGAGGGCCGCCGCAAGTCTTGACGTAGGCGATCGGGAAGCGGATGTCTTCCAGACGCAATGCGCGCAGTGCCTTGAAGCCGAACACGTTGCCCACCAGCGAAGTCAGAACGTTGACGACGGATCCTTCTTCGAACAGGTCGATCGGGTATGCCACGAAGGCGTAGAAGCAGGTATCATCGCCAGGTACGTCCTCGATGCGATAGGCGCGGCCCTTGTAGTAATCCAGGTCGGTCAGCAGATCGGTCCACACCGTGGTCCAGGTGCCGGTTGAAGATTCGGCAGCAACGGCTGCGGCAACTTCTTCGCGGGGTACGCCAGCCTGTGGCGTGATTTTGAAACAGGCAAGGATATCGGTGTCCAGCGGGGTGTATTCCGGTGTCCAGTAAGTTTGCCGGTATTCTTTGACACCGGCGTTGTAGGTCTTGACTGCCATTGCAAGCTCCTTGATTTCAGGTTAAAACGGTTACTTTCCGGTATGGAAAGCTTGTGGCTCGTTTGAGCGTGGTATCACTATAATCAAGTAAAATCATAAATAATAATTGTGATTTCTTATATAAACGATAGATAATTATCTATGTTAATGCCGAGCGATAAATTGCAATGAAACATGCGACCCTGCATCAACTCAGGGTTTTCGAAGCGGTTGCGCGCAACCTGAGTTTTACTCGCGCCGCCGAGGAACTGCACCTGACTCAGCCGACCGTGTCGATACAGATCAGGCAGTTGACCGATATCGTCGGCCTGCCCATGCTGGAGCAGGTCGGAAAGCGCATCCATCTGACCGAGGTGGGGCGCGAGTTGCTTGCCGTGTGCCATGAGATTTTCGACGGGCTGTCGCGCTTCGAGATGCTGGTTTCCGATATGAAAGGGGTGAAGGCCGGCAAACTGCGGTTGGCAGTGATCACCACCGCCAAATATTTTGTGCCGCGTTTGCTCGGTCCATTCTGCGATCTTTATCCCGGCATCGATGTATCGCTCAAGGTGACCAACCGGGAGCGGATATTGCAGCGCCTGATGGACAACGAGGACGATCTCTACATCCTCGGTCAGCCGCCCGAACACATGGATATGCAGGTCGAGCCTTTCCTGGAAAACCCGCTGGTGGTGCTGGCACATGGTGGCCATCCACTGGCCAGGGAAAAGAATATTTCTATCAAGCGCTTGGCCGAAGAACCTTTCCTGATGCGCGAGGCTGGCTCGGGAACGCGTCTGGCCACCGAGCGCTTCTTCGCCGAGCAGGGGCTCAGCCTCAAGGTCCGGATGGAATTGGGCAGCAACGAGGCCATCAAGCAGGCGGTTGCCGGCGGCTTGGGCGTGGCTGTGCTGTCCGCCCATACCCTGGCCCTGGAGAAAAGCTCGGACGAACTGGTGGTGCTGGATGTCGAGGGTTTTCCCATCCGACGCCAGTGGTATGCGGTGTATGCACGCGATAAGCAGTTGACGGTGGTGGCACGGGCTTTCCTTGATTTTTTGCTACATGAAAGCCAGAAAATCTCACTCAGTTACATGAAGTGCATTCCCGGATTTCAGGCCCTTGCCTGTGACGATAAGTGCAAAAAAAAATGTGCCAAGAGGGATCGCGCTAATTCTGGCTGAATTATCCGCTCCTGATGTCGAGATCGACGTAGACCGTGAGCGCGCCAAGCTCAGTTCGCCAAGGTAGTACGCAGCGAATTCCCCTGGCTGGCGGGTCAGATTTTCGAGTGTATTGCCGTGCTGAACAGGGGATGCAGGGCACGAAGTAGGTTACTTGAGAGTCTTGGCTAGCCCTAAAATATTTCTCAAAAAATGGCGTAGAATGCATCGGTTGCCCTGCTAAAATGCGAACTATCCGAACATCTTCATACATACAACTCATCTATAATCTTCGCGTAGATAAAATGCTCTATGTTCATTAAGCCCGGCCGGGTAAAGTTTGAGGCAGCTCAGTCCGACGAAGAGCTGGATTTGTACCGGGGCTACCTCGAGACACTGGGTATGGTCGCCGGATTGCTGCTGGAAGAAGCAAGCGAGCAGAATCTGACGGAAGTCATGCGCTTGCTGGCCGAGACCACCGGCGTGAGCTGTTGCTCCCTTTTTCTTAATAAACTCGATGACAGTGGTGAGGCCTGTGCAAATCTCCATTGCACTTCGTCTACCTCCACCGGGGTCAGGCTCTTGTCGGATTCCCCCAAATTCCACGAGTTTCAGTACCAGAACTATCCTTTGCTTTCCGATACCCTGCATGTGGGTATGGTGCTTTCAAAACAAATTTCCGAACTTCCTCAGGCCGAAGCCACCCTTTTTGCCGGTCAACAGATACACACGGTGCTTTGCATCCCTCTCCTGGTTAGCGGTGAAATGGAAGGATTTGTCGGCCTGTTCAGCCGCGACACAACGCGCAACTGGCTGCCGCTGGAGATCAAGGTGCTATGCACGATTGCCAACAGCCTGGCGCTGGCTCTGGTGCGAAAACGCGTCGAGCAAAGCCTGGCAGTGGTTGCCACCCGTCTCAGGGCGCTGGTGGGCGCTACCGAAGACCTGGTCATTGAATACGACCTGATGGGCCAAATTCTGAATATCTGGACTGACAATCAGACCTTTTCCCTCGGGCTCAATGACAGTCTTGCAGGGAAGACTCTGCAGCAGTCCCTGCCTGACGACATGGCTCAGGCCATATTGCTGGCGACGCCCCGAGTGCTTGCCAGTGGCAACCGGGAAATTTTCGAATTTACCCTGAGTGTCGATGAAGAAGACAGGTTCTTCATGGGAAGGCTGCAAATGCTGCCATCCGAAACCGGGAAGGCCAAGAATCTGGTAGCACTAATACGCGATGCGACCGAACTGATTCAGGAAGAAGCACGGCGCCAGTCCATGCTTGAAACGATGAATCTGCTCGAGGAAGCGATTGTCGATCTGTCCCCCGAGGGCTGGCTGCTCAACTTCAGTTCGGCCTGGAGCAAGCTGTGCGACATACCAGTAGAAAATGGGAATAAGTGCCTCGGTACCCCCTTGTCAGAATACATTTATCCGGATGATCGCGCATCGCTGGGCGAGCTTATCGAGCAACTGGCTTCCGCACAAAAACATTCCGATGTCATCCGTTTTCGCCTGCTGCCCATTCAGGAAGACCCGATTTGGGTGGAGGCTCGGCTGTTGGCTCACTGCTCCCGCCAAGGGAATGTCATTGCCTTGCGTGGGGTGCTGCGCGACATTACTTCGAGCCACCTGCAGGAGCAGCGTATTACCCAGCTTGCCCTGCACGATGCGCTAACCCAGTTACCCAATCGCATTTTGCTTGAAGATCACCTGCATCAGGCCATTGCACGTGCCGAGAGAAACAAGACCAAGGTCGCGCTGGGTTTTATCGATCTTGACCACTTCAAGCATATCAACGACACGCTGGGGCATAACGCCGGAGATGCGGTACTGGTTACTTTAAGTAAGCGCCTGCAATCCGTTCTGCGGGGAATCGATACATTGTCGCGTTGGGGTGGGGATGAATTTGTCGTGCTGTTGCCGGATGTCAACAATGAAGAAGACTTCCGCAGTGTCGCCGAGCGTCTGCGTGACGTGGCCCGGGATAGCATCGACCTGGATGGCGTGGAAACCAAGATAACGCTCAGCATCGGCTTTGCTGTTTATCCGGATGATGCAGATGGCCCGGAAACGCTGATGAGTGTGGCGGACCATACCATGTTTCATGCCAAGAGCGTTGGACGCAACAATGTGCAGTTTTTCCAGGACATCCACGACAAGACTCTGGATCGGGAACATGTCCAACTACAGACTCGCCTCAGTCGCGCCATCCAGGATGGTGCACTGCAGGTGTTTTATCAACCGGTGGTGGATGCCGAAACGCAACGGATCGTGACGTTCGAGGCATTGGCTCGCTGGCATGACGATCAGAATGGCTGGGTCGGGCCGGATGTCTTTATCCCCCTGGCGGAACATCTGGGCATTATTCAGGAACTGGGAGAACAGATATTCGACCATAGCCTGCAACGGCTAAAAACCTGGCGGGAGGTGAACAAGCTCGTTCAGGTCTCGGTCAATGTCTCGCGACTCCAATTATTTGCGCCCGCATTTGTGCAGAACCTGTTGAAAAAAGTCGATGATCATGGGCTTAAGCCGCAGGATGTTGTACTGGAAATTACCGAAAGCGTGGCGCTTCTGGATCTTAACTACGAATCGAAGCGCCTGCACGAGCTTCATGCTGCAGGGTTCCCCATCGCCATCGACGATTTCGGTACCGGCTATTCCGCACTGTCTCAATTGCACAAAATGCCCGTGGATATTCTGAAAATCGATACTTCATTCACATCCCGCATGGATACAGAAGATGGCCGCCGCATCGTTCAAGCCATTGTGCAAATGGCTGATGCGCTCAACCTGAAGATGGTGGTGGAAGGCGTCGAAAAACTTGAAACCGTGCATTACCTTCGAGGCCTGGGCGTAAGTCAGATGCAGGGCCATTATTTCAGCGCGGCAGTACCGGCCGGAATGTGCGACAGTCTGCTCCAGAACAATCAGGTCTTGTTTAAGTAATCCTGGGTCTGTCAGTTGGGCGAGGAGTCGTGTGCGTTCATCGCGGTGCAAAGTAAGCGTTCAGGGAGAATAAAAATGAATACCTACAACAAACCGATCCAGGAGCGCATCGAATGGCTGCTCGGTCATGCGGGCAAATACTCGGCTGCGTTCTGCAGCCCTGAAGAATATCTCGCCCGTGAGCGCTACCTGGCTGAGCACCCGACGGACATCGTGGTACTCAAGTGCATGGACGGGCGCATCAACATTCCCGTCGCCACCCATACGCCGCCCGGCATCATTATGCCGATCCGTAACCTCGGCGGCATGTTCAACCTGGGCTGGCCGCATCTCGGCGAGGTGCTGGCCAACCACGTGCAGGACATCGTAACGACCGGACGCCGGGTGCTGATGCTGATTACCTACCACTTTTCCAAGGGTGACCCGCACCGCGGCTGCGCCGGCTTCTGCTACGATACCGAGGCAGCGATAGCCCACACCTACGGGATCAAGGCACAGGTCGAGCATGTCTTCGGTACCGGCCATAGCACCGTCTATCCGATCGTGTGCGGATTCGAGACCGACGAGGACGCCATCGTTCTGCACGGCAACAACGGCGAGACCCTGGAGGTGGCGAAGCTGACCGAAAAAGACGAAAACACCCTGGGACGGCGTCTCGAAGCCCTGTTCCCGGACATGCCGGAGCGGGTGAGCCGCGATCTTCTGCCGCTACTGGTCGGCAACATTCGGCATGTCATAGAAACCCGGAATATTCAGCGCACCCTGGATATCGAGCACCGCGAATGGATGATCTGCCTGGGACGCGGCTTCGATTTCCTGCATATGCCCAACCTCGCCCTGATTATTGGCCCTTACAGCCCGGACCTGGCCGACCCGATTCGCAAGGCGGCGGGCATCATCCAGAGCAACATGTCGGCCGGTCGTATTCCGGACGACGGCTTCCTGCTGCTGGCTTCGGTGCCTTACAAGGAGATCGGTGTGGATCGCGCGCGCGCCGAACTCAAGTCGCGGTTTCTGTCACAGTTTGCTGCCGAAGTGATACGCAGGGAATTCCCGGATCTCGCCGGCCGGATGTACGAACGCACTGCGGTGCTCGACTGGCGTTCGCGCGAGCTGGAACTGATTTGTAAGGATTGAGCAGGCCGGACTTACCTGGAGAGACAACGGCTATTTTGCGTCGTTTCCGCTTTTGGTGCCGCCAGTCACTGCGGTGAGGATGCCCTGCAATAGGGCAATTGGTGTGGGTGGGCAGCCAGGCACCGCGATGTCCACCGGGATCACATTAGAGATTCTTCCGCAGCTGGCGTAGCTCTCGCCGAAGAGACCGCCATCGCAGCCGCAGTCGCCAACTGCGACCACCAGCTTGGGTTCGGGGGTGGCATCGTAGGTGCGCTTGAGCGCAATTTCCATGTGGCGTGCAACTGGCCCGGTCACTAGCAGCATGTCGGCATGCCGTGGGCTGGCGACGAAATGGATACCCAGTCCTTCGATGTTGTAGTAGGCGTTGTTGAGGGCGTGGATTTCCAGCTCGCAGCCGTTGCAGGAGCCGGCGTCGACGTGGCGGATGGCCAAGGCACTGCCAAGCTGCCGCAGGATTTTTTCCTGCAGGTTCTGGATTTCCACGCGCAGTGTATCGTCCGGCTGCGGAGGCGCTTCGGTCTTGATGCCTGTGCTCAATATTTGTTTGATGATCTGGTACATGGTTTCCAGCTTTCAATAAGCAGCTATCAACTATCAGCTGTCAGTATGGTTTTGTGCGCGGCTTGCCGCGCGGGGTTTAGCTGAAGGCTCAGAGCAGACAGCTAATACTCATAAATCAACCCCGGTGTAGCTCAGATTGAACGATTTGTTGATGAGCGGGAAATCCGGCACGATGTTGCCGATAATCGCGTGCTCCAGTACCGGCCAGTTTTGCCATGACGGGTCGTGCGGGTGCAGGCGATGGATCGCGTTGTTCTTGCCGGTATGCAGCGCAATCAGAATCTCGCCGCGCCAGCCTTCCACCCAGCCCAGCCCCAGCGCATTTTCCGGTGCATCGCCGACGGTTGTGTGAAGCTCTCCTGCCGGTAGCTGATCCAGGATCAGGCGAATTAACCGTATTGATTCCAGCACTTCTTCGAAACGTACCGTGACCCGGGCTGCAACATCGCCATTGCGATGGGTAGCCATGCGCACGTCGAGGCTATCATAGGGCGCGCAGGGGAATTGGGCGCGCAGATCCCAGGCTTGGCCGCTGGCCCGTCCAGGCAAACCGGTCAGTCCCAGTTGCGCAGCCAAGTCAGGCGAGACCCGGCCAGTGGTGAGGAAGCGATCCTGGGCTCCGGCGTGTTCATCGTAAATGCCTTTCAGGATATTGATCTCATGTTCGAGATGCCGGAACACACGAGAGATACGTTCGCAACCCTTGTCGTCAAGGTCGCAGGCGACGCCGCCGGGTACGATTTTGTCCATCAGGTAGCGGTGGCCGAACAGTTCACCATTCAAGCGCAGCACATCCTCCTTGAGTATCCAGAACTGGGCGAAGCCGAATGCCAGTGCCACATCGTTACCAAGGTAGCCAAGGTCGCCAAGGTGGTTGTGGATGCGCTCCAGCTCGAGTAGCACAGCGCGTAGCACCAAGGCACGGGGTGATGGCGTGGTGCCGGTGACACTTTCCACTGCCTGGGCGTAGGCCCAGGCATAGGCCACGGTGCTGTCGCCGCTGACGCGTCCGGCGAGCTTCGCGCCCTGTTCCAGGTTCATGCGCTCGAAAATCTTTTCGATGCCCTTGTGCTTGTATCCAAGACGCTCTTCCAGCCGTAGCACACGCTCGCCGATGATGGAGAAACGGAAGTGGCCCGGCTCGATGGTGCCGGCATGTACCGGGCCGACCGGGATTTCATGGACGCCATCGCCGGTAACCGTTACGAACTGGTAGCCATCTATTTCCGTGGGGAATACCGTGTTCCCATCAAAATTCTTGCGTAGCGGGTGCACTGTATTTGGCCAGGATTTGTGGCGCAGCCATTTGCGGCGGTCGTTGCTGCCGCTGGCATGAAGACCAAGCATGTCGGCGGCGGCACGCTGCATGCGGTTGGCGCAAGGGAACAGGTCGCTGATCCTGGGGTACGAAGGGCGCTCGGCAGAAAGCGGCAGGGTCAGGCAGAGCATTCCCAGGGCGGTGACCAGCGAGACATGCAAGGCGTAACCGGCATCTTGCGCCAGTTCGTCGCTGCCCCACAGCGCGATCAGTTTGCCGCCGCCGCGCGCGACCTGCTCGCACAGGTTACGGAATTCTTCAGCATCAACCGTGCCGTGCCAGATCGGCATGGCGCCGGGTAGCTTGGGAAACTTTGTTGGAAATTCGTCCAGTCTCATGATTCTTTATCCGATCAACGCAGCAGCTTGGCGATACCAGTCTGCCAGGTAGGGTGGGATATATAGGCCGAGTAGAAGCACCAATCCCAGATGCACGAACACCGGGACCAGCGCGGGCGGATGGGGCAGGCGTTCGCCGGTAGTTTCGCCAAAGACCATGCTCTGTACCCGGCTGAATATCGCGGCGAATGCCACGCCCAGCGCGGCGAGCAGGAACGGCGTGGTCCACGGGTAGGCGTGCATGGCGGTGGTGATGATCAGGAACTCGCTGGCGAACACGCCGAATGGCGGCATACCGAGGATGGCCAGGGAGCCGATTGCCAATCCCCAGCCGATGGTGGGGTTGGTCGTGATCAGGCCGCGGATGTTTTCCATCAGCTGGGTGCCGGATTTCTGCGTGGCGTGGCCGACAGCGAAGAAAATCGCCGACTTGGTCAGGGAGTGTACCGTCATGTGCAGCATGCCGGCGAAGGTCGCTACCGGACCGCCCATGCCGAAGGCAAAGGTCATCAGACCCATGTGCTCGATCGAGGAGTAGGCGAACATGCGCTTGACGTCCTTCTGGCGTGACAGAAAGAATGCGGCCATGACTACACTGAGCAATCCAAATCCCATCATCAGGTTGCCGGCGAGATGGTTGCCCAGTGCGCCGTCTACCAATACTTTGGAGCGCACTACGGCATATAGCGCGACGTTGAGCAGCAGACCGGAAAGCACGGCTGAAACCGGTGTTGGACCTTCAGCATGGGCATCGGGTAGCCAGTTGTGCAGCGGCGCCAGACCGACTTTGGTGCCGTAGCCTACCAGAAGAAATACGAAGGCCAGTGACAGCACGGTCGGTTCCAACTGGGTTTTGACCGCGTCGAGATGCGTCCACAGCAGCGCCGTACCGCCTGCGCCGAGGATTTTTTCCGCCGCAAAATAGACCAGGATGGTACCGAACAGCGCCTGTGCGATGCCGACGCCGCACAGGATGAAATATTTCCATGCCGCTTCCAGGCTGGCCGGGGTACGGTAGAGCGAGACTAGAAGCACGGTGGTGAGGGTTGCCGCTTCCATCGCCACCCACATGATGCCGAGATTGTTGGTGAGCAGTGCCAGCAGCATGGTGAAGGTGAATAGCTGGTACATGCTGTGGTAGAGACGCAGCATGTTGATGGTAAGCTTGCCATGTGCCTGCTCGATGCGCATGTAGGGGCGCGAGAACAGCGAGGTGGTAAAGGCGACAAAGGCGGTCAGTGCGACCAGGAAGACATTGAAGGAGTCGACGAAGAACTGCTCGCTGAGTGCGGTCATCGGTCCGTCGGTAATGACCCGGACAGTGAGGAATGCGGAGGCTACAAAGGTACCGAAGCTCATGATGGAGTTCAGCTCGGGAGCGAAGCGCTGGCTGCCGAACAGCGCCAGCAACAGGCCGCCGAGCAGGGGAATCACCAGTATCCAGAGAATTTCCACGTTAATCTTCCTTGAGTTTTTCCATGTGCTTCAAATCCAGGCTGTCGAAAGTTTCCCGAATCTGGAAGAAGAAAATGCCCAGGATGAACATGCCCACTAGCACATCGAGTGCAATGCCCAATTCCACCACCATTGGCATGCCGTAAGTGGCGCTGGTAGCTGCAAAGAACAGGCCATTTTCCATTGCGAGAAAGCCGATCACTTGCGGCACCGCCTTGTTGCGCGTGATCATCATCAGGAAAGAGAGCAGTACACTGGCCATGGCAATTCCCAGGGTGCTCTTGGTGATGGCGCCTCCCATCATGGAGATCGGTGCAGCCAGGTTGAATGCGAATACCACCAGGGCGATGCCGACCAGCATGGTGGTCGGGATGTTGAATAAGGTCTCGACGTCCCATTTGACGTTCAATTTGCGTATTAGGCGGTGCAGGATCCACGGCAGGATAATGACTTTCAGCACCAGTGTCAGCGCCGCCGAGTAGTAAAGGTGATGCTGGTGCGAGGAATAGGCCACGATCACGGTGCTGATGGTGAGCATTAACCCTTGCAGCGCAAACAGGTTGATCAGCGACAACACCCGGCGCTGCGACAACATGGCAAACGAGACCAGAAGCAGCAGTGCTGCAAACAGGTTGATGAGTTGTCCGGAGAAATTTTCCATCTCAGTTTCCATGCAGGAAATGGACGAGCAGACCCAAAACGGCCAGCAGAAAGGCCGTACCCATGAATTCCGGTACACGGAAGATGCGCATCTTGGCGGAGACGGTCTCGAGCAGCGCCAGGCCGGCTCCTGCCGCCATCAGCTTGATGAACAAGGCAACCAAGGCAAGTGGTAGCGCGCTCAAGTTGCCGGCTTCGGCGATTCCCCATGGCATGAACAGAGCGATGCCGATGGTAGTGAATGCAAGGAGCTTGAGTGCACTCGCCCATTCGATCAGGGCAAGGTGGCGGGCAGAGTATTCCAGAATCATGGCCTCGTGGATCATGGTCAGTTCGAGGTGGGTGGAGGGGTTGTCCACCGGGATGCGCGCGTTTTCTGCCAGCAGCACCATGATGAAGGCGACGGCGGCGAAGGCCAGGCTGGGATGGATGACGAACTGTTTGTGCGCGAGGGTCTCGACGATGGTGGTAAGCGAGGTGGAGTGGCTGATTGCGGCAGCGGTGAAAAACACCATCAGTAGTGCCGGCTCGGCAAGGAAGCCAACCAGCATTTCGCGCCGTGCGCCGAGCGTGCCGAATGAGGTGCCGATATCCATGGCCGCCAGGGAGACGAAGACGCGCGCCAGGGCGAAAATGCCAACCAGCGCGATCACGTCCACTGCCGGGGAGAGAGGCAGGTCGGTCGCGATCACTGGTACCAGGGATGCCGCCAGCCACATACAGGCAAACAGGATATAAGGGTGGAAGCGGAACATCGGCGAGGCATTGTGCGCCAGCACCGCATCCTTGTGAAACAGCTTCACCATGTTCAGGTAAGGCCGCAGCACGCCAGGGCCGCTGCGATTCTGCAGCCAGGCTCGGCACTGATTGACCCAGCCTAGAAGCAGGGGTGCGATCAACACTACCAGCGTGTCCTGAAAGAGTTGTAAAAGTATGCCGTTCATCGGATAAACGCCAGTAGCGCGAGCAGGGTGACAAAACTATACAGCAGGTAAACATGGATGCGGCCGTGCTGGAGTTTGCCAACCATGACGGAGATTATTTCGGTGACTCGGGCGATCGGCAGGTATAGCAGGTCCCACAGGCGGTCGCGCGATTCACCGTGATAGTGGGGCTTTTTGTCGAAAGGGGATGGGACGATGCGGGTCACTCCGAGGAAGGGCTCGAAAATCTGGCGGATAGGCTGGCCAAAACCTTCGGCGGTATCTTGCATTCGTGCCGTCTGCTCAGGAAAGCCGCAGTCCCAGGCCGGGCCGCGGCGCAGGCGGCCATGATAGAACTTCTTCACCGCGAAAGTCGTGAAAACGACACCGACGACAATGATCAGGAACAGGATTAGCGGGCTGTAGCTGGCACGTTCGGGCTGGATCGGAGTGAGCAACAGCCAGCCGGTCTGTGCGGCGGTGCTTCCAAGGGTCTGGCCAAGCAGCATTTGGGTGACGGGGTCGATAAGCAGGATGACGAATACCGGGAACACCCCCAGCAGAATGCAGCCCAGGGCAAGCCAGGTCAGACCCAGTCGTTCAAACATGCCAATGTCGTGGGCCTCGTGCAGTGTCTTTTCGCGCGGCTGCCCAAGGAAAATCACCCCGTAGAATTTGACCATGACATAGCCGGACAGCGCCGAAGCCAGGACCAGCGCGGCCGCAGCGACTGGAATTAGCATGTTGAGATAGGAATGAGGCAGCCCCGGTGAGAGCAGGAAAGCCTGTAGCAGCAGCCATTCGGATACAAAGCCGTTGAGCGGGGGCAGTCCGGCAATCGCGAGAGCACCCACCAGCATCAGCAGCGCCAGTTTCGGCATTTGATGGATGAGCCCTCCCAGTTTGCCGAGATTTCGTTCTCCGGTGGCGTGCAGCACCGCCCCGGTACCGATGAACAGCAGGCCCTTCATGAACGCGTGGTTGAGGGCGTGATACAAGGTTGCGGTGAGCGCCAGTGCTGACAGCGCATCCATGCCAAAGGCGTGAAAGGTGAGGGCGAGGCCGATGCCAACAAGAATAATGCCGATGTTTTCGATCGAGGAGTAGGCGAGCAGGCGTTTCATGTCCGTCTGTACGGCGGCGAAGATCACACCGAACAGTGCGGTGAACAGGCCCAGCGTCAGGGCCAGCACGCCCCACCACCAGATGTGTGCATCGAGAAGGTCGAGAGAAACCCGCAGGATGCCGTAAATTGCGGTTTTCAGCATGATGCCACTCATCAGCGCCGAAACCGGGGAAGGGGCGGCAGGGTGTGCTTCCGGCAGCCAGATGTGGAGGGGCAGGATGCCTGCCTTAGCGCCGAAGCCGAACAGGGCGAGCAGGAAAGTGACGCTGGACCAGAATTCGGTCAGGTGCGCATCGCGCATGGCGGCGAAGGTGAAATCGCCGTGGCCACCCTGCATTACGCCAAAGCACATCAGGATAGCGATAGCACCAACGTGGGCGACCAGCAGGTAGATGAAGCCCGCTTGGCGAATTTCCGGCACTTTGTGGTCGGTGGTGACCAGGAAATAGGAGGACAGCGCCATGGTTTCCCATGCCACCATGAACATATAAGCATCATCCGCCATCAGAACCAGGGCCATGCTGGCGAGGAAGACGTGGTATTCCAGGCACAACAGTCCGAGAGTGATTCCCTTCATGTCGCGGAAATAGCCCGCCGAATAAAGCGAAATTCCGATGCTGGAAGCGCCGAGCAGTAGCAGGAAAAATGCGGACAGAGCATCCAGACGCAAATGGAAGGGCAGGTCGGGCAGGCCGAGCGGTAAAACCGCAACATTGACGGCGCCGCCCAAACTACCCAAAGCGGCGGCCGCCAGAATCAGTGAGCCCAGCGCGCCTGCTGGAAAAATAAATTTCGTGATGGCGCGGCCGTTTTGCAGGAGCAGTCCTGCCAAGCCCAGTAGCAACCAATAGACGATGACACCTAAGGTGACGTCTATGGGCAGCAGGGTTGCAAATATCACGAGGGGTTCTCCAGCATCTTGTTATTGCTGCGCATTATAGCCAGGTTTTCACCCCATCGGCACCGCCGATATGATGATCCTTCATCAGACGGCATTGTGCATTGGGATCGGTTTCGAGTACCTCGGCGTAAATTGAATCGAGTGCCTTGTCCTCGTCGGGAAAAATATTTTCTTGTCCAATATACACAAACAGACCGGAGTGCTGCATGACGTTGAGGACTTGTTTTTTCAGGCCGCTGAAAACCACCCTGATGCCATTGGAGC
Organism: Sulfuricella denitrificans skB26; assembly: GCF_000297055.2. Classification (NCBI taxonomy): domain Bacteria; kingdom Pseudomonadati; phylum Pseudomonadota; class Betaproteobacteria; order Nitrosomonadales; family Sulfuricellaceae; genus Sulfuricella; species Sulfuricella denitrificans. Next base: position 2,061,258 of record NC_022357.1, on the reverse strand, counting down.
GAAATCTTTCCACCATGTGGTGGATAACTTCATCGCCCGAAGCGTCAAGCTGGTTGATGCCATTTGACACGATCAGCAGGTGTTTGGCGCAAGGGCTTTTGGAGACAGCCTCCAGAAGGGTGTCTTCGAAATAGGGTACGTTGGCGAAATACAGCGAACCGTCATAGCGGATGGCGATGATGTAATCGCTGACCGGCAAATTGTTTGCTTTTGCGTCGCGTAGCGTGCCGTCCTGATAGCGACCCAGAATAGCAACACGGGGTGACATGGTGCGATACAGATACAGGATGATGGACAAGCCTGCGCCGACCATAATGCCGTTGTCGAGATGAGGCGCAAAAGCCAGCGTGGCTAAGAATGTGACCGCTGAGGCAATTCCATCGTGTTTGTGAGTCTGCCAGGCGTGTTTGATTGCCTTGAAATTAACCAAGCCAATGACTGCCATCATGATTACAGCCGCCAATACCGCCTGAGGCAGGTGATACAGTAGCGGTGTCAGGAACAGCAGAGTAACCAGCACGATGATGCCGGAAAATACCGAAGACATGCCGGTTTGGGCGCCGGCATTCAGGTTGACTGCCGAACGCGAAAATGAGCCACTGGCCGGAAAAGCCTGGCTGAAACTGCCGATGATATTCCCGAGACCCTGGCCGATCAGTTCCTGATTCGGGTCTATGCGATCTTTGGTCTTGGCAGCCATCGCCTTGGCGATGGAAATCGCTTCCATGAAGCCCACCAGAGAAATCACCAGCGCGCCGGAAAACAGTGTCGACATCATGTCCCAGCTGAAACTGGGCATGCTTAACTGCGGAAGGCCAGCCGGAATAGCCCCCACGACTTCACCGCCTCCAACCAGTTTGAGTTCACCTTTGCTGAACTTCTTGATGCGCCAGCGATACCCATCGGTTTTTTCGCCTGCAGGTACCTGGTTGGTCAGATAGAGTTTGGCAGGCTGGCCATTAGCAGGAGGCACCTGTTCAAAAATGAATTTTCGGAGGGAGCGGGCGAGTTTGCGATTTTCACCTTCAGTATTTTTGAGTTCCAGCCTGAGCAATTCAATTTCATAGTTCAGAGCGGCAGTGCGTTGGCTGCCGCCTTCATGGCTCTTTTGATGTTGTTTGAGTTCAGCAGATTTTTCGCTGAGTTTGCTGTTCAGTTCGTCATTTGTTATTTCGATACGGGAAAAATTATTGGCCAGCGTTTTGACATCTTCGTCCATGATTTCATCGACCTTGCCGTTGCTGTTGTGCTCGAAGCCGATCGACCAGCTGACGATGGTGGTGAGGGCAACGGCAATCAATACGCCGGGCATTTTAGGGGCGAATTTTTTTAGCCCCCACATGATGGCGAAGGCTGAAACTCCCATGATCAATGTTGGAATGTGGGTGTCGCCGACCTGTTGCAGTACACCCCAGATATCCTGGATAAAATGTTCGCTGCGACCCATCGAGACCCCGAACAGCTTGTTGAGCTGGGAAAGACCGATGATGATGGCGGCGGCGTTGGTGAAACCGACTATGACCGGGTGGGAAAGAAAATTCACTACCACCCCGAGTTTGAACACGCCTAAGGCGAGCTGGATGATGCCGACCATCAGTGCCATCATGATCGCCAGCGCGACGAACTGGCTGGAGCCGGTAGCTGCCAGCGGAGCAAGAGCGGATGCAGTCAGCAACGAGACCACCGCAACCGGGCCGGTGGCCAGTTGCGCTGACGAGCCCCACAGGGCGGCGATGATGCCGGGCAGGAAAGCTGCGTAAAGTCCGTAGTAGGGTGGCAGGCCGGCAAGCTGGGCGTAGGCCATGGACTGGGGAATCAGTACCAGGGCGACAGTGATGCCGGCGATCAGGTCGGCCTTGATATTTTCACCGCGCAGAGGAAACCAGCGCAGGAATGGAAGAAAGCGTGCTAGCTGATGCATAACGAATCCCCGTATCGAGCAGAAAGCCGAGTGTTAAGGCGGCGCGTACTTATTTTTTATGGTTTATTGACTACCTCAGATGATACCAGTGTAAATCGGCTCAAGGTATAAAAACACTTTATGGACCCATTTGTCCCGAATGTGAGAAGTCTTGTATCGCGGAGCGAGTTTATTGATTTTGTGCTGCTTTGGCTTTTTCGGTCCAATATTCAGCGGTTTTTCGATCTGGTGTCACGCCATCGATTCCCTTTTCATAGATGTGAGCGAGGCTTTTCATGGCCATAATGTTCCCATTTTTCGCTGCTTTTTGAAACCAGTATAACGCTTTGCCATAGTCCAGCTTTTCGCCATGGCCACTTTCATATTGGGTAGCTAGCCGATATTGGCTTTTGACATCGCCTGCCTCGGCCAGTTTTTGCAGATTGATCGATGGTTCATGGAAAACCTCGATAAATTCGTTGATGGTTTTTTCCATGAATTGCATGAATTCAACGCCGGATTGGTAACTCTCTAGTGCGGCGTCCGCCAATAAATTTTCCTCCAATTCGTATTCGCGCGACTCAAGCAGATGGGAGGTGCGTGATTGGTAAATTTTGATAAGAAGAATCCGAGCCTCGAAGTTGCCTTTTTTAGCCGCGCGTTTGAGCCAGCGTTCGGCTTGTTCCGGGTTCATTTCAACACCCTCGCCGGAAAGATACATTTTCCCGAGGGCAAATTGAGCGTCGGTGCTGCCGCGGGTGGCAGCCTTCTTCCGCCACGCTGCGCTCAATGTCAGGTTCCTGGGGACGCCAAGACCGCGTTCGTAAAGGTCGCCAAGCATTTGCTGGGCGGCCGCATTGTTTTGTTCCCCGGCGAGTTCCAGCCAGTGGGCTGCGAGTTTTGCATCTTTGGGTTTGCCGCCATCACCGTATAGATACTCGATTCCGAGCAGTAATTGAGCGCCATCGCTTCCACGTTCGGCGGCGTTGGTAATCAGGATGGTTTCTGCCGGTGTCATGGCATGGGACGGAGAGGGAAAAAACACCGATAGTGTCAGTAGTGTGGCCAGGAGAAAATGCATTTTTTGTACTTGCCTTGTTAGAGTCTTGATAGATGGATCGCCTGTACCGTGTGTGGGGTCCTTCCTGATTTTGCGGCGGAGAAATACGTTATTAGGTGATGACAGGCAATACACTTGTCAGCAGGCAACAAGGTTGAATGTTAAGGATGAAAACAGATTAAGTTGTTGTCCAATTATCCAGCTTGTACGATATCTTGCTGCATGGGAACGGTGTTGTCCATATGGGAAGTCATGGATGGCCGACACACCCGAAGGGGTCGTCTCCATGCTGTTCACACCCAGTTAATCTTCCTTCATGGCATTTCGATGAGTATCATACTGCTAGTCATGCTCGGCCTCGTCATAGTTACTCTCTGGTCGCTGCTGGGCATGCTGATCTGGGTCAATCAATAAACCAAAGGAAATCTTCATGGGCTACAAGATACTGCTTCCCATCGACGGCTCGGAAGGATCGTCGAATGCCGCGCGCCATCTTGCTCACATCGCCAGTATGTTACAGGGTGCCGAAGTGCATTTGCTGAATGTACAACCCCCCGGCGACGATTGGATGGTACGGCGCATGATTAAGACAGAGGAACTTGCTACGTTGGAAAAAGAGTGGGGCGAAGCGGCCATCGCTCCAGCTCGCAGCATCCTGAATGCTGCTGGTATTTCTTGCCAAGCCCACATCGTGCAGGGCGAAGTGGCTACGACCATTGCGCGCCTCGCCCAGGAACTTGGCTGCGACCAGATCATGATGGGCACACGGGGCCGCTCCGCGCTGGGCGATCTGTTCCTTGGCTCGGTTGCCATCAAGGTGTTGCATCTTTCCAGTATGCCGGTCACTTTGGTCAAATAATAACAAGAGGTTCTTATGGACAAACGCTGGACCTGGGTCATCCTCGGCCTGCTCCCGGCCCTGGCCCACGCCGCTGAAGGGCCAGTCATACTGGGCATTCCGCTGGACTTTATCCTGTTTGCAGCCACTCTTCTCGGTGTGGCTCTATTCCACCATCACACGCTGAGTGTGGCTCTCACCGGCCTTTTCGTGATTTCGCTGTACAAAATCGGTTTTACCGGCTTCAACGAGGGCGCGGGTGTGCTGGGTTGGCTAGTGCATATGCAACATGAATGGGTGGTGCTGACCAACCTGCTCGGCCTGCTCCTCGGATTTGCGATTCTTGCCCGTCATTTCGAGGACAGTAGTGTGCCACACGTTCTGCCGCGCTTTCTGCCGGACGACTGGAAAGGCGCCTTTGTGCTGCTGGTGATGGTGTTCGTGATGTCCGCATTTCTCGATAACATCGCCGCCGCACTGATCGGTGGTACTGTGGCAGCCAGCGTATTCAATCGCCGCGTACACATCGGCTACCTCGCCGCCATCGTCGCCGCCTCCAACGCCGGGGGTTCCGGCAGCGTGGTGGGCGACACCACTACCACCATGATGTGGATCGACGGCGTGGCTCCTTTCGATGTCATACACGCCTATGCGGCGGCCATTCCTGCATTGATCCTGTTCGGCTTCTTCGCCGCACGCCAGCAACATGCCTACCAGCCGATCCAGAAGGACGCCAGCGCGGGGGTTAAAGTGGACTGGGCACGGCTAGGCATCGTAGTCTGGATACTGGTCGCTGCGATTGCTACCAATGTCATGATCAACACCCGGTTCCCGGAATCCTCTGATGCTTTCCCGTTCATTGGCGCAGCGGTGTGGGTGGCGATTCTGCTGGCAATACCATTGCGCAAACCCGAATGGAGTCTGCTGCCGGATGCGACCAAGGGCAGCGTGTTCCTGCTCTCACTGGTGGTCTGCGCTTCGATGATGCCGGTGGAAAAGCTGCCTGTTGCCTCGTGGGAATCCGCTTTCGGTCTGGGCTTCGTTTCTTCAGTATTTGACAATATTCCCCTCACTGCCCTGGCGCTGAAGCAGGGGGGATATGACTGGGGAGTGCTGGCCTATGCGGTGGGTTTCGGGGGGTCGATGATCTGGTTTGGCTCGTCGGCTGGCGTAGCCCTTTCTAACCTGTTTCCCGAGGTCAGGTCGGTTGGCTCCTGGCTAAAAAATGGCTGGCACATCGCGCTGGGTTATATCATCGGCTTCTTCATCATGCTCGCCCTGGCAGGCTGGCATCCACACGCGCCGCACAAGGCGTCCGTGCCCACCATTCAGAGTGGCACGCAGGTGCATTAAGCGTCTGTCGTTCTCGGCTCCCCGTCGGGCAAATAGGTTTGGCACTCAGGGAAAATGCGGTATTTGCAGTTGCGGCATATTTCCGGGTTGAGGGTGCTGTAGATCGGCTTGATCCAGTTCGACATGGCGGGGAAGAAGGCGCCCGCGCCGATGTCATCCAGCTTGTCGGATTTGCGCAGGAATTTGTAGATGGAATCCTTGCAGCGATAGAAATACAGGCCGCCACCCAGTTTGCGCCGGCGGCGCGCTTCCTGGGCCAGCATTTCCGCGCCCGCCACGTCGATGAAATTGATGCCGCTGGCGATGATCATCACCGATTTTTGATCCGGGTTAGCTTCGTCGATCTGGGTCAAGCCATTCTGCACATAGTCCACCGCGCCGAAGAAGATGGATCCGTTGATGCGCACAATGCGGAACTGGGGGCATTCGTGATGGCCGTGGGCATCCATGAGGTGGTAGGCGCCTTCTTCCTTGGCCGGTACCTCTGGGATAAGAGAAGGGCGCGAAACGCGATACAGGTAGAGCGTAAGTGAGAGCAGGATGCCGAAGAAAATGCCCTTTTCCAGGTCAACCAGGGTGCCGATCAGGGTCACCCACAACACCACGGTTTCAGCCTTGCTGGTTTTGCCGATGGAGCGGATGTGGTGAAAATCGATCAGGCTCCATGCAACCAGAAACAGGATGCCGGCCATGGCAGCGTTTGGCAGGTAAGAGGCGAGCGGCGCGACCAGCAGCAGGATCAGTACCAGGAAAATTGCGGCGTAAACCGTTGCCAGCGGGGTCTGCGCGCCAGAAGCGTAGTTGACGCCGCTGCGGTTGAAGGAGCCGGCAGAAGCATAGCCGGAGAAAAAGCTGCCGATCAAGTTAGCCAGTCCCTGGCCGACAAATTCCTGGTTGCCATCGATGCGCTGTTCTGATTTGGTGGCAATAGCGCGGGAAATGGAAACCGCTTCAGTTAGCGCCAGCATGGTGACCACCAGCGCCGGGAACACCACCTTGTGGATGGTTGCATAGGAAAAATCGGGTAGCGACAGCGGCGGCAGATGGGCCGGCAGCGCGCCCACCGTCTTGATCTTGGTGAGTTCGACGCCGAATTCCAAGTTGATAAGAAAAGCTACGATGCTACCTACCACCATGGCGACGATCATATAGGGGACTTTGGGGATAAATTTCCTGGCCAGAATGCCGGTTGCCAGCGTGACCGCGCCGACTGTTGTGACATAGGGGTTGAGGTGGTCAAACTGCATAATCAGCTGTTCGAGCACAACATGGAAGTGTGCGCCGCGCTCGATGGCAATTCCAAAAAAGCTCTTCACCTGGCTCGCCGCGATCAGCAATGCTGCACCTGCGGTAAAGCCGATCACCACGGTGTGGGAAATGAAGTTGACCAGTACCCCCATGCGTGCCAGACCCAGCGCAAGCTGGAATACGCCGGTGAGGAAGGTGAGGGTGAGCACCATGCTGACAAACTGGGGTGATCCTGGGTCGGCAAAAGGGCTCATGGCGGCAAATACCGCGATCGAGATGGCAGTGGTTGGCCCTGAAACCAGATGCCAGCTCGATCCGAACAGGGCGGCGATGATGGCCGGCACCATGGCGGCGTAGAGGCCGTATTCGGGCGGCATGCCAGCGATAGTGGCGAAGGCCACGCCCTGCGGCAGCACGATCATGGCGCCGGTAATGCCGGCAATTATGTCGGCCTTGTTGGAGTCCTTGTTGACCATGGGCCACCAGCGCAGGAAGGGGAATACGCGGTACAGCCAGAGTTTGCAGGAGGGGCAGTTGTCTAGTGAGAGGCTCATCTTAATTTTGGAGTCGGTCTTGGAAAGGGATAGTCGGTCAATGTTTGTGTTTTTCTAATATTGTTTGATTTTACTTGATTTTCACCATTCCTGATAGATCGTTGATATAAACAATTGTTCATTTCGTTACTGAATCATGTTATAAATAGAACATAATTTATGTTCCGGTAAAGAATTGTGAAATCTGCGTTTAACTCAGAGAAATGGTTGGCCCTGGTGGTCAGCCTGCCGACAGCCAATGCCACCCTGCGCATGCGGGTGTGGCGCGCCATGAAGGGGCTGGGCTGCGCCGTGCTGCGCGATGGCGTTTATCTGCTCCCGGCTGGACGGGGGCTGCGGCAGGCACTTCGCATGCATGCCGAAGACATCAAGCAGGGCGGCGGTAGTGCCTATCTGTTGAATGTCTCTAATCCCTCTGCCGAGGAGAAGAGCGATTTTCAGGGGCTGTTCGACCGCAGCGAAGACTATTTCAAACTGATGGGGCAGGTGACTAAATTCAAAGCCGCCATTGGCAGCATCGATGCTGCCGCCGGGCGGCGTCAGATCAAGGCATTGTGGCGGGATTTCGAGGCGCTGGTGGCGCTGGATTATTTTTCCAGCCGGGGCAAGGTCGAAGCTGATGCCCTGCTGACTGAAGCAGAATCCCTGTTTCTGGCCAGTTTGTCTGCCGACGAGCCCAAAGCAGTGCCGGGCAGCGTCACCCTGCGCGACGCGGCGGACTATCAGGGGCGCTTCTGGGCAACCCGCCGGCATTTGTGGGTGGATCGCATGGCCAGCGCCTGGTTGATTCGCCGCTTTATCGATCCGGAAGCGCGCTTCCTGTGGCTGGAACAGCCGGAAGACTGCCCTGAGGATGCCCTGGGTTTTGACTTTGACGGCGCCGAGTTCACCCATGTCGGCCAGCAGGTGACGTTCGAGGTGCTGCTGGCGAGTTTCGGGCTGGAAGCCGACCAAGCGCTGATGAAGCTGGGTACGCTGGTTCACTGTCTCGATGTGGGCGGCATGCCGATGGCGGAAGCGGCGGGGCTGGAAATGGTGCTGGGTGGGTTGCGCGTCAGCCAGCAGGATGATGATGCGCTGCTCTCAGCTGCAGGGGGTGTTTTCGACGGGATATATCTAAATTTTAAAACAGGAGAATCAAGATGAGCGAGACGAAGGATCTGGCGCGTCCCGCCCAACCCACGTTCTGGGAGGCGTTTCGCTACTGGCTCAAGTTGGGATTCATCAGCTTCGGCGGTCCTGCCGGGCAGATTTCCATGATGCATCAGGATCTGGTGGAGAAACGCCGCTGGATCTCCGAACGCCGCTTCCTGCATGCCCTCAACTACGCCATGGTACTGCCGGGACCGGAGGCACAGCAGCTCGCCATCTACATTGGCTGGCTGATGCACCGCACCTGGGGTGGTATCGTCGCCGGCACGCTGTTTTTGCTGCCTTCGTTGTTCATTCTTTCGGCGTTATCCTATGTCTATATGGCTTACGGCGATCTGCAATTTGTCCAGGGCGTATTTTCCGGTATCAAACCGGCGGTAGTGGCGATTGTTGTTTTTGCCGCCTGGCGCATCGGCTCGAGAGCGTTGAAAAACAAGGTGTTGTGGGGATTCGCTGCAGCCTCATTTGTCGCCATCTTTGCGCTAAAGATCCCTTTCCCGGCCATCGTGCTGGCTGCGGGTGTGCTGGGATTCATCGGCAGCAAGATCGCACCGGAAAAGTTCAAGGTCGGCGGTGGTCATGGCGCGTCCAACAAGTCATATGGCCCGGCCCTGATCGACGACGACACGCCGACGCCCGAACACGCGAAATTCAAACTGTCGCACCTGTTCATCATGACCATCGTTTTCCTCGCCATCTGGGCGGCGGTAATGTGGGTGTTGATGGGTAGCCCAGTGCTGCTGGATATGGGTGAATTCTTCACCAAGGCCGCGCTGGTCACCTTCGGCGGCGCATATGCCGTGCTGCCCTATGTCTATCAGGGCGGTGTCGAGCACTACCAGTGGCTCACCGGCCTGCAGATGATCGATGGTCTGGCTCTGGGCGAGACCACTCCCGGCCCGCTCATCATGGTGGTGGCTTTCGTTGGCTTCATCGGTGGCTGGACCAAGGAAATCTTTGGTCCGGAGAGCCTGCTGCTGGCCGGGTTCGCCGGTGCCTGTGTTGCCACTTTCTTCACCTTCCTGCCGGGCTATCTTTTCATTCTGGCCGGTGGCCCGCTGGTGGAAGCGACGCATGGCGACCTCAAGTTCACCGCACCGTTGACCGGCATTACCGCCGCCGTGGTGGGCGTAATACTGAACCTCGCAATTTTCTTCGGCTGGCACGTTTTATGGCCCAAAGCCACCGAGTCTGCGCCATTCAGCGGCGGCTTCGAATGGTTCTACGCCCTGATTTCCATCGCCGCCTTCTTCGCCCTGTGGAAGTACAAGCAGGACATCATGCGCGTGATCGGCGCCTGCGCAGCGCTGGGATTGATTTACACTTTTGCCATTTCCTGAAGGAGTCTGAGCATGGACCGCACCATTTCCCCCAACGACCTCAAGAAACTGAGGAATTCATCGCCCTTTGCATTACTCGATGTGCGCCGAAAAACCGATCTTGATGCCTCCAAGGAAAAAATCCTGGGAGCGACCTGGTGCGACCCGGACGCGATTGATGAATGGGCCGACAAGATACCCAAGAACCGGGATGTGGTGCTCTACTGCGTGCGCGGTGGTTCGGTCAGCAATGCCGTGGTGGATGTCTTGCAGGCTGTAGGCGTTCAGGCCCGCTTCATCGAGGGCGGCATCGAAGGCTGGAAAGCGGCAGGTGGCGACACGGTGAGCAAGTAAATCCTTTTCCTGCTTCAGGAGAAAACCATGAAATGGATCACCCGAGAACGTCCCAAAATCGACCGCATCGCCTGCCCCTGGCTGATTGCGCGCTTCATCGACGAAGCGTCGGAGTTTCTGTATGTCCCCGGCGGCGACGTGATGAAAATTGCCGCTGACACCGGCGCCGTTCCCTACGACGTGCCCGGTGTTGAACTGGGTCATCATGGCGACCAGTGCAGCTTCGACGCTTTCATTGCCAGGTACCAGCTCACCGACCCGGCGCTGGCCAGGCTCGCGCGCATCGTGCGTGCAGCCGATACCGGCACTCCCGAGCTGGCGAAGGAGGCGGCGGGGTTGCTGGCAATCTCGAAAGGACTGTCTCTCAACTTCGAGGATGACCACGAAATGCTCAAACACGGCATGGTCATCTACGATGCGCTCTATGCCTGGTGTGCGGAAGCGCCGCTGCAGAAAATGGTGGGGTTGCTGCGCCGCGCGGTGAGCTAGACAGAAACATGGTTCGCGACCGCCACATTCTCTATACCACCGCCTTCCTGCGGGCACTGGCCACCGGCATGATGGGGGTGCTGCTCGGCATTTACCTCGCCCGCATGGCGTTCACGCCCTCGCAAATTGGCCTGGTGATCAGTGCCGGCCTGGCGGGTGCAACGCTGGCTGCCTTGCTGGTGACCTTCGCCGGCGACCGCCTGGGCAGGCGCCGCCTGCTGTTCTGGCTGGCGTTACTGAGTGCGTTGGGTGGCGCCGCGGCGGCGTGGTATTCCAGTCCAGTCGCGGTCGGCATCGCCGCTTTCGTCGGCATGCTTAACGGCATGGGGCGGGATCGCGGCGCCGCACTGGTGCTGGAGCAGGCGATTATCCCCGCTACCGCCACCGATCAGGAGCGTACCCGCGCCTTTGCCTGGTACAACGTGTTGCAGGATGTCGGTCACGGCCTCGGCGGCCTGCTGGCGGCGATCCCCAGTATTTTGCGTCTGGCTGGGGTGGGCGAGCTGGCATCGTTCCAGACTGCGGTGATGTTGTACGCCTTGCTGTTGCTTGCTACCGCCGTGCTCTACCTGCGTCTTTCTTCCCAGGCGGAAGCGCCGCTGAAGCAACCCCGTTTAATTGTCTCGCCACAAAGCCGCAAGGTGTTGTGGCGCATTTCCCTGCTCTTTGGACTCGACAGTGTGGCCGGTGGCTTTGTTGGCACGGCGCTGCTGTCGTACTTCTTTTACCAGCGCTTCGGTGTCTCCGAATCGGTGATCGCCGTGCTATTTTTCGGCGCTCGCGGCATGAATGCCGTCTCGCACCTGGGTGCGGCCTGGCTGGCCAAACGGATCGGGTTGGTGAACACCATGGTGTTCACGCATATTCCTTCAAGCTTGTTATTGATGACTGTCGCCTTCGCGCCGAATTTCTGGGTGGCGGCCGTGTTGTTCCTGCTGCGCGAGGGACTGGTGGAGATGGACGTGCCGACGCGGCAGTCCTACGTGATGGCGATGGTGCGGCCGGAGGAACGCACGTTTGCTTCCGGCGTCACCCACCTGGTTCGGCTGGGAGGCTGGGCGGTCGCACCTTCTTTTGCGGGATTTCTGATGCAGTTTCTGACGCTTTCTACCCCGCTGTTTATCGGGGCGGGGATGAAGATCGCCTACGACGTGATGCTGTATCGGGCGTTCCGCGGTCTCAAGCCGCCGGAGGAGCGAGAAGGGTAACTGAGTGGGGCGGCTGCACTCGCAGGCGCACGAAAAGGCCACGCTCGTGCCAGCGGCTCAAGCGAGACACAACCGCCGCCGTATCGCTCAGTATCCCTTGCGGAACTCGGTGCCGTGGCAGCTCGGGCAGGGCGGAATTTTGGTGGTGCGCTTAAGGTGCACCTTCTGGCCGCATTTCGTGCAGTTTAACGTCCCGGCCGCCGTGATGTCGCCGGTATTGTAGTGCAGGGCATCCTCTGCCTTGCGCGAGAGAGATTGCAACGCCGAGCCAGTCGCCTCGAGCAGCCTGGCTATCGAGGATAAGGCGCCGGCGCCCAACCGAGCTGGATTCAAATGTTCCTTGGCTTCCTGGCTCAGCGCCCGCATATCTTGCGAGGTCTGCTCCAGGTCGCGACGCATGAATTTCTTGAATGCCTCGCCCTGTTCTGCGGAAAACTCTCCGGCGTCGGATAGTTGCTGGCGTGCCACCTCCATGGCCTTTTCCATGGCATCCTTGCCTTTTTCCTGGCCGGCCTCGAATAGCTCGCGCGCTCGCTCTGCATAACGGTCGTAAAGCGCTTCGTGTTGAGTCTGCTCTCCTTTCCCCGTAGCGGATTCGGAATCGGGCTTGTGTTCGGATTCGGTCGTGTTCATGGTCTGTCTCCTTGTCTGCGGGCAATGGAAAAGCTAAGTTGAAACTCGAACCTGCGCCGGAGAGCGCAGCCGAGGCGCTCTCGCCATAGCGGCAATGGCGCGATAACCGTAGACTCTTCAGTCGTGGGGCATGTGCAAAAATAAGTGCTCATAAAAGTATAGTACACGCTGAAGGGGAGCTGCCCGTGGCGAGGCTTGCATTGCACCAGTTCACGCAGCTGAATTTGGACTAGACTGAACTGAAGGCGATGCGCGATTCCGGCATCTTGTTGCTCATAACGGCTAGTGCCTCCAGGGCATGGAAACAGGGGCACGCGAGGCTAAACTTTGCCTGGCACCGGCGCGACTGCATGCGCCCGGATGAGGGTGGCCTCGATCTTGATGCAGATGGTTACGGTGGTGACTCTTTCCACCCATTGCCAGACCGCGCTACAACAGCTTCTTTTGGCGCCCCCATGTGGTGTCAGCAAAGCCTGGCATGCATTTTAATGAGTTGCCACGAAGGAGAACGCCATGCAACCCCTTACCCCTATCGTCGTCGCCACCGACTTTTCCGCTAATGCCGGCCGGGCGGTGCGGCGCGGTGCGCTGATCGCGAAACAGCTGGGTGCGGAAATGCACTTGCTGCACGTGGTGCATCCTCTGGATCTGTATCCGGGCCCGGACCCCGCTGCCGATTTCTGGCTAATACATGAGCAGGCATTGCAAGCGGCTGGCAAAAATCGGCTCGATATCCTGGCTGCCAGCCTGCGCAAGGATTACGGCATCCCAGTTGTGCCCGTCACACGCATCGGCCGCGCTCACACGGAGATCGCCGACTATGCTGCGGAAAAAGGGGCTGGCCTGGTGGTGGCCGGCGCGCGCGGTGAGAACACGCTGCTCGATTTGCTGATTGGTTCCACCGCCTCCCGTCTGTTGCGGCTGGCCACCTTCCCGGTGTTGATCGTCAAGAACGCGAAGGTGGAACCCTACCAAAGTGCTATCGCCGCAGTGGATTTCTCGCCGGGATCGATCAATGCGCTGGAACTCGTCCGCACCGTCGCATCGGGTGCGCGGATCGAGGTGCTGCATGTTTACGATACCGAGCATGCTGACCGGATGCAACAGGCGGGGATGGACGGGGCGTTCATCCTGGATCGTCAGGCACGCGTCCTGAAGGATGCGGAAAATCGGCTGGATATCGAGTTGGCGGGGGCGAACGAGGGAAAATTTACGCGGAACGTCATGGCGGCCAATCCTCCCACCGCCATCTGCGATCGCGCCAAGGCTCTGCGCGCCGACTTGGTCGTCCTTGGCCGACACGGCAAGAGCGGCATGCAGGAATTGCTGCTGGGCAGCGTCAGCAAGGACGTGGCCCATGTGGCGGACTGCGACGTGCTGTTATGCTACTGAACCTGCGTGAAGAGATACAGACCTAATTAGCTGGACAGCCGACTGTGGACAGCACGCCATGCAGTGCGCAGGGAGAGATAGCCGATAAACAGATTGGCGCCCACAAAAACAGGTATCGCAAGAATCTGCGCAGCACTGACACCCGCCAATGCCAATTTGAGACCACAGATTGTTGCAGCGGCAATGCCGAAGGTATAGGCCCAATAGGATGGGGAAAAGGGTTGAGCACCGAGCCATGAACCCAGACGAATGCCCAGCAAAAGCTGGAACAAACCGTAGCCCCACAACATCAGCAGCCAATGATCAGTAGAGCCCGGGTCGAGCATTAACCAAGCCATGGCGCAAACCACCGGTGGGGCAAACTGGATGCCAAGCAGTGGGCGCTGAGCGGTGGGTAAGGCTTTGGAAAGCCAGAGGCGCTGGATGATAAGCGATTCAAGCGCCAGCCACGAAAAGACACCCGCACCCAGAAACAACCAGCCCCAGTCTGGATGGCCGAGCCCGCCGAGTGCGGCAGCGCTCGTAAAATTGCCGGCCACAGTGGGCAAATAAAGGGTCGGTGCCGTATCGAGTGAATCACGTCCCCCTTGCCAGAGCGCACCGGTATGCCAGAGGGAAAAAGCTAAATGCCAGGCAATTCCAGCGGCGGCGAGAACCCATGCCAATGCCCGCGAATAGGGTAAAACCGCCAGCACAATCAGCAGGGTAGAAACAGCCAGCAGCGCCGGTGTACTCCCTTGCACCGGATGCTGGAATTCGCTTTTGACAACGGCTGGATACCTTATTGCTTGCCAACCATACACCACTAGCAACCCAGCCCAGACCAGTGCTGCCAACAGCAGCAAACCTTCCCCGATAGCCGCCGGCATGCCCCAAAGAAGAACGGCAATGCGCCAAGCCTGACCGAGGCCAGCGAGTCCCAAAACCATACCAAAAAAAGAAGCCGGAAGCGGCGAACGTGCCACGAGGATTGCCTTGTAAATGAGTGCCTGTTTTTGAAACAACCGGCTTAATCATAGCAAACCTGCCCTGACGCCGATATGATTTGGATAATCATCGGGAAAGGCAGTCTTCCCTTCGCGACTCTTTTCGGTCCTCCAAACTGGTTGGAAGCAGACGATCTGCGAACAACTCCAGAAGTAAAAACGGCGACCAATTGGCCGCCGTTATCGTGAGCAAAAGTCTATTAAGTTGCCTTGCGACGTGCCACCCCAACCAAGCCAATCAAACCAGAGCCGAGAAGCCAAGCTGCGGCGGGCACAGGAACAACAGCCGCGGGTAAATTGCTGCTGAAGCTCAGCGAATACTGCGGATTAGTTGCGAGAAAGGTCGGGTCGATCTGTATGGTGGGATCAGCCCATGCATGGGCATAAGAGCTCGGATAATTTGAGTTGGTAGTGACGCTTGCCGATACGATAATTTCAAATATGTTGCCACCGTACCCAGAAGCTGAAGAGCCGGGTTTGAGGTTTGTGAGACCACCGCTAAAACTGGTTGTGGAACCGGCCCAGCAACCATAGCCCGCACAAGCATACCAACCGTCACCACCAATTTTGACGCTGGCGGACGCCGTGTTCATACTGTAGCTAGAACCGATAGGCGATGGACTGCCACCTACATCCGTATATCCGTTTGCAAGTACCAAGATAGGCACAGTAAAGAAATAGTCGCTAGGGAAACCACTGCTGGAGGCGAGTTCCATGTAATAGCGCACACTAGCCTGGGCAGTAGATGAGTATGGGGCGTTCTGGTCAATGTTTGCGGTGGCGGTCAGATCGCTCAGCCGCGCCTGTGAAAAAATACTGACGCTGGAGTTAGATTGGCTACAGGTCTTGGTATCCGACGTGGTGCTGGTTGTGCACGATCCGGTGCTCAGGAATGCGTCAGGCAAAATGCTTGCGGACGCCGCAAGGGGGTGAGCCCAAAACCCGCAGCTAATTATAGCTATCGTGAGCCTTGATAGATTAACGTCATAGAAATGGACGGATGTTTTCATTATGGTTTCCCCTTTTTTTGCTTAATCGGCGGATGCTGATATTCCTATGGAATTAAAGCACAAACCGTGCCAAATATATTATATATTATGCAAAAACAATCTGTTACACATTTTATTTGGGGATTTGCAGCATTATTTGCTCATCAAGTGTAAAAAAATCCGACAAACTGCATCTTGCTCCGGATTGTTTGCAAGTGATTGATCAAAATTGTTGCTTTGCTATCCCATTAGCATCGGCATGCATTAAAAATGCTCAGCTATTGGTGGCTTTCAGAGTAAGGTAAACCGTTACAAAATTCGGGCATCCAATGAAACAGTTCGCCCAAGGTGATATTAGCTTTGGGTGTAGCAGCTTGGAACGTTCTATATGCTTACCCACGGCTTTTCGCATGCACATTCGGCAGTGTCCTGCTCAGGAACTGCTCGCCTATGGACTGGAAACGAAGCGGCACATCGGTGACGTGGCGCTGATAAATTGAGTTCAACCAATTTGGCGTTAAGCGTCCGCTATCTGGAATCTTTATGGAGGTCTCTTAATTGGCTCAACTGGGACATTCATGGCTCGGACAGGGTAAGCGTAGATCAATCCTTTTGCTCTGTGTCCTCGCGGGGCGGAGCAGGTTTGCGACGGCGCCGCCGCCAGGACAGACTGATTTTTAGCCGCCACAACAAGGTCACTATCAGATAGGCGAGCAGACCCAGGGTGCTGGCCATGATCGCCAAGCCCAGCAGTAGCGGTTTGCCTACTGTGGTGATGCGATCCCAGGCGGATGCCAGCCATGCGGCAGCGCCTTCTCCACGGGGTATCGGCGGTTTTTTTGTCGCGCGTGCTTCGTCCTCACCGATCAGCGTGACGCCGATGCGGTAGGCCGCATAGTAGATCGGGCCGAAGGTGACCGGATTGGTGACCAGCGTGCTGGCGATGGCGGTGGGCACGCTGGCACGCAACAGCACGGCCATGCCTGCGGAAAGAGGAATCTGGGCGAGGGGAACGAGCAGCCCGAAAAATACTCCAAGTGCGATGCCCAGGGCAATACCGCGCCGGGTGGGCCGCCATAGTCGGGGATGGTGCAGGGCCGGCCCGATCCAGCGCAGCCAGCGGCTCTTGCGCACCGTTTCCGGGTCGGGCAGCAGGCGTTTCAGGCGGTCAATTATATTGCTCATGGTTATTCCTGTGCTGCCTCACGTGCAGATGCCTTGGCGACAAGCAGGCGCGCTGCCTTGGCGGCCTGCTGCACCGCGCGATGGATGGCGCTCGCGGCGCGCAAGCGAGCATCCATATCTGCCACGGGCAGGCGGCTCAGGGCGCCGGCCTCCAGGAGTTCCGCTTTCAACATCTGATAGTCCCCTTCCAGGCTCTGCAAGCCGGTATCGACGTCGGCGGCATATTCCTGATATCCCTCTGGGTCAATGCGGGAAAAAAGCCGGGTTACCTGATCGAGAAAGCTGCTACCCGTTTCGATCAGCGTCGGCAGGGGCGTTTCGCGTGCTGCAGCAGCGGCCTCCATGGCCAGTTCGGCCACCGCCTCATAGTAGCGCGCCACGCGCAGAATATGCGGCAGGCGCTGGGCGCTGTCTTGCGACATGCCGGCCTGGTTGATGCGTGAAATGAAATCTGCCACCGCTTGATTCAGCTTGGCCACGATTTGCTGATCCCGCGCCAGTTTGTCGTAGGCGGCGCCCGCCATGGCCTCACGCATCATGCGCAGGGCAATGCCGCCCATGCGTCGCACTTCCTGCTCCAGGGCGTTCAGCGCCAGCGCCGGTACCGTTGCGATGTTGGCGTCCAGATAGCGTGGCCGGGCTTCATCTTCTTCGGCGGCATGGAAACGTTTTCCGAGAAACAGAACCATGCGTTCGGCGATAGGCCAGATCAGGATCACGCCGAGCAGGTTGAAGGTAGTGTGAAACAGGGCCAGTTTGGCCGCCGGCGACGAACCGAGTTCCAGCGCTTCGCCCGCCGTGCCAATGGCCGATACCAGCCAGGGTAGCAGCGCCAGCGCCACGGCGCCGGTCAGGAGATTGAACAGGATATGGGCGGCGGCGGCCCGTTTTGCGTTGGGCGTGGCGCCGATGGAGGCGATCAGCGCGGTGACCGTGGTGCCGATATTGGCGCCTATCACCACGGCGGCGGCACCCTGGGCCGTGAGCAGTCCGCCCTGGGCGGCAGTCAGCGCGATGGTCAGGGAGGCGCTGGAGGATTGCATCAGCACGGTAAGCGCGATGCCGATCAGCACCTGCATCAGCGTGTCCCTGATCCCCTCGCCTTCCGGCATGCTGAAATCCGCGGATAGCCCGGAAAAGGATTCCTTGAGCATGTCGATGCCCAGGAACAGCACGCCGAATCCTGCCAGCGCCTGTCCCAGTGCGCCGCGCCGTTTGCCGTCGCCGGAAAGGCGCAGCGCCATGCCGATGCCGATCAGCGGCAGCGCCAGCACCTCGATCTTGAACTTCAGCCCGACCAGCGCCACCAGCCAGCCGGTCATGGTGGTGCCGACGTTGGCGCCGAACAGCACCCACATCGATTGCCCCAGCGTGAGCAGTCCGGCATTCACGAAGCCGATGGCAGCCACTGTCACGGCGCTGGAAGACTGCACCAGCGCGGTGACCAGTACACCTGAAGCCAGCCCGCGCAAGCGGGTTTTGGTGGAATGGGCGAGGATGCGCTCCAGCGCCGGGCCGGCGGCGAGCTTGAGGCCGTCGGTCATCAGTCCCATGCCGAGCAGGAACAGGCCGATGCCGCCGAGCAGGCCGCCGGCTGTCGTCCAGGTGCTCATTTCACTTTTTCCTGGTGTTTCGCAACGTGATTCCCACGCCGGTGCAAGGCCGCCTTGGCCAGCAGGTGGGCGGTCACTGGCGCGGTGATAAAGAGGAAGACCATCACGGCGATCTCATGCAGGCTGACGCCGGGCTGGGTGGCGGTGAAGTAGATGGCTGAGGCCAGCACCATGGCGCCCACACCCAGGGTGGTGGCCTTGGTGGGGCCGTGCAGACGAGTGAAAAAATCCGGCAGGCGGACGAGCCCTATCGAACCCAGCAGAGCGAACACGGCACCCAGCAGGATCAGGGCAGAGACGGTGAATTCGATGATGACGTTCATTCGATAATGTCTCCGCGCAGCAGATATTTGCATAGCGCCATGGTGCCGACGAAGCTCATGGCGGCCAGTACCAGCGCCGCTTCAAAATAGGCGCTGCTGCCGGCGCGGATGCCGAACAGCACCAGCAGCGCGATGGCGTTGATGGTCAGCGTATCCAGCGCCAGAATGCGATCGGTGGCGTCCGGTCCGCGCACCAGGCGCCAGAGATTGAGGGTCATAGCCAGCCCGATGAGCACGAAACCGACCTCAACGGCGAGCGTCAACATGCGAATATCTCCTTGAGCGGCGCCTCGTAGCGCTGCTTGATTTCCCGGATCAGGGCAGCGGGATCGGGTGCGTCAAGCGCATGCAGGCAGAGTACCCAGCTCTCCTGATCCACGTCGATGGACACGGTGCCCGGCGTGAGCGACACGATACTGGCGAGGATCGTGGCGACGAAGGGGTCGCGCAAATCCAGCGGCACCTCGACGAAGGCCGGTTCGAGGCGGGCAATCGGGCCGATCACACGGCGTGCCACGGCCCAGTTGGCGATAACGATATCCATGACTACCCGTGCCGCGAGTGTCAACATCGTGCCGGGGCGAGCGAGGCGCGGTGCGTCGGGCCAGAAGGGCCGCGTGACGAAAGGAAGCGCCAGCGCCAGTACGGCGCCCAGCAACAGCATGCCTAGCGAGGCCGCATTGGTAAGCGCGGCCCAGAGCAGGAAAATGGCCACGGACAGGGCGGGGCGGGGAAAGAGGCGGCGCATCACGGTCGTGTCTCCCGGATGATGGTATGCCTGTTCGTGCCCAATACCGCGTTGACATAGGCGCCGGGGGTATGCAGCTGGACCGCGGCACGGGCAGCGTAATCCGACACCGGTCGGGCGAAGAGCGCCAGCAGTGGGCCGGCGGCGACCAGCAGCAGGACGGCCGCCGCAGGCTGCCATGCGATGGTTGGGGTTGCATGGGGCTGAGTATCCGACTTGTGCTTCCAGAACAGGCGGCTGCCGGCCCTTGCCAAGGCGGCCATGATCAGAAAACCTGCTGTCAGCGAAATAATCCAGATTGCCGGGCCCGCCGGCGTTTCCCGCACTGCGGAAAGCAGCATGAGTTTGCCGAGAAAGCCGGAAAGGGGGGGTAATCCGGCAACGCTGATGGCAGCCAGAAAAAAGCCCAGTGCCAGCCAGGGAGCATGGAATGCCGGCCCGGGTTTAATGGCATCGGAAACCTTCCCGCGTCGCTCGGCGATCAATTCCGCCAGCAGGAAGAAGGCAGCAACGACGAAGGTGGACTGGAACAGGTAATACAGGGCCGCGGCGGTGATACCGGCCTGCGCATAGGAGGGAACCACCAGCAGCGTACCGGCGGAAACCAGCACCAGCCAGGCGGCGAAATATCGCAGCCGGGTGGCGGCGAGAGCGCCCAGGGCGGCGAACAGGAGTGTCGCCAGCGCCAGCGGAACCAGCCAGTCAAGCAGGTCAGCCATCGTCGCAGCCGGGGCGAAGGCCACGGCCTGTACCCGCAGGATGGCGACGATACCGACCTTGGTCATGATGACGAATAGCGCCGCCACGGGCGCACCGGCGGAAGCATAGGCGTGGGGCAGCCAGAAAGACAGGGGCAGCAGCGCCGCCTTGAGGGCGAATACGGCAATCAGCAGCGCGCCCGCCAGCCTTGCCAGGGCGATATTGTGATCCGGGTTTTGCAGGCGTAGCGCCACATCGGCCAGGTTGAGGGTGCCCAGTGTCCCGTAGAGCAGACCCAGTGCGATCAGGAACAGGGCCGATCCAGCCAGGTTCAGCACCACATAGGCCAGGCCTGCGCGGGTGCGCGCCAGTCCTTCGCCGTGGGCCAACAGCGCATAGGAGGCAAGCAGCATTACCTCGAAAAAGACAAACAGGTTGAACAGGTCGCCGGTCAGGAAGGCGCCCTGGATACCCATGATCTGCAACTGGAACAGCGGATGGAAGTGGCGGCCCCGGCTGTCGAAACCACCGCTGGCATAGAGCAGGGATGCGCCTGCCAGCAGCGCGGTGAGCAGGGACATGCCGGCGGCTAGGCGGTCTACCGCCAGCACGATGCCGAAAGGTGCCGTCCAGTTTCCCAGGGCATAAACCAGCATGGCGCCAGCATCGGCCAGTTGCACCAGCCAGGCGGTTGCGATGATGCCGAGCAGTGCCGCGCCCAGCCCGACGTTGCGCTGGAAAGGCAGCCCGCGGCGGCCGCCCGCCAGTTGCAGCAGCGCGGCAGCAAAGGGAATCAGGATGGGGAGGATGGCGGCATGAGCGTTCATGGTTTCAACCGTCCATCCACATGGTCATCGCCGGTTTCAGCCAGCGCGCGCAGCGCCAGCATCAGCAGGTAGGCGGTCATGCCGAAACCGATAACGATGGCGGTCAGCACCAGAGCCTGGGGTAGCGGGTCGGTGTAGGCGGCGCCGGCCCTTATCAGGGGCGGTGCATCCAGCCTCAGCCGTCCGCTGGCGAAGAGAAACAGATTCACCGCGTAGGACAGCAAGGTCAGGCCCAGTACGACCGGGAAGGTGCGTGCACGCAGAATCAGGAACACCCCGCAGGCGGTGAGTACGCCGATGGCAATGGCGACAACGGTTTCCATCAGGCGGCTTCTCCAAAATTTTCAGGACAGCCGTGGCGCGACAGACGGCCCAACTGTGCCAGCACCATCAGCACCACGGTCACGACCACGATGTACACGCCCAGGTCGAACACCATGGCCGAGGCCAGTTCGATCTCTCCAATCAGCGGCAGGGTGAAATGGCCGTGGGCGCTGGTAAGGAAGGGTCGGCCGAACAGCCAGCTCGCCGCGCCGGTGCCGCCCGCAAGCAGCAGTCCCAGCGCCAGTAGCCTGGTTTTGTGGCGGGGCAGGCGCGGCTGGGCGAAATCGATGCCGCTGGCCAGATATTGCAGGACCAGGGCCACGCCGGTGACCAGGCCGGCGACGAAACCACCCCCCGGCAGGTTGTGGCCGCGCAGCAGAATGAAGATCGATACCGCCAGTGCCAGGGGCAGCAGCGGGCGCATCAGCATGGACAGGAACAGCGGGTGACGTTCCGTTGCCCAAGGCCGGCCGTCGATATCGCGCTCGGGCACGGTGAGCACCAGCCGATTCAGCATGGCATGGGCAGCCAGGCCCACCATGGCCAGTACGGTGATTTCACCCAGGGTGTCGAAGCCGCGGAAATCCACCAGGATCACGTTGACCACGTTGGCCCCGCCACCCCCCGTCACCGACTGGTCGAGGTAGAAGCCGGAAATCGTCTCGAATGGCGAGGTCATCATGGCGAAGGCTGCCGCCCCCAGACCCGCGCCGGCGCCAACGGCCAGCGCGGCATCGCGCGTCAGTCGCAGGCCGGAATCCTCGGCGGGGGAGGCTTGGGGAAGGTAATGGAGAACCAGCAACAGGAGCACGATGGTGACCACTTCCACCGCCAGCTGGGTCAGTGCCAGATCCGGTGCCGAGAAGCGCACGAAGGTGAGCGCCACGACCAGACCAACGACGCTGGTGAACACGATGGCGGTGAGGCGGTGCCGGTGCAGCAGGGTTGCACCCAGTGCGCCCACGATCAGGGTAGCCAGGGCCGCGAAAGCAGCGCTATCGGCCGGCTGGTATGCCGCGGCGGCAAGCGTCGGTGGCCCCGAGAACCAGGCCCAGCCGCCAAGGCTGAGCACGAAGGCGATGAAGAGCGCCAGGTAACGTTGCAGCGATCTATTGTCCAGCCAGCTCACGATGCTGCACGCGAGGGCCTTCAGGCTTTCATAAAGGCGCTCGAAGGCGATGTGGGCATGGATCGACGGTAGTCGATCGTGGAGGGCGAAAAGCGGCTTGCGCAGGGCGTAGACGGTGACGCCGCCCGCCAGCGCCACCAGACTCATGATAAATGGCAGGTTGAAGCCGTGCCACACCGCCAGCTCGAAGGCAGGCAGAGGCGCTAGCAGCGTTGCGCCAGCCGCAGCTGCGAGCAGAGGGGCGACGCTCCATTGCGGGAAGATGCCGACCAGCAGGCACAGCACTACCAGCACCTCCACCGGCGCACGCATCCAGCGCGGCGGCTCGTGGGGCTGGCGCGGCAGGTCAATGGGGTCGCCGTTGAAGAATACGTCGTGGATGAAGCGCGACGAATAGGCCACAGCGAGAATGCCTGCCACCGTGGCGAATAATGGCAGCAGCCAGCGTATCTCCTCGAACACCGGATGGCCGACCGTCTCGGTAAAGAACATCTCCTTGCTGAGAAAACCGTTCAGCAACGGCACGCCAGCCATGGAACCGGCGGCGACGATGGCCAGCGTGGCGGTGATCGGCATGAACTTGAACAGCCCGTTCACCCGCCGCATGTCGCGCGTGCCGCATTCATGATCGACGATGCCGGCGGCCATGAACAGGGAGGCCTTGAAAATGGCATGGTTGATGATGTGAAACACGCCGGCCACCACCGATAGCGGCGTGTCGAGTCCGAACAGCAGCGTGATCAGGCCGAGGTGGCTGATGGTGGAATAGGCCAGCAGCCCCTTGAAGTCGTAGCGGTGAAAGGCCATGTAAGCCGCATACACCAGCGTGGTTGCACCGACTCCGCTGACCAGCCAGAACCACAGCTCGCTGCCGGCCAGCGCCGGATGCAGCCGCGCCAGCAGAAAAACGCCGGCTTTCACCATGGTTGCCGAATGCAGGTAGGCCGACACCGGCGTTGGCGCCGCCATGGCGTTGGGCAGCCAGAAATGGAACGGGAACTGGGCCGATTTGGTGAAAGCGCCGAGCAGGACCAGGATCAGCATCGGCGCATACAGGCTGTGGCCGCGAATACGCTCTCCTTCGGCCAGCACGGTCGAAAACTCGAAACTGCCGGCGATGTAGCCGAGCAGCAGTACCCCGGCGAGCAGCGCCAACCCGCCGCCGCCAGTGACGGCTAGCGCCATGCGGGCGGCGATGCGCGAGTCGCGATGCTCGCGCTTGTAGGCGATGAGCAGGAAGGACGAAATGCTGGTGATCTCCCAGAACACGACCAGCAACAACAGGTTCTCGGACAGTACGACGCCGAGCATGGCCGCCATGAACAGCAGCAGGTAGGAATAGAAACGCCCCAGGTGATCGCTTTCCGGCAGATAGTAGTAGGCGTAGAGCACCACCAGCAGGCCGATGCCGAGTATCAGCAAGTTGAAAAGCAGCCCCAGCCCGTCGAGCCGGAAGGAAAGGTCGAGGCCGTAGGCGGGCAGCCAGGGGTAGGCCGTTACCAGCGTTTCCCCCGCCAGCACGGTCGGCACCAGGGGGGCGAGCAATGCCAGGCAGCCCGCCATGACCCCGGCCGCGCCCAGGGCGGCCACTCTCCTGCCGAAGCGGGCCAGCAGTGCGGGAAGGAGACAGCCGATGAAGGCGGTTGCGACGATCAGAGGCAGCAATGAAGTTCCGGACATGGGGGGACGTGGAAAACGGGTGTGTGATGGCTATGGTAACATCGAAGCAGAAAGGCAAAAACAGGATTTGGAACCAGATAATCCAGGTCTAAGGGCTTGTCGGGTTTGGCCCACAGGGCCGCCGCAGCCTGAGCATGCGCAGCACCCAGCAGGCGGCCAGGGCAGCAAAGACGTGCTTGACGGTATGGCCGCCGACGATTCCGCCGAGGGCGAAAATCTGCCGGTCGAGGAGTTCGGCGCCGAGCGCCGCGGCATACCACCCGAGCACTATCAGCACATCGCCGCCGCGAGTGTAGCGGGGCGGAAACAGCAGGATAAGCAGCGGAATCAGCAGCGCCGGATAGAAATGCACCATGCCATAAGGACGTAGATCTCCTGCCCCCAATGCCTCGGTGGCGCCCCAGTAGAGCACGGAGGCCGCGCCCGCGGCCAGCAGCACCGGTAACAGCGCCAGCCCCGCTGCGACGCTGATGCGCTCGGCGATAATTGCCGCCAGCCAGGACATCAGGGCAACGGTCATCGCCAGTCGATCCCACAGCAGTCGCCCATTGTCCGGGTTCAGATGGTACCAGGCCGAAGCGATGCCGGTCAGCGCCAAGCCGAGAAAAAATATCAGATAAATCCAGCGTTCGCGGCGATCCCGGAAGGCCGTATCGCCTCCCGCTGCGGTAAGCCAGCGTAGGCCGGCCGCACTCACCAGCACGAACAGGCCGTTGGAAGCCACATTAAGGAAGTTGGGCAGGCCCAGGAAGGCGCGCTGGTCAGCGAAGTCGTGATAGGCCGCTGGCTGCGGAAAAGACGGGAGAGCCGCAATAATCGCCGCGACCACTCCGGTGAGCAGGACAAGCAGCAGCAGGCGTATCCGGCGGGAATCAGCCGTCATCACGGCGTAGCGAAGCGGAGTGGGTCATGGGGGGCGTATCCGGTGGAAAAAGTCGGCATCAGTGCAGGGAGCGCCTCAATAACTCCTTCGTAAATAACGAACACTTCGTAAATAATATACGAATTTTCTTGATGAAACAGGGTCGGTATCATGACGCTGTCTAATTCCACTCTCCTGTATATATGAATACGAATAGCGCAGTCTCCATTGGCGAACCCTGGATGTGGGCTGCCTTCATCGCTTTCGTGCTGGTCATGCTGGCGCTGGACCTGTTCGTCTTCGGCGGCAGGAAGGCGCACAAGGTCAGCGGCCGGGAGGCGACCGCCTGGTCGCTGGTCTGGGTCAGCCTCGCGCTGTTATTCAACGCCGGCCTGTGGTGGTATCTGAACGGCACGGCCGGGCAGGAGATCGCCGACCGCAAGGCGCTGGAATTCCTCACCGGCTATCTGATCGAGAAGTCGCTGTCGGTGGACAACGTGTTTATCTTCCTGCTGATTTTCTCGTCCTTCCACGTCTCCGCTGAATTTCAGCGTCGGGTGCTTATCTACGGCGTGCTGGGTGCGATCGTCCTGCGCGCCGTCATGATTCTGGCCGGGGCCTGGCTGGTGCAGGAGTTCAGTTGGGTGCTGTATATCTTCGGTTTCTTTCTGGTGGTGACCGGTATGCGCATGCTGGTCATGGCGGAGAAGGAACCTGACCTGAACAAGAACCCGGTGCTGAAATTCGCGCGCCGGCATCTGCGCATCTCCGAGAGCCATCACGGCGAGGAATTCACCGTGATGAAGGACGGCGTGCGCTATTTCACGCCGCTGTTTCTGGTGTTGATCCTGATCGAGACTTCCGACGTGGTGTTCGCAGTGGACTCCATCCCGGCCATCTTCGCCATCACCACTGACCCCTTCATCGTCTTTACCTCCAACATCTTCGCCATCATGGGCTTGCGGGCGCTGTATTTCCTGCTCGCCGACGTGGCGGACCGCTTCCATCTGCTGAAATACGGCCTGGCCATGGTGCTCACCTTCATCGGTGCCAAGATGTTGATCGCACCCTGGTATCACGTGCCGGTGGCAGCCTCGCTGGCCATCGTCGCCGTCCTGATCGGGGCGAGCGTCGTCGCCAGCTTGATTGCCACGCGCAACAAGCCCTCCCATTGAATCCCTTTATGAAAGGAATGATCCCATGATCGCTCGCCTCTTCGCTGTCGTTCTTTTTGCACTCAGTCTCGGCGCTTGCGCAGAGCCGCCCTACACCAACGTCGATAACGCCAAGTTGAAAGAGCTGCTGGCGCAGGGCGTGCCTCTGTACGACATCCGCCTGCCGGAGGAATGGCGCCAGACCGGCGTGGTGGAAGGCAGCCGCAAACTGACCTTCTTTGACGCAGCCGGACGGACGAACCCGGAATTTTTGCCGCGCTTCAGCGCCGAGGTGGACAAGAATGCGCCGGTCGTCCTGATCTGCCGCAGCGGCAACCGCACCGACGCCGCGGCGCGTGAACTGGCGAAGATGGGCTATACGCAGGTTTACAACGTGCGTAACGGCATCAACCGCTGGATGAGCGATAACAACCCGGTCATCCGAAACTGAAAAGCGCTATGGTAGGGAATTTAATCAACTTTTTTGCGGGTATCTGGAATCCGGAATGGGTGACTGAACATGCTTTCGCCATTTATTGATAATCTTTGGCAATCAAAGGGATTGGTTTAATCAATTGGTGGTATTGACTACACGCTCTCTATAATGAAAGTCATGAATTGTTCAATAGCCCAAGGAGATCTCCATGAGCAAGAAAAAACTCACCACCACCGGCGGCGCGCCGGTACCCGACAACCAGAATGTGATGACTGCCGGCCCGCGTGAGCCCATGCTGCTTCAGGATGTCTGGTTTTTGGAGAAGCGGGCCACTTCGATCGCGAGGTGATCTCCGAGCGACGCATGCATGCCAAGGGCTCGGCTGCCTATGGCAGTTTCACGGTGACGCACGACATCACCCAATACAACCCGTCATATCGAAAACTGCACCAAGGCCAACTCCGCTTACGGTGCTGGCGTAGCCAAGGCGCTGGGCATCAATAAGTAAGTCCCAAAGCCAGGGGTTTTTAAAAAATGCCGGTGGCAACTGGATTACCGCCGGTTATTGTTGTTTCTCCAGACAACCGCGCTCATCGGGTAGTTCGTCAGCGCCATCCTTCCTGGAGAACAGCATCCAATAAAATTGATGTCCTAGCCGGGATGTAAATGAAAGGTCGCGATAATTGTTCTCTATCTATGGTGTCACCGGCCCAATTTTCCACGGACCACTGGAGCAGTTGATTCAGGTACCGGGGGTGATGCGCGCCCGGCATGCTCGCGGCCTTGATCGCGAGGATGAGAGACTGGGTGCGGAGATGCCGGTGGTCGGCCTGGACTCGGATCAAAACGGCGCAAATTTTGAATCTGCCGCCCGTGCTTATCAGGGGATGAGCTATCAAGAGACTGAACGCGGGCCACTTTATCACGCCTACCAGATCATGAGCCGGGAAGTGACGGCGGTGCAGGCGGAGTCGCGGATCGAGAACGCCTGGCGCACCCTTGTGACAGGGCGAATTCGCCAGGCCCCGGTGCTGGATAGTGCGTATCGCCTGGTGGGCATCGTCTCCGAGCGCGACCTGCTCACCGTGCTCAACGTGGAAGACGGCGCGGTGCGCGATGTTCTGGCCCGCACCGTGGCCGAAGTGATGGTCAGCCCCGTGGTGAGTACCGACCCGATCGCCGATATCCGCCGCGTGGCACGCGTGCTGCTGGATACCGGCTTTACCGGCGTGCCGGTAGTGAACGAGGCGGGAGAGATGGTGGGCTTCCTCTCGCGCGGCGATATCCTGCGCGCGGTCATTGCCGACCCGCCCCTGAGTTTGTGGGCGTGACGGCAGTCGTCTGGCCCACGCCGGCGCGGTTTCAGTTCGATGACGCGGTGGACTTTGCGGCTGGCAGCATTGAAAAGGAAAACCTGAAAAAGGAAACTGAATCATGACCACAATAAAGCGGATCGCAGCGGGCACCGACCTGTCCTGGTACGCTGGCCGTGCCGAAGTCCGTGCGGCGATGCTGGCGCGCGAGATGGGCGGCGCGGAGTTGGACCTGGTGCATGTCATCGGCAGCCTGGCGCTGGAATCGCTGCGCCATCTGCTCACCCAGTCCCCCGAGCAAACCGAGCGGCGGCTGATTGATACAGCCAGGGAACAACTTACAAAACTGACTTGCGAGCTTGCTGATAAGCATCATATTCCAGTCATGCCTGTCATCGAAATCGGCCACGCCCATGAAGAGATCGTGCGCCACGCCGAAGCCATAGGCGCCGGCCTGGTAGTGCTGGGCGCTCACGGCGGCAGCTTCGTGCGCAAGCTGTTTCTCGGCTCCACCGCCGAGAGATCGCTACGCAAGCTGTCCTGCCCGGTGCTGATCGTCAGGCGCGAGCCGCGCGGCCCGTACCGTAACGTACTGGTGCCGGTGGATTTTTCCGAACCTTCCCGACGCGCTGTACAGATGGCCTTGCGCATCGCCCCCCAAGCCGATATCACCCTGCTGCATGTGTTCGAAGTGCCGTTCGAGGGCAATCTGCATTTTGCCGGCGTGAGCGACGAAAACATCCGGTCCTACCGTATCCTGGCACGCGAACAGGCGAACAGTGCCATGCGGCAATTTGTTTTTGAACTGGAATCTGATGATGACCGGGTCTCACACACGGTAGAGTTCGGCAATGCACCTGGCGTGATCAGGGAAAAGGCGGAAACCATCGCCCCCGACCTGATCGTCATGGGCAAGCATGGCCAGTCGGAATGGGAAGACATGCTGTTTGGCAGCGTCACCAAGCATGTGCTGAGCGAAGCCGGCTGCGACGTGCTGGTGGTCAGTCTGTAAAAATAGCCGGAGCAAGCATTGAGAGGACGCCAGTAACGCAGGAGGTCAAGGCAGCCCGTGTTTTGCTTAAAATAAGTTGAAGGGAGAAGTAGCGGAAACCCTGGTTCAATCCGCCGAGCGGGAAAAGTGCGACATGATCATCATGGGCACGCGTGGGATGTGAATGGTTGCGAACCTGGTGCTCGGCCAGGGGGCGACCAAAATTATCCATTTGGCAAAGATTTCCGTGACGTTGGTGAAATGACGGCGAAATCCCGAGGCACGTGGAGAATTGGAGGTGCGGCCTGATGAAAGAACATGACGACGAAACCTGTGCTCATACTAGTTACTGTCCGTACAGGGCGGAGCTGGCGCCACGCTTCATCGGCGCCCTGACGAAGAAGACTTACGCCATGGTGCTTGCCGGCGGACGCGGCAGCCGGCTGCAGCAGATGACCGACTGGCGCGCCAAGCCGGCCGTTCCATTCGGCGGCAAGCTGCGCATCATCGATTTTCCGCTCAGCAACTGCATCAATTCCGGCATTCGGCGCATCGGGGTGGCGACCCAGTACATGGCGCACAGCCTGATTCACCACATCCAGCGGGGCTGGAGCTTTCTCGATGACCAGTTCAACGAGTTCATCGATGTTTTGCCGGCCCAGCAACGCGTCAAGGAGGGGTGGTATGAGGGCACGGCAAACGCCGTCTTTCAGAATCTGGACATTTTGCGCAGTTGCGCGCCGGAATATGTGCTGATCCTCTGCGGCGACCATGTCTACAAGATGGATTACAGTCGCATACTTGCCGATCATGTCGCGAAAGCGGCGGATGTTACCGTCGCCTGCATCGAGGTGCCGCGCGCTGAGGGGCGGGAGTTCGGTATCATAGGCGTGGACGAGGAAGGGCGGGTAACCTACTTCCACGAAAAGCCGGAACACCCGGCAGCGATGCCCGGCAGACCGGATAGCGCACTGGCGAGCATGGGTATTTACGTATTCGGCGCGCGCTTCCTCTACGAGCAACTCATCCGCGATCACGACGACCCGGAGTCAGGCCACGATTTCGGCAAGGACCTCATTCCCTACCTCGTGACGCGCAACCGTGTTATTGCCCATCGCTTCGCGGACAGCTGCGTCAACATGGTGGGCGATGTGCCGTACTGGCGCGATGTCGGTACGGTGGACGCCTACTGGGAAGCCAACATGGATCTGGTGCAGGTGACACCCGAGCTTAATCTGTACGATGATGCCTGGCCGATCTGGACCCATCAGAAGCAGTTGCCGCCGGCGAAGTTTATTTTCAACAATGACCGCAGGCGCGGCCATGCGATGGATTCGCTGATCTCCAGCGGTTGCATCATCAGCGGCGCGACCATCGAACGCTCCCTGTTGTTCCTGAAAGTGTACGTGGGCGACTACAGCCTGATACAGGACTCGGTCATCCTGCCCAACGTCGAGATCGGTCGCCATGTGACACTGAAGCGCGTGGTAGTGGACAAGCACTGCAAGATTCCCGACGGTTTCTCGGCCGGTATCGTCCCGGAGCGTGACAAACAGTGTTTCCACGTCACCGAGCGCGGCATCACGCTGATCACGCCGGAAATGCTCGGGCAGACCGTCCACAGGGTGCGATGAAGAGCCTGAGTCGGCGCCGCTGACTGGCCTTCTGCTATACTCACAGGCCCTGTTTCGAAGGAGTATTCCAGACCATGAAAGCCCTGTTGGCGTTCTGCATGATTGTTGCTGCCCCATTCGTTTTGGCAGGTGAAAATCCTGACGCCATCCCACCTGTGCCCACTGTCGTCAAGGGCGAGGTTCTCGATGTCAAGGATGTCGAGAGCTATACTTACCTCCGCCTCAAGACTAGGGACGGCGAGACCTGGGCTGCGGTCAACAAGTCGCCAGTTAAGAAAGGCACCGAAGTCACGATCGAAAACGTGATGGTCATGAAGAACTTCGAGAGCAAGTCGCTGAAGAAGACTTTTCCGACGATAGTTTTCGGCACCTTGAGTGGTGCGGGAGGGGTCGTGCAGGCTGCGGGCCATGATATGGCTACGGCTCACTCCGGCGTCGCCAAGACGGTGGATGTCGGTGATGTCCATGTCCCCAGGGCCAGCGGCGCGAACGCTCGGACCGTTGCGGAAATCATGACCAAAGGCGCCGAACTGAAGGACAAGCCTGTTCTGGTTCGCGGCAAGGTCGTGAAGTACAACTCGCAGATCATGGGGAAAAACTGGATTCATCTGCGCGATGGTTCGGGTTCTGCTGTGACCGGTTCGAACGACGTACTCGTGACAACCATGAGCCAGGCGAAGGTCGGGGATGTCGTGACGGTGAAGGGCGTCGTTCGTACTGACAAGGATTTCGGTGCAGGCTATGCGTATAAAGTGCTCATCGAAGAGGCGACGCTGCAGCAGTAATCGGTTGAGACAGCCCGCGCAGAGCCCCCTGCTCGGGCTATGTTTTATACGGAATAATAGGCAGTGGTAACCGCCTATATTACGTGCAGTTTTCCATAAGCGGCAAGCAAGCGTTGGTGCATATCACACCCTTCCAGCGCCATCCCCGGTGAGTGCAGGCCGAAAAAGCGCTGCTCCCCGCTGAGCAGGGCTTGCGCCTGTTGCAGCGTATCTGCGCCGTAAAGGTGCTTCAGGGAGTCGCTGTACGGAGCGGCATCGTCCAGGTTGAGCAGGCTTTCGATACAGCGGTAAACCTTGCGGCGCTGTTCGTTCAGTTGCTCGAAATGGCGTACCCAATCGCAGCCTTCACGGATCGCTTCTTCATCCCCGATCGCCAGCGCCAGCAGGGTTTTTAGCTCGCCTACGCGCAAGTCTTTCCAGAATGAGCCGGCATCGGCGGCCAGGCCGATCAGTGCCGCAACCGGTCGCTGGTCGTCCAGGCCGAGTTCGTTCAGCGTGTTGAGCAGATCGGCGCATTCGTCGTCGCTCAACTCCGTCAGGCGCAGGATGGCGGGGCGGATGGCGTTGCCGACGCTGTTGTTTTCCCATTCCAGATCGTCGATCGGGTAAATCTCCGACATGCCTGGCACTATGATGCGGCAGGCGTAGACGCCCAGATGGGCGAAGTCGGCGATATAGATATCGCGGCCTTCGGCGTGGATGCGCTCGGTCAGCCAGGCATAGTCTTCTTCGGTGGTGGTGCTGAAATTCCAGTCACTGAATTCGAAATCAGGCGAGTCGCCGAGGAAGTTCCAGCTGATGATGCCGCTGGAATCGACGAAATGGATTTCGATATTCGGCGAGCTGGCGATTTCGTCCAGGTCGAAGCCCGGCTCGGGGAAGCCACCCAACGCATCCAGCGCACGGCCTTGCAGCAGTTCGGTGAGGGAGCGCTCCAAAGCGATTTCGAAGCGCGGATGGGCGCCGAAACTGGAGAAGCAGCCCTGGTCGTGCGGGTTGAGCAGGGTCACGTTCATGACCGGGTATTGCCCGCCCAGCGAGGCGTCCTTGACCAGGATGCCGAAGCCCGCCGCGCGCAGTGCGCGGATGCCTGCCTCTATGGCGGGAAAGCGGGCGATCACCTCGTCCGGCACTTCCGGCAGGCACAGCCCTTCGCTGATAATGCGGAATTTGACGTGGCGTTCGAAAATTTCCGACAGCGCCTGGGTGCGTGCCTCGGCGGGGGTGTTGCCGGCCGACATGCCATTGCTGACGTACAAGTTGCCGATGATGTTGACCGGGAACCAGACGCGGATGCCGTCGCGGCTGCGGATGTAAGGCAGGGCGCAGATGCCGCGCTCGATATTGCCGGAATTGTGATCGACCAGGGTGTCGGCATCGATGCTGCCTTCCGGGTTGTAAAACGCGCGCAGTTCCGGTGTGAGCAGCTCTTCTGGCCAGTCGCCATCGTCTCCCGGCTTGAACCATTGTTCTTGCGGATAATGGGTGAATGAGCGATTGGCAATCGTTTCGCCCAGATAATAATGCGACCAGAAATAGTTGCAGGAAAGGCGCTCGAAAAACTCGCCCAGTGCGCTCGCTAGCGCCGCCGGTTTGGATGCGCCCTTGCCGTTGGTGAATAGCATAGGGCAGTCGCGATCGCGGATATGCACCGACCAGACACCGTCTATCGGGTTCAGCCAGGAGCGCTCTTCAATATGGAAACCCAGATTGTCCAGTCTGGATTGCATGGTGCCGATCGACGATTCCAGCGAGGCATCCTTGCCTGCGATAAAGCTTTCTGTGTGCATGTGCGAGTCCTGCCGGGTGGTCGGGTGAAATGAAAACGCCCCGCTTTGGGCGGGGCGTTCGGTGAGCGAAAGTTACAGGGGGCGCTTGATGCTGAAGCCGCCGCGGATCTGGCCCAGGGTGTAGCCGGTGGCCTTGTCGTGGGGGTATTCGGCCTTCAGTGCTTCCTTCACGTTGGGGGCGACGGTGTCATCTCCACCATGACATTTCAGGCAGACATCCTGCACCGGGATGGCTTTCATGTAGCGGTAGAATTTGCCCTGTGGTTCGGTGACGACCTCGGCGAATTCCATGTTGGCCGGGTTTTCTTTTTCCATGCGTTTTTCAAAGTCGGACAACACTTTTTGTTCCCAGGCATCCGGCATGCCCAGCGCAGCATTTCGCACCTTCAGGGACTTACGACTAACGTTCCAGCCGTTCTTGCGCGAAACTTCGGAGGCGATGGTGGGCGCTACGTCGCGGCACACCTTGATGGCGCCGACCGGCCCGTTGGCCTTCATTTCTTTTTGCATTTCGCCGCCCAGTTGCGAGGCGAATTCCTTGACGATCTTGCGGCTTTCTTCCTGATACTGGGCCATGTCGTCGGCTACGGCCTGGAAGGTGGTTGTGGCGAGCAGCAGGGTGGCTGAGGCAAGCAATTGTTTTTTCATCGGTTGATCCTTGGTCTCGTAGAAGTTAAAAAAAGGAGAGGGTAATTGGAAATGTTTTGAAGCGCTACGATTTTTGTCAATCAAGCATGAAATGGATTTTAACATCTGGACAGGCAGGCAAGATAAATTTCGGCGTCCGGCGCCGTGTGGTTTCGTTGCGCCTGCCAGATCATTTCTGCCAGGCAGTCCATGATCAAATGCTCGGCGTCGTGCGTGCTACCCATCTTTTCCAGAAGGCGCCGGTAGTGGGCGGCGATGCCGCGAGGCTGGTCGATCGGCACTTGCTCGCGGATTGCCAGATGCAGGCCCAAGTGAAGGAAGGGGTTGGTTTCTCCCGACTCAGGCAAATAATCGCGCTCGACGTAGCGTTCCGGGTTGTCGAAGATGGCGTGGTATTCCGGGTGTTGCTGCATCAGTTCCAGGGCGATAGTTTCGAGGCCGGATAGCGGCTGCCTGGCGTGGAATTTTTGCCAGGACTCGAAGAAGAAACGGCGTGCCTGGTCGCGACTGGGGCTAAACATGAGCGCTCATCCGAGCGAACAGACCGAGAACGGCAGCGTACTGCAGCAACTGGTTGGCGCCATCCAGCGGCCCGATTTCGCCATTGCCATAGAAGCCGATCAGCGGCATGCCCGGGAAGCGCTGCTTGACCAGGTCGAGGTCACGGTCCACCCCGCCGTAGAAATAGGGGCCGCGTCCCATGCAGGGGAACAGCAGGCCGAAATCGGGCGGGGCATCGAGTTCCTGCTGCAAGCGGTCTATCGTCAGGCGCATGTCACGCTCGGCGGCTAGCGGCTGGCGCACCGCCCAGAACATCTGCTCGCCGGGCGCAAGCCGCGCGGACAGGGTAACCGAGCGATCCTCAGCATTGGCGGAAATGATCGGTGCGAGGCGGAAGCGGCCATCGGCGATAGCCGTCGCCGGATCGCCGTGGATGATCCCGGCCATCAGCAGGTGCAGGGGAAGTCCGTTTTCGCTGCGGAGGTCGAGAGGCAGTTCGCGCGTCAGCACGTTCATGGCAGGTTGCTGCCCGAGCGAGATTACATCGTAGCCGCTGGCCTGGGTAATTTCTAGTGGTTCGCTCAGGGCGCGGATGCCCTGGGAAACGCCGATGACACCGCTTGCACTGGCGATCCGGGTTTCGCAGCGGCCGTTTTCGGCCGTCCTACCGCCGCACCAAACCTTGAACGGACCCTGACCGGTCGCATCTCCCGACACCCCGCCGAATCGCCGTCCCGGTTCGCTGATCCAGGCGGAGTTGAGCGCATTCGGGGCGGCCAGAGACAGGATCAGGTCGTCCGCCAGCGGTTGTGGCGCCGGGGCCAAGCTGATGTCGCCGCCAAACACCATTGCGGCTGCGGCGGGCGCGTCCAGCACCCAGTCCTGATCGGTAAAAATGCCGGCTGCCGAACAGCCGATAATGCGGGTGCAGTTGCTGGCCCGGGAAGCGGCCAGAAGGGCGGGCTTGGGGTCGCGAGCGAACTCCGGGGTGAGGAACAGCAGTACGCTGTTGGCGATAGTCAGTCCAGCCTTCTCCATGGCGGCCGTAACAGCCAGACCGGCAAGCTGTGGTTCGGCGATGGGGGCAGTGGCAAGTCCGGTGGCGATGCTCATAAGGGTAAGATTTTCTCTTTGTATTCGCACAGGTCGTTGATTAAGCAGTGCGGGCAGTCCGGCTTGCGCGCCTTGCAGATGTAGCGTCCGTGCAGGATCAGCCAGTGGTGTGCATCGTGACGGAACTCCGGCGCGATGAACTTGAGCAGCTTCTTTTCCACTTCCAGTACGGTCGTGCCCGGCGCGATACCGATACGGTTGGCGACACGGAAGATGTGGGTGTCTACTGCGATGGTAGGCTGGCCGAAGGCGGTGTTCAAAATTACATTCGCAGTTTTGCGTCCGACGCCGGGCAGTTTTTCCAGTTGCTCCCGGTTTTGCGGTACTTCGCTGTCGTGCTGTTCCAGCAGCAGGCGGCAGGTTGCGATCAGGTGCCTGGCCTTGCTCTTGTACAGGCCGATGGACTTGATGTAGGACTCCAGCCCTTCCTGGCCGAGGGTGAGCATCTTTTGCGGCGTATTGGCCACCGGAAACAGCTTGGCGGTGGCGAGGTTGACACTCTTGTCCGTGGCTTGGGCCGATAGCACCACCGCCACTAGCAGTTCGAATGGGGTGCGGTAGACCAGTTCAGTGGTGGGTTTGGGGTTGGCGGCGCGAAAGCGGGTGAAGATTTCGCGACGTTTAGCGGTATTCATGTGAAAAGTTTAACACGACAAAAAGCACGAATGCCAAAAGCAAATTCGGGCATCTGGATGCCGTGATTAAAACAGCCCTCAAAGTAGCCGTTCTCGAAATCCGCAGCACGGCTGATGGATCAGTTCCAGAGTCGGTTATCGGGAAAATCTAAGCTCAGTACCCGCCCCACAAGAGACATTGGAGTAAAGGAGACGATCAGATTCGGATGGATGCCGTCAGGGCATGAATAATCTATTATTTAAGGTGCGCAAATAAAAATGGAGTCCACTCAGGGACTCCATTTTGGATAAATATTTATGTCTTCGGCAAACCCGTCAGAGCTTACTGCCGACGCATCCTGACCAGGCCCAACAGACCGGCGCCAAACAGAAGCAGTGTGGCCGGTTCAGGAACGCCGGGAGGGGGCGTGGTAGTGGTGGATCCCGCCAGCATTTGCACCTTAACGTAATCGTAACTAGTTGTCGGAGTATTACAGGCGACAGACTGCCCAGTTACGGCGTCAAGGCAGGTAGAGCCAAAAACGCTGTTGTAGGCGGCTACTATCCAGTAGCTGGACGACACGCCGGTGGAAAGATTGATCGTTTGGTTTGGTAGCGTTGCCACATTGGAATAGTTGCCGATCACTGACCAACCTGATCCCACCAGAGAGCCATACTTGTTTCCAAGCAATGTAGGGCTGCCTGCGCCGATCCAGGCCAAAACGCTAATATCGGAATCATAAGTAGAGGTGGCGGATGGGTAGCCAATCGTTACTGCGCTGAGAGTCGTGGCGGTACCGAATTTAAACTCGATGCTGTCATAATTTGTCGCATTGTCCAAGGCGTGGTTAGGCGCTGAAACGCCAATCCCCTCAAGCCGATTCGATACACCCAGTCCGCCTGTGTAAGATCCCAGGTAAGCACTGTTTAGCGTGCTGTTGGACGCGGTAGCAGCTGTGGTGGATGTGCCGGAAGTGGTGTCGGCCCAAGCGCTGGCGACTACGTTATTGGCGGGTGCTGGAGACGGGGTTCCGGTAGCGGCGTAAGTCCGTGTATTTCCATAGGTCCCGGCGCCAGTTTCTATCCCGCTCGCGCCAAGGTCCCAAGAATATGAATATGTAGTCGTGGCCTGAACTGGCAAGGCCAGCGCGATCCCGGCTAAAGCAAGAATTGCCGCAATAAGTGTATTTGGTTTCATGTCGTACTCCCTCTGGCCTAACCTTTACGCGAAACGTTTTTTTTTCAGACCTCTAATTGAGTACTAGCAAATTTCATGCCGTTGCAATTCGGTTGATTGTAATCATATCGTTACAAACATTAGCAACTAAAGCAGCTCAATCTCAGGGTACGGGTGTAAAAAATTCCGACAGTCGTAAAAATGGTTATTGAATAGCTGGGGAAGGAAGGCGCTGACGAAGTTTTTTGGCATCCTCGATGCCCGGAAAGCTGGCATTGCCTGTAAGCGCCTGATCCAATTCTTGCCGTGCCTCGGCAGGGCGCCCCAGTTGTTCCAGCGCCGCAGCGAGATGATAGCGGATCTCAGCATTGGACGAATTGCGCAGCTTGGCTTCACGCAGGTAGCGCAGCCCCTTCTCGGCTTGGCCCTGCCTTACCAGTACCCAGCCCAGGGTGTCAGCAACAGCGGCATCCGACGGGGCGAGGCGATAAGCCCTTTCCGCATAGTTCAGCGCCGCAGCTTCTCCTTGCTGCAATAAAATACCGGCAAGGTTGTTAAGAATTCCGACAGTTTCCCCGCGACGCTTCAAGATGGTTTCATACACCGCGCGCGCGGCCACAATATTGCCGACACGTAAATGACCTTCAGCAAGCGCCAACCTGGCCGCATCATCGTTTGGGTGCGCCTTGAGCCAACTGGTCATGACCCCGGTCGCGTGGGCTTGGCGACCAGCCTGAATACTGGCCTGATACAGCCGGATTGCCGCGTCGGTTCCGGGTTCCTTGTCCAGTGCTGTACGGAAGTGGGTCATTGCCTCATCGAACCGCCCACGGGCCACGGCAATATTACCCAGCAAACGGTAGCCCTCGCCTTGTCCCGGGTAACGACTCACAATCCGGCGGGCTCGTGCTTCGGCTTCGGACAGCTTGCCCGCTTTTAACTCAAGTTCGGTCTGCAGCGCCAAAGCTGGCAGGTATTCGGGATTGCCAGAGAGGGACTTATCCAGATTGTATTGGGCGGCATTCTGATCGCCGGCACCAAGCTGCAGTTGCGCGATACGGCACTGCCACGCACTATCAAACCCTGCCATCAGGGTCATGCGTTTGTAGATCACCCGCGCCAGCCCAGGATTGCCCACAGCCACGTAGGCGCGCCCCTCAATAGCGAGAACCTCCAAGTCTGCGCTGTTCGCATTTTCAAGATCCTTGGCAAGGTTCAAGGCTTTCTCGGTTTCGCCTCTGCGCAGGTAAATTTCCGCCAGATGCACACCGGGACCAATATTCTTCGGTTCCAATGAGTGAATTTTTTGCAGTTGCTGGATCGCCGCATCCAGCCGGCCGAGACTTTCTTCCACATTGGCAAGTTCGGACATTGCCTGCGTGTTGATGGGTTGTTCCTTGAGGATCACGGCAAGTCTTTCTCGCGCCGCATCATGCTTGCCTTCCATCACATCCAGTTTGGCCAGATTGAGCCGGGCCGGAATGAAATGATGATCCGCTGTCACGGCTTTATCGTAAGCGGCGCGGCCCCCAGCCCGGTCGTTGGCGGCAACACGAGCCACGCCGAGCAGATTGAGAGCCAGGGGGCTATTGGGTTCTAGCCGCGTCATTGCCTCGGCGACTTGGACGGCTTGGCGCGGCTGGCCGCGTTTGATATGCAGTATGGCAAGTGTAGCCCCTACCTGGGGTTGTCCAGGATCCTTCAGGAAAGCCTGGGTCAGATGCTCCAACCCCTGATTTACTTGGCCGCCGCCCAGCAGACTGAAGCCAAGGGAGCTTTCAAACTGCGGCGCGCCACCTGTAACCTGTGTGGCGCGCTCAAGCAGCGAGCTGGCCTTGCGAAAATCCTTCTGGGCCATATAGGCGCTAGCCAGCAATGAAAGCGCATTTGCGTCATCAGGGGTAGCACTGACAACAGGAGTCAGAACTTCAATAGCCGCATTACTATTGCCTTCTCTGAGTCGCAATACCCCCATCAACTTGCGTCCGGCAATATGCTCGGGAGCCAGCGTCAACAACCGCTTCAGATAGCTGGCGGCCTGCTCCATCTGACCCAGACTAAAGTGGGCCAACCCGCCCAGCAGAAGCAGTTGAGAAGACTGGTCCAGGACCTCCGGGGATATTGGGTCAAGTACCTTGGTGAGATCAGTTAAAGTTTTTTTGGCAGCCGCACTGTCATGCCGCCTATCGGATAATAGCGCCCCCAGATATAGACTCCGCGGATCATTAGGAAACTCGTGCCGCAGGTACTGCAAATCCAGTTCCGCTTTCTTGTCTTGTGCCATATCCATCAAAAGC
Organism: Sulfuricella denitrificans skB26; assembly: GCF_000297055.2. Classification (NCBI taxonomy): domain Bacteria; kingdom Pseudomonadati; phylum Pseudomonadota; class Betaproteobacteria; order Nitrosomonadales; family Sulfuricellaceae; genus Sulfuricella; species Sulfuricella denitrificans. The sequence continues at coordinate 2,021,940 of NC_022357.1, read as the reverse complement.
GAAACACGTGCCAGGCGTGCTGCGAGATATTTCGGTTCGAGAGCCAGTGCTTTATCGTAATCGGAGAGTGCGGCTTTGAAATTGTTTTCACTATGCGAAATCGTGGCGCGGAAATTCCAGTAAGGAGCACTTTTCGGATCTAGATTGATGGCTTGATCGATCAGGCTCCGGGCAACTTGTGGCTTGCCTTCGCGAAATGACAAATTTGCATCGATCAGGATCAGGTGGGGCGGTTTGGTGCCAGTGATGGCATAAGCCTGTTCAAGGGTCTGCCTTGCAGCCTTAAGGTCGCCGAGTTCTATTTGCGCATTGGCCCGGATGGACAATACTGCCTGACGGACAATCGGTGTCAGACCATCCAGGGCAACAGCATCCAGCAAGCGACGGTACTTTCCCTGATAGGCGTAGGCTTGGGCGCGAGATATAGCGATCACAGCGCGGTCAACGCCTAATGCCAGGGATTTGTCGAATTCTACTTCGGCGCTGTTGGGTTGGCCTTTTTCGAGGAAGGACCGGCCCAGCAAAACGTGTGCTGCCAGCATGTTTGCATCCTGTTGCAGAGCGTTCTTTAGCTGAATAATGGCACCAGCAAAGTCTTTCTTTTCATAGCGCACCAACGCATCTTCATAGAACTTGGATGCCTGTTCATTCTTGTTTGCCGCTTTGATACTGCCAGAAAAACCAATTAGTAAAGCGAAGAGCGCCATAACGCTGAAATGGAAAATTCGGTTCGTTTTAACGATCTGGACACTGTGGCTTCGCATGGTGGGCCTATTTATACCAAGGTAATGAAATTTTGATTAATCGAATGCTGGCGCGACATGATTGTTGTGTGGATTTGGCGCGTGCGGTACATCATCCCATGAATGCGGTATGCTAACTTGCCGAATATCAATCAGCAACAAGCTCGGCCAAGTCGCGAAACAGGTTATGGGAAAGTTCTGTTGAGTCACCCGCCAGGTGCGTGCGCTTCACGACAACCATTTGAATTCTTCCGCATTCTCCGCGGCTCAAAATATTTACCTGGACAATCGTTTTGGGTCAGTTCAATCCTACGCGGTTACGTGGGAAGGCGGGAGGCTTGCGGCAGGTTGTCTTTGCACATTCTTGCTGGCGCGCTGATCGATCCAGTTTTTTCCGGCAATCAACAGGCCCAAGCCGAGAAAGGCGCCAGGCGGCAGGATGGCGAGCAGGAAGCCATGGTAGTCTGGGAACACAGTGATGATCAGCCCCTTGGCCGATTCGCCCAACGCCAGATCGATGCCGGAAAATAGCGTGCCCTTGCCGATTATCTCGCGCATCGCGCCCAGTACGCCGAGGGTGAGGGTAAGGCCGAAGCCGACCATGAAACCGTCCACTACCGAAGGCATCACCGGGTTTTTCGAGGCGAAGGCTTCGGCGCGGCCTAGCACGTTGCAGTTGACCACGATCAGCGGCACGAAAATGCCCAGCACCAGGTACAGTGGCTGCATGTAGGCATTCATCAACAGTTGGATGATGGTCACCAGCACGGCGATAATCAGGATGAAAACAGGAATGCGGATTTCGTTCGGCACCCAACTCCGTACCACCGACACCGCGCCGTTGCTGCAGGCCATCACCAGCGCCGTGGCAAGCCCCAGGCTGAGGCCGTTGACTACGGTGGAGCTGACTGCCAGCAGGGGACACAGGCCGAGCAGGGTAACGATGCCGGCGTTGTTCTTCCAGATGCCGTTCCAGATAATTTCCTTGTAGCTGATGGTGTCGTCACTCATTTCGCTTGCTCCTGAGTATTGGCCGGCAGGGAGAAAATCCTGTCCTGGTTGGTGGCGAAGTATTTCAGCGATTCGTGTACCGCCTTCACTACTGCGCGCGGAGTGACGGTGGCGCCGGCCATGTGCTCGAACTTGCCACCATCTTTCTTTACTTTCCAGTCCTGATCTGCAAATTTCGACAGCGATTTTCCCTCGAATATCCGGATCCAGCTGTTTTTTGCGATTTCGATATAGTCTCCCAGGCCGGGGGTTTCATTGTGAGTCACTACTCGCACGCCGGAAACTTCGCCATCTGTCTTGATTGCGACAATCAGCCGGATTTTGCCGCTGTAGCCATCAGGGGCAATCACTTCCAGCACCGCGGCGGAGGGTTTGCCTTCCTTTAAGGCGCGATAGACCGGAGTGGGTTCACTGTTGCCGAGTTCCATGGCAGGCGGAAGCAGTGCCGAGTCCTTGAATAAATCATTGTCGTGCAGTGCGGCCGGCAGGATCTGGCCGATCTGGGCGAGCTTGGCCTGTTTCTCGGTTTCGGCAATGATCGGACTGGTGACCAGGTAGGTTGCAGCAAGCAGCGCCGTGCCAACGACCGCGAAGGCGGTGAGGATGCCGGCGGAGGCGGAGGCGTGGCGAAGGATGCTGGTGGTCATGGTTTCGTCCTGGAGTCGTGGCCGAATACCCGTGGCTGTGTATAGGCATCGATCAGCGGCACGGCGGCATTCATGATCAGGATAGCGAAGGCGATGCCGTCCGGGTAGCCGCCGAATACCCGAATGACGTATACGAGGAAGCCGGCGCTGGCGCCGAAGATCAGCTTGCCGAGCGGCGTGGTCGGGCTGGTGACGTAGTCGGTGGCAATGAAGAATGCGCCCAGCATGGCTCCGCCGGTGAAGAGGTGGAACATCGGTGGTGCATAGCGGTTGGGGTCGATGCCGTTGAACAGCGTGGCGACCAGAGCCAGGGTGACCAGGAAGGAGACCGGGGTGTGCCAGGTGATGATGCGTCTTTGCCACAGGAACAGGCCGCCGAGCAGGTACATGGCAGCGATCGCCTCGGTCCCTTTGCCACCGAACATACCAAAGATCGGCATGTTCGTCACTTCGCTCATGGTGTGCTGGAGATTGAGGCGGGTCTTCATGGCGTCGAGCGGGGTGGCCATGGTCACCGCGTCAAGCTTGACACCTTGCAGCGTGCCGCTGAAGTAGTACTGCAGTGTTTCGGAAAATCCGACCGGGTGATGCGACAGCAGTAAAGGTGCTGTCCATTGCGTCATGGTGGAGGGGAAGGAGATCATCAGTACGGCAAATCCCACCATCGCCGGATTGAACAGGTTATTGCCGAGGCCGCCGTATAGGTGCTTGGCGACGATGATGGCGAAGGCGGTGCCGACCACGATCAGCCACCATGGCGCCAGCGGCGGGATGGACAGCGCCAGCAGCCAGGCAGTGAGCACAGCGCTGCCGTCGGTCAGGAAATATTTTATTGGATAGTTGCGCAATCGCAGCATCGCCGCTTCGGCCACCAGGGCTGTGACGCTTGCCAGGACGAGGCTGATCAGGATGCCGGGGCCGAAGTAGAAGTAATAGACGGCGATCGCCGGCAGCAGGGCGGCCAGCACCAGCAGCATGATGGTGCTGACGCTGCTGCCGGGGGTGAGGACGTGGGGTGAGCTCATGAGGGTTCCGTGTTGTTTTTTACTCCCTCCCCCTCGACGGGGGAGAGTTGGGGGGAGGGCGAAGGGACATCGATATTTTCACCCCTCTCCCCAGCCCTCTCCCGCAAGGGGAGAGGGGGAAGGTCAGCAGCAGCAACTGCCTCGGCCTTTTTTGCCTTGGCACGTTCCACGGCGGCCTGGATCGCTGCCTTTTTCGCTGCCGCTACGGGATCGTCCGGGTTTGCGGCGGCCGCTGCCCTGGCGGCAGCCGTTTTCTCGGCCATGCGGGCCGCTTTTTCTGCTTTCTCGCGTTCTTCCCTCATCTGCTTGAACTCGAAGCGTTGTTTGGCCTGCTCTGCCGCCATTATTTCCCGGTCTTGCGTGGCAATTTCACTCTTGGCAAAGCGGAAAAAGGAGACCAGAGGGATATGGCTGGGGCAGACGTAATCGCAGCAGCCGCATTCGATGCAGTCAAACAGGTTGTAGGCGCGCGCCTTGTCGAAATTCTTGCTTTGCGAAAACCAGAAGAGTTCCTGTGGCTGGAGGTTGCATGGGCAGGCTTGGGCGCACTGGGTGCAGCGTATGCATGGCATGGCTGCAGGTTTTGGAGGGAACAGCGCGGGCGAAACGGCGATCAGGCAGTTGGTTGCCTTGGTCAGAGGGGCATCGAGATTGTTCATGCCGAAGCCCATCATCGGCCCGCCGATGAGGTAGTGGCTGGTTTCGGGCCTGGCGCCGCCCGCCAGTTGAACTAGTTCGCTGAGCGGGGTGCCGAGCAACGCCTCGAAATTCTGCGGTTTGGCAACATTGCCGGTGATCGTGACAATGCGCGAAATAACCGGTTCGCCGTGGTCGACGGCGCGGTGCATGGTATAGGCAGTGCCGGTGTTGGAGCACAAAACGCCGGTATTGACCGTGCGCTGGCCGCTCGGTACTTCCTTGCCCGTCAGCATCTTGATCAGCTGTTTCTCGCCGCCGCTGGGGTAAAGGACGGGTACCGTGACCACTTCAAAGCCTGTTCCCTGGCACGCCGCCTTCATCGCCACGATGGCCTCGGGTTTGTTGTCCTCGATGCCGATCAGGACTTCTTTCGGCTGTATCAGGTGCGCCATGATTTTGATGCCTGCCACGATTTCGGCTGCGCGCTCTCGCATCAGCAGGTCGTCGGAGGTGATCCAGGGTTCGCACTCCGCACCGTTCAGGATCAGGGTCTTGATCTTCTGCTGGCCGGGGCTGAGTTTGACATGGGTGGGAAACACCGCGCCACCCAGCCCGACGATGCCGGCATCGCGTAGCCGGGCGCGCACCGCATCGGGGTCGGCAGTCTGGTAATCCAGTGGCTGGCGCTCTATCCAGCGCTCCTCGCCATCCGGCTCGATGGTGATGCACAGGTCCGGCAGGGAGGAAGGGTGGGGTACGGCATGGATTTCTATGGCACTGACGATACCTGATGTCGGCGCATGAACGGCAGCAGAGATGAAATCGTCGGCAGCGCCGATCATCTGTCCTTTCAGGACAGGGTCGCCGACTTTGACGATCGGCGTGGCCGGGGTGCCGATGTGCTGGCGCAGCGGCACGATCAGGCGCTGTGGCAGCGGCGCGGCGGCGATAGGCAGGCGATTCGATTCTGTCTTGTGATCCGGAGGATGCACGCCGCCGTGGAATTTGTGGAGCGTTCTCATGCCACTTTCTTCAATTCAAAAATTGGGAACTGCCGTTTCCAGGTGGAGACATTTTCCTTCACCGGGATCATCGTGATGCAGTCTACCGGGCAGGCCGGTACGCATAGCTCGCAGCCGGTGCATGGATCGGCCAGGATAGTGTGCATCAGCTTCGTTGCGCCGATGATGGCATCTACCGGGCAGACCTTGATGCAGGCGGTGCAGCCGATGCAGGTATTTTCGTCGATGAAAGCGACCATCTTGGGCTTGTGGCCGAAATCCTCTTCGCCACCGACGGGCTTGTACTCCACGCCGAGCAGCTCGGCCAGGTGTTTGGCCACATTATTGCCGCCGGGGACGCATTGATTGATTTCTGCCTCACCGGCAGCAACCGCTTCGGCGTAAGGGCGGCAGCCGGCAAAGCCGCATTGTCCGCACTGGGTCTGCGGCAGAGTGGCCTCGACTTTTTCGACCAGTGGGTTGCCTTCGACCCTGAACTTGATCGAGGCATAACCCAGTACGGCGCCCAGAACGACGCCGAGGAGAATCATGACTAATATGGCGCTAATCAAAACAAGCGCCCTTCTCGTTTGCTCCCTCTCCCCTCGTGGGAGAGGGTTGGGGAGAGGGGGTAAGTGCCATTATTTCACCAGTCCGGCAAAACCCATGAACGCCAAACTCAGCAATCCTGCAGTCACCATCGCGATGGCCGAGCCGCGGAACGGCGCTGGAATGGCTGCGCCTTCAAGGCGTTCACGCATGGCGGCGAATAACGCCAGCACCATGCCGAAACCAAGGGCACCGCCGAAGCCGAAGACCAGGGATTCGATGAAATTGTGGTTTTGTTGCACATTCAACAGGGGAATGCCGAGCACCGCGCAGTTGGTGGTAATCAGCGGCAGGTAGATGCCTAGCGTCTGGTACAGCATCGGGCTGGATTTTCGAATGAACATTTCGGTGAACTGGACGATGGCGGCGATCACCACGATAAAGGACAGGGTGCGCAGATAGCTGAGGTCGTTGGGGATCAACAGGTGGTGATCCACCAGATAGCTCAGGCCGGAAGCCAGGGTGAGGACGAAGGCGGTCGCCGCGCCCATGCCGACGGCAGCGCTCAACTTCTTGGATACCCCCATGAAGGGGCACAGGCCAAGTATTTTGACCAGCACGATGTTGTTGACCAATACCGTGCCGATCAGAATGAAAAAGTAATGTTCCATCGTCGTCAGGCCGCCTCAATGTTCGCTATGGTGGGATTGTCAGCCATTAAATCCCCTACTTGCAAGTCGCACAAAGCTTGGGCTCTACTCCAAGGCTATATCTGGGCTGATGCAGGGAAGTTCAAGGTCGGAAGCCAGGCCGGCGTGAGTCACCTGGCCAAGGTGAAGGTTGAGACCCTTGCGCAGACCGGCATCCGCTTTCAGCGCCACCTTCCATCCCTTGTCAGCAATCGCCAGCACGTAGGGCAGAGTGGCATTGGTCAGCGCCTGAGTGGCGCTGCGCGCGCAGGCCGCCGGCATGTTGGCAACGCAATAATGCACCACGCCTTCCTCGATGTAAGTGGGGCTGGAATGCGTCGTGGGGCGGGAGGTTTCCGCGCAGCCGCCCTGATCGATAGCTACATCAACCAGCACCGAGCCCGGTTGCATCTGTTTGACGAGGGCGCGGCTGATCAGTTTCGGCGCGCGCTTGCCGGGAAGCAGCACCGAGCCGACGAGCAGATCGGCCTCGCGCGCCAGTTCCTCGAGGGCATACGCATCGGAATAGCGGGTCTTGAGGCGGGTGCCGAATACTTCGTCGAGATAACGCAGTCGTGGCAGGCTGATGTCCATGAGGGTGACGTCTGCGCCCAGCCCCAGCGCCATCATCGCAGCATGAGTGCCGACTGTGCCGCCGCCGAGGATCAGCACCTTTCCGGGCACGACGCCGGGGACGCCGCCGAGCAGCACGCCGCGACCTCCGTTGGCCAGTTGCAGCGCGGTGGCGCCGGCCTGGATGGATATTCTTCCGGCCACTTCCGACATCGGCGTGAGCAGGGGTAAGGCACCTGCCGCATCGGAGACGGTTTCATAGGCGATGGCGACGATCCTGCTTTCCAGCAGGAGGCGGGTTAGCGTCGGGTCGGCGGCCAGATGCAAGTAGGTAAACAGCACCTGCCCTTCCCGGAGCAGTGGAATCTCGCCGGATTGGGGTTCCTTGACCTTGACGATCAGCGGGCAGGCGTAGGCCTCGGATGCCGAGTCGGCTATCCTGGCGCCGGCAGCCAGGTAGAGTTCGTCGCTAAACCCGATGCGCTCGCCGGCGCGGGTTTCCACCAGTACTTCGTGGCCGGCGTCGGTCAGGGCGCGCACCCCGGCCGGGGTGATGCCGACACGGTATTCGTGGTCTTTGATTTCTTTAGGGACGCCGATCAGCATACGGTAATTACTTCTGTTTGAAAGCCATGCGCTCAGCGCTGTCGATCTCGCGCACGGCCTCGGCTATCAGTTCCGGGCCACGGTAGATAAAGCCGGAGTAGAACTGCACCAGACTGGCGCCAACCTGGATCTTTTCCGCAGCATCAAGCCCGTTCATGATGCCGCCGACTCCAATAATCGGGATTTTTCCCTGCAGGGCGATGGAGAGCTGCTTGATCACCGCATTGGATTTCTGGCGCACCGGCGCACCGGAGAGGCCGCCGGTTTCTTCCGCATGCGGCAGGTTTTCAACACCTTCGCGGCCGATGGTGGTGTTGGTGGCAATCACGCCGTCGATCTGATACTTGAGCAGCAAGTCGGCGATCATGATGATCTGCTCGGTGTCGAGGTCGGGCGCGATCTTGAGCGCCAGCGGCACATATTTGCCGTGTTGCTCGGCGAGCGTCTTCTGTTCGGCCTTGAGTGCGGCAAGCAGGTTTTCCAGTTCGTCCGACTGCTGCAGCTGGCGCAGGTTCTTGGTGTTGGGCGAGGAAATGTTGACGGTGACATAGCTGGCGTAGGGGTAGACCTTGCGCAAACAGATCAGGTAGTCATCGACGGCTTTTTCGATCGGCGTGTCGAAGTTCTTGCCGATGTTGATGCCGAGTATGCCCTTGTAGCGGCTGCGTTTGACGCTGCTGACCAGGTAGTCGACGCCCTTGTTGTTGAAGCCCATGCGGTTGATGATTGCTTCCGCCTTCGGCAGCCGGAACAGGCGCGGCTTGGGGTTGCCGGGCTGGGGGCGGGGTGTGACTGTGCCGATTTCGATAAAACCGAAGCCCAGCGCGCCGAGCGCATCGATATAGTCGCCGTCCTTGTCCAGTCCGGCGGCCAGGCCGACCGGGTTAGGGAAGGTCAATCCCATCACGGTGCGGGGCGTGGATTTGATGCGCGGCGCGAGCAGGCACAACAGCCCTACCCGGTGGGCATCCCTGATAGCACGCATGCCGAGGCCGTGAGCGGTTTCAGCGTCGAGGCTGAAAAATATGGAGCGGATGAATGAGTACATCCCGGCATTTTACCTCCTAACCTGTAACAAGGGGCAAGCAAGGCGCTAGAATAGGGATTCTGCAAGGAGAAAACGATGTTGAAGAAGCTGATCGTGACGCTGTTGCTATCGATGCTGGCCATGGCGGCACAGGCAGATTATCCGCTCAAAATCATCCCGCTCAAGCACCACTCCGCCGAGGAATTGATCCCGGTGATCCGTCCCATGCTGGGGGATGGGGAGAACATCGGCGGCATGAATTACCAGCTTTTCGTGCGCGCTTCGGATAAGGGGATGCGCGACATCGAACTGCTGCTGGCCGAACTCGACCGGGCACGGAAGAATCTGAAAATCACTTTGCAACAGGATGTGACGCGCAGCGGTGGCGCTACTTCACAGGGCGTTTCCGGCGAGGGGCGGGTGGGCGATATGCGCGTGATTGCGTCGTCGCGTGGGGAATCCGGCAGCCGCGGCGGCTTGGTGATCGGGGGTGCGGAGGAAGATAGCCTGCGCTACAGGATCACGCGCAGCACCGGTTCCAGCCGGGACAACAACAGCCAGTTCATCAACGTGCTGGAAGGTGCGCCTGCCTTTATCCGTGTCGGTCAGTCTCTGCCCTATGTGCAGCGCTTCCTGGTGTTCGCCGGCAATCGTGTTGCCTATGGACAGGACACGCAGTTCCTGAATGTCACCACCGGCTTCGATGTTTTGCCTCGCCTGAACGGCGATCGGGTGGAGTTGGAAATCGCGCCGCGCTTGTCGTTCGTCGGCAACGGGGGCATTCAGGATGTGCGGTTTCAGGAGTTGCGAACTACCGTCAGTGCCAAACTGGGAGAATGGGTGGAGTTGGGTGGAATGACGTCGGGTCGGGATGAGGTCAGTCGCGCCATTCTTGAAACTGCCTCCACCCAGTCCGGCGAGCGCCGGACGGTGAGACTCAAGGTGGAGGAAGGGCGTTAGGTGGAGTGCGAAGGCGATGCGATCAAGCTGCTTTTGCTGTCACCCCAGGCAACAGGCTTTCCCGTTCAGCCTTCAGATGGCGCTTCTTCACCCTCGGTTTTGGCCTTGCGCTTCACCATTTTCGGGTCGCAAGTGATGGGGCGGTAGATTTCGATGCGGTCGCCATCCGCGAGTGCAGCGTCGAGCTTGGTGAGCTTGCCGAAGATGCCGACTTTTTGCTGCTCGAGGTCGATTTCTGGAAACTGCTGGAGGACACCCGAACGCGCTATGGCATCACTGATAGTCGCGCCATCGGGTACTTCGACACTAAGCCATGCTTGGCGGGTTGGTGAGGCGTAGGCGACGCTGATTTTCATTGCACCTTCCTCATGCGGCACTGTGCGCGCCGCCCATCTGGATGGCTTTGCCGGCGCGCACGTCCAGCATGCGTTTTCCAACTACCAGCAGTCCGAGCGCCAGGAATCCACCCGGCGGTAGAACCATCATCAATATGCCTGTGTCAGTGGGTAACAAGCGCATTTCCATGAATTTGAAAGCGGGCCCAAACAGCAGCGATGCATCGGCGAACAGGGTGCCCACGCCAATGATCTCGCGAACCGCGCCGATCAGGGTGAGCGCGATGGTGAAACCGAGACCCATGAAGAGACCGTCCACCAGCGATGGCAACGTCGAGTTTTTACCAGCAAAAGCTTCAAGGCGGGCAAGTGGCAGGCAGTTGGACACAATCAGCGGAATGAACATGCCCAGCACCTTGTAAAGCTCGTGCATCCAGGCGTTCATGAAAAGATCCACCAGCGTAACCATGGAGGCGATGACCAGAATGAATACCGGGATGCGCACTTCCTGGGTGATTTGGTTGCGGAATAGGCCTACCAGCATGCTGGATGCAGCCATCACTACCGCTGTTGCCAATCCCATGCCCAGCGCGTTGGTGGCGCTGGTGGTCATGGCCATGGCCGGGCACAGGCCCAACAACATGGCGAGCACCCCGTTGTTATCCCACAGGCCGTCTCGGACGATGGTTTTGTATTGGGTCGTCATTTAATGTGCCTCCTTCATTGCTGCCTTGCTGGTGGCGATGTCCATCATTTGCTCCTTGTGGGCGGCGAATAATTCAAGCCCTCTGCGGATGGCGTCAATAACGCCACGAGGTGTAATGGTGGCGCCGGTAAACTGGTCGAACTGACCCCCGTCCTTCTTTACCTTCCATTTGTCGGGTGGCGGGTTGCCGAGGCTCAGATCGGTGAAGCGTAGTATCCAGTCACTTTTCTTTACTTCCATCTTGTCGCCCAGGCCGGCGGTCTCTTTATGAGCGAGAACACGCACGCCAAGGATCTTGCCCTGGGTATCCAGGCCCATCATCAGCTTCATTTGGCCGGCATAGCCTGAGCCGAATATCTCGTAGGCTATGCCGGTTACCTTGCCTTCCTTGGTGGCGCGATAGACCGTGATTTCCTTGTCCCGCTCGTTCTTCATGGTGATGGCATCCGCGACCAGATTGTTGTCGTGGATGCCGGCCGGGATCACCTCGCTTAGCGAATTCAGCCGGTCTTCCAGTGCGCGAGCGGCAATATCATCTACGGTAATGCTGTCACTAATGGCGAGCACGACCCCGAAACCCAGGCAAAATGCGCCCAGAATCACCCCGTGGCGTAGCATGCGCTGTGCTTTCATGGGTTTTCTTTCCCCAGCGGCAGCGGTTCACCTTTGCGGTTGCGCCCGAATGCGCGCGGACGGGTGTATTGATCGATAATGGGAACCAGCGCATTCATCAGCAGCACCGCGAAAGCCACGCCTTCGGGGTAGCCGGCGAAGGTGCGGATGAGCCAGATCAGCACACCACAGCCAAGGCCGAATATCAGTTGTCCTTTTTTCGACACCGGCGAAGTGACGTAATCGGTGGCAATGAAGAATGCCCCCAGAAAGGTGGCACCGGATACCAGATGGAAGGTGCCGGAGGTAAAACGGGCAGGATCGACGGCATGGAATATCGCACCCATCAGGAACACTCCAGCCATTACGCTCAACGGAATGTGCCACGAAATGATGCGCTTTGCCATCAGGAACAGGCCGCCGGCAAGGATCAGTATCGCCGAGGTTTCGCCCAGACTCCCGGCGCGGTAGCCCAGCATCATGTCCATCAGATCGGGCGCCTGCACCATGGATTGCGACACCGGAATGCCGCGAGTCAGCTCGGTCTTGACATGGCCAAGTGCCGATGCCGCACTTACCGCATCGGGCATCTGGCCACCGAAAGTGATGGCAATAGCGTCGAAAAATCCCGGTGCGCCAGCCGAGAACAGTGGATGTGGCATGACCCAGATGGTCATCGCCACGGGGAACGATATCAGCAGGGCAACGCGTGCCACCATGGCGGGGTTGAACACATTCTGGCCGATGCCGCCAAAGGGATGTTTGGCCAGGGCGATGGCGAAAATCGCCCCCAGCACGCCGATCCACCAAGGTGCCCAGGGCGGCAGGCTCATCGCCAGCAGCCAGCCGGTAAGCACTGCCGAGTAGTCGTTGAGTGTCGCTTTCACCGGCTGGCCAGCCAGTATCAGACAACCTGCCTCTACCACTACGCAGGCGCCGACTGTGACGGTGAACAGCAGGATCGCAGGCCAGCCGAACAGGTAGAGGTTGAAAGCGGTAGCCGGTATCAGCGCCAGCAACACCGTGAACATGATTTTTTGAACGCTGCTGACCTGGTGGGTAAACGGTGCGCTGTTCTTGATGGATAGAAAGGTCATGCGGGGGTCTCGTCCTTTTCTTTGGCAGCGGCTGCCGCGGCTGCCTGGGCTTTCTTGGCGGCAAGGGTGGCGGCTTTGTCCGCAGCTGCTTTTTCCACGCGCAGGGTGTGCGCTTCGGCCAGAATCCGGGTCTGTTCGATCTTGCGCCGTTCGCGATCCTGGGCGTTGATCATGCCCTTGGCGTAGTTGAAATAGTGCACCAGCGGGATATGCGACGGGCACAGCCAGGAACAACTGCCGCAGGAAACGCAGTCCATTACCCCGAGCTGGGCGGCGACTTTAAAATTGTCCTTGCGGATGAAGGCGGCCATTTCTACCGGAACCAGCCCGCACGGGCAGATTGTCACGCAGTTGCCACAGCGGATGCAGGCGCTGGCCGGCTGCTGGTTGATTTCTGCGGCGGTGAGAGCCAGGATGCCCGACATGCCCTTGATCACAGGCACGTCCAGTCCGGGCAGCGGTTGGCCCATCAGCGGCCCGCCGTTGATCAGGCTTTCGGGCTCGACGGCGAATCCGCCGCAGAAGGCGATCAGGTCGGCCACCCGGGCGCCGATCGGCACCTCGATATTATTCGGTTCGCGCACCGCGTTACCGCTCACCGTCACTACGCGGGAGATGAGCGGACGGCCGAAGCGCACGGCATGATGCACGGCGCGGGCGGTGGCGACGTTGTGCACCACAACGCCGATGTCGGCGGTGAGTTTCTTTGCCGGTGTTTCGCGCCCGGTGATGGCCTGCACCAGATGGCGCTCGGAGCCCATCGGATATTGCACCGGCACGCCCACTACCTCAACCTCGGAAAAGGTGGAAGCGGCCCGTGTCATGGCATCGATTGCCTGGGGCTTGTTCTGTTCGATGGCGATCACCACCCTGGGTACGCCCAGCGCATGTGCCATGATGCGCGCGCCGTCGATGATCTCGTCGGCGTACTCGCGCATCACCCGGTCGTCGCAGGTCAGGTAGGGTTCGCATTCAGCGCCGTTGAGGAGCAGGATTTCCAGCTTTTTCTGGGTGCCGAGGTTCAGTTTGATTGCTGAGGGGAAGGCTGCCCCTCCCATGCCGACGATGCCTGAAGCGGCGACGCGCTCGTTGATGGTGTGTGTGTCCGCTGTGAAGGGATCAGCGATGGGTTCGGGGAGCTCGCCCCACTCGTCCTTGCCATCGGGTTCGAGGATGATGGTGGTTTGCGCCAGCCCGGAAGGGTGAGGCGCAGCGATGGCGGTGATGGCCTTGATGCGTCCCGAGGTGGGTGCGTGCTGGGGAGCGGACACCGTGCCGCCGCTACGCGCGATCATCTGCCCTTTTTTGACTGGGTCGCCCTCATTCACCAGTACTTCGGCCGGCGCGCCGATGTGCTGCTGCAGGGGGATGTAAAGCGCGGCCGGCATGGGTAATGCGACGATGGCCTTCTCGCTGGATAATTCCTTGCGGTAGTCGGGGTGGATGCCGCCGCGGATGGGGAAAAGTTTCATCTTTAATCGCCCTCTTTAATGCACGGCATGCTGGTCTTCGGGCTTGGCCCAATGCCAGCTGCCCAGCGTCATCGGGATAGTGCGCATCTCGATCGCGTCGGTGGGGCAGACCTTGACGCATTTTTCGCAGCCGTGGCAGGCTTCGGCGATCACCGTGTGCATCAGCTTGTTGGCACCCATGATGGCGTCCACAGAACATTCCTTGATGCAGCGCGTGCAGCCGATGCAGAGGTCCTCGATGATGAAGGCGTATTCCGGTACTTTTTCCTCATGCTCGGACAGGTCGGCGGTGACGCCCAGTTTCTTGGCAAGCACTTCGATTACTGCTCTGCCTCCGGGCGTGCACAGGGTTATCGGTGCCTCACCCTTCGCCAGCGCCGCTGCGTACTGGCCACAGCCGACATAGCCGCATTGGCCGCATTGCGAGCCGGGCAGCATCTCCTTCAATTCCTCCTCCAGCGGATCTTCCTCCACAGCGAGAAAATAGGCTGCCGCGCCGAGTATGCTGCCGAGTGTGACACCCATTATAGTGAGACTGCCGACCGCCAATAACATAGTCAGGCTCCTAAGCCAATGAAAGTGATGAGTGATGTGCCAAGGATATATTCTTCACATCTCACCCCGTCGAGGTCATTCCGGAAAAACCCATGAAGGCCAGCGCCAGCAGGCTGGCGACGATAAATCCGATCGGTGGGCCGGCGAACAGGCGGGGGATATCGGCCAATGCCATTCGTTCGCGCAGCCCGGCGAAAATAACCATCACCAGGCTATAGCCGATGGAAGAAGCAAAGCCAAATAGCGTGGCGCTAATGAAATTCATCCTGTGCTCGACCAGCAGGATGGCAATACCCAGCACCGCGCAATTGGTCGTGATGAGCGGCAGGTAGATGCCCAGCATCTGGAACAGGTGGGGAGATACCTTTTTTACTGTTAACTCGGTGAACTGCACGGCGGCGGCGATCACCATGATGAAAGTCACCGTGCGCAGATACCACAGGTTATAGGGCTCCAGCAAATAGGTTGCGACCGCCCAGTCAGCCATCGACGAGACGGTGATCACGAAGGTGGTCGCCATGCCCATGCCGACCGCGGTGTCGATGCGCGTGGTGACGCCCATGAACGAGCACAGACCGAGAAAGCGGGCCAGGATGACGTTGTTGACCAGCGCCGCGCTCACCATCAGAAGGATGTATTCTTTCATGCCTCGGCCTCTAGGTTATTTTGCAGGTGCCGCCCGTATTGGCGCGACGAATGAAGCGGGGGGCGAGGTCGCCTCGGGAAGCTAGATGGCCAGCGCTCAGGCGCGAGATGCCAAGACCGAGCGCCAGTCCGGCGACCATGGCGGCCATGGTAATGCCATCGCTACCGGCAGCCCATTGCGCCATTATGCCTGCGCCCAGCATGGTGCCAAGCGGAATGGCATAGGCGGTGAGCGAAGCCTTGATCAGCGTATTCTCGCGAATGCCGACCACCACGCGTTCGCCGACAACCAGGCCGGGATGATTTTCGAGCGAGAAGCGGCGGGCTTCGAGCCGGTTGGCGGTAGTGCCGATGCCCCCCTTGGCGCCGCAGACCGAGGATGAGGCGCAGCTGCCGCAGCTGGTGGTCTGCTCCGGTTCCAGCCAGACCATGGCGCCTTCCACCGCAACAACGTGAGCGATGCCCTCGACCATGTCGGGGGCGCTGAATTCCATCGTGTTTTCCTCGGTGGCGTTCACGGTCAGGACACCACGGTGGACACCACGCCTTCGGGTGTGACATAGATGGCCTTCGTGCCGCCAGCAGCCCGGAGGATGGATAGTCGGCGCTCGACCGGCGCCATCAGCATGGCGGCGGAGAGGCCGTCGGCGATGGTGCCGGTGCTGGCGATGACCGAGACCCCCAGTAGCGCGGGCGCAGTGCGTCCGGTGCGGGTGTCGATCAGGTGGGTGAAGGCGCCAGCGGAGTCGAACAGGGTGCCATAGCCACCCGAAGTGGATACGCATTGGTCCACCACTTCCAGTGTGGTCACCGAGCTGTTGGGGTTTGCAGGATTGGCGATGCCGATGCGCCAAGCCGAGCCATCAGGCTTGGTCGATAAGGCACGCGGCTCGCCCATGTCCACCAGCATGTGCTCGAAGCCATGGGCGCGCAGCACATCGGTGACGCGGTCTGTAATATAGCCCTGCGCGCCGCTGTTGAGCGTCAGGCCCATGCCGGGATGGGCGAAGGCGATGCGTTGGCGGCTTGCGTCCACCTCGACTGCGCGCCAATCCACCAGGGCGAGCGCAGCGGCAATGTCGTGCGGAGTCGGCCCGGTGGGATCGGGGTGCGATGCAGTGAAATGGCGAAAATAGGTTTGCCACAGCGGTTGCACTGTAGGGTCGTAAATGCCGTCGCTGATCCTGGCCAGCGACAGGGCGTGGGTCAGCAGGGCGATGAAGTCAGTTGGTGCATTCTCCAGCACGCCGTCGCGGTTGAGCGCGGTGATGGCACTATCGGCGCGGTAGACACTGAAAATTGCCTCTAGTCGCTTTAGTTCGTCCAGCCCGGCAGCGATGGCTGCGCGCGCCTGTGCTTCGTCGCTGTGGTAAAGCTGGATGGAGGCCGGCGCACCCAGCGCAGTGCCTTCCCAGCGTACCGGCCTGGCTTGGGAACCCCCTGCTCTCAGCAGCAACGGCAGGCCGACAGCGGCGGCGGCGATGGTGATGAAGCGGCGGCGAGACATGACGACAGGCATAATGTGCGACCTCGACAAATAACCTAGTGGTTTTTACGCGGCGAATCCTTTTTGTTTTATATCTTATATAAGAGATATAAAACAAGTGCCGATGGCGTAATGTTACGACGACTGCGTTCTGCTTGGCAATATCCTGCGACTGAATTTTAAATGTTTCGGATCCTCATGTCTTAGAAAGGCAATTGCGCATTCGGTTCCGCGCCTAGCAACACCGCCCGAAACTCTTCCTGAATCCGCTTCAGCGCCACTTCGTTATCTGCTTCGAAGCGCAGCACGATCACCGGCGTGGTGTTGGACGGCCGCATCAGGCCGAAGCCGTCGGCATATTCCACGCGCAGGCCGTCGAGGGTGATGATTTCCGTGGCATCCGGAAATTTGGCGGTTTTTTGCAACTGGTCGATCAGGGCGTAGTGCGCGCCTTCTTCCATCTTGATCTGGAGTTCCGGGGTGTTCACAGTGTCCGGCAGGCCATGCAGAGTGGCATTGATGTCCGCCTGTTTGCTGAGGAATTCGAGCATCCGCGCACCCGCGTAAAGGCCGTCATCGAAGCCGAACCAGCGCTCCTTGAAAAAGATGTGGCCGCTCATCTCGCCGGCCAGCAGGGCGCCGGTTTCCTTCATCTTGGCCTTGATGAAGGAGTGGCCGGTTTTCCACAGCAGTGGTTTGCCGCCGTGGTTACGGATCCAGGAAAACAGGTTGCGGGTGGATTTGACGTCGAAGATGATTTCCGCGCCGGGATTGCGCGAAAGCACGTCCTGCGCGAACAGCATCAGCTGGCGGTCGGGATAGATGATCCGCCCGTCCTTGGTGACGACGCCTAACCGGTCGCCATCACCGTCGAAGGCGAAGCCGATTTCGGCGTCCGAAATCTTGAGGCGGGCGATCAGGTCGCGCAGGTTCTCAGGGACCGAGGGATCAGGGTGGTGGTTGGGGAAGTTGCCATCCACTTCGCAGAACATTTCTTCCACCTCGCAGCCCATGTCGCGATAGAGCTGGGGCGCGAATGCACCGGGTACGCCGTTGCCACAGTCGACGATAATCTTCATCTTGCGCGCCATCTTCACGTCGGAGGTGATGCGGTTGATGTATTCGTCGGCGATGTCGTGAGTGCTGTAGCTACCGCTGCCGTTGATCAGGTCGCCCTTTTCTAGCCGAAGTCGCAGCGCCTGGATCGCGTCGCCGGACAGCGTGTCACCGCCCAGCACCATTTTCAGGCCGTTGTAGTCGGGCGGGTTGTGGCTGCCGGTGAGCATCACCGCGGAATGGGTGTTGAGCTGGTAGGCGGCGAAATAGGTCATGGGTGTGGCAACCAGGCCCAGATCGATCACGTCGATGCCGGATTTCTGGATGCCGCGCGCCAGCGCTGCGGCCAGGTCCGGGCCAGACAGCCGTCCGTCGCGGCCGATGGCGATGGCGGTCTGCTTGCGTGCAACCGCTTCCGAGCCGATGGCGTGGCCGATGGCCTCGACGATTTCCGGGGTCAGTGTTTTTCCGACGATGCCGCGGATGTCGTAGGCTTTGAAGATTTCTTTGGGCAGGCTGGTCATGTAGCGCACTTTCTTTTTGTTTGATCTTGCCTTGATTATCGCGGTTTTCGGCCGTTTTTTCCACCCGCTTTCAAGCCGGAGTATAATCAGCGCCTCACCTATTCTGAAAAGCACGTCACCATGCAACTCGCCGCTTCTTTACTCGAAAAATACAGCAAGGCCGGTCCACGCTACACTTCTTACCCGACCGCACCCTATTTTACCGATGCCTTCGGCGAGAAGGAGTGGCTGGAAGAAATCAAACAGACCCAGGACAAGGGGCGCGACCTGTCGCTGTATGTGCACATCCCATTCTGCGACACGCTGTGCTACTACTGCGGCTGCAACATGGTGGCGACGAGGAACTACAATCGTGCTACCGAATATCTGGATTACCTGTTCAAGGAAATTGACCAGGTGGCTGCACTGACCAATCCCGGCCGGGTGGCGCGCCAGTTGCACTGGGGCGGTGGCACGCCGACCTATTTGGCCCCCGACGATATCCGCCGCTTGTTTGCCCATATCGCCAGCCGTTTTGCCATCGCTGCTGATGCGGAAAAAGGCTGCGAGGTCGATCCGCGCGAACTTTCCCGCGAGCATGTAAAAGCCCTGAAAGATGCCGGCTTCAACCGCATCAGCCTGGGTGTGCAGGATTTGAACGACACCGTGCAGAAGGCGGTTAACCGGGTGCAACCGGAAAGCCTGATCCGGCAGGTTTATGGCTGGATGCGTGAAGAAGGTTTTGACAGCATCAACATGGACCTGATGGTGGGCCTGCCGCATCAGACCGTGGAAACCTATCGCGAAATGCTGGACAAGATTATCGACATGGGGCCGGACCGGCTGGCAGTGTTCAATTATGCCCACGTGCCGTGGATGAAAAAAAACCAGAAACTGATTGTTGAAGCCGATCTGCCCAGCCTCGCTACACGCCTGGAACTGCAGCAGCTGATTCTGGACAAACTTGGCGCGGCAGGCTACGTCTACATTGGTATGGACCATTTTGCAAAGCCCGACGACGAGATCGTCAAGGCGCAGCAGAGCAAGACCCTGTACCGCAACTTCCAGGGCTACACCACTCACAAGAACTGCGATATTTACGCTTTCGGCGCTTCTTCGATCAGCCAGACCGAGGATGTGTTCGTGCAGAATGTGAAAAAGCTATCCGACTACTATCGACTGGTGGGTGAGGGGCGGTTGCCGACAGAGCGCGGCCTGCGCGTCACGAATGAGGACAAGCTGCGGCGCGATGCCATTACACGCATCATGTGTGACCTTGAGCTCGACAAGGCATCATTCGGGCGTGCATGGGGAATCGATTTCGACAAATACTTTGCCGATGCGTTGGTGGAATTGAAGGAAATGGAAGTCGACGGACTGGTTGCACTATCGCCTGAAAAGGTGGTGGTAACCCAGGTCGGGCGATTTTTTCTGCGCAACATCGCGATGCCCTTCGATGCGTATCTCAAGCAGCAATCAGCGGATAAGCCGCGCTTTTCCCGGACGTTATAACCGGGGAAAAGGCCGGGCTCGATAATTCAGCAGAATGCTTGGGATATCAGCGCAATTTCCTCTTCGGACCTGAGAATTACAGCGGCGCAGGTTGTCGCATCCAGGTTAAGCCGGCCGAAGGATGAGGGGAGCGGCGCGGGGCATTCAGTACTTCCAACAGCCCCGGGGCAGCCTCGTTTGGCAAGGATGTTGGCGACTATTACCACATCGGTCAGGTCTGCCGGTGCGTAATGGATCCGGTCAAATGTGGCGTGATCTCTTGCGGCAGCAATGATGTCCTCCGGGACGTCCCAGCTTTCCAGAATAGCCGGACTGATTTGTGCATGCGTTTGATGCGGGATGTTTCTTAATATCGCCTCATCGGTAAACAGATCCGGGTATTTCTTTGCGCGGGCCAGAATGTAGAACATGCCGATATCGTGCAGCAGACCCGCCAGCATCGCTGTGTCGGGGTTGATGCGGGTCAGTCTTTTCGCCAGCACGTAGCTGATCGCAGCAACCTGGATACTGTGTCGCCACAATATTTCCAGGGGAGCACGCATCATGCTTTGGTGGGTGTCCTGGGCCAGTTGACGTATCCCTAGTGCAATCGCGGCGTTGCGAACCAGGGCATAGCCCAGACGTTTGATCGCCGTGGGCAGGTCGTCAACCGGTCTGCCGCCGGCGCATAAGGCAGCACTGTTTGCCAGGCGTAATAGCTGTGCTGACAGAACCGGTTCTGCTCCGACGATTTTGGCGACTTTGCTGGCGGAAATATTGGGGTTGTTCAGCGCGGATCGAATCCGCATGGTGATGTCTGGAAAGCTTGGAAAAATCAGGTTCTTCGCCGATATATCCCTGTCGAGGGCATCGATAAAATCGGCCATATTCGCTTGTACGGTGCTCATTGAGCTCTCCAGATTGACAGTATTGTCGCGGATCCTAAATTCAACACTAGTCCGGAAGAAAAGCCGCGTTTCCCCACTGCCTATGTAGATAGGGCTGGTCAGCCCAGGGCCAAGGCTATCTGTTTCATTTCGTCTTCGGATTCCATCAGCACTGTATTGCAGGTTTCCGAGTCCAGCCTCAGATGGCCGAAGGCCTGCGGCGCTTTTTCCCAGTCGATGTTTTCCGGCATCCCCTCGCCGCTAAGGATGTTGGCGACCATGATTACGTCAGTCAGGTCGGCCGGCGTGGCGTGGATGCGATCGAATGTTTCATGATCCTGGACCGCGGTGGCAATTTCCTCGGGAATTTCCCAGCTTTCCAGGATTGCACGCCCCACTTCGGAGTGCCAGAGACGGATGATTTCCTTGATGGCCGCCTCGTCGGCAAAGAGATCCGGGAAGTCTTTCACCCGGGTCAGAATGTAAAACTCGCCGATATCATGCAGCAGCCCTGCCAGCATCGCTTCGTCCGGGTTAATTCGCGCCCGTTTTTTTGCCAATATGTAGGAGATGGATGCGACCAGGATGCTGTGCTTCCATAATTTTTCCACCCACGACTGCATGACGCCCTGCGGTGAGGCCTGGGATAGCTGGCGCATTCCGACCGAGATGGCGACGTTGCGTACCATTGCATAGCCTATCCGGGTGATCGCCGTGCGCAGGTCGACGATCGGTTTGCCGCCGGCCTTCATCGCCACCGAATTGGCAAGTTGCAACAGATGTGCGGAAAGCACCGGCTCAGTCCCGACGATGTGAGCGACTTTGTCGGTAGACGAGTTGGGGTCATTCAGCGCAGAGCGAATGCGCATCGTGATATTGAGTGAAGTCGGGAAAACCAGGTTTTTGGAGGAAAGCTCCTTTGCCAGGCTTTCGATGAATTCAAATCCTTTGGGTATTCCTGTTGCCATTACGATTCCAAACCGGTTAAGTGCATATCGTGGTGAAAGCTGCTGCGCTTGTCAATTCTCATTTGGCCAGGTTTTTATCTTGTGGGCCGGCATGCAGGAGCATTGCGGTGGCTTCCTCGAAAACCTGTTTCGGAGAAAGCTTGATCATGCAATCGAAATGGCCAAGCGGACACTCCCTTTTGAAGCAGGGACTGCAGGGCAGGTTCAGGCTGATGATCCGGGCCTGGTCCGACATCGGCGGGGTAAAGCCGGGGCTGGACGAGCCGAACAAGGCGATCATCGGTTTGTCGAGTGCGGCGGCAATGTGCATCAGGCCGGAATCGTTGACCACGGCGAGGTTCGCAGCGGCAAGCAGGTCGATGGCTTGGGCGAGGTTGGTTTGGCCGCACAGGTTGCGGGCGGCCCCGCTGCTTGAACTTTCGATTTCGGCGCCGATTTCCGTATCCTTGTGCGAGCCCAATAGCCAGATTTCATGGCCTTCATTTGCCAGCATGCCCGCCAGTTCGGTGAAATGCCGAGCCGGCCAGCGCTTGGCCGGACCGTATTCGGCACCGACGCAGAAAGCGACCACCGTTTTTTTCGGGGTCAGGCCCAGTTTGGCAAGCGTGGTTTGTGTCTGCTCTTTGTTCGCTGTCAGGCGCGGATTCGTCACCGGGTGGTGTAGCGGCATGCCGGGGTATTCGGCCAGGGCGGCGAAACGCTCCACCATCAGGGGGAGAGCCTGTTTGTCCAGATGCCGCATGTCATTGATCAGGCCAAAGCGCATTTCGCCTTTGAAACCGGTGCGCAGTGTAATGCCCGCAAAGAAAGGAATTAGTGCCGATTTCAGCGAATTGGGCAGGATGATGGCGTGATCATAGTGATCCTGCCTCAACGCGCGCCCCAACTTCCAGCGCAGCTTGAGGCTTAACTCGCCATGGGCCAGCGGATTGATGGCGACGCGCCGGATTTCCGGCATGCGTTCCAGTACTGGGGCTACCCAGGCCGGCGCGAAGGCGTCAATCACGGCATCGGGATAGCGTTCCCGCAGGCGTCGTAACAGGGGTTGCGCCATTACGGCGTCGCCGACCCAGGACGGGGCGATGATGAGAATTTTAAGCATGAATCTTTTCACCGCAGAGGACGCAGAGGACGCGGAGTAAATCAAAAGCGCAATGCAATTCACCGCAACAAACGCCAGGGCAGGATCTTAAGGTTTTCCTCTGCGCCCTCCGCGTCCTCTGCGGTAAATCAGTTTTTAGTGATGCCCCTTGGGCAGTTCGCCCTTGAGCTTGTACAGCGTTCCGCAATAGGGGCACAGTGCTTCGCCGGTCTTTTCTATCGGCAGGAATACCCGTGGGTGGCTGCTCCAGCTCTGCATCGCCGGTGTCGGGCAGTGCAGCGGCAAATCCTTCGCCGTGACTTCGTAATAACGTGCCTTGAATTCGGGTTGCATCGATCTCTCCTTAAACCAGGGTCAACCAATCCTGATGGTGGGTTGCTTTGCCGGTGACGCAGTCAAAAAACATTGTCTGCAATTGGGTCGTGATCGGGCCACGTTTGCCTTCGCCGATGGTGCGGTTGTCCAGTTCGCGGATTGGCGTCACTTCAGCCGCTGTGCCGGTGAAGAAGGCTTCGTCGGCGCAATACACCTCGTCGCGGGTAATGCGTTTTTCGATTACCGGGATGTTCAGTTCACCGGCAAGCTCGATGATCGAGGCGCGGGTGATGCCTTCCAGGCAGGAGGTCAGATCGGGCGTGAACAGTTTGCCGTTCTTGACGATGAAGAGGTTTTCTCCTGCGCCTTCCGCTACATAGCCGTCTACATCCAGCAGCAGAGCTTCATCGTAGCCGTCTTGCGCGGCTTCCTGATGCGCGAGGATGGAGTTGGTGTAGGTAGATACCGACTTGGCTCGGCACATGTTGACGTTGACGTGGTGGCGGGTAAACGACGAGGTTTTTACGCGGATGCCCTTCTCCAGAGCTTCCGCCCCGAGATAGGTGCCCCACGACCAGGCGGCCACGGCGATATGGGTGGAGAGCGTGGTCGCCGCGATGCCCATGGCTTCAGAACCGTAAAACACGATTGGGCGGATGTAGCCGGATTCGAGTTTGTTGCCGCGCACCACGTCCAGTTGGGCCTGCATCAGCGTGGCTTTATCGAAAGGCATTTTCATGCAGAAGATGTGCGCCGAGGCAAATAGCCGGTCGGTGTGCTCCTTCAAACGGAAGATCGCCGTGCCCTTGTCGGTCTTGTAGGCGCGCACGCCTTCGAACACGCCCATGCCGTAGTGCAGGGTGTGGGTGAGGACGTGGGTGGTGGCGTCGCGCCAATCCACCATCTTGCCGTCGTACCAGATCAGGCCGTCGCGGTCGGACATAGACATGCTTGTGCTCCAAATCGAAAAAATTGTCGGGAATCGGCTAATTGTAGCGCAAAAAGTCCTGAGTGCAGAGCAGTGCTGAGTCCTGAGTAGAAAGTGCTGAGTGCGTAGTATCGCTGCGCGATGATTCTTTGGGCTCTGCACTCTGCACTCTGCACTCAGGACTCAGGACTCAGGACTCAGCACTACCTGCCACAGCCGCTTGACGGCTTCCGCGTGTTCTTCCGCCTGCAGCGGGTCAATGCGGGCATGGGCGCCGCCCTGCAGCCGCAACTGGTGCTGGAGCAGGCGGTATTCGCGGTAGGTGTCGCGCACCTGTTCTGCCAAGTCCAGGGGGATCAGCTTGAGTTCGCCGGCGAGCCGGAGCAGGGCGAGATTGCCGGCATCTCGCGTCAATTCTGGATGGAGGCCGGAAAAATTCAGCACCAGATACTGCACGATGAACTCGACGTCGATGATGCCGCCGCGATCATGTTTGATGTCGAACAGGCCGCTAGGGTTAGGGTGTGCATCCAGCATTTTCTGCCGCATCTTGAGTACTTCCTCGCGCAGAGTCGCGGTATTGCGTTCCTGCCGCAGCACCTCGATGCGGATGCGCTCGAAGGCCACGCCGATATCGGTGTCGCCAGCGCAGAAGCGGGCGCGGGTCAGTGCCTGGTGCTCCCACACCCAGGCCTGATTCTTCTGGTAGTCCTCGAATGCCACGACCGAGCTGACCAGCAGGCCGCTGGCGCCGTTGGGCCGTAGCCTCAGATCGGTTTCGTAGAGGATGCCGGCTGGCGTCATGCTGGAAATCCAGCTGTTGATGCGTTGTGCCAATTTGGCGTAGTTCTCGGCAGCGTCCGGGGAGTCGTCGTCGTAAAGAAAAATGATGTCCAGGTCGGAGGCATAGCCCAGTTCCTTGCCGCCCAGTTTGCCGTAGGCGATGATGGCGAAGCGCGGTGTGTCGCGGTGTTTGACACGTAGTCCGGCCCAGGCGAGGCGCAAGGTTTCGTCCAGGATCATGTCGGCCAGATCGGAGAGCTGGTCGGACAGGATTTCCAGCGGCAGCGCCCCGGCCAGATCCTGTGCCACGAGGCGGAATGTTTGTGCCTGCTTGAAGTGGCGCATGATGTCCATCTGCCGCTCGGTGTCGCCTTCAGCCGCGTGCAGCAGATCTTTCAGCTCATTCCGTAGTTTTTCCCGGTCGTACCTGGCGTAAAGCTCGCGGGTGTCGAGCAGTTCATCCAGCAAAATCGGGTGCTGGGTGAGGTAGCCCGATACCCAGGGGCTGGCGCTACACAGCTTGGCCACCTGGTTGAGGGTCTGTGGGTATTCCACCAGCAGGGCGAGGTAGGTGCCGCGTCGGCTGATGTTCTCCACCAGATGGAGAATGCGCTCCAGGGTTTCATCGGGGTTGGAGAAATTGCAGGCGACCTGGATCAGCGGCGGCAGGAGTGAGTCGAAGCGGGTGCGGCTCTCGGTCGGCAGCTGGTTGTAGCGGCTGCCTTCACGGATCCGACTGAGTCGTTGCCAAGTCTCGGCGGGGTGATGGTAGCCCTGTTCGGCGAGAAGTGCGATTGCGTCCTCATCGGCCGGTGCGCCCTGCCACAAGGCTGCCAGGGAGTGATTGCCTTGAGCGCTTTGCGGCGCAGCGAAAACTTGTTCGAAATGGCGCTCTACCTTGTTGCGATGGGTGTCGAGTGTTTTCAGGAATTCGGGCCAATCGGCGTAGCCCATCGCGGAGGAAATAATCTGCCGGTCGGCATCGCTGCCGGGCAGGGTCTGGGTCTGGGCGTCCTCCAGGTATTGCAGGCGGTGCTCCAGGTTGCGCAGGAAGAAGTAGGCGTTGCGCAGTTCGGTCACGGCCTGTGCCGGCAGCAGATTGCGCTGTTCGATCAGGTCGAGAGCCACCAGGGTGGAGCGGGTCTGCAGGTCGGTTTCCTTGCCGCCGCGGATGAGCTGGAACACCTGGGCAATGAACTCGATTTCGCGTATGCCGCCCGGTCCCAGTTTGATGTTGTCCTGCATGTCGCGCCGGTTCACTTCCTGGCGGATCTGGGTGTGCAGGCCGCGCATCGAGGCAAAGGCGCCGAAATCGAGGTATTTGCGAAACACGAACGGGCGCAGGATGTCGGCCAGTTCCTGGTACAGGCTGCCGGTGAGAGGTCGCCCCTTGATCCAGGCGTAACGCTCCCATTCCCTGCCCTGGGTGAGATAGTAGTTTTCCAGCATGGAAAAACTGCCGACCAACGGCCCGGAATCGCCATAAGGCCTTAACCGCATGTCGACGCGGAAGACAAAGCCGTCCTGGGTGGTTTCGTTGAGTGCACCGATCAGCTTTTTGCCGAGCAGGGCGAAGTATTCATGGTTGCTGGTTTTGCGCGGTCCGGTGGTTTCGCCTTCTTCCGGGTAAGCAAAGATCAGGTCGATGTCCGATGAGACGTTGAGCTCGCCGCCGCCGAGCTTGCCCATGCCGACCACAACCAGATCTTGCTCGCTGCCGCTTTCTTCCCCGACTGGAGGCCCGTATTGGCTACGCAGCCAGTTGTCGAGCCAGGAGAGGGCGAAGCGGGTGGTGACTTCGGCCAGCAAAGTGGCCGTGCTCATGACTTCGCGCAGGTCGGCCAGTCCGGCGAGGTCACGCACGATCAGGCGCAGCATCACCTGCTTGCGCAAAATGCGCAGAGCTTTCTTCAGCGATGTTTCATCGTCGATCGCGCAGTCGTCGAGGATGGCCTGCATCGTCGCTGTATCCCAGGGGATGAACAGGGTTGCATGAAGCCGGTCGAGCGCGGCGGCATCGCTTTCGGTCAGGCGTCGGGCATAACGGCTGAGCTTGAGCGCCGCCGCGATGAGTTGTTCGGGGGTGTTTTGCGGGGAAATATCCATTTTGATATGATGAGATGTCAGTTAACTTATCTATAAGTTCCAGATGAACAGCCTGGTGAGTTTGCAACTATTCGCAAAAGCGATATCATCAAACAACTGCATCGTAAC
Organism: Sulfuricella denitrificans skB26; assembly: GCF_000297055.2. Lineage (NCBI taxonomy): Bacteria > Pseudomonadati > Pseudomonadota > Betaproteobacteria > Nitrosomonadales > Sulfuricellaceae > Sulfuricella > Sulfuricella denitrificans. The sequence goes on along the minus strand of NC_022357.1, from coordinate 1,995,315 downwards.
AAAAACTTCGAGGAGAAAACATGTCGTCGATTGAATCAGTCATGAACGAAACCCGGGTATTTGAGCCGGCCGAGTCATTCAAGGCCCAGGCCAACGTCAAGGGGATGGACGGCTACCGGGCGCTGTGCGAGCAGGCTGAGAAAGATTACGAAGGTTTCTGGGCAGGGTTGGCACGCGAACTGCTGGTATGGAAAAAGCCCTTTACCAAGGTGCTGGACGAGAGCAACGCACCGTTCTACAAATGGTTCGACGACGGCGAAATGAATGTGTCCTACAACTGCCTGGACAAGCATCTCGCCACTCAGCCAAACAAGATTGCGATCATCTTCGAGGCGGACGACGGCAAGGTCACCAAGATTACCTATAAAGATCTCTACCATCGCGTCTGCACCTTCGCCAACGGACTCAAGGCGCTGGGCGCGAAGAAGGGCGACCGCGTCATCATTTACCTGCCGATGAGCATCGAAGCGGTGGTGGCGATGCAGGCCTGCGCCCGCATCGGTGCGATCCACTCGGTGGTATTCGGCGGTTTCTCTGCCAAGAGCCTGCATGAACGCATCACCGATGCGAGCGCCAGTCTGATTATTACTGCCGATGGACAATTCCGCGGCGGTAAAGCGATGCAGCTCAAGCCCGCAGTGGACGATGCGCTCGCCATGGGTGGCTGCGAGTGCGTGAAAAAGGTGGTGGTATACCAGCGTACCGCCGGAGAAACGGCGTGGGATGCACAACGTGACGTATGGTGGCACGATGCCGTTCAAGGCCAGGCCGACACCTGCGAGCCGGAGTGGGTGAATGCCGAGCACCCGCTGTTCGTTCTTTACACTTCCGGTTCCACCGGCAAGCCCAAGGGCGTTCAGCATTCTTCCGCCGGTTTCCTGCTCCATGCCATCAACACCATGCGCTGGACTTTCGACTACAAGGACAGCGATATTTTCTGGTGCACCGCCGACGTCGGCTGGATCACCGGCCACACTTACGTTACCTATGGTCCGCTGGGGATCGGCGCCACCCAGCTGATGTTCGAGGGTGTGCCAACTTACCCGGATGCCGGCCGCTTCTGGAAGATGATCCAGGACCACAAAATCACCACCTTCTACACCGCGCCGACCGCGATCCGCTCCCTGATCAAGCTTGGTGCCGATCTGCCCAAGCAATATGACCTTTCCTCCCTGCGCCTGCTCGGAACGGTGGGCGAGCCGATCAACCCCGAGGCGTGGATGTGGTACTACAATACCGTTGGCCAGACCCGCTGCCCGGTCGTCGATACCTGGTGGCAGACCGAGACCGGTGGCCACATGATTACCCCGTTGCCCGGCGTGCATGGCCTCAAGCCCGGCTCCTGCACCATGGCGCTGCCCGGCATCATGGCTGCGATCGTCGACGAAGCCGGCCACGACGTGGAAAAGGGCAAGGGTGGCTTTCTGGTTATCAAGCGCCCGTGGCCCTCGATGATCCGCACCATCTACGGCGATCCGGAGCGCTACAAGAAAAACTACTTCCCTGAAGATCTGGGCGGCAAATATTATCTCGCCGGCGACGGAGCCAACTGCGATCTGGACGGCTACTTCTGGATCATGGGCCGGATCGACGACGTGCTCAATGTGTCAGGCCATCGCCTCGGCACGATGGAAATTGAATCAGCACTGGTGGCCAACCCACTGGTTGCAGAGGCCGCCGTGGTGGGCAAGCCGCACGACATCAAGGGCGAAGCGGTGGTGGCCTACGTCGTGCTGAAAGGTGCGCGCCCGGAAGGCGAAGACGCGAAGAAAATCGTCGCCGATCTGCGCAACTGGGTGGCCAAGGAAATCGGCCCGATCGCCAAGCCCGACGAAATCCGTTTCGGCGACAACCTGCCCAAGACCCGCTCTGGCAAGATCATGCGGCGGTTGCTGCGCGCCTTGGCCAAGGGCGAGGAGATCACCCAGGATGTTTCCACGCTGGAGAACCCGGCGATTCTGGAGCAGTTGAAAGAGGTCGTGAAGTAGGTTCTTGTTTGTGGGGCACGAAAAAAGCCGCCGGGGTTTTCGGCGGCTTTTTTTATGTTTGTTGCAGGGGTGGGCAGGTTGGGTGTTGAAAGTCGAAAAAATGCTTGATAACTATTTGGTTTTCTTGGTTTTAAATTGGGTTTAGAGTCGGTGCATGTTTTTAAACCAACCGAATGAAATTTTAGGTCGTTTTATTGGGGTCAACTTTACGTTAGACGGTACAACCACTATGCGCACCATTGCTCAATCGAGAAGTGCCGTCGCTGCTGTTATTGTAGGGCTTGCTCTCGCAATTTCTACCCCGGCTTTCGCACAGCAACAGCAAGAAGTCGACGCACTACTCAAAAAAGTGAAGCCTCGGGCCGAAGTGTTTGATGCTGGCTCGGATATTGCGCTTCAGTTCTCTCTGCCACCGCAGTATGCCCAGTGTTTGCATGTTTCGTTCGTCGAAGCCAACGACAAAAATCCTGTTGCCCACCGCTACCTTCTGGAGCAGGTTGACTTCCTGAACGCAAGTGGGCTCTCTTCCGCCAACATTAAGGCGCTGCTGTCGTACGGACACGCACTTTCAAATCTCAGCTACGCGTCGCAAGCAGGCCGCCCACTCGACAAGCTGGATGCAAGCGACTTGCCTAAACTACAGAAGTACTCATATCAAACCTTTGCGCGCCTGGCGTGTGTTCAGGTATTCAGCGATGATCGTTTGCACGAGGCGCTACGAAACCTTATCCGAGCATCTCAAGGTAAGAAGTGAGCAAACGTCGCCGAGTGCCGCCTAACCTTTCGGTCAAGAGGGACGGCCTATCGGCCGCCTCTTACCTTCAACGTTAGCCACTTAAAAAATGCGCACTCCCTCAAGCAGTAGCATCTACATTGGCCTTGCGGTGTTGTTTTTGTCATCGCTACTGGCGTTTTATCTCCTTCCACACAGCACGCTAATCCAAGAAATAGCTGCAGTTCCACTAGTTGGCTCCCTTGTGGTCGCCATGTTCCAGCTAATGCGAGACCTTTCCTCGCACGAGCGCCAGTTGCTCCTCCTTGATGTGCAGCAACGATTTGCGCTAGGTGCTAGCTCACATATGGCAAATGTTGCCTTTGACAAGCATGTCGCTTTCTCAGAGGAGTACATCGCCGAGGTATTCAAAACTCTCGACACGCTTTTCCGAGAAGGACCTACACAGGAGGTGTTGCCACACGCTACGAATCTCTTCGCATTACGCAGAAAATACGCTGTTTGGCTAACGACTAAACTTGATTCTGTTCTTCAGGGATTCGAGGGTGCACTTCGTAACGTCGGGGCCGGTGACTGGTTCTTGCGCAATGCCGGACATGGCGAGCCACGCCAGAAGCAGATTGAAGAAATGTATAAGACTTTCGCGGATATTCTCGGAAGAGAGAGTATGGGCGATTCATGGCAAGGTAAGCCGCTGTCTGAAGACGTGGCTATCGCAAGCATCATTCAAGGCCTCCGTACAATTCTGGGAACGGAAGAACTTACGAAGATTCGTGGTGCACTCGTACAGAAAGCTCTTGAGGGTACCAACGGTGGCTAACCTTAACATTCAAGAGGGACGCGCTAAAGCGTCACTAAAGCGTCAGCGGGGCTAGGTCTTGCAATCACGCATCCAGCCTAACTCCGCATTCCGCATGTTCTGGGCCAGACCACCAATAATATTGGATTTGCAGGGTGCGCGACGCGCACCCCATCTGGTTCCTTTACGCCAGATGCTTGTATTCGGCGGGTTATGGCTGTGAAGTAATTTCTCGTTAATGTATTCTTGACAAAATACGTCATTGACGTATAGTTTATTTATGCTTACGGTGATTGAAACCCCGACTTTTCAGCGCCTCTGGCCGCATTACTGGACTGAGGGGGAGCGTGGTGAATTCGCTGCATTCATCGCCCACAATCCAGAAGCAGGCGACGTGGTAAGGAATTCAGGTGGGGTGCGCAAAGTGCGCTGGACGCGGGCCGGTTCAGGTAAATCGGGCGGTGTTCGTGTGATTTACTTTACGCGGCTGACGAATGGGCAAGTTTGGCTGCTGTTTTTGTATGCGAAGAGCGCCCTAGCCCGGATGTTTCATAAATTGACGCGTGCCCTTGCTTGTCTTTATGTTTCGTAGGGAGATTTTGTTCAGTCGGGCATATGAGTAACTACGCCACTCTTTCACAAAATCCCCCTACAAAACAAAATCCTGCGCAATCATCACGCGAATTTATGAAACATCCGGGCTAGATTCCATCGCTGGTCACAAATTGAAGGAGATGAAAGATGCCATCGAAAAAACCGCTGTCTGACGCCGAGTTAGAAGCATGGGAATCGTCCCGCAATATTGGCGCTGAACTTGAACAGTCCGTTCGCGAAATGCTGGCTGGAAATGGAGCGGTTGCTCCTGTTTCGCCTGTGGTTGCGGTACGCATTAAATCCGGTCTTTCGCAGTCACAGTTTGCAACGTTGCTGGGCGTGTCAGTGCGCACACTCCAGGAGTGGGAACAAGGCCGACGCCAACCTTCCGGCGCAGCAAAAACGCTTATCGCCATTGCTGAAAAACGGCCAGAGGTATTGACTGAACTTGCGGCATGACCAATTTTTGGTCTGACATTTTGGCCAACTGGGATGCCTTGGCCAAGGGCGAGGAGATCACCCAGGATGTGTCTACGCTGGAGAACCCGGCGATTCTGGAGCAGTTGAAACAGGTAGTGAAGTAATTTTTTCTGTCTTTCCATTTTGAAAATGGGTGGCAGTGGTGTTTTCATCGCGGGCGAGAACCTTGGCGGCTGAACCCGCCAGCAAGGATATTGCCCCATTCATGTTGAGAACTACCGCGAAAGATTCCTCGTGTGTTTGCTAATCGATGCAACCCTGCGGTTCCGGCAGGCCGGCTATACGTGAGCCTTGCCGTGAAGGGCCGCCCGGGAAGAGCTTGTAAAGGTACTCATCGCTGCCTTTGCTTGCGCCTAGTTCGTCACGCATGTTTTTCATAAGTAAGCGGACCATGGGGCTGATGCCATATTTGAAATAAAACTGGCGCATGAAATGGATGATTTCCCAATGGGCAGGTGTGAGATTAATGCCTTCCTGACGTGCCATGAATTCGGCCAAGGGTTCACTCCAGTCATCAAGATTTGCCAGATTGCCTTTCTCATACACCGGATAAACTTTGCCTTGAAATTCGAATGATCCGATGAAGTGTTTGTGTGCGGGAGGTGTGGTTATAGGCTCCGCCGCAGGTTTGGCTTTAGCTACGGGAAGCTTTTCAATTTCAACATCGAGTATGGGTACAGGCAGGCCGGCGATTTTGGAGCCTTGGGTCAGCACGCCATTGGGGAAAAGCTTGTCCAGATAGACATTTTCTGCCTTCTGCGCATCCAGTTTTTCCCGAATTTCCCGTTTCAATAATTTAAGGATGGGTGAAATGTTATATGTCTCATAGTACTTGCGCATCATAAGGATGATTTCCCAATGTGCTTCGGTCAGAGTGATGCCATCCTTCTCAGCAAGCCATGCGGCAACATTTTTGTCCCAGTCCGCCAGGTTTTTCAATCGTCCGGCAGGGGTGAGTTCGCATTGGGTCGTGTTAGTTTTGTCCATGGTTTACCTCTCTCATTGGCGGATGCATCAGTAATGCCATAAGAATAGTACAAATTATTTGACACTATAGTTCAGTCCGCACCCTATCTGAGGTTCAATCAAACACACGCACTATGCACTTGCGTGATATCGGTAATGCCGCGTAGCACTTTCTCTATGCCGTCCTGTTTCAGCGTGCGCATTCCCTCCTGGATGCCGGTTGACTGGTATTCGGATGCGGCTGTTCTTTGGCAGATAAGATGCCGGATGGTGGGGGAGACTTTCAGTAGTTCGTAAAGCCCGATACGGCCTTTGTACCCACCACTGCACTGCTTGCATCCCACCGGGCGGGAAAGATAGATTTTGCCGTTCTGACCATAAGTTTCCCGCCAGCCCTGAATGATCTTTTCGCGCTCCTGCATGGTAGGCAGGCGGCCATGCGAGGTATGGCGATATTCGTTGGCCAGCGCCTCGAGTTCGTTAAGCGGGGCTTCTACTTTCTTCGCACATAGCGGACACAGTTTACGCGCAAGACGTTGAGCGAGAATGGCGAGCAGTGCGTCGGAAAGATTGAAAGTGTCTACGTCCAGATCTATCAAGCGTGAGACGGTTTCAGAAGCCGAATTGGTGTGCAGGGTTGAAAGCACGAGATGGCCTGTCATTGACGCTTCCAGGGCAATCTTGGCGGTTTCCTGGTCGCGCATTTCACCAATCATGATGATGTCCGGGTCGGCACGCAAGAGCGAGCGCAGCACAGTGGCGAAGGTTACCCCGATTTTGTTGTTAACCTGAACCTGGCAGAGATGGGGTTGCACGATTTCCACCGGATCTTCGACTGTCCAAATCTTGTTGTCGTCGGTGTTGAGTTCGCGCAGAACGGAATGCAACGTCGTGGTTTTGCCGCTGCCGGTGGGGCCGCAGACCAGAATCAGACCATAAGGGCGGTGGAACACTTCTTGAAAAACATTCAAATCCCGTTCGGACATGCCGATGCTGGTGAGAGGCAGTGGCTCACCCGCTGCCAGGATTCGGATTGTGACGAATTCCTTGCCGTGTATGGCGGGAATGGTGACCACCCGTAAATCTATCCGTCTGCTCCCGGGCAGGAGAAAGGAAATCTTGCCGTCTTGCGGTCGGCGGCGTTCTGAAATATCCAGGGTGGCCATTATCTTGATGCGGGAAATGACTGCGTCGTGATAGTCCTTGGGAAAAGAGGAGAACTGCTCCATCAGTCCGTCACGGCGAAACCGGATGCTGGTTTCAGTGCTGTCCTGAAAGAGTTCGATGTGTATGTCTGACACCCCTGACTCGACGGCGTTGTGGATCAGTTTGTTGACCAGATTAATGATGGTGGCGTCATTTTCCGATATGTTGGAATGGAGCCTGGACTCCTCCGCTTCGACATGTTGATTCTGGGCAAAACCCAAGGTTTTCTTGGCCAGGTCGTGAAATTCATCCTGGGCATCTTTTGTTGTCTTGCCTAAACCATACATGTTGAGCCGATTTACAATTTCGTGGCGAGGCGCATACATGAGTTCCACCTCTTTTCCGGTCAGGACGGTAAAGAATGGCTGATCCTTAAGCGAGTATGGGTCGGCGGCAGCCAGAAACAGGATGTCACCACGAACAGCTACAGGCACTACTTGCTTCGCGCGCGCTTTATCGCTGGGAATGAGTTTGAGCGTCTCATAAGGGATGTGGATGCCCAAAATATCCACCATCGGCATTCCCGACTGAATGCACAGGGCGCGCGTCAATGATTCGTCATCGACAGCACCGATCTTGGCAAACATTTGGCCGATGGGTGTGCGCATGCTGTCGCCAGCTTCTTGTTCATGCTGTACTTTCTGCACAACTCGCAGCGTTTGTTCATCAATTACGCCAAAATGTACGAGAATTTCGCCTATGGGTTTGCCTTGCATGGCATAGATGTGCATTCCATTGTGGCGCAATTCCATGGCATCGTTGATCTGGTGCAGAGAGCGCAATATGGGCCATTCAACAGGTTTTCCGCGCCCGCTGCTGGCTGGCGAGTCTGTCGCCTTGGCGGATTTTACCTGTGTAGCGGACAGGTCTGGTGAGGTGTCGGGAATGTTCGTCTCACCTAAAAGGTGTTCGGGAACCCGCCATTCCAGAGGGTCGTTATCTTTCTGTGATTTTGCCGGTTTTTCAAGCGGTGCAGCCAGGTTGGGACCGGTGAATGGGTCATATGGATTGGTGCTAAACGAGGGGAAAAGCAAGTCGTGGAGTTGATGGAGCATGGTGATTTCCTCCAGAGCGCCCATGGGGAAGCCCTGACGGTTATCGCGGTCATTCAGGAAAAGATCGTTGATATAATCTGTAGCATCTTTGCTTCCCCATAGCATGTCAATATTTTGCAGAATGCGGGGGAAATCCTCGGCAAGGGTCCCGGGAAAGCTCGTCTCGGCACGCGCTATGGCATCTGCAATCCTGGAATATTGTTCTTTTTCGGTATTCATGTTTTCCCCTGGTACTGGATCTGGTTGGTAGCAAGCTCCAGGTCGCTTTCGAAGGAAGTAAGACAGAGGTTCGCAGGCAGTACATGTAGTACGCCAAGAGCCGACAACGCAGTATTCGTTCGTATTCAACTTGGAATAATTTGATAATGGCTGATTTGGGTGGTAAGTGCAATACAGTTTTCTGTACTTCATCAACACCGAATAAGGCACCTGGAATTTCAGGGTATTATTCTTTAAAACATGGGGATGGAAGGATAATGGGCGCGCATGGCGCACCTTATGCGGCTGACCAAATGGTAACGTGAAGAGATCCCCTTTGCCGGGGTATAATCTGCCGCAGGGACGATCAATAAGGCACTGCGGTTTTTTTGAATCTGGATCATGCATAAAACCTTGTGGCTATGGAGTTACCGAATTGCAATCGCGGCCCTGTTTCTGGCCGGGCTGGCGTTCGCCGCAACGGTGGTGGCATTGCGCTACTGGATCTTGCCCAATATCGGCCAATATCGCGAGGATATTGCCGCTTCCATTACCCGCGCAGCCGGACAACGCGTTGCGATTGGCGCGATCGATGCAAACTGGGAACGCTTGAGGCCGCACCTGGAGCTACGCGAAGTGCAGGTTTACGACCGGCAGGGACGTCCTGCGCTGGTGCTCCAGCAGGTTGATAGCACTCTGTCGTGGTGGACGTTGCTGGTCGGCGAGGTGCGCCTGCATTCTCTCGAAATCAGCGATCCCGTATTGAGTATTCGGCGCGATGCCGAAGGACACATCTTTATCGCGGGAATCGAGCTCAACCAGCCGGACAGTGACAGTGGATTCGCCGATTGGATGTTGCAGCAATCGCGTATCGTCATTCGCAACGCAGTGATCGAATGGCGTGACGAGAAGCGCCAGGCGCCGGCTTTGACCTTGAGCCGCGTCAACCTGCGCCTGGAGAGCAGCGGCAGTCGCCACCGCTTGGGTCTGCAGGCCGTTCCGCCTGCTGAACTGGCCGACCCGCTGGATATTCGTGCCGATTTGAAAGGTGAAAAAGTGGCCGAACTGGCCGCCTGGGAGGGCAAGGTTTATGCGAAGCTCAACCATGCCGACATCGCTGCCTGGCAGACTTGGCTACCCTTCCCATTCGAGCTGCAGCACGGTTATGGCGGTGTGCAGGCCTGGCTTGGGCTTAAGGCCGGGGGGGTCAGCGAGGTCACAGCGGACGTTCGTCTGAATGATGTGGCTGCCCGCCTTGCCACTGATTTACCCCCGCTCGATCTGCATAGCCTGAGCGGCCGCCTCGGCTGGCGGCCATTGCAGGCGGATGTTCGTTTTGTCGATTCGGCAGCCCGTTTTATTGGTGACCTGGCCGAGGCTGAACTCCAAAGTCTGCAAGGTCGTCTCGGAAGAAAACCGCTGCCGGGGGCATTCGAGTTCCGCGCGCAGCATCTGAGCCTGGCCGCGAAGAGTGGCGTCAACTTGCCGTCTACCGATTTGCTGGTGCGCTATATTCCGGCGCAAGGTAAAAAGCCCGCTACCGGGGAAATTCGCGCCAATGGCCTTTACCTGGAACCGCTGGTGAAATTGGCCGATGCGCTGCCGCTGTCACAGGAAGTGCGTGGCAATCTGACTGAAATCGCTCCCCAGGGCAGCTTCCACGACTTCAGTGTTAAATGGAGCGGTGACTGGAAAACGCCGCAGCGCTATACGGCCAAGGGTGGCTTTACCGGCTTGGGCATGAAGCCCCATGGAAAGCTGCCGGGTGTTTCCGGCCTGAGCGGCAACCTCGACGCCAACGAAAAATCCGGCACCCTGGCGCTGGATTCACACGGCGTGCGTGCGGACTTTCCCGGTCTGTTCCGCGAGCCGCTGGAGATGGATGCACTGACTGCGCAGATGAACTGGAAGAAACAGGAAAATAGTAATGGCCTGGATATTACCCTGACCAGTCTTTCTCTTGCCAACCGCCACCTGGCGGGCACGCTGTTCGGCAGCTACAAGATGAAAAGTGGTACACCGGGCATGATCGATCTCACCGGCCAGTTCACCCGCGGCGATGGGCGCCAGGTCGCCCGATACATCCCTCTCACGGTCGGCCAATCGACGCGCGACTGGCTCGATACGGCGCTGCTGGCCGGGCAGTCCAACGATGTGAGGCTGCGGCTGAAGGGCAATCTGGCCGATTTCCCCTTTGCCGACGGCAAGCACGGCCTGTTCGAGGTGGCCGGGAAGGTGACTCACGGCACGCTGGAATATGCGCCGGGGTGGCCAAAAATCGAGAATATCGTGGTGGATCTCTTGTTCCGTGGTGCGCGCATGGAAATCACCGCACATCAGGGTAATACCGATGACATGCAAATCAGCAAGACTCGCGTGGTGATCCCCGACCTGTTGAGCTGGGATGAAATTCTCGAAGTGGAGGGTGAGGCGCATGGACCGACCGGCGACATGATCAAGTTCATCGGCCATAGTCCGGTCAGTGCCATGATCGACGATTTTACCGAAGGCATGGGGGCATCGGGCAACGGAAATTTCAAGCTGAAGCTGGCTATCCCCTTGCGACGCAACAAGGATAGCCGGGTGGAGGGTAGTTATCAGTTCGTCAACAACCGTGTTTCTCTCGGCGCGGACTTGCCGGTTCTGGAACAGGTAAATGGGCGCCTGGATTTTACCGAAGCTTCGGTGGGGATTCCTCGAATTACGGCGCAGGTCGTGGGTGGTCCGGCCTCGATCAGTGGGGCGACCCAGAAGGATGGTGGCGTGCGCATCAATGCCCAGGGGCGCGCTACCGCTGCCGGAATACGCGGTTTGGCCGATCAGCCGATAACCCGTAGCTTGAGCGGAACTGCCGACTGGCGTGGAGTGATCTCGATCCGTAAAAAACAGGCTGATATGCTGCTCGAATCTTCGCTGGTCGGGCTGGCGGTTAATTTGCCTGCGCCTTTTGGCAAAACAGCAGCTGAGACGGTGCCGCTACGCTTTGAAAAGAAAATATCGGGTGCGAAGGAGGATCTGATTCAGCTCAATTATGGCAAAGCCCTTGCCGCGGTGCTGTCGCGTCGTCAAGAAAACGGAAAAACGACGATCGAGCGCGGTGCGGTTAATCTGGGCGCAACAGTGGTGCTGCCTCCGCAACCCGGTATCTGGTTGAGCGGTGAGCTTGCCTTGCTTGATCTCGATCATTGGCGTGGCATCCTCGGAACGTCGTCGGACAAAACGCAGTTGCCCGAGTTTGCCGGCCTCAATCTGAAATTTGGTGCTCTCGATGTGTTTGGCAAACGCTTTAACGATTTGCGTATTAGTGCCAAAATGCAGGAGAGCACCTGGCAGGCGAAGATAGAGAGCAGGGAACTTGCCGGCAATGTGCAATGGAATCCCGAGGCGCGCGGACGTCTGCAGGCGCGTCTGGATTATCTGACCATTCCCGATCCGGCTCCTGCGAAGCTGGGTGTTCCGTCGAAAGCGCCGCAGGAGAAGGAGTTGCCGGCACTGGATGTCATCGCGGAGAGTTTCTCGGCCAATCAGAAAAAGCTCGGCAAGCTCGAGTTACTGGCCGTACAGGAGGATGACGATTGGCGCATCGAGAAGTTGCGCATCAGCAACCCCGATGGCAATCTGCAGATGGATGGATTGTGGCAGGGTTGGCGACGCAGGCCGGTGACCAACGCCAATCTGCGTGTTGAAGCGCAGGATTTGGGCAAACTGCTGGCGCGGTTGGGTTATCCGGATGCAGTGAAGCGCGGAACAGCGAAGCTCGATGGTCATCTTTCCTGGGCGGGTAGCCCCCATAGTATCGATTTTCCGAGTTTGACTGGCAATCTGCAGTTGGAAGCAAAGAATGGTCAATTTCTCAAGGTCGAGCCGGGGGTGGGGAAACTGCTTGGCCTGCTCAGTCTTCAGTCGTTGCCACGGCGCCTGACGCTGGATTTTCGGGATATTTTCAGCGGAGGTTTCGCCTTCGACTCGATTTCCGGCAGTGCGCGCATCGACCACGGTGTAGCGCACACCGATGATTTCAGGCTGGAAGGCCCGGCGGCAAAAGTCCGGATGCAGGGTGAAACCGATCTTGCCAGGGAAACCCAGAACCTGAAGGTGAGAGTGGCTCCCCAGTTGGGAGAGGGCGTGTCCGTCGCAGGCGCATTTCTGGGCGGTCCCGTGGTCGGGATAGCTGCGTTGGTGGCGCAAAAATTGTTGCGGGACCCGATTGATCAAATCGCTGCCTACGAATACAGTATTAGCGGAACATGGGACAAACCCAATGTCGTTAAGATCGGTGGGAACGCGGCTGCCACTCCGGGGCAGCCGTGAGGGGTGAGGGGTGAGGAGAAAAGTCAAAAACGGTGCGGTGGGGAGTGACCTTCCGCCTCACCCCTCACCTTCTAACCCCTCACTGAATTAAGCAATGGATGAGAGGAAATAAAATGACAACAAAAGCCAAATCGAGCTTCGCCAGAACCAAGACTCGCACTGCAGTTGCACGTGCCAAACCACAGCCAGGCATTTGCCGTATCGCGGCCATCCAGATGGCTTCCGGCCCGAGCGTGGCGGCCAACCTTTCCGAGGCCGAGCGCCTGATCGGCATGGCCGCAGCGCAGGACGCCAAACTGGTCGTGCTGCCGGAGTTTTTTGCCATTATGGGAAAGAAGGAAAGCGACAAGGTGGCGGTGCGCGAAGCCGAGGGCAAGGGACCGATGCAGAAATTTCTCAGTGCCATGGCAAAGAAGCACAAGATATGGATCATAGGTGGTTCGGTGCCTTTGGAGGCGAGTGTGCCGTCCAAGGTGCGCAACAGCTGTCTGGTATACGACGACAAGGGAAAACAGGTGGCGCGCTACGACAAGATCCACCTGTTCGGCCTGGATCTCGGCAACGAGAAATATCGCGAAGAAAAAACCATCGAACCGGGCGACCAGGTAGTGGTGGTGGAAACTCCGTTCGGTCGAATCGGTCTATCGGTATGTTATGACCTGCGTTTTCCCGAACTTTACCGCGCCATGGGCGAGGTCGATATCATCGTCGTGCCCTCTGCCTTCACTGAAACCACCGGCAAGGCGCATTGGGAAACCCTGGTGCGTGCCCGCGCCATCGAGAACCTGGCTTATGTGGTGGCCGCGGCGCAGGGCGGCTATCATTTGTCCGGCCGCGAAACGCACGGCAACAGCATGATTGTCGATCCCTGGGGTGTAATCCTCGATCGTCTGCCGCGCGGTTCCGGGGTGGTGATTGCCAACATCAACCCGGCCTATCAGGCGAGCTTGCGCAAGAGCCTGCCTGCCCTGACACACCGAACCTTGAAAACTTGCTGAATTCTGAAAATTTATGAAAATTGAAACCGCTTCGTTCCAGTCCGACCCTCTGTTCGGTACCGCCCAGTCGACTCTGCTGACCCCTTACGGGTTGGATGTAGGAGATTTGCAGCAGGTGTTCGGCCGCATCATGACCCATCAGGTGGATTACGCCGACCTCTACTTTCAGTACACCCGCGCCGAGGGGTGGAGTCTGGAGGAAGGTCAGGTCAAGTCGGGCAGTTTCAGCATCGACCAGGGCGTGGGCGTGCGCGCCGTATCCGGCGAAAAGACCGCATTCGCCTATTCCGATGACATCAGCCTGCCAGCCTTGGCGGCTGCGGCCGAAACCACCCGTGCGATCGCCCGGCAGGGAGCGGAAAAATCGGTACCAGCGGTATATGGCGCGGCCAAGCCCCAGCTTTACCTGCCTCACGATCCGATTGCCAGTCTCAAGGACGCCGAAAAAGTGGCCCTGCTGGAAAGGCTGGAACGCCACGCTCGTGCGCTCGATAAGCGTGTCACCCAGGTCATGGCATCGCTGGCCGGCGAATACGAAGTGGTGCTGATTGCCCGTAACGACGGCTTGCTGGCAGCGGATGTGCGTCCTCTGGTCAGGGTTTCGCTGCAGGTAATCGTCGAGGATGGCGGTCGGCGTGAGCAGGGCAGCGCCGGCGGTGGCGGGCGTTTCGACTACACTTATTTCAGCGACGAGGTGCTGCAGGATTACGCGCAAAAGGCGGTGCATCAGGCGCTCATCAATCTCGACGCCAAGCCGGCTCCGGCGGGCACCATGACCGTGGTGCTGGGCTCCGGTTGGCCGGGCATCCTGCTGCACGAAGCGATTGGCCACGGACTGGAAGGGGATTTCAACCGCAAGGGCAGTTCCGCCTTCAGCGGCAAGATCGGCCAGCGCGTTGCGTCGGCTGGTGTGACCGTGGTGGACGATGGCACGATCGCCCGTCGCCGTGGTTCGCTCAACGTCGACGACGAAGGCAATCCGACCCAGTGCACGGTGCTGATCGAAAACGGCATCCTCAAGGGCTACATGCAGGACACGCTGAATGCCCGCTTGATGGGCATGGCTGTTACCGGTAACGCCCGGCGCGAATCCTTCGCACACATCCCGATGCCGCGTATGACCAACACCTACATGCTGAATGGAGACAAGGACCCGGCGGAAATCATCAAGTCGGTCAAGCATGGCCTGTACGCGGCCAATTTTGGCGGCGGTCAGGTGGATATCACCAGCGGCAAGTTTGTGTTCTCGGCGGCGGAAGCCTACATGATCGAGGATGGCAAGATCACCTACCCGGTCAAGGGCGCGACCCTGATCGGCAACGGGCCGGACGTGCTGACGCGGGTGTCGATGATCGGTAACGATATGGCGCTCGACCCGGGCGTGGGCACCTGCGGCAAGGACGGCCAGAGCGTGCCTGTGGGCGTGGGCCAGCCGACTCTGCGCATCGACGGTCTGACGGTGGGTGGAACGGCTTAAATGAGGGTTATTAGTCCGGAGTGCGGAGCATGAGGCAAGGTGTGCGCGTTGCTGCTGAGGTTATTGCGATCCTGTTTTCTGTGGGGGCAAGTGCGGCGTCACTGGCAGAAAAATTCCAGCCAGATGCACCATACTATTTCGAGAGTTTCGATCCGGCGATGAAACCGTGGGACCCCGGTCAGGACCTGAACTTCGAAGAAGTGTTCAAAAATTATGCTTACTACGAAATTATCTTCGACAAATCAGGCCAGGAGATTACGGTGAACCATTACATCCAGAACCGTAAGGAGCGCAGCAACCGATTTCTGATCCGACCTGACAGGGCACTCGAGGCAAAATAGGGAAAAATGCGCAGGTTTCATCATAATGTCATGAACATGTTCTACCCTTGAAAAATTAAGCTATACTTCGTTCAAAATTCGATATGAAATTATTCAAGATTTAA
This sequence comes from Sulfuricella denitrificans skB26, assembly GCF_000297055.2. Taxonomy (NCBI): domain Bacteria; kingdom Pseudomonadati; phylum Pseudomonadota; class Betaproteobacteria; order Nitrosomonadales; family Sulfuricellaceae; genus Sulfuricella; species Sulfuricella denitrificans. The sequence goes on along the minus strand of NC_022357.1, from coordinate 1,980,065 downwards.
CTGGAGAAAAAACATGGCTACCACTGAAAAGACCTCAAAGAAAACGACATCATCTAGCGCTGCAAAAACCACTGCCGCTACAAAAGCTGCCGTGAAGAAACCAGTTGCTGCCAAAGTAGCTGCGCCGAAGAAGGCTGTCGCGGCAGCACCGAAAAAGGCTGCTGCGCCGACAAAAGCCGCTGCGCCGAAAAAACCTGCAGCGAAGCGCGCAACGGTTGCCAAATCCACCGTCACGCCAGAGCAGCGCTATCGTATGGTTGCCGAGGCGGCTTATTACCACGCCGAGCGGCATGGGTTTCTGGGCAATTCGTTGCAGGACTGGATTGCGGCAGAAGCGGAAATTGAAGCGCTGCTCAGCAAGAAGTAGCCTTCATCAGGCGCTGCACAAGCGCCTGAATATTCTCTTTCTGTTCCGTATCCACGTCGATAGCCAAGGCCAGTTCGCTGGCGTCTAGCGGCTCGCTGTTGCGGAGCTGATTTTCCAGTACTGTGATATCCGCTTCCGAGGCATCTCGCCCTTGTTGCATGCGTTGCTTGACTCGTTCCCGCAGCAGGTTTTCGGGAGCAGTGACATCCAGAATGACGAAAGGAATGTTTAATTCCTGAGCCAGTTCATGGAAGGATGCACGCTCTCGTCGTTTCAGGAATGCCGCATCGACGATAGCTGAAAAGCCGGACTGGATAATTCCCCGCGCAACCTCCGTCAGTCGTCGGTAGGTGCGCTCATTGGCTTCCGGAGAGTAAATGCTTTCGCCAGTCCCTGCGCCGCTGCGCGCCTCCGGCTTGAGCCCATACAAGCGTTTTCTTTCTACATCGGAACGGACTCGGAACAAGCTTGTTGCTTCCAGCAACGATTGCGTGACCGTGGTTTTTCCGGCGCCGGACAGGCCGTGGGTGATGGTGAGCAAAGGTTGCAGGGGGCGAGCAAACTCTGTCGCCAGTTCGATGTGGTTTCGGTATTGCGCCCAGTGGCCGGCGGACAGTCTCTCCTGTCCGGCCTTGATGCAGGCCACCTTGGCACGCACCATGGCCCGGTACACCAGGTAGTAGCGCAGCACCTCAAGACCTTCGTAATCCCCGGTTTGCTCCAGGTAGGCATTGAGAAATCGGCGCGCCAGATCAGACCGTCCGCGGCCATGCAGATCCATGGTCAGAAAAGCCACCTCACTGATGACATCGATCCAGCGCAGGTTGTCGCTGAACTCGATGCAGTCGAAGGGAACCGCCTCCCCATCCAGTAGTGCCATGTTGCCGAGATGCAGGTCGCCATGGCACTCGCGGACAAAGCCCCGTGCCTTGCGCGCCGCAAGGGCGTCCCAACGGGCCAGATATTCCTGTTCGCTCCATCGCTCCAGTTCATCCAGGCGGATCAGGTCTTTTTTATCCCGCAGTCGCGGACGAATTTGCGCGAAATTTTCCACCATTGGCAGGTGAGTCCGCTCCGGCGTGCCAAAAGGACTCTTGTTGTCTGCGACTGCAGTTCGTCCATGGAAATCGACTATTTTGCGGGCAATGGCGTCTATCATTTCAGAGGTCAGTTCGCCGCGCAGCAATACTTGGTCGAGCAAACAAAACTGGGGAAAGCGCCGCATTTTAACGGCGTATTCGATAAGTGGACCGGGGCCGCTCAAGACAGGATGATCTGCGCTGCCGGCGATGGGAACGACCTCCAGGTAGAGATCTGGCGCCAGTCGCCGGTTTAGGCGCAGTTCTTCCGCACAATAGAAATGACGCTTTCCCAGGGTGCTGAAATCGAGAAAGCCGAGGTCGACCGCTTTCTTGATCTTGTAGGCGTAGTCGCCAGCCAGCAGTACCCATGAAATGTGGGTTTCAACCACCTCGACCGGTTCTCCGAGAACGTTGCGGAGCGCGGTAACCAGAATTTCCTGGCGGGCGAAGGTGGCATCCATCTGTTTTACAGGCTACGGGTCACCCGCTTGATGGCCGAGTCTTCCTCGCTGGTGGTGATGGCGAAGCCAAGCGTCCCAACCAGCTTGAGCATGTTGTGATTGCCCGCCAGTACTTCGCCTTCCATGGTTTTCAGACCCCGGGTGCGCGCCGCGTCCATCAGGCTGCCCATCAGCTTGTGGCCGATTGCCTTGTGCTGCCACTGGTCGCTTACCACCAGGGCGAATTCGCAGGATTCGCCATCTGGGTTGATGGCGTAGCGGCAGACGCCGATTTCCACTTCTTTGCCGTTTTCTTCGGTCACGGCAATCAGCGCCATTTCGCGGTCGTAGTCGATCTGCGTGAAGCGCGCCAGCATGGTTTGGGAGAGTTCCTGCAGGGTGTTCATGAAGCGGAAGTATTTGGCCTCGGCAGAGAGGTTGCGCACGAACTCCTGCACCATTTCGGCATCTTCCGGGCGGATTGGGCGGATGGTGATTTCCGTGCCGTCCGGCAACTGCCACTCGGTGACGAGGTGGGAAGGGTAGGGATAGATCGCCATATGAGCATAGCGGTCGCCGGAGACCGGGGCGAAATCCACCATCACGCGCGCATCCGCCGCCAACGCACCGTTTTCGTCGACGATTAGCGGGTTGATGTCCATCTCCTTCAGCCAGGGCAACTCGCACACCATCTCTGAAACGCGCAGTAGCAGGCTTTCCAGTGCCTCCCTCTGGATTGGCGGCATGTGGCGGAAGGCGCCGAGCAGTTTAGAGATGCGCGTGCCGGCAATCAGTTCGCGCACCAGAAAGCTGTTCAGGGGCGGCAACGCAACGGCGCGGTCTCCCAGTACTTCTACCGTGGTGCCGCCGGCACCGAAGGTGATCACCGGGCCGAATACCGGGTCGGAAGTGACGCCGAGCATCAACTCGCGGCCATTGGGCTTGACCACCATGGGCTGGATGGCGATGCCGTCGATGTGTGCCTCTGGCCGGTTTTTCTTTACTTCGGTGATGATGTCCTGATAGGCGGCACGCACTGCCGGCGCGTTCATCAGGTTGAGCTTGACACCGCCGGCATCAGATTTGTGCGTGATGTCGGGCGAGTTGACTTTCATTGCCACCGGGAAGCCGAGTTGCTGGGCCAGGAGCAGTGCCTCGCCGGGAGAGCGGGCGATGACGGTGCTCGCCACCGGGATGCGGAATGCGGCCAGCAAGGCCTTGGATTCCATTTCAGAGAGCACCTTGCGCCGTTCGGACAGCACGGTTTCAATCAGCATGCGTGCGCCTTCCACGTCCGGTTCGTCGCGGTGCGATAGCGGGCCGGGAGTCTGAGCCAGAAGGCGCTGGTTGCGGTAGAAGGCGGTGATGTAGGAGAAGGCCTCGACTGCAGATTCCGGCGTGCTGAAGGTGGGGATGCGTGCCTGGGCAAATGCGGCCCTTCCGGCCTTGATCTGGATGTCGCCCATCCAGCAGGTCAGCATGGGTTTCTTGAAGCGGCTGGCGATTTCGATCAACGTGTTGGCCACTGCCAGCGGGTTAGTCATCGCCTGGGGGGTGAGGATAACCAGCACGCCATCTACGTCTGAATCTTCCATGCAGATGGTGACTGCGTCGCGATAGCGTTCCGGCGTAGCGTCGCCGATGATGTCCACCGGATTGTTGTGCGACCAGGTGGCGGGCAGCACTTTATTCAGCGCTTCGATAGTCTGATCGGACAAGCTGGCAACAGTGACACCCAGGTCGACCGCATGGTCGATCGCCATCACGCCCGGCCCGCCGCCGTTGGTGACGATGGCCAGCCGGTTACCGCTGGAGCGGTGGGGAGAGGCAAGTGCCTTGGCGGCGGAAAACAGTTCGCCGATCGACATTACGCGCACTACGCCGGCGCGGCGCACGGCGGCGTCGAACACGTCGTCGGAGCCGACCAGTGCGCCGGTGTGCGACATTACCGCCTTCGAGCCGGCGGCATGGCGGCCAACCTTGACCACGAACACCGGCTTGGAGCGGGCGGCGGCGCGCAGGGCGCTCATGAAGCCGCGCGCCTTGTGGATGCCCTCGATGTAGATCAGGATGCTTTCGGTTTGCGGGTCTGATGCCAGATAGTCGAGAATTTCACCGAAATCCACGTCGGCCGAGGTGCCCATCGAAACCACGCTGGAGAATCCGATGTCGTTGGCTGGCGCCCAGTCCAGAATGGCGGTACAGAGCGCGCCCGATTGCGATACCAGCGCGAGCTTGCCGGGCTTGACGTTGCCCTTGAAGAAAGTGGCATTGAGACCGATGCCGGTGCGCATGATCCCCAGGCAGTTGGGGCCGATAATGCGCACGCCGTAAGTTCTGGCGTTGGCCAGCATGGTGCGTTCGATTTCGGCGCCACGGGCGCCGATTTCGCTGAAACCGGCGGACAGCACCACCGCAGCGCGCACGCCGTGCTTGCCGCAGGCTTCGATGACGTCGGGTACGGTAGCCGCATTGGTGCAGATCACCGCCAGTTCAACCGGTTTGCCGATGTCCTCGATCGAAGCGTAGGCTTTTTTCCCCTGTACCTTTTTGTGGTTCGGGTTGATCGGGTAAAGCGACCCCTTGAAGCCGCTTTCCAGCATGTTTTTGAATACGATGGCTCCCACCGAGTCGGCGCGGTCGCTGGCGCCGATGATCGCGACCGATTTGGGGGAGAAAAGGGTACTGAGGTAATGTTGTCCCATGGGCTTGCACTCGCTGTTGTTTAGGTTAAATATATAATTAAGGGAGATGATTGAGCGAATTCGGCGTGTTCAGTTTCTTTCTTCTATTTTAGTTGACGGCACGATTTTAGGTGTGACAATTGCATACTGCTTATATTACTCATCCGGATTGCCTCAAGCACGACATGGGGGCGGATCATCCGGAATGTCCGGCGCGACTTCGCGCCATCGAAGACCAGTTGATTGCTTCCGGGTTGCTGACCTTCCTTCAGCACCATGATGCGCCGCTGGCCACGTTCGAGCAACTGGCGCGGGTGCACAAGCCGCAATACATCGAAGCCGTGCAAGCCGCAGCGCCCCAGCATGGGCTGGTTTACCTCGATCCGGACACGGCGATGAACCCGTTCACGCTGAATGCGGCTCTGCGCGCTGCCGGCGCAGTAGTACTGGCGACTGATCTGGTGCTGGAGCGCAAGGTTGAGAATGCCTTTTGTGCCATCCGTCCGCCTGGCCACCATGCCGAATCGGGCCGCGCCATGGGCTTCTGCCTGTTTAATAATGTCGCCGTCGGCGTCGCCCACGCCATTGAGCACTATGGCCTGAAGCGCGTTGCCATTGCTGATTTTGACGTCCATCACGGCAACGGCACCGAGGAAATCTTCCACGATGATCCCCGCGTCATGCTGTGCTCAACTTTCCAGTCCCCTTTTTATCCCTACTGCGGTGCCGACAGCGGCAACGACCACATCATCAACGTGCCGCTGCCGGCAGGAACGGATGGTGCTGCGTTCCGTCAGGCGGTGAGCGAGCGCTGGCTGCCAGCACTGGAGCGCTTTCAGCCCGAAATGCTGTTCATCTCCGCCGGCTTCGACGCCCACTGGGAGGATGACATGGCGATGTTCAAACTGAAGGAAGCCGATTACGCCTGGGTGACGCAGCAGGTCAAAGATGTTGCAGAAAAGCATGCCCAAGGTCGGATTGTATCTGCGCTGGAGGGGGGGTATGAACTTCATGCCTTGGGCCGTAGCGTGGCGGCGCATATCAAGGTGCTGAGTGGACTGTAATCCCCTCCTGCTCAGGGCGTTGCCGCATGTTGGCCTTGGGCGGATTGCTCAATCAGCAATGGGCTTTCATGTGGGCTGCCGCCAGGTTCAATTGTCCAGATAATCCACCAGTTGTCTACTTGTCTGGCGCAGGATTCAGATAAGGAACGACGGAAACGTACCCTTTTTTATTTGCTCTGCATACGATTCAGATAATCTATCAATGCGAGGATGCGTCCGCGTATGAAAGAGTCCGGGCACATTTTGCTGCCCGGCAGGTAGGGGTATGCAGGAAAGTCAGGAAAGGCGAAGAATTTCAGGATTCACCGGCATCACGGTTTTTTTAGTCGCTTGCTGTGCTTGTGCAGGCTTTGAGTCAGCTCCGAGATGATTTCCGCGGCGGCTTTGATGATCTGGTTTGAGCCGAAACCGGCTTTGGTCATTTCGCGATAGAACGATTTGGCGACAATCTTCGCCATCTGATCCGGATTCTGAGAGGCGGTGAACAGGGCGTTGCCGAAGGTTTTATCTGCTCCGGCAGCAAGGGTGATCTGGGTGAACCGGGAATTCAGGATATTTTGCAGCTGGATGACCTGGATTGATCGGCCAATGAACAAGGCCACGATGTCGAGCAGATTGAGATCATTCAGGTTGAACGGGCGCGGATGCTTCGGGCTGTTGACGTTGACCACGCCGATGATCTTGCCGTTGATCAGGATCGGGGAGGAAATCATGCTCTTGCGCGGGTCGTGAAGCTGGCGAGCCACCTGCGCGAATTCCGATTGCGTGATGTCCTCGATCAGGAGCGACTTGCCGGTGGCGACGACATGCCCGGAAATGCCTTCTCCCTGTTTGACGGGGCTTTGGTAGGCGCTGGCTGGCAACTTTCCAAAGTTGGCGCAGACGCGCAGGCGCAACTCTTCGAATTCATCATCGTTCAACAGCATGATGGAGCAGTTTTCCGCGTTGAGGATCTTGGCCGCCATTGCCGCGAGCTGATAGAGATTCTCGTCCAGGGTGCCCTCGGATTCGAGGAAATTGGACAGGTCGAGCAGCTTGGCTAGCGGAGTCTCTTCATTGCCCATGGCCGTTTTCCGGTTGGTTAAATAGGATCAGACCCGACTAACTCCCTTGTCTGATCAAACGCATTAGCAACTTACAGTTTAGCATTGCAGCATACACACCGAAATGTAATATTCGGATCGAATAATCCGTGCTGCCTCAGCTTTCCTTGATATCCCCATCCAGGTAATACCACTGCCCCTCTTCGCGCACGAAGCGGCTGGTTTCGTGCAGCCGGTGGGCGCGGCCGCCGATCTTGTAGCGGGCAATAAATTCGACTTCGGCGTGGCTGCCGTCGGTTTCCTGGTAACGTTTGACTTGCAGGCCGAGCCATTTGGGCCGGGGTTCGGTGTTGAGGTCCAGCGCGGCTGGGCGGGTGCTGGGGTGCCAGGTGGCGAGCAGATAGGGTTCCTGCGCCAGGGTGTAGGCTGTGTAGCGCGAGCGCATCAGCGCTTCGGCAGTGGGGGCGGGGGTGTCGTCGCCGGTATAGCGTCCGCAGCAATCTTCGTAACTGTAAGGCCGGCCGCACGGGCAAGGCAGAGGCGTGCTCACCTGACCAGTTTGTGGAAAGTACCCAGCCGTCGTCGGTCGATTTCGCCAGCCATCGTGGCTTCCAGTACGGCGCAGCCCGGCTCCACCAGGTGGCGGCAATTGCTGAAGCGGCAATGGCCGAGGTAGGGACGGAATTCGACGAAGGCATGGGCGATGTCCATCTCGTTGACGTGACTCAGGCCGAATTCCTGCAGGCCGGGCGAGTCGATGATATGGCTGTCGTCATCAAGGTGGTAGAGGCGTGCATGGGTGGTGGTGTGCTTGCCGGAATTCAGTGCCTGGGAAATCTCGCGTGTGTGCGCCTGCGCCGCCGGCAGCAGGGCGTTGATGATGCTCGATTTGCCCATGCCGGATTGCCCCACCAGTACGCTGGTTTCGCCCTGTAAATAGGGGCGCAGCGGGCTGATGTCCTGTCTGGCCGAGAGTGTGACGAGGGGGTAGCCGAGGTCGCAGTACAGCTTGAGCTTTTTGAGCGCGGCCTGGGTTGCCTGCTCCAGGTCACACTTGTTGAGCACGATGACGATCTTGAGCGAAGCCGCCTCGGCCGCGATCAGGCAGCGGCTGACCAGATCCTCGTAGAAGGCCGGCTCTGCTGCCACCACGACGATGATCTGGGTGACATTGGCGGCAATGGTTTTTTCCTTGAACTCATCGGAGCGGAACAGCAGTGAAGAGCGCGGGTCGATCGATTTGATCACACCCTGGGAGGTGCCGGTCATCTCGATCTGGAGCCGGTCGCCGCAGGCGATGCCGCCTTTTTTCCCGCGGGTGACGCAGGAAACGATGCCCTCTGCCGTTTCGACATCGAAGTGCCTGCCGAAGGCGGCAACAACCTGGCCGTGCTGCAACATACCCACTCTAGAGGCTTAGCAGGGCGTCTATCTTCGCCGCGCAGATGAAGTCGTTTTCGGACAGACCGTTGACGTCATGGGTGTGATATCGAACCCGGCACTGGTTGTAGCCCACTTCAAGGTCGGGGTGGTGGTCCTCTCGATGGGAAACCCAGGCGGCGGCATTGACGAAGGCCATGGTCTGGTAATAGTCATCGAAGCGGTAGGTTTTGCTGATTTTACCGTCGGCATATTCCCAGCCGTCTGCCAGCGTGCCCAGTTGCTGCGCGATTTGCTCTGAGCTTAACGGATTCATGGGGTTACTTGAAATGGTAGTAGGCGTTGTTGAGGTAGGCTGCAGCGTGGTTTTCTTCATCAGGAAACCAGTTCGCGCCGACATTGGCATTACAGTTGCGGATGCGAGCCTGGAGTTGCTGCGGATTCTTTACCTTGCGTTCGAGACGCGAGTAAATGGCCGAACCGTCGCCACCGGTCATGGAAACGTGGCAGCTGGTGCAGGACTTGTCGTGCAGGGTTTTACCGATCTTGGCATCGCCCTTGGGAAAGGGATCGGCAAGCGCAGGGGCGCTGACGAGCAGCAGGCTAAGGAGCAGTGTAATAAATTTCATGTGGACCTCCGTGGGTGGATGTTACTGAATACTAGCATGAGCCTGAAGCTGTGCAATGCGGATCGCTGCCGGTGGATGCGAATCGTAGAACGCCGAGTGCAACGGGTCGGGGGTTAGGGTCGAGGCGTTGTCGTTGTAGAGTTTGACCAGCGCCCGCACCAGATCGTCGGCACTGGCATTTTTTGCAGCATAGCGGTCGGCCTCGAATTCGTGCTTGCGCGAATAAAAACTCATCAGCGGCTGCAGCAGAAAAGTGAACACCGGCATCGCCAGCAGGAACAGCAGCAGTGCCGTGGCCGTGCCTGGCGTGGTGACGCCGAGGCCGTGGTAAAACCATTCCTTGTCCATCAGCCAGCCGAGAAGCCACAGTCCAGCCAGGCTCATGGCGGCCATCAGGACGATGCGCTTGATGATGTGACGGTGCTTGAAGTGGCCGAGTTCGTGGGCCAGTACGGCGACGATTTCGTCGTGGCCGAGGCGTGTCAGCAGGGTGTCGAAAAACACGATCCTCCGGGATTTGCCGAAGCCGCTGAAATAGGCGTTGCCATGGGTGCTGCGCCTGGAGCCGTCCATTACGTAGAAGCCCTGTGCGTGGAAGCCGCATTTCTGCAGCAAATGTTCGACTTGCTCTTTCAGTGTCGAATCTGCAAGCGGTGTGAACTTGTTGAACAGCGGAGCGATGAAGGTGGGATAAACCGCCAGCACCAGCAGATTGAATCCCATCCACGCGCTCCAAACATAGAACCACCAGTATTCACCCATCTGACCCATCAGCCAGAGTACGCCGAGCAACAGGGGAATGCCGAGCGCCGCGCCGAGCAGCATCTGCTTGGCGAGGTCGGTGAAAAACAGTGCCGGCGTCATCTTGTTGAAACCGAAACGTGCGTCAATACCGAAGGCGCTGTAGAACCCCAGCGGAATTTCAACTAGAGTTAAAATAGCGAATACGCTCAGAATCAGCGCCGTGCCCTGCCACAGCCCCGATCCGAGCAGGCCGTGCCACAGGCCGTACAGCAACTCGATCCCGCCGCCCAGGGTAAAGGCCAGCAGCAGGGCGGATTCCAGCACGAGGTGCAGATTGTCCATGCGGGTTTTGGCTATGCTGTAATCAGCGGCTTTCTGGTGCGATTCCAGGTTGATGCGGTCGGCGAAATCCTGCGGCACGCTGGCACGGTGTGCCTGGATATGACGGATGTGGCGTTGTGCGAGCCAGTAGCGCAAGAGTACGGAGATTGTCAGTGCAGCGAGGAAGATCAGGGTAAATGTCATGGAGTCACGTGTGGTTTCGGGCTAAAATACATCACTTTAGGTTACTAGGTTTCCATTATGGCACAAGACAGCAATCGCCTCATCTGGATCGACATGGAGATGTCCGGGTTGGTTCCCGAACGGGATCGCATCATCGAAATCGCGCTGGTGATCACCGACTCCAATCTGGAGACCATCGCCGAAGCGCCGGTACTGGTCGTGCACCAGTCCGATGAAGTGCTGAATGGCATGGACGCCTGGAATACGGCGACTCATGGCAAATCCGGCCTGATCGACAAGGTCAAAGCATCGAAACTGGATGATGCCGCCGTCGAAGCCCAACTGATCGAGTTCCTGAAGGAGTACGTACCGGGGAAAAAATCGCCGATGTGCGGCAATTCGATCTGCCAGGATCGCCGTTTCATGGCGAACTACATGCCCAAGCTCGAGGATTATTTCCACTATCGCAACCTCGACGTGAGCACCCTGAAGGAACTGGCCAAGCGCTGGAGGCCGCAGGTTTACGGCGGTTTCAAGAAGGAGAACAACCATACCGCGCTGGCCGATGTGTATGAATCCATCGGCGAGATGAGGTATTACCGGGAGAATTTCCTTCGGCTGGAATAGGTTGTAAAAAGCTATTGAACCTCAGAGGACGCGGAGGATGCAGAGGAAAAACAAAAACAAGAGCTTATATCAGGCCTGCCTTTGTGAGCGCGCAATAGCGCGTAGCTTTTGAATTTCTCCGCGCCCTCTGCGTCCTCCGCGGTGAATCGTCTTTTTTAGCAAAGATTTAAGGAATCAGCATGAAGCAGGGCAACACTTTCGTTATCGAAGTCAACCCGAAGATTCCGCGCAAGCTGTTGCGTCTGGAGGAGCTTGCCAACAACCTCTGGTACGGCTGGGACAAGCCGACCCGGACATTGTTTGCGCGCCTGCATCCCGGCTTGTGGGATGCGGTCGGACACAACCCCAAGGTGTTTCTGCGCCGGGTGGATGAAAAGCGCCTGGTGGAAGCGGCGGAGGATCAGGTTTTTCTGGCCACCGTCAATCGCGTGCTGTCGGCTTACGATACTTACCACAACGAACCGCTACGTCGCGGTGGTAATCACGAACAATTCAAGGAAGGCGATCTGATCGCCTATTTTTGCGCCGAATTCGGCTTTCACGAAAGTTTTCCGATCTATTCCGGCGGTCTCGGCATCCTCGCTGGCGATCACTGCAAGTCGGCGAGTGATCTGCGCCTGCCCTTCGTTGCGGTTGGACTGCTTTACCGCCAAGGCTATTTTTCCCAGATTATCGATGGCGAAGGCAATCAGATCGCCACTTATAGCGATTCGGATTTCGAAGACCTGCCGATCCTTCCCGCTCTGGGGGAGGATGGCAAAGAGATGCACGTTTACGTCGACCTGCCGGGACGGATTGTGAAGGCCAACGTATGGCAGGTGCGGGTCGGCCACATCATGCTGTACCTGCTCGATACCGACCTGGAGGAAAATACGCCCGAGGATCGCAATATCACCCACCAGCTTTACGGCGGCGACAGCAACATGCGCATCATGCAGGAAATCGTCCTTGGCGTCGGTGGTGTGCGCGCTCTCAGAGCGCTGGGGCTGAAGCCCACGGTGTGGCACATCAACGAAGGCTATGCCGCCTTCCTGGTGCTGGAACGCGCTCGCTACCTGGTTGCCGAAGGGCTGGATTTCGCCAGCGCGCTGGAAGCGGGTGCCGGCAATACCGTGTTTACCACCCACACGCCGGTGCCGGCGGGGCATGATCATTTCGCCGAGAACACGGTCTGCGACTATTTCCAGCACATGTGCCATGAGCTGAAAATCAGCCGCGAAGTGTTTCTTGCTCTGGGCCGCACGCCGGATGGGCCGGATTTCAATATGACCGCCCTGGCGCTACGCGGCTCGCGCTTTCACAACGGCGTCAGCCGCATTCACGGCGAAGTATCCTCGCGTATCTGCGCCAGCCAGTGGCCGCAGTTGGTGCCCGAAGAAAACCCGATGAGCTACGTCACCAACGGCGTGCACATGCCGACTTTCCTGGCGCAGGAATGGATCGACCTGTTCGACAACCAGTTCGGCTACCAGTGGCGCCATAATCTTACCGAGCAGGGCTACTGGGAGCGTATCGACGAGATTCCCGACCACCTGTTCTGGAGCGTGCGTCAGTCGCTCAAGTCGCAAATGCTCGAACTGGTGCGCTTTCGCATCAGCCAGCAGCATTTTCGCAACAACGGCTCCGAAGCCCACCTCGACAGGCTGCTGAAGCACATTGATCCTCTCAATCCGAACGTTCTCACTATCGGTTTCGCCCGACGCTTTGCCACCTACAAGCGCGCCGCGCTGCTGTTCGAAGATCCGACCTGGCTGAGTCAGATTATTTCCGAGGCAGACCGTCCGGTACTGTTTATTTTTGCCGGCAAGGCCCACCCTGCCGACCGCCCGGGCCAGGATCTGATCCGGCATATTCAGGGGATGTCCCACATGCCGGAATTCGAGGGCAAAGTGCTGCTGGTGGAAGGCTACGATATGGGCCTGGCGCGCAGGCTGGTTGCGGGTGTGGACGTGTGGCTCAACAACCCGGTGTACCCGCTCGAAGCGAGCGGCACTTCCGGTATCAAGGCGGGCATCAATGGCGCGATCAATTTCTCGGTTCTGGACGGCTGGTGGGGCGAGGGCTACGACGGCACCAACGGCTGGGCGATCAAACCGGCACCGACCTACATGGACGATTACCGCCGCAACAAGGAAGACAGCCAGACCTTTTACGAGATTTTGCAGGACCGTATCGTGCCCCAGTACTACGATCGCGGCAAGATGGGCTACTCGGCGGAATGGATCAGGCGTTCCAAGCGTTCGATCGGCACCCTGCTGCCGCGCTTCAATTCAAACCGGATGGTGGGCGAATACGTGTCCCACTTTTACCTTCAGGCCAGCCGCCAAGGCGAGCTGTACGCCCGCGATGGCTACGTAAATGCAAAGAATGTTTCAGCCTGGAAAATGAAGATCCTCGCCGCCTGGGAGGGTGTCGAGATTCGCCGCCTGTATACGCCGAAGAAGCGCATTCAATTTGGGGACAAAGTGCGTTTCGAAGTTGCCCTGAAACTGAACGGCCTGGCGCCGGAGGATGTGAGGGTCGAGTTGATGATGCGTCGCCCTAATCGCAATGAGATGAAGGATTACCTGCACTTCAGCTTCTCGTTCCAGGGACTCGTCGAGGCGACCGGGGAGCATCTGTTTACCCTCGATCTGGCCCCGGACCGGTGTGGTCATCTGGATTACAAAATCCGCGTTTACCCCTGGCAGGAGCTCCTGACTCATCCGTTGGAGATGGGGCTGATGGTTTGGCTTTGAAGCACAGTGCTGAGTGCCGAGTAGAAAGTCCTGAGTGCGTGGTTATCGCTGCGCGATAATTTGTAGACTCAGGACTCAGGACTGCTTTATAAAGCGCCAGGTAATCCTCGGCGCTTTTTTTCCAGCTGAAATCCCGCGTCATGGCGTTGTGCTGGATGGCGTGCCATGCTTGCTTGTCGTGGTAGGTGGTGAGTGCACGTCTGATGCTGGCCAGAAATGCCTCGGCGGTCATCGGTTCGAACACGAAGCCGGTGACGCCATCCTCCACCGTGTCGGCCAGACCGCCGGTGGCATGCACGATTGGTGGCGTGCCATAGCGCTGGCTGTACATCTGGTTGAGGCCGCAGGGTTCGAAGCGAGAGGGCATCAGGAACAGATCTGCGCCGGCTTCGACCAGATGCGACAATCCCTCGTCAAAGCCGATCGTCACCCCCACCCTGTCCGGATGTGCGTGGTCGAGGTTACGGAAGCCGTTTTCCAGCACGGTTTCGCCGGTTCCAAGCAGGACAATCTGCACGTTTTCTCGCAGCAGTTGCGGCGCAATTTCCAGCAGCAGATCCCCGCCTTTCTGCTGGGTGATACGGCTGATCATGCCGAGCAGCGGGATGTCCGGGTCGCGCTTCAACCCCATTTTTTCCTGCAGGGCGAGCTTGTTGGCGGTCTTGCCAGCCATGTTCCCAGCGTCGTATCCCTGCACCAGATGCGGGTCAGCGGCTGGATTCCAGTCGCTGGTGTCGATGCCGTTGACGATTCCGGTCAGTTTGTTGCTGCGGCGAGTGAGCAGACCCTGCATGCCGAAGCCGAGTGCTTCCTGCTGGATTTCCTGCGCGTAGGTGGGGCTGACCGTGGAAATGTGGTCGGCATAGTAGAGGCCGGCCTTGAGAAAGGAGAAATTGCCATAGTATTCCACTCCCTCGATGCTGAAGCATGCCGGCGGTAGACCGACCTCGGTCACGACGTGTGGCGGGAAGATGCCCTGGAAGGCGAGGTTGTGTATGGTCATGACTGTCGCCGCTTTCTTTCCATGCATGAAGCGCAGAAACGCGGGTACCAGTGCACTTTGCCAGTCGTTGCAGTGAACGATGTTGGGACGGAATGAGAGGGGCGTGGCATCGCTGCCAAGAATGGCGCCGATCCGTGAAAGCAGGGCAAAACGCTGAGCATTGTCCGGCCAGTCTACGCCGGCAGGGTTCTGGTAAGGGCCGCCGTCGCGCTGGTAGAGTACCGGGCAATCGATGATCAGCAGCGGCACTCCGTTGCCAGGCAGTGAGGCCGATAGTAAGTGTACTTCGTCAGCTTCGGGCAGATCGTGGAAGGTGTGAAGCAGGCGCTTGTTCTTGGCGCCGGCCAGCACTTTCGGGTAACCCGGCACCAGCACTCGCACTTCCGTGCTGAGCTCGCGCAATGCCGCGGGCAATGCGCCGCTGACATCAGCCAGCCCACCGGTCTTGATCAGGGGGTGGATTTCAGATGTGACGAAAAGAACTTTAAGGGACTTTTTTGATTTTTTTGCGCTTGGGGCCGGCATGAGCATCACCTTGAATTTTGTTCAAATTGTATCATGCCGGCAATTCGCAATGGAGAAGGGGCCGCGATCCGGCCAGAAAGACCGGGCTCGCGGCCCCGTGCAGAGGTGCTACGGGTATTGTCAGAAAATCCAGGTCATCTGTGCGCTGAGCCGGTTGCCGACTGAACCGCCAATAATTCCAGCAGCGGTACCCTGGATTTTTTGCCCGTTGGTCAATTGCGCCTCAGGGTGAACGACCTTGATGTCGCGGATTTCATAATTCAGCACAAAGCGTACCTTGGGACTGTAGAAATACTGGCCGCCCAGGGTCCAGGTGGTGGCTTTGCGTTCGTCGTAGGCCGAATTCGTCATTTTGCTGAGTTCGTCATAGCGCAGGTCCACTTCCCATTTTGGCGCAAACTTCCAGCCCGTCTCCAGATAATAGCCGTCGGCCTTGTTGCTGGAGTCAAGCGCCACATAATCAACCGGTTCATAGGCAGGGGCGCCGATGTCGTTGAATTGCGGTGTGGGGGCGACATAGATCATGCCTTTGGCGCGTATGTATTCGCCGCTGACCCGTACGCCGTTGCGCAGGTATTTGGCGCCGATGCCTTCGCGGATGCGGGTGTAGTCGGTGCCGCCAAAGGCGCGCTTGCCGTCCTGATGCCAGGCGTAAGCCGTGACGTCTTCGCGTTTCGGGCCGGCCCCCTGGAACACGTAGGAGGCCTGTACGCGCGCCGTCACATCGTGGTTGCCGCTGTTGAGGTCGTCGCCGAAACTAATGCCATTGGCCTGGCTGGCCATCACCGCATAGGTATATTCCCATCTGCCCCGGTTGAACCAGTCGTACACTTCGACACCGACGTCGCGATAGCCGCCAAATGCACCATTGAGTTTTGACATCGCCATCGGCGCGCCCACCACTGCAGCATGGGTGCGCGATGCATTTGCGTAGGATTCCACGAAACGTTCATTGAGTAACTGGTCGGTGACGGTGGTGAAGTTGATGTAATCCATGATCTGGACGCCTTGCATGGCTTCCTCGCCGAGCGGGAGGCGGCCCAGGCCGACACGAATGCGCGCGCCGGGGATGTAATTCAAGGTTACCGTGGCGTCAGTAAGTACGGCTTGCCTTTCACGGGTCAGGGCGTTATTGCCGAGTTCGGCGAGGACGAAATAATTGATTTTCTCGTCCGTTCCAGGAATCACGCCGCGCACCCCGGGGCGTGCGCGAAACATTTGCAACTGGTCGCTGTGGGATAGATCAGGTCCCACCAGATTGAACAGGGCAGTTTGTCCATTGTAAGCCCGAAGCCCCGCCGGAACTGCAACATTGGCGCCGTTTACCGGGGATACGACCGTCGCGGGAATACCGCTGACTGTCCCGCCTTCGTTATGCGTATAGGTGGGCTGGATGAAGCCCCAGAAAGTATAGGGCGCAGCGCCCGGCTGCTCGTTGTTCTGCAGCTGGAACCAGTTGGTGGCGAATGAGGCGGGTGCATGCGCGAAAGCGGCGACCATTGCGGTCACCAGTAGGGTTTTTTTCATTGTCCTCTCCTGAAGGGTATTTGAATTTTAATTTGGTCGGTCTACGCGCTTTGCCGTTTTAGGGGCGAATGTAGGCGTAGCCTTCTTTCTGTTTTTTCATCAGTTCGATCACGCCAGCCGGTACATAGCTAAGGGATGAGAGCATGTCGTCCTTGGTGAGGTTCTGTGCCTTCATGGTGTTCTCGCAGGCGACGATCTTGACGCCGCTTCCGACGGCTTCATCGATACGGTTTGCGACCGCGGAATCGAATTTGAGCATGCCGATTCCGGGGCCATAGACCACGATTTCGATGTCGGCGTTTTGCGCACCAAGTTCTTGCTGTACGTTCTTGGCGTTGTTGAGTGCAAGGTTCCATATTTTCGGGTCGCCTGCGCTGACCTGGAATACCACTTTTTGCTTATCCGCGGTAGCTTGCGGGGCGGGAGCATCGACGGCCTGGGCGGCGCTAGAAGCAAAGGACAGTGCCAGCGCGGAAGCGGCGACCATGTGCTGGAATTGACGTAAAATTTTCATTTGGTGTTGTCTCCTGTTTGTAATGTGAGTTGTAGCGGTGTACTGCTACTACAATTGAAGACGGCTGGGACAAGGCATTTATTCCGAATTTTTTTAAAAATTAAATAATTCGCCGGTGATGGAATATTTTAGTTGGCTGCCACGTCGTATACTTTATGATCAATTTTCAGGCCGATCTTCCGATACGATGAAAATCCTTTCCCTGTTCAGTCGCTCTCATACCTTCCACGACCAATTGGAGCAAAGCCGAGTGCGTCTATACCGGGTTGCATACTCCTGGAGTCATGACGCGGCGCTGGCAGACGACCTGGTACAGGAAACCCTGTCCAAGGCGCTGAAAAATTACGGTCAGTTGCGCGATCCGAAAATGCTGAATAGTTGGCTGTTCAGTATTTTGACCAACTGCTGGCGCGATCATTTCCGGCAACACCGGGAGATGGAGGATATTGATGAAATTGAGGATTACCGCTGTGTGCACGAAACCACACCTGAAGATGAGCATGCGCAGACCCAGATTGTGGGGCGAGTGCGCGGGGCGGTAGCACGGCTCGCGATGGGCCAGCGCCAGGTTCTGACGCTGGTGGATCTGGAAGAATTTTCCTATGCCGAGGTTGCCACCATCCTGGAAATTCCGGTTGGCACCGTGATGAGCCGTTTGTGTCGAGCGCGGCGGGCGTTGAAGGAGATGTTGCAGGAGCTTGCCCCAGTGCAGTCTGCGCAGATCAGCCGAATCAGGAGAATAAAATGAAGCAGAATGATCAAGGCGTTTCAGATGAATTCCTCAATGCGTTTGTGGATGATCAACTCGACGGGGCTGAGAAAAGCCAGGCGTTCGATGCGATCGAACATGATGATGCGCTGAAGGAACGGGTGTGTGAGCTGCGCGGGCTGAAGGAGAGGATGCGGCACGCCTACGAGCACCCTCCTGCCCCGGGCAGATCGGCGGTGAAAGGGCGGCGTTTCCGCGCGTCCCATCTTCAGGCGCTGGCTGCTTGCCTGCTGCTGAGCATCGGCGCAGCCTCCGGCTGGTTTGCCCACACCTGGACAGGGATGGGGGGCGACAAAGAAATGACGCGCCTGCTCCAGAGCGCGCAGCGCAACGATGTCGGGGCGGAGTCCCAAAAATTCATAGTTCACGTGAGTTCATCCAATCCAATCCGGCTCAAAACAGCGCTGGACGAAACTGAGAACCTGCTGGACAGCTATCGACGGTCCGGTCGAAAGCTCCAGATTGAAATCGTTGCCAATGGTGGGGGGGTAGATTTGTTGCGCGCGGATGTCTCTCCCTATGCCAAGCGTATCGGCTTGATGCAAGAAAAATATCCTAACCTCGGGTTCATAGCCTGCAGCCAGACCATCAAGAAACTCCAGGGAAAAGGGGTGGACGTACAACTGCTACCGCATACAGGGGTTGCCTCCTCCGCCTTGGACCAGATCACCTTGCGTCTGAAGCAGGACTGGGTTTACATCAAGGTATGAACATATTCTGAGTTTCGCCTCGGCCGCATATCGGTTTGCCGCAATCTTTTTTTGCTGCAGATCGTAGACCCACCCGAATCGTATTGGGCGATGCATTCACTTTCCTGATCTATACTTGAGAAGTGTAATGGGAAAAGAGGGCAGATATGAGTATCTGCATGGTGGGCCGCGGTTGTCTGGAATGTACTGCGGCAGTTTGTTTTATGGTGAAGATATGACCCCCACACAGCTTTGCCGCTGGTATCTTTTTTCTTCTGTGCAGTCGTTGCAGACGGAAGCTGTCAGCATGATTTCTCTTGCCGCCGAGCAGGCGATCGCAGGTTCCGGCGTCTTCCGTCTGGTGCTGGCCGGCGGTAATACCCCCCGCGCCCTGTATGAGCGGCTGCGAACTTTAAAGACCAACTGGGAAGCCTGGCATATCTATTTCGGCGACGAGCGTTGCCTGCCCGCT
The DNA here is from genome assembly GCF_000297055.2 of Sulfuricella denitrificans skB26. NCBI lineage: Bacteria > Pseudomonadati > Pseudomonadota > Betaproteobacteria > Nitrosomonadales > Sulfuricellaceae > Sulfuricella > Sulfuricella denitrificans. The sequence goes on along the minus strand of NC_022357.1, from coordinate 1,961,264 downwards.
GCCGACTCCGAGCGCAACAGCAGCATGGCGCGGGACGCCTGGCTGGACCATGTTCCGGTGCCGCAAAAACAAGTTTATGCAATTCCGGCCGAAATGGGTGCAAAAGCTGCTGCTGCAGCCTATGCTGTCACCTTGAAGCAGGTTGGGGAGTTCGATCTGGTGCTGCTCGGGCTGGGCGAGGATGGCCATACCGCCAGCCTGTTCCCTGGCAACGATTTGGGCCAGGGAGTGGGTTCTCCTGTGGCTCTGCCGGTATTTGATGCGCCCAAGGCTCCGGCTGAGCGGGTAAGCTTGAGTGCCTGGCGCTTGAGTCAGGCAAAGCAGGTGTTGTTCCTGGTTACCGGGGAAAGCAAGCGTGAAGCCGTGATGAACTGGCGCGCCGGCGCCCATATCCCCGCTCACGCCATCACGCCACGGCTAGGGGTGGATGTGCTGGCTGAAAGCATCTTGCTTGAAGGGTAGCTCGAAGTTCGCTTCATCTCTCCCCTCTTCATCGAAATAATTGGTTTTTAGCTGGCGTGAGCGTTCCGCTCGTGGAAAATCCGGCGTACGTCCTCTTCGAATTCTTCGACCTCTTCAGGCGCTATTTCCAGTGCCTGAAGAACATGATCGATATTGTTTTCCCATTCTCTGTCATCGTTTCCTGTTCTTACGTTGAACAAGTGCATCGCCATTTGCAGGATGGCAACAAGGGCGCGCGATTCCTCACCTGATTGCTGGATGTGATGGTGATGGCGAATGGCTTGGCACACCGGATCGGGCAGCCCCCAGTTTTCCGCCAGCAAACAGCCCACCATGCCGTGGTCGGTTTGGTTGTTCTGATCTTCCGCGAGCAGATCGGGCCAGAATTTGTTTTCCAGGTCATCGAGCGAGGTGCAATAGTTCGGGTAATCGCGCATCAGTATCGCGATGCCACAGTCATGGAATTGACCGATCATGTAAGCGAGTTCGGAAGATATCTGATCTTCATCAAAGCATTCGGTAGCAATGATGGCGCACATCGTGCTGACCTCACGCGAGCGTTCGGTAATCCGACTGTCGGCAAGCGCATGGGTTTCTCCGCCCCCGGTACGGCGCAGTGATTCGGTACGGGCGATATTCAGCGTTTGCTGCATGCCAAGCAGGGCAATGGCATGCTTGATCGAACTGATGCGTTCTTCCAGGCCAAAATAGACGGAATTGACTGACTTGAGAAGAAGCGCAGACAGGCCGACATCTTGTGCCACAAGAGTGGAGAGGCTGCTGATGTTCAGGTTGGGCTTGCGTGCCAGACCCTCGATTTTTGCCAGTATTTTGGGCTGTGCGGGCAGGTGCCAGTGTTTTTCACCCGAATGGGGAGAGAGCGCCTGTGCCATTTACAGTTTTCGCTGTTTAAAATAATTGATCAGTCCATTGGTGGAAGTGTCATGGGTGTTGACAACCGTTTTTCCTGCGAGCTCGGGAAGGATTTTTTGCGCCAGTTGCTTGCCCAGTTCCACCCCCCACTGGTCGAAGGAATTCAGGTTCCAGATCATGCCCTGCACGAACACCTTGTGCTCGTAGAGTGCGATCAACGCGCCCAGGGTCCTGGGGTCGAGTTTCTGGAACAGAATCGAGTTGGTCGGGCTATTGCCGGGAAACACCTTGTGCGGTAATAACTGTTTAAGCGCCGCGCCCTTCATGCCTGCCGCTTCCAGTTCGACACGGGCTTCTTCTGCCGTTTTTCCTTTCATCAGCGCTTCGGTCTGGGCGAAGAAGTTGGAGAGCAGGATGGCGTGATGTTCGCCGATGGGGTTGTGGCTTTCCACCGGGGCGAGAAAATCCGCCGACACCAGCCGGGTGCCCTGGTGAATCAGCTGGTAGAAGGCGTGCTGGCCGTTGGTGCCAGGTTCGCCCCAGATTACCGGGCCGGTATTGTAATCGACGGTTTTGCCGCTGCGGTCGACGCGCTTGCCGTTGCTTTCCATGTCGAGCTGTTGCAGGTAGGCGGGAAAGCGCGCGAGGGACTGGTCGTAGGGCAGCACGGCGTGGCTGTGGGCATTCCAGAAATTGGCGTGCCACATCCCGATCAGGGCCATGATCACCGGCATGTTGTTTTCCAGCGGAGCTTTGCGGAAATGCTCGTCCATTTCGAATGCGCCGGTCAGCAAGGCCTCGAAATGGTCCATGCCGATGAAAACGGCAATCGGCAGTCCGATTGCCGACCACAGCGAGTAGCGGCCGCCCACCCAGTCCCAGAATTCGAACATGTGCGTGGTGTCGATGCCGAACTGGGCGACGGCTGCGGTGTTTGTAGAGACAGCGACGAAATGTCGGGCCACTGCGGTTTCGTCATGCGCCGAACGGAGCAGCCATTCGCGTGCTGAAGCCGCGTTGGTCATGGTTTCCTGGGTGGTGAAGGTCTTCGAAGCGACAATGAACAGCGTGGTTGCCGGGTCGAGCCGCTTCAGCGTTTCCGCCAGCTGGGTGCCGTCGATATTCGAGACGAAGTGGGCATGCAAGTCCGGCTTGCCATAAGGCGCAAGCGCCAGGCAGGCCATTGCCGGGCCGAGATCGGAGCCGCCGATGCCGATGTTGACGATATCGGTGATCGGCTTGCCGGTGTGGCCTTTCCAGTGGCCAGAGCGCACGCTTTCCGTAAATTCACGCATCTTGTTGAGCACGCGCCTTATTTCAGGCATGACGTCGTGCCCGTCGAACATGACCGGACGGCTGGAGCGGTTGCGCAACGCCGTGTGCAGTACCGCGCGATTTTCAGTGAAGTTGATCTTGTCGCCGGCGAACATCTTTTCGCGCCAGCCTTCGACATCCACTTTACGCGCCAGCGCCGCCAGCAGCGTCATGGTCTCCGAGTCGATACGGTTTTTCGAATAATCCAGCAGGATGCCGCAGGCCTCCAGGGAAAATTTGTCGAAGCGTTTGGGGTCGGCTGCGAACAGCTCGCGTAGCGAGGTTGGAACCAGTGTTTTCTGATGCGCTTTCAGCGCTTGCCAGTGTGTCGAGCGGGTGAGGGCGGACATAACTTTCCTTGATACCGCAGAGGGCGCGGTTATTTTATTCGGCCAAAGCCAATATTATTCCCGCCAGCGGCGGTACGGTTATCACGATGGAATAAGGATGGCCCATCCAGGGTGTATTCTCGGCAACGGCGCCTTCGCCATTGCCCTGGTTGGAACCGCCGTAAAACAGGGAGTCGCTGTTGAGGATTTCGCGGTACAAGCCGGGCCGGGGCACTCCGATGCGATAGCCGAGACGCGGCACTGGTGTGAAGTTCAGCATCACTGCCACGAACGAGCCATTGCGGTCGCGCCGCAGGTAAGAAAGCACCGACTGGTCGGCGTCGTGGCAATCGATCCAGGCAAAGCCGTTCGATGTGAAATCAAGTTCGTGCAGGGCGGGCCGGTCACGGTAGAGACGATTGAGGTCGCGCGACAGGCTTTTCATTCCCTGGTGCTGCTCGCGCTCCAGTAGTTCCCAGTCAAGTTCTCCGCCGATGCGCCATTCCCGGCCCTGGGCCAGTTCGTTGCCCATGAAGTTGAGTTTTTTTCCGGGGTAAGTCATCTGGTAAGTGAACAGCAGGCGCAGGTTGGCAAATTTCTGCCAGCCATCGCCCGGCATTTTGGCGAGTAACGAGCGTTTTCCATGTACCACTTCGTCATGGGAGAACGGCAGTACGAAATTTTCCGTATAGGCGTAGAGTTGGCCGAAGGTGAGTTCGTTGTGGTGGTAACGGCGGTGCACCGGGTCGTTCTGCATGTAGGTCAGGGTGTCGTTCATCCAGCCCATGTTCCACTTCATCGAGAAACCCAGGCCACCGAGGTAAACCGGGCGCGATACCATAGGCCAGGAGGTGGATTCCTCGGCGAAGGTGAGTGCGCCGGGGAATTCGTCGTGCACCATGATGTTGAGCTGGCGCAGGAAGTCGATAGCTTCGAGGTTTTCCCGTCCGCCGTACTTGTTCGGCAGCCATTCGCCGGCCTTGCGCGAATAGTCGAGGTAGAGCATGGAAGCGACGGCATCCACGCGCAGGCCATCGAAGTGGAACTCATCCAGCCAGTAATGGGCGCTGGACAGCAAAAAACCTTTTACCTCGTGGCGGCCGAAATTGAAGATGTGGGTGCCCCAGTCGATATGCAGGCCCAGGCGCGGATCTTCGTGCTCGTACAGGGCGGTGCCGTCATAGTTGGCAAGCGCCCAGGCATCCTGCGGGAAGTGCGCCGGCACCCAGTCGAGGATGACGCCGATGTCCGCCTGGTGGCAGGCGTCGATGAATGCGCGCAGTTCGTCCGGCGTGCCGTGGCGGGAAGTCGGGGCGAAATAGCCGGTGGTTTGATAGCCCCAGGACTCGTCCAGGGGATGCTCGGAAATCGGTAGCAGTTCGATGTGGGTGTAACCCATTTCCTTGACGTAAGGGACCAGACTTTCGGCCAGTTCGCGCCAGGTATAGAAGCGCCCGTCAGGATGACGCCGCCATGAGCCGGCATGGATTTCGTAGATGTTGAACGGCGCGTGCAGCCAGTCGAGGTTCTTGCGTTTTTCCAGCCATGCGCCGTCCTGCCAGGCATGGCCTGCAGATGCCGTAATGCGGGCGGCGGTGTTTGGGCGCAGTTCGAATTCTCTGGCGTAGGGATCGGCCTTGACCAGCACCTGGCCGCTGTGGCGATTACGGATTTCGAATTTGTACAGGCTGCCGGGAGAAAGTCCGGGGATGAAAATTTCCCACACGCCCGAGCTTCCCAGGCTGCGCATGGTGTGAACGCGACCGTCCCAGCAGTTGAAGTCGCCGACCACGCTGACTCTTTCCGCATTGGGTGCCCACACCGCGAAGCGCACGCCCGCGATGCCGAGATTTTCCATCGGCTGTGCACCCAGCATGTGGTAGCCCTGGTAGAGCCGGCCTTCGCCGAAAAGAAAGAGGTCGTGCTCGCTGATGGTGCTGGGGAAGGAATAGGTGTCGTGGCTGTTTTTCAGTACCCCGTTTTGCAGGTGGCGCAGGTGGCACGGCGTGTGAGGCGCTTCCTTGCCGTTCCACTCGAACAGGCCATGCGAGTCGGTTTTTTGCATATCCTCCCAAGCATCTCCGATCTGTAGCCAGAGTTTTTCGGAGTAGGGTGCAAATACCCGGACTGTCCACCTTCCGTTGGCTTGATGAGTGCCGAGGAAGGCGAAAGGATCGTGCAGCCGAGCTTGAAGCAAAGACTTCACCTGCGGATTTACTTTCATGGGTGTGGTGTTTCTCTAAATTAGAAGTATATTTGGATTATAACGACTGTTACTCGGGTTGCGGGAGATTTCAGTCTGCTATAATCCCTCCTTGAGCTCCCCGCGTAGCTGTGCTCGGATGGGCTTCAACAGGTTTCCGATAATTGTAAGTGGAGGTCAGTCTTGGAGAAAGAATACCCACGTTTTGTCAGCTTGCTGACAAAAAACACCGTCGCGCTGATCCTCGCCGGCGGCCGCGGTTCCCGTCTGAAGAACCTGACCGAGTGGCGCGCCAAGCCCGCCGTCCCATTTGCCGGCAAGTTCCGGATCATCGATTTCCCCCTTTCCAACTGCGTCAATTCCGGCATCCGCCGCATCGGCGTCATCACCCAGTACAAAGCGCATAGCCTGTTGCAGCATCTGCACCGTGGCTGGAGTTTCCTGCGCGGCGAATTCAACGAATTTGTCGAACTGATGCCGGCACAGCAGCGCATCGACGAAACCATGTGGTACCGTGGCACCGCCGATGCGGTTTTCCAGAACATGGACATTTTGCGCAACTACGATTCGACCTATGTCCTGATCCTGGCGGGCGATCATGTTTACAAGATGGACTACGGCGAAATGCTGGCGTTTCATGCCGCCAGTGCGGCCGATATGACGGTGGCTTGTATCGAGGTGCCGATCGAAGATGCCAGGGAATTCGGCGTGATGTCGGTCGATGAAGGGCATCGCGTGGTTGCCTTCAATGAAAAACCGGAGCATCCGCAGTCGACCCCGGGCAATCCCGATATGGCGCTGGCGAGCATGGGTATTTACGTGTTCAACGCTGAATTTCTCTATGAGCAACTGGCCCGCGACGCTGACGATCCGAATTCTTCGCATGATTTCGCCAAGGACATCATTCCCCATATCATGTCGCGCTACCGCATGTTTGCGCATAGTTTTTCCGATAGTTGTGTTGCCGCACCGGGCGAATCGGCATACTGGCGTGATGTGGGAACAGTGGATGCCTATTGGGAAGCCAATATGGAGCTCACCAAGGTCACCCCCGACCTTAATCTTTACGACAAGACCTGGCCGATCTGGACTTACCAGGCGCAGTTGCCGCCCGCCAAGTTTGTGTTCGACGATGAAACTCGTCGGGGCGTGGCGGTGGATTCCCTGGTGTCCGGCGGCTGCATTATCAGCGGTGCAACGGTTAGTCGCTCGCTGCTGTTTTCCAATGTCTATGTCCACAGTTTTGCCGAGGTCAGCGATTCAGTGCTGCTGCCGGACGTGAACATCGGTCGTGGCGCTCGCCTGCGTCGGGTGGTGGTGGACAAGGGCTGCAAGATACCAGATGGTCTGGTAGTAGGGGAAAATCCCGAGGAAGATGCCAAGCGCTTTCACGTGACAAAAAATGGAATCACGCTGATTACGCCCGAGATGCTTGGGCAGAAGTTGCATCATCTTAGATAATTCGAGTCCTGAGTGCCGAGTCCTGAATCCTGAATCCTGAGCTAGCCATCACGCAGGGATTCCACTGACTCAGCACTTTCAGCTCAGCACTCAGTACTAAATCATATGACCGACAAAAAGCTCCACCTGATCCTGTGCTGGCACATGCACCAGCCTGATTACCGCAACCTGACCACGGGCGAATACATGCTGCCGTGGACCTATTTGCACGCCATGAAGGATTATTCCGACATGGCCTATCATCTGGAAAGCCATCCCCAAGCCAAGTCGGTGTTCAATTTCGTTCCCGTGCTGCTGGATCAGCTGGAGGATTACAGTCGGCAATTCGAGGAAGGCAAGCTGCGCGACCCGCTGCTTGCCTTGTTGGATGAAAAGGACCTGAATAATCTCTCTTCCGTCAGGCGCGGGCTGATTTTTGACAGCTGTTTCCGCAGCAACCATACCAAGATGATTGACCCTTACCCGGCCTACAAACGGCTGAGCGATCTGTACAAGCATCATGAACTGAATGGCGAAGCGAGCCTTGATTTCCTTTCCGGGCAGTATATGGCAGATCTGCTGGTCTGGTACCACCTGGTGTGGTGCGGTGAAAGCGTGCGGCGCGGCAGCGAGCTAGTGGTCAATCTGATGGCGAAGGGCTCGCATTTCACCCTTGCCGACCGTCGTCAACTGTTCGATCTGATCGGAAAAACCATCCGGGGATTGATTCCGCGTTACCGTAGCCTGGCAGATTCCGGGCAGATCGAAATTTCCACTACGCCCCATTATCACCCCATCGTGCCGCTCCTGATTGACTTCAAGGTGGCGCGGGAAAGTATGCCTGGCGTCGTCCTGCCGGAAGCGACGTGCTATCCGGGCGGACTCAAGCGTGCCTCCTTTCATATCACATCCGCGATCGAAAGCCATCGCGACCGATTTGGCGTTGCGCCGCAGGGCATCTGGCCCGCAGAGGGCGGCGTGTCGCAGGCGGCAGCGACAGTGTTTGCCGAGCATGGCTGCCGCTGGATGGCGAGCGGAGAATCGGTGCTGGTTAACAGTCTGCGCGGACTGGATGGGAACCAGCCGTTACCGTCCAGAATGGACTATCTCTATCGGCCTTACCGCCTTGCTACGGGCGATCATGAGATCGTCTCCTTTTTCCGCGATGACCGTCTGTCTGACAAAATCGGCTTCGAGTACGCGAAGTGGTTCGGCAGGGATGCAGTGGATAATTTCATTGATGAACTGGAGGAAATCTGGCGGCATACGCCGGAAGGCGAGAGCCCGGTGGTCAGCGTTATCCTGGACGGGGAAAACGCCTGGGAATACTACCCTTACAACGGATATTACTTTCTATCCGAAATGTACGATGCGCTGGAGTCGCACCCTTTCATCCGCTCCACCACCTTCAAGGATTATCTCGACGGCTGCGTGGAAAGCAACGGTATGCAGGTGCAATTGCCGCTGGGCTTGGTCGAGAATGCCAGCACAACAAGCCCTGCGATGGGCAAATTGCCCTACCTGGTTGCCGGCAGCTGGGTGTATGGCACGTTTTCCACCTGGATCGGAGAGCCCGCAAAAAACCGCGCCTGGGACCTGCTGTGCACCGCCAAGCAAAACTTCGACCTGGTCATGGGCAGCGGCCGCCTGGACAAGCAGGAAGTTGAACTCGCACATAAACAGCTGGCCGATTGCGAAGGTTCCGACTGGTTCTGGTGGTTCGGTGATTACAATCCGCAGCACAGCGTAGAAAGCTTCGACAAGCTGTATCGGGATAATCTGGCGAACCTCTACCGATTGCTGAAGCTGCCCATACCGGAGCAGCTCGGCAAACCGATCAGCCATGGCGGCGGCAGCCCCGAAGCGGGCGGAGCGATGCGCAGAGCAGCTTGAACAGCAACTTTTCACTGCGGAGGACGCAGAGGGAAACAATAAAACATTATCGCATTTCCTCTGCGTCCTCCGAGTCCTCTGCGGTTAAATAAGGGTTTCTTACATGGCACGTCAAATTTCCCTCCTGCTCGGCGTCCACGCCCATCAGCCCGTCGGCAACTTTCCTGAAGTACTGGAAGATGCGCACCTGCGCTGTTACCGCCCGTTCATCCATACTCTGCACCGCTTCCCCGACTTCCATTTTGCCGTGCATTTTTCCGGTTGGTTGTTGGACTGGCTGTTCCAGCATTACCCTGAAGACATGGCGCTGCTGCGCGAAATGGTCAAGCGCGGCCAGGTTGAGCTGTTTGGTGCCGGTGACACTGAGCCAGTGCTGGCGGTGATTCCCCATCGAGACCGCGTCGGGCAGGTGACGCGGCTGTCCGACAAGCTGGAAAAGAAACTGGGCCAGAGGCCGGCGGGCGCCTGGCTGACCGAGCGAGTGTGGGAAGCAACGGTGGTTCCGGCGCTGGCCGATTCGAAGATTCGTTATGTTACCGTGGACGACTACCATTTCTTCTGCGCCGGAAAGACCGCGGCTGAACTGGACGGCTTCTACACGACCGAAGAGGACGGACGCAGGCTGGATCTGTTCCCGATTTCCGAGGAACTGCGCTACCGTTTCCCGTTTTCGCCCGCCAACGAGGCGGTTGCTTATCTGGAGAGCCTGGCAGACGAAGGGCGCACCGCGGCGGTGTATTTCGATGACATCGAGAAATTCGGGATCTGGCCGGAAACCTACGAATGGGTGTACGAGAAGGGTTGGCTGGTGAGCTTCATCGAGGGTGTGCTCGCCTCGCCGAAAATCCGCACCCAGCGTTACAGCGATTACCACGCTGCCGCCAAAACGCGCGGCGTAGTTTATCTGCCCACCACCTCCTATATCGAGATGAACGAGTGGAGCCTGCCGGCGCCTGCCGCCAACCAGTATGCGGACTTGCTGGCGCGCGCCAAGGCCGAAGGGTGGTTCGCTCAGGACAAGGCGTTCCTGCGCGGCGGGATGTGGAAGAATTTCCTTACCCGCTATCCCGAGGCGAACTGGATGCACAAGCGCATGCTGGGGCTGTCCGAACGGCTGGACAAGCTGCCGTCGAACCGCAAGAAGCCGGCTATGCTCGATGCGCTGTACCGTGCCCAAGCCAATGATGCCTACTGGCATGGACTGTTCGGCGGCCTGTACCTGCCGCACTTGCGGCGCGCGGTGTACCACGCCATCGTCGAGTTGGAGGGCAGCCTCGATCAATGCGATCCGCGTTCAGGAAGAACCCGTTTTGATTGCGACCTCGATGGCCAGGATGAGGTTTTTCTGCATAACTCCGCCTTGCAGGCGGTAGTACGGGTGGACGGCAATGCCAGCGTGATCGAGTTCGACAGCTACCCGCTGCGCCACAATTTCGCCGACAGCCTGATGCGCCAGACCGAGCACTACCATCGAAAAATCCATTTGCGCGAGGAGCATGGTCAGCACGAAGGCGCCGGTATTGCCTCGGCGCATGATCGCGTCGTCTTCAAGCACGAGATTCATTCGGAGGATCTGGCTACCGATGTGCGCCCGCGTGGCCTGTTCGTCGACAGCATCCAGCCGGAGGGCGGAGGGTTCTCGCCCTTGCAGGATTACCAGCTGAAGACGGAGCGCGACCTTTCTCTGACCTTTATCGGAGACGGGGTGGAAAAACGTGTGTACTTATCTGAAAACAGGCTGGAAGCGAGCTATCGCTTCGGTAAGGAATCCCGCGGCACGTTCACCACTGAAATCAATCTCGCCATGCCAAGCTGTGATGGTCCGGCCGGGAAGTTCATCTTTGCAGGCCAGGTGCCGGGTGGTTTCGGTCAGCTGATGGAACTGGATTCGGTGAGGGAATTACTGCTTGACGACGACGTTCTGGGTGGCATGGTAAAATTGACCCTGAGCGAGCCGGCCCGGCTGGTTAGCCGGCCCCATTTCAGCGTATCCCAGTCAGAGGCGGGCTTCGAGAAAATCATGCAGGCGGTTACGCTGACGCTTTCATGGCCACTGGATAAAATCCAGCGTGAACTGCACGTGTCGCTGGAAGTGCTGCCAAAATCCTAAGCTGCTACAATAACCAGCTTTTTTACCCGATCAGGAATTACCTTCATGGCTGAGCAGAAAATCGGCAGGAACAAGACAGTACACGTGACTTATGTGATTCTGGACGAGAGTGGCAAGGTCTTCGAGCAGTACGACATGCCGATTGGCTACGTCCACGGGGCTGACAGCGGACTGTTCGAGAAAATCGAAGCAGCGCTGGAAGGCCGAGTTGCCGGCGATAAGATCGAAGTTACACTGAATCCGCAGGAAGGGTTCGGCAGCCATCATTCTGAACTGACCTTCACCGACGACATCGACAACGTGCCGCCGGAATTTCGTCATATGGGTGCCGAGGTGGAGTTCGAGAACGATAAGGGCGAGGCGATGAAGTTTTTCGTCACCAAGATCGAGAATGGCAAGCTGACTATCGACGCCAATCACCCTATGGCTGGCCAGACGGTGACCTTCGTCGTGAACGTGGTGTCGGTCAATGACGCCACACCATCCGAAATCGCCAGCGGCAGGGCGGACGGGGAAGATATGCCTAGTCTGCACTAGCACTTTCCGGTTTGGCGGGAAAATGCGGGGTATCAGGGGAGCCGTTTGCGGGGCTTGAATGTCAATATTTTGGCTGAATGGGGAAGCCGTCCTTCCCCCGAAGAGGCAGGAGTTGATCCCGTCAGTCTCCCGATTGCGGACATCATGCTATTCTCGCCGTTGAGTGTTTCCCACATCATGTTGTATAGCCGGATGCAGGCCGAGAGCGGATTGCTCGCCTTGCTACGCGCCATGTCGATGCGCCATTGCAGGGCGCGCAACCGGGGGATGTCTGTGGTGCGGAGCACGCGCAATGGCCTCCTCAATCACGCGTCTGCGCCTTTCCTCGAAAGCCGTGGGGTCTGATCGGCTGAGTGCCATCCAGTCGTTGAAATTCCATGGCTCCCTATGCGGTGTGTTCACGGCCCACTCCTCACGCTCGGCAATCGAAACGACTACAGATTCCATGCTGGACGCATTGCTTTTCAGTTCAGACTATCAAATCCAGTATAGGTTCTTCTCTGGCGATTCGTGCTGAAAAGACAATATTGCAGGGGAAAGGGTGTTCTAAAGTCTGGCTGACTGAAATAGACGGTAATAAAATCAAGTCATGGGGAGGTGCGGCAGAAGGCCCTCACCCGTCCGAGGTGGGCGGGTGAGTATGTGGCTTAGTGTTTCATGCCCTCGTGGTCATGATTCATTTCCATTTTCATTTCGGTCTGGATTTTGCGTACCGGTGCTTCAACTTTCTTGCTGCTACCGTCCTCGAAGGTCAGCGTGATCGCTACGTTATCACCTTCCTTGAGTTCCTGTTTCAGGCCGATCAGCATCACGTGCAGGCTGCCGGGTTTGAGTACGGCTTCGCCCTTGGTCTTGATCTCGATGTCCTTGACCTGACGCATTTTCATTACGCCACCATCGTTGGTGTGAGTGTGCAATTCCGTCGCCTTGGCCGCCGGGCTGTCTGCCTTGACCACTTTGTGATCCTTGCTGTCGGCGTTCTTGAGTACCATGAACGCGCCAGAGACAGTCATGCCGGGAGGTACCATGCGCACATAGGGGTCGTCGGCGGAAATGCTCTCTGCGGCGGAACCCGCCAATGCCGGGGCGGCAATCAGTGTGGCCAGAACGCAAGCGGCGATGCGGATGGAACGGAACTTGTCAGTCATGCTTTTCTCCTTCAGTTGATAAAATTTATTTCACTTGTATTGCAGCACGGATTGCTTCGACGACCTGCGCTGGCGGGGTGCCGTGATCGAGAGTTTTGAGCAGGCTGCCGTCGGGCGTAATGACGTAAGTGTACGCTGAATGATCAACTACGTAGCCGCCGGCCGATTCGGTATTCTGCTTGGAATAGCTCGCGCCGTAAAGTTTGGCGACTTTGGCGATTTCCTCCGGTGTGCCGCTCAGCCCCACAATGTTGGGGTTAAAATACGCGGTGTAGGTCTTGAGTTTGTCCAGCGTGTCGCGCTCCGGATCCACCGTGACAAACAGCATCTGCACCTTTTTCTGCTCTGCTTCGTTGAGCGAGGCAAGCGCTTGGGAAGTGAAGGCGAGCGAAGTCGGACAGATATCCGGGCAGAAGGTATAACCGAAATACAGCAGTACCACCTTGCCTTTCAGATCATGCAGCGCCAGCGGGCCGTCCGGAGAGCGCAGGGTAAAGTCTCCGCCACGGGGAACTTCCGCCAAGCCGAGTGGGGAGTGGGTGCCGGATTGATTACTGGAGGGCTGCCACACCGTAATGGCCCAGACTAGCGACAAGCCGAGTGCTACGATGATGGCGACAAGAATTTTTTTCATGGTTTTATCGTTTCGTTTCAAATCTGAATGGCACTGCAATTCGCTGACCGTCGGCCTCGACCAGTACGGTCGCCTGCCAGGCCATTTTGTTGCGTACGCACACCGGCAGTGTGGCTTCCCCGGTAAACAGGCCCTCTTTGCCGGACACCAGGCGCGGGCGGTTGAAAGCCATCTTCATGTCCACGCCGGCAAAATCCACTTCCACCGAATCGGCCTTGATGCCGGTGGCCCGCACTTGCAGCCTGAGCGGTCTCAGCACCGGGATCGGTCGGGGCTCCAGGGAGAATTCCAGGCGCCCTCCGCCGGGTAGTGAGGTGGTACATGGTCCTTGATGCAGATCGCAAGCCGCATTCAGCGGCAGGCTGATATCTTGCGGCGGGTTGAGCAGAGGCGACAGTTTGACCGCTGCCGTAATGGCCATGGCTGCAGCCAGCAATACTATAATGCCCCATAACAATTTATCCGAAAAAGATTTCATAGGCTTGTCGCAAGAAGTGTGCCTGAAATAGAGGCAATTAAATCAATGTGCTCTTGGGTAGCATCCGTGCCAAATGGCGCGTGTCGTGGATTACCACACACCTATGATAGGCTCCTAGCCGCATCCTAACTCCCTCGTCGGGCTTTGCCAATAGTAAAAAGATTGTCGCTCGTGGAAATTCTGGTTTAGAATGTGTCTATGAGTAAGACTGTAAAGAATTACTGCCTGTTACTGGTTCTGACATTCCTCCAATGTCTGGTGCCGGTTTTGCACGCCCATGCGGGCGGCGTGCATGTTTCATCTCATGTGCATGTTCATGACCTGGGTTTGGAGTCGTCGGCTTTCCATGTGGAGCATGCAACGGAGCTCAAGGCCGACATGAGCGACTCGCCCGTGGTCGGCGCCGCCTGTGAATTCAAGCGCGACCTCACGAATGATGGCTTTAACGGCGCGCCGCCTGGTGCTCTCTGCTTGAACGCGCCTTATTCGACTTACCTTGTTGCTATTGCATCACCCTCTATACTTCCCTATATGCCCTTCCGGGCCGGGCCGCCTCCCTCCCAGGCGCCGCCCGCATTCGTTTAAGCATTCCTTAAGTTAGCTGGTGCATCATCTTTGCTGCCGTTTTCTCGCTGGAGAAATGGCGGGTCTATTTCGTATTTTTTAAGGAGACAGATATGCGGAAAGCGCAATATTTGCGCGCTTCCCTGGGAGCGCTGTTGCTATGCGGTTTTATTGTTGCAACACCGCTGCAAGCTGGCGATGAAATCAAGTTGTCCCCGGCTCAGGCCAAGGCTATGGGCGTAGCTACGGCACCGCTCGCCAGTACTGTCACGACGGGCGGAAAAGGATTGCCTGCGAGGGTGGTGATACCGAACCATCAGTTGCACATTGTCAGTGCACCGCTTGCCGGGATGGTTGAAACTATATTAGTGTCGCCCAATCAGGTGGTAAAAAAAGGTCAGGTTCTGGCTCGTTTGCAGAGCCCAGGCTTGGTGGAAATTCAGCGCGGCTTCCTGCAGGCGGCGACACAGGAGCAACTGGCACGCGAATCACTGAGCCGCGATGAGAAATTGTTCAAGGAAGGCATAGTCGCCGAAAGCCGATATCTTGCCGCAAAGGGCCGTCACGTCGAAGCGGTGGCGGCATTGTCCGAGCGCCGCCAGGCTCTTGCGCTTGCAGGCCTGAGCTCCGCCGCATTGCAGCGGCTGGAAAAGAGCCATGCCATGTTCAGCACCATCGAGATCACCGCGCCGGTCAATGGTGTCGCGCTTGAATTGATGGCGGTACCGGGCCAGCGTATTGAGGCGGCCATGCCATTGGCCAAACTGGCACAGATCGTGCCGCTGTGGTTGGACATTCAGGCGCCGCTGGCACAGGTTGCCGGCCTGAAGGCAGGTGGAGCGGTTAGCGTGCCGGCTTATCAGGCAAGTGGAAAAGTGGCGCAAATCGGTCGTGGCGTGGAGGAAGGCAGTCAGACCGTGACGGTGCGTGCCGAGATCCGCCAGGGCGCGGAGAATCTGCGTCCTGGCCAGTTCGTCGAGGCCGTGCTGGCCGTGGACAGTGATGACAAGCACTGGCATGTACCCAATAGCGCGTTGGTGCGGCAGCGCGAGCAAGCCTATGTATTCGTGCAGACTACGACGGGCTTTCTCGCCAAGTCAGTGAAGCTGGGTGGTGAGACGGCGGGGAACAGTGTGGTGATTGCGGAATTCAAGGGTGACGAGCGCATCGCAGTGAGCGGCACGGTTTCGCTCAAGGCGATGTGGCAAGGGCTGGCGGCGGGAGGCGAATAATGCTGACGCGGATAATCGAATTTGCCCTCACCCAGCGGCTGGCGGTGATCGTGACCACCTTGATACTCATCGCTGCGGGTGCGTTCGCCTTCAAGAAATTGCCGATCGATGCTTTTCCCGATGTTTCATCGACCCAGGTCAAGGTCATCATCAAGGCGCCGGGGATGACGCCGGAGGAGGTCGAGTCGCGCATCGTGGCGCCGATCGAGGTGGAACTCCTGGGCATCCCTTACAAGAAAATCCTGCGTTCGGTATCGAAGTATGCGCTGACCGACATCACCATCGATTTCGAGGATGGTACCGACATCTACTGGGCGCGCAATCAGGTGGCGGAACGCTTGGGCGGGGTAATGAAAGACCTGCCCGCCGGCGTCAGTGGCGGACTTGCGCCGATCACCACGCCGCTGGGCGAAATGCTGATGTTTACCATCGAAGGCGGTGATCTCACCCCGCTGGAACGGCGCGCCTTGCTCGACTGGGTGATCCGCCCGGCGTTGCGTACCTTGCCGGGCGTGGCGGATGTCAATGCGCTGGGTGGCCTGGTGCGCACCTTTGAAGTGGTGCCGGACAACGCGGCCATGCAGGCGCGCGGCATTGCCATGGCACAGTTGCAGCAGGCTCTGGAGGTCAATAATCGTAATGACGGTGCTGGCCGACTCAAGGATGGCGAGGAAGTTCTGCTGGTGCGTAGCGAGGGGGCGATCAAGAGCCTCGACGACCTGCGCGCCATCGTCGTCAGTAACCGCGACGGCCAGGCGGTCCGCGTGGGCGACGTGGCAAAGGTGCGCATTGGCAACCTGAGTCGTTATGGCGCTGTCACCAAGGATGGCAAGGGTGAGGCAGTGGAAGGGCTGGTGCTGGGCTTGCGCGGTGCTAATGCGCAGACCGTGGTGAACGGCGTCAAAGCGAGACTGAAGGAAATCGCGCCTTCGTTCCCGCCCGGCGTAAAGACCGAGATTTTCTATGATCGTGGCAGTCTGGTGGAGCGCGCTGTCGGCACAGTTTCCAGGGCGTTGATGGAAGCGATCGTTCTGGTGGTGATTCTGCTCCTGCTGTTTTTAGGAAATCTGCGTGCCGCCATCGTGGTGGCGGTCACGCTGCCGCTGGCAGCGCTGTTCACTTTTATTCTGATGAGTTTATTCGGAATGTCGGCCAACCTGATGAGCCTGGGCGGACTTGCCATCGCCATCGGTATGCTGGTGGACGCCGCTGTGGTCGTGGTGGAGAACGTGGTTTCACATCTCGCCCACGACCAGAGTTCGAAGAATATCCCGCATCTGCATGTGATTTATCGGGCGGTCAAGGAAGTGGTGATGCCGGTGGCCTCCGGCGTGGTGATCATCATCGTGGTGTTCCTGCCTCTGCTGACCTTGCAGGGTCTGGAAGGCAAGCTGTTCATCCCGGTGGCGCTGACCATTGTGTTCGCGCTGGCCGGCTCGCTGATCCTGTCGCTCACCGCGATCCCGGTGCTGGCGTCCTACATGTTGAAACAGGGCGCCCATGGTGACCCGTGGCTGGTGCGCAAGCTCACTGCGGTTTACATGCCAGCACTCGGCTGGGCACTCAAGCATGCCAAGCTGGTGGCCATCGGCGCGGTGGCTGCGCTGGCCATGACGGTGGCGGTTTATCCGATGATCGGCAAGACCTTCATGCCGACGATGGATGAGGGCGATATCATCATCGGCGTGGAGAAATTGCCTTCTATTAGCCTGGAGGAATCGATGGCGCTGGATCTGCGCCTGCAGCAAGCGATCATGGCGCGGGTGCCGGAAGTGAAAGGGATAGTGGCGCGCGCGGGTTCGGACGAACTGGGTCTTGATCCGATGGGCTTTAACCAGACCGATACTTTCCTGGTGCTGAAGCCGCGCGATCAGTGGCGCAAGCCGGACAAGGAATGGCTCACCGACCAGTTGCGCGAGGTGCTCAAGGACTTTCCCGGTATCTCCCACAGCTTCACCCAGCCCATCGATATGCGTGTTTCCGAGATGGTCATCGGCGTGCGCGGCGACGTCGCGGTGAAGGTTTTCGGTCCCGATCTCGCCACCCTCAACCAGCAGGCGGAAAAAATCGAGACCGTGCTCAAGGGCATCAAGGGTAGCGAGGACGTTTACCGGGTGATGAACGATGGGGTGCAGTACATGCAAATCGAGATCGACCGCCTTGCCGCAGGACGTATGGGGCTGACGGTAGATGAGATCGGCAACGCCCTGCGCTCCCAGCTTGAAGGTCAGGTGCTGGGCATGGTGATGGAAGGCGTGCGGCGCACGCCGGTATTGCTTCGCGGCAGCGATGCCGTGCGCGATATCCCGGCGGTGTTCGCTGACCTGCGCCTGACCCTGCCTTCCGGCCAGAGCGTGCCGCTGGCGAGTGTGGCTCACCTCAAGCGGGTGGATGGACCGGTCAAGATCGATCGGGAAAACTCGCAGCGCTACGCCGTGGTGCAAAGCAACGTGCGCGGCCGCGACCTGGTCAGTTTTGTCGAGGAGGCGAAGCTGGCGGTGGAGAAACTGGCGCCATCGCCAGCCGGCTACAGTCTCACCTGGGGCGGCCAGTTCGAGAACCAGCAACGCGCCGCAGCACGGCTCGCCATCGTGGTCCCTGTGGCTCTGGCCATGATCCATCTGCTGTTGTTCGCCACCTTCGGTTCGATGCGCCAGGCGTGGCTGGTCTTCGCCAACATTCCCTTCGCCCTGATCGGGGGCGTGTGGGCGCTGTGGCTCTCGGGCGAATACCTGTCGGTCCCGGCGTCGGTCGGATTCATCGCACTGCTGGGTATTGCGGTGCTGAACGGGGTGGTGATGGTGAGTTATTTCAACCAGCTGCGGGATCAGGGCATGACGCTGATTGAAGTGGTGGTGGAGGGCTCCCGGCGTCGCCTGCGGCCGGTGATGATGACCGCCAGTATCACTGCTTTCGGTCTGGTTCCACTGCTGTTCGCCAGCGGCCCCGGCTCGGAGATTCAGAAGCCGTTGGCGATCGTGGTGATCGGCGGCCTGCTGAGCTCGACACTGTTGACATTGATCATCCTGCCGCTGCTTTACCAGCGGTTCGGCGTGGTCGGAGAGGATAAAAAATGAAACAACCGGATTGTTGTCTGACCATCGTTTTTTCCAAGGCGCTGGAGGAGGACATGATAGACCACTTGCTTGAGCACCCTGAGCTGGCATGCGGTTTTACCACTTACGAGGTTGAGGGCCACGGCCAGGTTGCCGTCTACCACAGCGTCAACGAGCAGGTAAGAGGCCGTGCGCGGCGGGTGAAGATGGAGGTGGCGATGGAGCATGAGGATGCACAGACGCTGATCGCCCATTTCAAGGAAACCCTGCCGAGCCGGGATATCGTTTACTGGATAGCTCCAATCAATGAATTCGGGAGGTTCGCATGAACAGAATGCTTTTATTTATCATGCTCTCGGTCCCACTGCCCACAATGGCAGCTGAAACATTGGTCAATTATCCCGATCTGCCATCGCCGGCAGCCGTTGAGGCAGCGATCAGGAGCAGCCCTGATGTGCTGTCCGCCCAGGCCGGCATCAAGGTCGGCGAGGCGGTGCGCCAGCGCCTGCAGGCTGGCGAGCACGAGGTCATCATGCGCGTGATGGGGCAGCGGCGCAGCATCAATCCCTCCGAGCGTTACCGGGAATGGGATATCGGGCTGGAGAGGGCTATCCGCCTGCCCGGCAAGGCCGCGCTCGACGGCAAGATGGGCAATGTCGAGGTGGAGCGTTCGCACACCCTGTATGGCGATGCGCTGCATGAAACGGGGCGTGTTCTACTCAAGGCCTGGTTTTCCTGGAACCGGGAGCGGTCTCAGTCGCAGCAATGGGCGAATCAAGTGGAACTGTTGAAGAAGCAGGCTGGAATCGTCGCCAAGCGGGTGCGCGCGGGCGATGCGCCGCGGCTGGAAATCGACCTTGCCGAAGCCGCTGTGGCGCAGGCAGAAAGCACGCTATACCAGGCCAGGCTGCGTGAGCAGGTGGCTGCCAATGAGCTCGGCCAGCGCTTTCCGGCGATTTCCCTGCCGGCATCGGTGCCTGCGTCGGCTCCTGTGCCTTTGCAGCAGGGGCTGGAATACTGGCAGGAAGAAATTCTCAGGCACAACCACGAACTTGGTGTGGCGCGTAGCGAGGCGTCGCTGGGAAGGCTGCACTCGGAACGCTCGTCCGCCGACAAACTTCCTGACCCCACCGTTGGCTTGCGTTTTGGCGGTGAACGGGACAGCGCCGAGCACATCGTCGGCCTGCATGTGTCGTTTCCCTTCCCCGGTGGCGCGCGTTCGGCTCGGGCAGACGAAGGCAGGGCAATGGCGGAGATGGCGGCACAGCGCGAGGCGGCTATTTTGCGCAAGGTCACTGCCGAGTCGGTCAACAGCTTTGCGGCAGCCCAGGCTGCCTACGGCGGCTGGCAAAGCGCCCAGAGCGTAGCCGAGAAGATGCGCGGCAATGCCGAATTGATGGCGCGCGCCTATTCGCTAGGCGAGATGGGTTTGCCGGAAGTGCTGACAGCGCGCAGACAGGCGCTGGAAGCTAATCTGGCGGCCGCGCTGGCGCGCCTGGATGCGGCCGAAACCCGTTATCGCCTGTTGCTCGATGCGCACCAGCTATGGCCGCTGGATGCCGACGAAGAGGACGAGGGTCACGCGCACTATTAAAGGCGATGCGGCAGGAATTCGATTTTTCCTTTTGCCGAGCTTGCAGAGCACTACAATGAAAGTATCTGCTTTGTCCTGAATACGGTCGCCATGATCAACCCGGAAATGAACAAGCTGGTGGAGGTCCTGCTGGAAGGGGGCCACGCCGCTGCACTGACCGAGGCCAGGCGGCTGCGCATTGCAGGCATGGCGTCCGAGCGGATCGTGACGGAAGGGCTGGAAGCGGCGATGCAGCGGCTCGATGACAAGTGCACCGTGGAAAGCTTCAACCTGCTCGAAATCATGCTGGTCGGGCGCGCGGTATCCGCCGTGGTGAACGAGCTTTATCCGGAGGGTGTGCCGCCGGAGCAGGGCCGCGATACCTTCGTCATCGCCACGCTGGAGGGCGATGTCCATGACTTGGGCAAGAACATCACCAAGATGGTGCTGATCGGCAAGGGTTACCGGGTGGTCGATCTGGGCAAGGACTGCCCGGTGGAAACCCTGGTGAATGCGGCCGGGCGCGAGCGCGCCCATGCCGTTCTGGTAAGCGGCCTGATCACGCCGGTCATTCCGCAGGTGCGCAAAGTCAGGTCCGCGCTGGTCGAGCACGGCCTGGGTGGCATCAGGGTGGTGGCGGGCGGCGCCGCGCTGAAGCAGTCCTCGGCCGAAGCGCTGAACGTGGATTACGTGGCGGAAACAGCATTCGACGGGGCGCGCTACCTGGATAGCCTGGTGCGGGGGGCTTTATTATGAACAGCCTGGAACGGATCAAGGCTGCGATCGCTTTTGCTCCGGTCGACCGCACGCCCGTCGTGCCGCAACTGTTCGGCCACGCCGCTACGCTGGCCGGCGTGGCGCTGGGAGATTACCTGCGTGACGGCTGCCTGCTGGCGCGCTGCCAGATTGAGGCCCTGGAACACTATGGGCACGACATCGTGTTCGCCTTCATGGATTTATGCGTGGAGACCGAGGCGGTCGGCTCCATTCTGCGATACCACGACAACCAGTATCCGGATGTGGCTTCCTATGTGCTCGCGCCCTCCAGCAGCGTGTCGGCGCTGGCCGTGCCCGACCCCGCCGCTGCCGGGCGTATGCCGGAGCTGTTGCGGACGGCGGGAATTCTGCGCCACGAGCTGGACGATACGGTGCTGGTGGCCGGCTGCGTTGCCGGTCCGATGACCCTGGCGACCCAGTTGCTCGGCATCGAAACCGCGCTCTACCTGGCGGCGGACGATCCGGTACGGTTCGAAAAAATCCTCGATTTTTCCGCCGCAGTCGCGATCCGCTACGGCACTGCCCAGATCGAGGCGGGCGTCCATCTGCCCATCGTGTTCGATCCCTCCGCTTCACCGGCGGTGGTGCCGCCGCAGTTTTTCCGCGAACTGCTGCTGCCCAGGCTGCAGCGGGTCTTCGCCTCGTTCCGGCAGGCCGGGGCTCTGGCCAACTGGCTCAACATCGCCGGGCCGACCGAAACCACCCTGCCCTATTATCCCGAAGCCGGGGCGGATATCGCCAACTTCGACTACTACGTCGAGCCGCAGCGGGCGCAGCAGCTGCTCCCCCACACCTGTCTCGACGGCAACCTGAAGTCGCTGCTGTTCGTCGAGGCGTCGCCGGACGAAGTGACCGCCGCCGCTTCCCGGCTGGTCGCTGCATTTGCTGAGCGGGGAGGCTTCCTGCTTTCATCCGGCTGCGAAATTCCGCCCGAAGCAAAGCCGGAAAACATCGCCGCCATGGTGGCGGCGTGCCGAGGAGGATGAGGCATGCCGGAGCTGATCCTCAGCATCGACGGCGAGACCCACCGCATTCCTTTTGAACTCGGTCCGTCAGTCCGCGAGATCCTGGATGCGACCGATTTTCGCGTGCGCTCCGGCTGCCGCGGCATTGGCGCGTGCGGTCTGTGCCGGGTGCACGTGGCTGGAGGAGAAGCCAGCGAGCTGACGCAGAACGAGCGTCTGCACCTGACTTCGGCGCAGATTTCCCAAGGGGTGCGGCTGGCCTGCCAAGTCAGTCCTCGCCACGACATGCAAGTCGAAATCCTTAACCCCGCTCCACCGTCGAACTGGAAATCGTCCCCGGATACGGCTTTGCTGCACACACTCCGCGAAAAGGCGGAGGAGGGGAGGTGGCTGCCGCCAGGGGTCAAGCATCCGTGTGGCATGGCGGTGGATTTGGGTACGACGCATGTGTGCTTGTCGCTGTTCGATCTGGCCAAGGGACGATGGCTATCTGACCGCTGGGGGCGCAACCCGCAGCAGGATTTTGGCGCCGACGTGGTTACCCGTCTTGCGGCGGCGGCTGAGTCGCCCGATGCGGCACGGGAAATGAGCCGGCTTGCGGTGGCGGCGATCGGGGAGGCGCTGCTCGACATCGCCACGCGCGAGGGCTTCGATCCGCGCCGCGTTGTTAATGTCACGGTGGTTGGCAACACGGCGATGCTGGCCTTGCTTTCAGGCCGCAATTTCGGGCTACTGCTTCAGCCGGATTACTGGACGCAGCCGGTGGATTGCACGCCCCTGGAAACTTCGAGCTGGGTGGAGGAATGGCAGGTCAGCTCGAAGGCTGAGGTCGACGTGGTTGCCCCGCTGGCTGGGTTCGTCGGTTCTGACCTGCTGGCTGGGTTGGTGTCCACGCGCTTTACAGAGGGGGTAGCGCCGGCATTGTTCATCGATTTCGGCACCAATTCCGAGATTGCGCTGTGGAGCGGCGATGAGCTGTGGGTGACCTCTTCCGCAGGCGGCCCGGCATTCGAAAGCAGTGGCATCAGCTGCGGCGCGCCGGCGGAGGCCGGTGCGGTGTTCCGGGTGAGGCTGGATGCGGATGGGGGCGTGGACTGCCAGATCATCGGTGACGACCGCGCCAAGGGTCTATGCGGGTCGGGCCTGGTGGATCTGGTCGCGTGCCTGCTCGATTCCGGCAGGTTGACCAGCGCCGGCAAGTTTTTCGGCGGTGAAGCCGGATACGCTTTCAGTGCTGGCGGAACCGAGTTGACCCTGACCAAGGGCGATGTGGACCTGTTGCAGCGCGCCAAAGCCGCCATCGGGGTCGGCATCAGGGCGCTGTGTGTCCATGCCGGGGTGGGCCTGAAGGATCTGCAGCGGGTCTGCGTGGGCGGGGCATTCGGGCGCTATCTGGATGTCGGCAGCGCCCAGGCGATCGGGTTGTTGCCGCCGGTGCCGCCGGAAACGGTGGAGCTTGCCGGCAACACTGCCCTCGCCGGCTGCTGTGACATAATGCTGTCGTCGCTGGCGGCGGAGCGGTTGAAAAAGTTGCGCAGCCGTGCCCGGCTTGTCAATCTGGCGCACTATGCTGATTTCGAACAGGCATTTTTCGAAAATCTGTATCTTCAGCCGCTACGGGAGGTCTGATGAGCGAACCGTTCTCCGGACAAAACCCGCATTTCAATGCCGTGATCAAGACGGCTCAGTACTTGGCAGGACTCACCAGCGATCGGGATGTCTGGACCGAGCTGGGGAAGGTGGTGACTCGCTTTTTTGGCGCGGACATCGTCGCCTTTGCCGGCCGGCACCCGAACGGGCGGATTATCGTCCATTCCTGCAGTCCGGCAGATACAAGCCTTTGTCCACGCCTGGTCGAGGCGGCAGGAAATACTATTATCCAGGTGCTGGAAAGCGGCTTTCTTGCAACCGAAACGCTGAACTTGCCGCCGGCCTGTTCGGTCGCTTTCCTGCCCTTGACCGAGGGTCGCAGCACCGCGACCGTGATGCTGGTGGGTCACCGCACCGTCGCGCCCTTGTCCAGGGAGCTGCTCAATGTCTATCTTGCTGTGGCGGGCCTGTTCGACACCACGCTCGCGCGCATCGCCTCGGAGCACCGTTTTATCAGCATGGCGGACAACGTGCCGGAAATGCTGTACCAGATGCTGCGCTATCCGGATGGAAAGGCCCGCTTCACCTATGTCAGCAAGGGCTCCAGCGAGGTGCTGGGGCTGCCTCCGGATGAACTGCTGGCCGATGCGGCGGCGTTCATTGACGGACTTCACGTCGAGGACCGGCAAGGCTACGAGGCGGCGCTGGCCCGGTGCGAGGCAGGGGCGATCCGCCTGAACCAGGCTTTTCGCTGGCTTGACCGGGCGGGTGGGGTCAGGCATATCCTGCTCAACGCCATGCCGAGCGCGCAGGAGGACGGCAGCGTGGTGTGGGACGGCGCCGCTCAAGACATCACCGAGCGCGAGCGGCTCGAAGCCGAGCGCAAGCACAGCCTGGAGCAGCTGGAAAACAGTATGGAGGAAACTGTTCAGGCCATCGCCACGACCATCGAGATGCGCGACCCCTACACCGCCGGGCACCAGCGCCGCGTCGCCGGGCTCGCCCAGCACATCGCCGAGGAAATGCACCTGCCGGCTGAAGAGGTGCACGGTATTTACCTTGCCGCCACCATCCACGACATCGGAAAAATCCACATCCCAGCCGAAATCCTGAGCTTTCCCGGCAAGCTTGGGGAGATTGAATATGCACTGATCAAGGTTCATGTCCAAGCTGGCTATGACATTCTGAAAAATATCGAATTCCCCTGGCCGGTGGCGCAGATGGTGTACCAGCACCATGAACATCTGGACGGCAGCGGTTACCCGCGTGGGCTGAAGGGCGACGAGATCATGCTCGGTGCGCGCATCCTGTGCGTGGCCGACGTGGTTGAGTCAATGGCCTCGTACCGCCCCTATCGGCCGGGGCTTGGCACCGAGAAGGCGCTGGCGGAGATCAGGGAGAATCGCGGCAGGCTGTACGACGCCGCGGTGGTGGATGTATGTCTGGGGTTGTTCGGCAAGGGTTACGAGTTCAAGTAGTTACCATTTCACTACATGCACATTGGACAGCGTGCGGCCGAGGAAGCGCTCGCCGATGGTCTGGAAGCGGAGCGGTACATCGGTGACGAAAAAATCGTAGTGTGGAGCCGTGCGCTGCGGATTGGACAGGTTCATTTCGGTGAGCAGTGCAGCGGTTTCCTCAGCCATCGCTTCGGCCGAATCCACCAATCGTACCCCTGGCCCCACTACATCCTGCAGCAGCGGCTTGAGCAGGGGGTAATGGGTGCAGCCCAGCACCAGGGTGTCAATGTCTTGCGCCAGTACCGGTTTCAGGTATTCCTGCGCGGTCAGTCGCGTGACCGGGTGATCCAGCCAGCCTTCCTCGACCAGCGGCACTAATAGCGGGCAAGCCTGGGAGAAAATCCGCACCTCGGGCTCGTACTGGTGGATGGCGCGGGCATAGGCGTTGCTGTTGATGGTGGTGGGGGTGCCGATCACGCCCACCTGTTTTTTTGCCGTGGTGGCGATGGCGCCGAGTGCGCCGGCGTCGATCACGTCCAGCACCGGAACCGGGGAAAGATCTTTGACTACCTGCGAGGCTACCGCTGCCATGGTGTTGCAGGCAACGACCAGCAGCTTGACCTCTTTGGCGAGCAGGAATTCTGCGATCTGAGTGGTGTAGTGGGCGATGGTTTCGACCGATTTTACACCGTAGGGCACGCGCGCGGTGTCGCCGAAATAGACGATGTTCTCGAACGGCAAGCGTTCCATCAGGGCGCGTACCACGGTGAGGCCGCCCACGCCGGAATCGAAAACACCGATGGGATTGCTGGAGTTCGGATTCATCATAAGATTTTCCACATAAGCAGGCCGCCATTCTGAGTGTTCGGCCGGTTATGGTCAAGGTGCGCAAACAGCGGTTTTGTCGTAGAATTACCATTGATTTGGATCAATTTATTTAGCGTGGAGACTGAACAAGTGTATGTAAAACAAAGAAATCGTATTTTGTTGCTGCTGGCAGCCTTGGTGCTAACTCCCGTGATTGGTACCGCCGCCGACAAGCCGGGAGCCAAGAAGTCGGTCAAGTCATCGATCAAGACGCCGGCGTCCGAGACGTCGGAACCTACATTCACTAATAAGCCGGTTGCTACCCATATTTCCGCCGCCATTGCGGCGCTCAAGGCAGATCCTGAAGCCGGGCACCAGATCAACGGTGTTTGTGCAGCCTGCCACGGTGATTCTGGGCAGGGCGGCAAAAAGGGTGAATATCCTCGGCTGGCGGGGCAGAATGTCGAATATCTGATGGATCAACTGCACAAGTTCAAAGATCGCAAGCGGACTAACTTGCCGATGTTCCCCTACACCGAGGAGCGCGAGTTGCCGGATGAGGATCTTGTCCATATCGCGGCTTATTTGGCTTCGATCAAGCTGGATACTTCCTTTCCGGTATTCAAGGAATCGGATGACGCGCTGACCCGGTTGCTGGCGGTGGAGAAGGTGCTGAACATTCCGCGTTCAGAAGGGGATGTGGATGTCGGGGCCAAGATCTACAAGACCGAATGTTCTTCTTGCCACAAGAAGGACGGGATGGGGCACAAAACCGTGCCAATGCTGGCTGGCCAGTACACAACTTACCTGAAACGTCAGGTCGAGAAGTTCATCAAAGGTGAGCGCATCCACGACGTGGATATGAAGGATCCCAGCAAGGATGTCCTGAACCTGCTCAAGCCCGAAGAAATCCGCGATATCCTGGCATTTCTGACTACTCTCGACGACTGATCTGTCTTTCCAGTGCCCAGACTACATGCTCCCGCACCAGAACGGACGGGTGGTCCAGGCGGGATTGCAGGGCGGCGATCACATCATCTGACGGCAGGGCATTGCCCAGTCCGACGGCAATGTTGCGCAGCCAGCGTTCATGGCCGATGCGGCGGATAGGGCTGCCGGCCAGCCGGGCATCGAACTCTTCTTCACTCCAGCGGAAAAGTGCGGTCAGTTTTGCATCGTCCAGGCCATGGCGCACGGCGAAATCCGGCTCGCGCGTGAGTTGGCCGAATTTGTTCCACGGGCAGGCTAGCTGGCAGTCGTCGCAGCCGTAGACGCGATTGCCGATCAGGGGGCGCAGTTCTTCCGGGATGCTGCCTTTGAGCTCGATGGTGAGGTAGGAGATGCAGCGCTGTGCATCCACCTGATAGGGTGCGACGATCGCATCGGTGGGGCAGGAGGTCATGCAGCGGGTGCAGGTGCCGCAGTGGTTTTGCTCGGGTTCGTCGATGGGCAGCGGCAGATCGGTATAGATTTCACCGAGAAAAAACCACGAGCCGGACGAGCGCGACAGCAACAGCGAGTGCTTTCCGCGCCAGCCCAGCCCGCTTTTGCTGGCGAGTTCCACTTCCATTACCGGCGCGCTGTCGGTAAAGGCGCGGAACTGGAACGGGCCGATTTCGCTCTGGATTTTTTCCGCCAGCTTTTGCAGCCGGGCCCGGATCAGCTTGTGATAGTCGCGGCCCAGTGCATAGCGCGAGATGAAGGCTTTGCTGCTGTCATCCATGACCGCTATGCTGTCGCGCGCCTGGGGTGGGAAGTAGGCCATGCGCGCCGTGATCACGCGTAGCGTGCCCGGTACCAGTTCCTGCGGACGGCTGCGCTTGACGCCGTGGTTTGCCATATAATCCATCTCGCCATGGCAACCTTGTGCCAGCCATTCCAGCAGGCGTGCTTCGGCCTGGCCGAGATCGTTACCGGCAATGCCGATAGCCTGAAAGCCGAGTTCCATCCCCCAGGCCTTGATATTTTCGGCAATCTGCCGTAAATCCAGATGAGAGTAATCAGTGAGAGTGTCCACGTGCATAGTTTAGATGAAAACCCCCGGCAGTCGAAAATAACCCGCCATCTTGCCGATGAAGGTGCGACCGATGCATTCGGTGCGGAACTGGCCAAGGTGCTGAAACCGGGCCTGATGATCACCCTCAGTGGCGACCTCGGCGCCGGCAAGACTGCATTGGTGCGCGCCATGCTGCGCGCGCTGGGTTATGCAGGAAAAGTGAAAAGCCCTACCTATGCATTGGTTGAATTTTATGTGATTTCTAGCTTATACTTATATCACTTTGATTTTTATCGCTTCAATGATCCGGACGAATGGCACGAAGCGGGCTTTCGGGAATATTTCAACGAAAACTCGGTATGTCTCGTCGAATGGCCGGAAAAGGCGGGTGGTCTGTTACCCTCGCCGGACATCAAGATTTCCCTGGATATCCGGGAATCCGGTCGGAATGTCACGGTTGAGGCGGGCAGTGAGAAGGGTAGGCTATGCTTGCAGGAATTAGAATAGCGCTTGTATTTCTTCTGGTCGCAGCGGCAAGCGTCCATGCGGAAATCAGCATCACCTCGGCGCGGGTCTGGCCGGCGGACGATTACACGCGGGTCACGCTGGAATCCGCAAGTCCGGTCAAATATCAGTTTCTCGCGGTCAAGAACCCCGATCGTCTGGTGATCGATCTTGAGGGCGTGGACGTCAATTCCGCGCTGGAAGGGCTTGCAGCCAAGGTTGCGGCAAATGATCCTTACATCAAGCTGGTGCGCGTCGCCCGTAACAAGCCGGGTGTGGTGCGTGTGGTGCTGGACCTGAAGGGTGAGGTCAAGCCGCAGATATTCACCTTGCTGCCCTACGGAGATTATGGTCACCGTTTGGTACTGGATATTTACCCATTACAGCCGGCGGACCCTCTGATGGCGTTGCTGGAAAAAAAGGAAGTGACTGTACCGGGGGGCGCCAAAGAGCAAGTCGAGAAGTCGCCTGAACTGACCATTGCCACCGCATCGGAAAGTCCATCCAGCGAAAAGTCCGCTGATATGGCAAAGTTGGCAGAGAAACCGGGTCGGACGGAAATGCGTGCATGGAAACCGGAGGTATCACGCCTCATCACCATTGCGATCGACGCTGGCCATGGTGGAGAGGATCCCGGTGCACTTGGCAGAAATGGTTCAAGGGAAAAGGACGTGACTCTGGCCATTGCCCGACGTCTGAAAGCCCAGGTTGACGCGGAGCCTAACATGCGCGGCGTGCTGATCCGCGATGGTGACTTTTTCATTCCCCTGCATGGCCGGGTGGTCAAGGCACGCAACGTCAGGGCCGACCTGTTCGTCTCGATCCATGCCGATGCTTTCGTCAAGCCCGATGCGCGAGGCTCTTCGGTGTTCGCGCTGTCGGAGCGTGGCGCCACGTCCGCTGCAGCGCGCTGGCTGGCAAAGAAAGAGAACGATGCCGACCTGATTGGCGGCGTCAACATTGACGTCAAGGACGTTTACCTCAAACAGACCTTGCTCGATTTGTCGCAGACGGCCACCATCAACGACAGCCTCAAACTAGGTAAGGCCGTGCTCGGCGAGCTCGGTGGGATAAACCTGTTGCACAAGAGTTCGGTGGAGCAAGCCAGCTTCGCCGTGCTGAAATCGCCGGACATCCCTTCGATCTTGGTGGAAACCGCCTTTATCTCCAACCCCGAAGAAGAGAGAAGGCTTTCGGACGATGCCTATCAGGACAAAATGGCAGCGGCAATGCTTAGCGGAATCAAGAGTTACTTCGCGAAAAATCCGCCGCTGGCACGTTCAAAGATGGCCAGCGCCAAATAAGCGTGTTGGAAGCACCGGCGAGTGCCGGTGCGAGTCCTGGTTAAACGCAGCCAGTAGGCTTGGGCAGACCACCGTACTTGGTGATCGGCTTCATTGGACCGGTCATCCAGAGTTTGAATACGGTATTTTGTTCTTCGCCCAGGTATTTGGCGAACTTCCGTATCGGCGGCACGCTGCCGAATTCTTCGAAATATTCACGGGCTTTTAAGACCTGAGCCCATTTGGCGTCATCGAGCACATAACCGTCTGCTTCCGCCATTGCTCGTCCAATCTCTTCTGTCCAAATGTTCATGTCGTCGAGATAACCATCTCCGTCGCGCTCTGGAAGTTCCATATTAAGCATCCCTTTCTGAAATCTGAAATTATTGATAACTACACAGTGCATGATTATTTGCTGTAACTGTGTTTAGACAATGTCTTGACATTAGACAATAACCAAGCTAAACAGTCAAGAATTATTTGCATAGCCGAGTGTGGTGAATTCTGATGCGCCACAGTAGTAAGGCGCCCAGATATGCATGGAACAGGCATGGCAACATGGGTGCTGTCATTATTCTGTAATCTGACTTTCTTAGAATAACTGTTCCCTATTTTTCCGGCCTGTTCGAAATGATTGATGGGCATGATGGAGAGGACGGCTCAGTGCTGTTCCAACTTGAGAAGAGGAATGAACAGTGAAAATCCTGATGATCTCGGATGTCTATTTTCCTCGCGTCAATGGAGTTTCCACCTCTATCGCCACATTCCGGCGTGAACTGGTGGCGCAGGGACACGAGGTACACCTGATCGCACCGGACTATGGCCGGATCACCGAGGATGAGCACAATATCCACCGCATTCCTTCCCGCAACCTGATTCTCGACCCGGAAGACCGGATGATGAAGGCCGGGCATGTGATGGCGATGAAGGAGTGGCTGCATCAGTCCGATTTCGATATCGTGCACATTCAGACACCATTCGTGGCGCACTATCTGGGGGTGCGTCTGGCCAGAGAACTGGGCGTGCCTCGGATCGAAAGTTACCATACCTTCTTCGAGGAATACCTCTACTTCTACGTCCCCTTCCTGCCGAAACAGTTTATGCGCTTCATGGCGCGCCGCCTGTCGAGCCACCAGTGCAATAATCTCGACGGGATGGTGGTACCTTCGTCTGCGATGCTCAAAGCCTTGCGCAACTATGGCATCGAAACGCATGCCGAGGTGATTCCAACCGGGCTGGATCCGGAGAGTTTCGAACCCGGCGATGGCGCAGCCTTCCGCCGGCGCCATGGCATCACGGCGCAGCGTCCGGTGATGTTGTATGTAGGAAGGGTGGCGTTCGAGAAAAACATCGGCTTCCTGATCAAAGTACTGGTTCGTGTTCGGCTGGATATTCCGGACGTGCTGCTGGTCGTGGCTGGCGAAGGGCCGGCGCTTTCCAGTTTGAAGCAGGATGTGGACAAGTTGTCATTGTCGAGCAACGTACTGTTCGTTGGCTATCTTGACCGGCGCCGCGAACTGCCGGGCTGCTACCGTTCGGCGGATGTTTTTGTATTTTCATCGCACACCGAAACACAAGGGTTGGTGCTGCTGGAGGCCATGGCCCAGGGAGTGCCGCTGGTGTCTCTTGCCAGGATGGGCGCCAAGGATGTGCTCAAGCCCGGGCAAGGAGTATTGATTGCAGACGATGATATCGAGGATTTTTCAGCCAAGGCAGTCAGGCTGCTGCGTGACAAGGAGTACGCAGCCGGTCTGGGGAAAATTGGCAGGGAGTATGCGGCAACCTGGTCCGCAGCGGTACTGGCACAGAGATTGGCCGGGTTCTACCGGGCCGTGATCGAGCGCCATGCTGAGATACCTGCCGCCAGCCTTGATCCGCAGCGCAGCTGATTCAGTCTGAGATATCCTCGGCCATGGTCGGCAGCTCTTTGCCACTGGCCAGGCTGCCATCCCAGTGGATCAGTTCCATGCGGCCGTCCAGGTGCTCGACAATGGCGGTACAGCTATCGACCCAGTCGCCGCAATTGAAGTAAGCCAGGCCGCTGATTTCCTTCATTGCTGGCCAGTGGATATGGCCGCAGATCACCCCATGCAGGCCGCGTTCACGAGCATGGTGGATGACGGCATCTTCGAAATTAAAAATAAAGCTGATGGCGGTCTTGACCTTGCGCTTGGCATAGCCGGCCAGTGACCAGTAGCCTGGACGGCGAAGCGTCCTGCGCAGCCAGGAAAGCCAGATGTTGAGCCACAGCAGGAAATTGTACGAGATGTCGCCGAGCACCGCGACCCAGCGGTGGTGTCGCGTTACCTGGTCGAACTCGTCGCCGTGCAGGAGCAGGTAATTCTCGCCGTTGGCCGTGGTGTGAACATATTCGTATTCGACGCGGATGTCACCGAACGAGGTGCCGACATATTCGCGCAGGGCTTCGTCGTGATTGCCCGGGATAAAAAACACTTTGGTGCCGTGCCGGGAACGCCGCAGCAGCTTCTGCACGATGGTGTTCTGTGCCGGAGACCAGTAGATTCCACCCCGGCTCATGGCCCAGAAATCCACGATATCGCCCAGCAGGAACAGGTATTCGGAAGGATGTTCCTTGAGGAAATCCAGCAGCCGTTCAGCCTGGCAGGCGCGGGTACCCAAGTGCACGTCCGAGATAAAAACGCTACGGACCTGAGCCATTATTGAGTTTGTGTCAAAGATAATTGTGCATATGCCATGAGGCGATATTACGTATCGATTGTGACAATGGCGTTACACGGGGCGGCTGCCTGCAGGCGCTAGGTCTGAATTGATGCCGGTACAATCATTTTATGGCAGCTACGGCTAAGGGATGGTTTCGAATAGTCCGGGCAGAACGGATATAATCATGAATCTTAGTGTTCTGTTCGGATTGTTTTATGTCTGTCATCCGGGTTTTGCCCGACCTGCTCATTAACCAGATCGCCGCCGGCGAGGTGGTGGAACGTCCTGCTTCGGCCTTGAAGGAGCTGCTGGAAAACAGTGTCGACGCAGCGGCAAACGAGATCGCCGTTACCCTGATGCAGGGAGGGATCAAGCAGCTTCGTGTTGCCGATGACGGTATCGGCATCGTCGCGGAGGAGCTGGCGTTGGCGCTGGCGCGCCATGCCACCAGCAAAATAGCTACACTCGACGATCTGGAGTCGGTGAATAGCCTCGGTTTTCGGGGTGAAGCGCTGGCCAGTATCGCCGCGGTGTCGCGCCTGTCGCTGATCAGCCGCAGACGGGGGGAGCGTCACGCCTGGAAAGTAGAGGCTGCCGGCAGTGACGTCACCGGGCTGCAGCCAGCCGCGCTGGAGTCGGGTACGGCGGTGGAAGTGCAAGACCTGTACTTCAACACCCCGGCGCGGCGCAAGTTCCTCAAGAGCGAGGCGACCGAATATGGTCATTGCGAGGAAATGTTCCGGCGCCTTGCGTTGAGCCGTACCGATATCAGCTTTACCCTGCAGCATAACGGACGCAAAATCTGGCAGCTTCCTGCGGGACCAATGGAACGCCGCGCCGCCACTTTGCTTGGCGATGAGTTCGCTGCTGCCTCGGTCATTCTGGACGAGCGTGCCGGCAGCTTGCGCCTGTGGGGTATGGCGAGCCTGCCCGGATTTTCGCGCGGCGGACGCGATGCCCAGTATTTTTACGTCAACGGTCGTTTTGTGCGCGACAAGCTGATCGCTCATGCCATCCGCGAGGCTTACAAGGATATTCTGCATAACGACCGCCATCCGGCGTTCGCACTGTTTCTCGAAATCGATCCGGAAGGGGTGGACGTGAATGTTCACCCCACCAAGATCGAAGTGCGTTTTCGCGATGCACGTGCTATCCATCAGTTCATTTATCATGCCCTGAACAAGGCGCTCTCCGCGCCGATCCGTGCGCGCCACGAATCCACTGCGGCACCGATGGCCGAGCCGACGCACCAGGCTTCATTCGCTAATTATCCCAGGCAGCAGGCCATGCCGCTGGGGGTGGCGGAACGCACCGATCTTTATGCCACCATGTTCGGTCGGATCGGCCGACCGGAAGTTGCACTGCCGACCGAAGCGGCGCCGGAAATTCCCCCGCTCGGCTTCGCCCTGGGGCAGCTGCACGGTGTTTACATTCTGGCCCAGAATGCCAAGGGGCTGGTGATCGTCGACATGCACGCCGCTCATGAGCGGGTCACTTACGAGAAGCTGAAAGCGGCTCTCGACAACCGCGTCGTCGCCATGCAGCCCTTACTGATCCCGGTTTCGTTCCATGCCGGGGCGCTGGATGTCGTAGTGGCCGAGGAACATGCCGCCGCATTCAGCGCGCTGGGTTTCGATATCGCCATGCTGTCGCCGACCACGCTGGCGGTGCGGGCGCTGCCGGCGCTGCTGCAAGATGCCGATCCGGTATTGCTGGCACGTGATCTGCTCAAGGAATTGCGCGAGTTCGGCGCCGACCGGGTGCTCGCCGAGCGGCGCAACGAACTGCTCGCTACGCTAGCCTGCCATGCCTCGGTGCGCGCCAACAGAAAACTGGCCGTGCCGGAAATGAATGCCCTGCTCCGTGAAATGGAGGCCACCGAGCGAGCCGACCAGTGCAATCATGGCCGTCCCACCTGGCGTGAGATTTCCATGGAAGAACTGGACAGGCTGTTCATGCGGGGGAAATGAAAATGAGAGTGCTGAGTCCTGAGTGGCGAGTCCTGAGTAATGGGTAAAGATGCGATGGCGCAACACTCAACACTAAGGACTCAGGACTCAGCACTAGATTCTCGTTTGCCCCCGGCAATTTTACTCATGGGTCCCACTGCCAGTGGGAAGACCGGCGTAGCGGTCGATCTGGTGCAGCGCCTGCCATGCGAGATCATCAGCGTGGATTCGGCGATGGTCTATCGCGGCATGGATATCGGCACGGCCAAGCCCGATGCGGAGACGTTGGCAGCAGCGCCGCACCACCTGATCGACATCATCGATCCGACACTAAGTTATTCCGCCGCGCAGTTCCGGCAGGACGCGCTCCGGCTGATGGCGGAGATTACTGCCCGCGGCCGTATTCCCCTGCTGGTAGGCGGCACCATGCTGTACTTCAAGGCGTTGCGGCAGGGGTTGAATGACCTGCCTCAAGCCGATCCAGCCACCCGCGCAAGCATCGATGCCATGGCCGCTGAAAGCGGCTGGCCCGCAGTGCATGTGGAACTCGCCCGACTCGACCCGGTCACCGCTGCGCGCCTCAACCCAGCCGATGCGCAGCGCATCCAGCGTGCCCTGGAAGTGTGTATTCTCAGTGGACAGACGATGTCTTCGCTGCTCGAAAAGGAGGCCGTTGCCGATCTGCCATATCACGTCCACGCTCTGGCTTTGTTGCC
Source organism: Sulfuricella denitrificans skB26 (assembly GCF_000297055.2). Lineage (NCBI taxonomy): Bacteria > Pseudomonadati > Pseudomonadota > Betaproteobacteria > Nitrosomonadales > Sulfuricellaceae > Sulfuricella > Sulfuricella denitrificans. The sequence goes on along the minus strand of NC_022357.1, from coordinate 1,926,689 downwards.
GGGCGATCGCGCCGTACTGCACCAGCGCATTGCCCAGCGGTTCGACGCAATGCTGGCGCAGGGCCTGATCGAAGAGGTGGAACAATTGAGGCGGAGTTATGAGTTTGATCTTTCCCTGCCGTCGATGCGCTGTGTCGGCTACCGCCAGGTCTGGCAGTACCTGGATGGGGAGTTCGATTCGCCCGAGTTACGCGAGAAAGGCATCGCCGCCACGCGCCAGTTGGCGAAGCGGCAGCTGACTTGGCTGCGTGGCATGGAGGGGATAGCAGAGTTTGATTGCCTGGAGAGAAACTTGACTGATGCGGTTTTCGACTGGCTCCGCGGGAAGCTGTAAACAAAGAGTAGTCGGCGGCAGGCGACGCCGAAAATGGCTAGTGAGTCTTGTTCAGAACGGTTTCGACTTCTATGTGGATTCGCTAGCTGTCGAATCATAAAACCGAATCAAATTGCGCCCCGCCTCTTTCGCCTGATACATCGCCACATCAGCCCACTTCAGGATGTCGTCTTGACTCCCGGCGTGGTCGATGAACATGACCACGCCGATACTTGCGGTGCAGTGATGCTCGATCGTGGTATCTGCCTTTCCATCGTGGCTGATGTTCAGCAGATAGGGTTCCGATAACGTAATACGGATTTTTTCTGCAACGATCTCAACTTGTGAAGCCGATTCGACTTTATCAGCAGTCAGATCGCTTAGCACTACGACAAATTCATCGCCGCCGAAGCGTGCCACTGTGTCCATCTCGCGCATACAATGATTCAGACGATTCGCCGCCTCAATTAACAGCAAATCGCCAGCCCTATGCCCATGCGTGTCATTTAGCTGTTTGAAGTTGTCCAGATCAAGGAACATCAGTGCGCCATAGCAACCACTACGCGTACTGGCAGCCATGGCCTGGCTCAGGCGGTCGTTGAGAAGTCGTCGGTTAGGCAGTTGGGTCAGTGGGTCGTAGAAGGCCATACGCTTGATCACGTCTTCTGCAACCTTTCGCGAGGAGATGTCGGTGTGCGCGCCAACGTAGTGGGTAATAGTTCCGTCGTCTGATTTTACTGCGGTGATGGTCAGCCATTTGGGATAGATTTCGCCGTTTTTTCGCCGGTCCCAGATTTCACCCTGCCAGCTCCCAGTACGCTTGATGCTTTCCCACATTTCGGCATAAAAGTCCACATTGTGCCGGCCGGATTTAAGCAGGCGTGGTGTCTGGCCCACAGCATCTTCAGCCGTGTAGCCCGTGATTTCGGTGAAGGCACGGTTGACCCTCAGAATCACGCTGTTGGCATCAGTGATGATCATGCCTTCCTGCGATTCAAAAGCGGTGGCGGCGATGCGAAGTTCCGTCTCGCCTTGCTTGCGCTCGGTGATGTCTTGAATCGTGCCATGCATTTTTACTGGGTTACCTTGGGCATCGAATTCCAATTTGCCCAGCCCGTGAACCCAGCGTTCGGTATGGTCGTTGTGACGGAGAATGCGGTATTCCTTATCTAATTCCTTATCCTGCCCAATGCCTTCATTACTAAAGTAGTCTTCTATCATCGAGCGGTCATCTGGAAGGGTCAAAGCAACCCATCCCTGTAAAGAGCGTTCATATGCTTCGTCGATACCCAACAACTGATCAAGCACGTCCGAGCTTTTCCATCGTCCAGTGGGAATGTCCAGAACATAACTGCCCAAGCCTGCGATGCTCTGCGATTCTTTGAGGGATTCTTCACTTTTGCGCAGCATTTTTTCGGCCTGCTTGCGTTCGGCAACCTCTGTGGATAATACGTCACGCGATAAGGTGATCCTGGAAAGCTTTGCAGTCATTTCGTTGTAGTGGTGGGCCAGCGCCAGTGCCAGAAGCGTTGCTTCAATGATGGCGCCATACTCAAGTCCGTGATAAGTCAACGAGTTAAAGGGCAGCCAGCCCCATACGGCAAGGGTGGTGGAGGCCGCGCCAACCATGCCGAAAAGTGTCGCTACGAGAAAGTAGCGGCCAGCCATCCGGCCATGGCGAATGGTGAGGATGCCGAGCAGAACCATGCCCAGGGTGAACAATGATATGAAGCTGAAAGCCACCAGTGCTGCGCCTAGCTGGCTACCCGCCATGATGCACAATGCAATCAGGCTCAATCCCGATACGGCACTCAGGCGTACCAGCCGCAACACACGCGGCGCATGTTCCGCCAGGGCAAGGAAACGGCTGGCGAAAAGTAGTCCACAACAGCCATACAGCACCATCAGGAACAGGATCATATAGCGTTGCAGCAGTGGATAATCCGGCCACAGCCAAGCACTGCCATGACCGGTATAGGCAAAATTGAGCAGAATGAGACTGACCAGGTACAGAGAATAATAGAGGTAGCTACGTTTTCTCAATCCGATGAAGAGCATGCCGTTATAGGCCAACAGGGCAATCAGGAAGCCATAAATGAAGCCATAGCTGTAATGCACCAACCGCTCGCTTGATAGTGCTTGCTTCTCTGTCATCAATTTGATCGGGAGCACCAGTGGATCGATCGATTCGACTCGCAAGTACAGGTCACTGCGCCCCGGAGCAAAACTTGTCGTGAAGGTGAAGCCTATTCCCGGAGTGAGTTCAAGTGGCTTGGGATAGTCATCCCCAGTTTTCCAACTGGCGGTTACCCGGTTGTCATGTACGACAAATAGCTTGAGTTGGTCAGTCCAGGTTGTCCCCGTGACTAAACGGAAGGGCAATGATTCGGTAGTCGGGTTAAAAAGTTCCAGATGGACCCAGCGTGGGCGGGAGCCGATACCGTAGGTCAGCACCGCCCGGTTGTCCTTGCGAAACAGACCCTCGCGTTGACGGGTTTGCGCGTCACCCAGACCCAGTGGCGGTCCATCCTCTATTAGCAAACTTGCCCAAGTGCCAAGCGAACCCGTCGGCAATTCGGTGAGCACCAACGGTTGCGCTTGTATTAGACCCGTAGCCAGCGTCAACAGTAGTGCTAGCAGGGCTCTCCAGTAGCCATGATGTCTAAGCGCGAGCATGCAGCCCCAATTTTACGTGGCCGTGCCGGCTGTTGATTGGATGAAAGTGTTTGCCAAAGAGTGGCCACGCTTGTGTTAATGGCATATTGAACTTTTAAACGGGCGACCGTTCTTTTTTTTGTTAGTTGCTTATTATCGCTGATTCGAAATAAACGGCTACTACGGAAAACACAGGTTTGCGCTAGCGCCCGTCGGTATTTTGTCCGCCTGAAGAGGCATTCATGCCCTCGATGACTTCCTTGAGGCCCTGGACGCTTTCTTTGGCATTCTTGCCGTTGATGATCAGCACGCCCTCCCGGGGCGGGGCGGCAGTCCTTGCCGGTCTTGCGGCAGAGTGCTGTTTTTTTAGCGCCTCGATTTGAGCCTGCATTTCCTGATTGTGCTTTTTCATCGCTTCGATTTGAGTCTGGATATCCTCATCGGTCGGGGCGGGTGCGTCGGCAACGGGCGCTTCCGCTGGCGGCTCAGGGGCCTTCGCTGCATGTGCCGTGGCGTTGTCTGCCTGATGTGGCGCAGGTTCGGTCGGAGGCTGCTCGGGCTCAGGTTGCGGCGCTTGTTCTGCCGTTTCGGTCGGCTCAGGTGCGGGTTGCCCGTCAGTTTTTACTTCCTGCGAAGCCGCGTTTATAGCTGGCGGTGCTTCGTGGTGTGCTGGCGGCGGCAATATTTTAGTTGCAGCAAAAAAACCTCCGCCGGCAGCCAACGGAATCAGGAGTGCCAGAGCTATCATTAGCCGTTTCCTGGGTTTTTTTGCGGGGATGTCGGTGGGTTCCGGCTCTTCATCCGGATGTTTCCTGTCTGTGCGTTTGGCCGAAGATCTGGGGTCCTCTGGATTTTCTGCGTCCTCGGTTTTGTTCTTTTTACGTGAAGGCAATAGGAGTTTTTTTAGTTGGGCCAGGAAGCCCAACTTGGGAGGTGGCGCTTCAGACTCTTCATCCTGATGCTTATCTTTCTTGTGCCTCGCGGAGGACTCAGACGCCTCTTCCTTCTCCGGCGCGCTTTTCTTGCGCGATGACGACAGGGTGATTTTCAGTCGCGTCCAAAAGCCTGGTTTTACCGGAGCCGGATCGGCTTCCGTGGCGACGATGGTTTCATCTGCAGCGCTATTGTCGCTTTCTTCAGGCGTTTTTTTCTTTTTCCAGAATTTCAGGTTCATCGGCCATCTTCCTTGCGCGTTACCTTGGCTTCGGCGTTGCCGCGCGCGAAGGTGATGGAAAGCGCTTCATCCATAGCGATTTCCTTGCTGTCGTAGACGATTTTCCCGTCGGTCGAGCGCACCATGCTGAACCCGCGCTCAAGCACCGACTGCGGATTGAGATGGACGAGGTTGGCCTGTAGTTGTTGCAGCCCGATTTTGTAATCCTGCATCCGGTGGGCCAGAGAAAGCTGAAGGCGTCGCGCCAGATCGCGCTGGCTTGTTTCGTACGCGGTGATGTCAGGCTTGGCTGCCGCCAGACGGTGAGCCAGTTTTTGCAAATTCCATTCACGTTCTGCGAGAGCATGGCCGGCGTTGTTGATCAGGCGCTGGTTCAAGTGGGTCAGATGTGTCAGTCGAGCGTTCAGCCTTTCGCCGGGATGGACTAGTCGCCGCGACAGGTAGTCCACCTGCTGCATGCGCTGTTCCAGTTTCTGCCGCAGATGACGGTTCAGGCGGCCGTGCATGGCTTCGATCCGGTGCTGCAAGTCGACTCGGTTGGGACTGGCTTGTTCTGCCGCTGAAGTCGGCGTGGGGGCGCGCTGGTCGGCAACGAAATCGCTGATGGTAAAGTCAGTTTCATGGCCGACGCCGCTGATCACCGGGATGGGGCAGGCATGGATCGCCCGCGCGACAATTTCTTCGTTGAAAGCCCACAGGTCTTCGATGCTGCCGCCGCCACGGCAGACGATCAGGATGTCGCATTCAGATCGGTTGGCGGCAGTGCGGATTGCTTCGGCGATTTTTGCTGCGGCGCCTTCGCCCTGCACAGGGGTGGGGTACAGGATGACCGGGATCGAGGGCATGCGCCGCCGCAGTGTAGTGAGTACGTCGCGCAGTGCGGCGGCGGCAGGGGAGGTGACGATGCCGATTTGCCCGGGAAAGGAGGGCAGTGGTTTTTTGTATGCTTCGTCGAACAGACCTTCCTGTTCAAGGCAAGCCTTGAGCTTTCCGAAGGCTTCGTACAGCGCCCCCAACCCGGCTCGCCGGATATTTTCGACGTTAAGCTGATATTCGCCACGCGGTTCGTACAGGGTAACCAGAGCGCGCACTTCGATCTGGTCGCCGTTGCGCGGCTGCCAGTCGATATACTGGCTTTTGTGGCGGAACATCGCGCAGCGCACTTGGGCGTTGCCGTCCTTGAGAGAAAAGTACCAGTGGCCGGACGCAGCAGCGATGAAGTTGGAGACTTCTCCGGAAATCCACATTAGCGGGAAATTTTTCTCCAGCAACTGTTTCGCACGGCGGTTCAGTTCGCTGACGCTGAGGACCGGAGATTCGTCTGTAAGTGCTGGGGCGAAATGCATTTTTCCATTCTACATTAATCCACAAGCTTGGCGTATGCAGGTGTAACTTGTGCTATCACCATGAGCCCATTGTATATTTTATAATTAATTGATTTTAAACAATAAAACAGAAGGTTAAATTTTAACCTGCGTAAAAAAACCTTTTCCTGTGGGCAAGTTAGGGTAAATGCGTACAACTTGCCCACAGTGTTATCCACAGTCTTTGTGGATAGTCAGTAAAGGGTTTTTACGACAATAAGTTAAACCTCTTTCTTGATGCGCTACTTGACCGGGCTTGCTGAAAACACTGTGGCAGGCTAAAGTTACGGGCGTTTTAGAAATGCCAGAATTATAAGGGAGAAGGGCGAGTGTTATCCATTATTCAAGCAGCGGGCTGGCCGATCTGGCCGCTGATTATTGCATCGATTATTTCCTTGACGATTATCGGCTGGCATTTGTGGACATTCAACCTGATTGCCCCCAAAAATTTGCTTGCCCAGGTGCAGGAATGGATCAAGCAGGGTGCGGTGAACGCTGAAAGGCTGGCGCAACTGGAGAAGCACTCCTATCTGGGGCAGATTTTTGCAGCCGGGTTGAAGAATGCCAAGAGTTCGCGCGAAGTGATGCAGGAAGAGATCGAGGAAACTGGCCGGCATGTTGCCCATGAAATCGAACAACCTCGCCTGAAATACGGCATGTCTTTCCTGGTTTCGCTCAATACGCTCGGTACTATCGCCTCGGTCAGTCCTTTGCTCGGTTTACTAGGTACGGTGATCGGGATGGTGGAGATTTTCGGCGCCCTCACCCCCACCGGCGGCAGCCCCGCCCAGCTCGCCCACGGCATTTCGGTGGCGCTGTACAACACCGCCATGGGCCTGATCGTGGCAATTCCCAGCATGATTTTTTACCGCTATTTCCGTGCCCGGGCCGAAGCGCTGGTGCTGGAAATGGAGCAGCAGGCGATTAAACTGCTGCAGATCGTCCACGGCCAGCGGAAGTGAGTGTTTGAACATGAATTTTCAGCGCGGCAGGGCCAAGGATGACCCCGAGATCAACCTGATCCCGATGATCGACGTGCTGCTGGTGATCCTGATATTCATGATGGTCACCACCACTTTTTCCCAGATTGCCGAATTGCAAATCAACCTGCCTACCGCCGAGGCGGAGAAGCCGGCCGACAAGCCTGCTGCCATCAACGTGGCAGTGGACGCCGGCGGACGTTACATGGTCAACGGTTCGGCCGTGGCTGATGCCGATACTGCTGCTCTCAGCCTGGCATTGCGTCGTGCCGCAGGGGATAAGCCGGATCCGGTTATTATTATTAATGCCGACGCCAAGGCGACCCACCAGGCGGTGGTGAACGTCATGGAGGCCGCGCGCCAGTCGGGCTACAGCCACATCACTTTTGCCACTCAGGCGAAACTAGAAAAGTAGGCGGGGATTGGGTCTGGCGCTCAACCCCGAATAATATGCTCTGGCTCCAGCGACAATGGTTCAGTCTAACGCCGTGGCAGGTTGTGTTGCTTCCCCTGAGCATTTTGTTCGGGCTGGTTGTGGCGCTGCGTCGAGGGCTTTACCGCGTTGGGTTGCTGCGCGCTATTCGATTGCCGGTGCCGGTGATCGTGGTTGGCAACATCAGCGTCGGTGGCACCGGAAAAACTCCGCTGGTACTATGGTTGACTGATTTTTTGCGGCAACACGGCTACCATCCCGGCGTTGTCAGTCGCGGCTACGGCGGCGGCACAGGTGGCATGGTGGGGGTTGATGTCGGAAGTGAGCCGGCGGTCGTGGGCGATGAACCTCTGTTGCTGGCAAAAAAAAGCGGTTGCCCGGTCTGGATTGGTCGAGACCGGGTGGCTGCAGGAATTGCTTTACTGCGTGCGCATCCGGAGTGTGATGTGCTGGTGAGCGATGATGGCCTGCAGCATTATCGCCTCGAGCGCGATATGGAAATCGTGGTTGTGGATGGGGAACGCAAATTCGGAAATGGATTGCTATTGCCTGCAGGGCCACTACGTGAAGGTGTTTCTCGACTCGGGTCGGTGGATGCGGTGGTGGTGAACGGGGGCGGCCCGAAGGCGGCCATGCACCTGCGCAACGAGTTTGAAATGAATCTCCAGGGCGGAGTGTTCTATAATTTGCTCAACCAGGAATTGAATGCTTCTGCGGCCGATTTTAGTGGCAAGGAGCTTCATGCCGTGGCTGGCATCGGTAATCCGCAACGGTTTTTTACTCATTTGCGTGGTCTTGGGTTGGTTTTCGAGGAACACGCTTTCCCTGATCATTGCGTCTTTCGGTCGCAGGATCTGGATTACGAAAATGCCGATGCCTTGCTGATGACCGAGAAGGATGCGGTTAAATGTGTCGGTTTCGCCGACGAACGCTATTGGGCTCTGGCGGTGGAGGCTAGTTTGCCACCGGCTTTCGGACAGACAGTGCTACAAAAATTGAAGGATATTGATGGACGCCAAACTGCTTGAAATTCTGGTATGCCCGTTATGCAAGGGGCCGTTGGTCTACAAAAAATCCGAGCAGGAGCTGGTTTGCAAGCCTTGCCGACTGGCTTACCCGGTTCGTGATGACATCCCGGTTATGCTTGAGGATGAGGCGCGCAAGTTGCCGGCCGAGGAAGAGGTTTGATTCTCTGCGGTAAATAAGCTCTCATGAACTTCAAAGTCGTCATCCCCGCCCGCTTCGCTTCCACCCGCCTGCCCGGCAAGCCATTGCTTGACATCGGTGGCCGGCCGATGGTGCTGCATGTGGTCGAACGTGCTCTGGAGAGCGGTGCTGATGAAGTCTGGGTGGCGACTGATCACCAGGGCATCGCCGACGTCGTGCGCGCCTGTGGTCACCAAGTCTGTATGACTTCATCCGATCATCCTTCCGGTACTGATCGAATTGCCGAGGTGGCAAGTCAACGCGGTTGGGGTGACGACGAGATCGTGGTCAACGTACAGGGCGATGAACCGCTGATCGAACCGTCGCTTATCCGTGAGGTGGCGCAACATCTTTACGACCATCCCGAGGCGGCGATTTCTACCGCCAGCCACGCCATTCATGATAGCTCCGACCTGTTCAATCCGAATATCGTCAAGGTGGTGACTGACCGTGATGGACATGCGTTGTATTTTAGTCGCGCTCCGATTCCCTGGGGGCGCGATGCGTTTGCCGTTGCGCCGGAAAATTTTCCGCCGGGATTGCCGGCCTATCGCCATATCGGTATCTATGCCTATCGCACTTCGTTCCTGAAAATTTACAAGCAGCTACAACCTGCCGCGATCGAGCAGTTCGAGGCGCTGGAGCAGTTGCGTGCGTTGTGGCATGGCTATCGCATAGGCGTAGCCGTAGTTGAGCAGGCGCCCGTTGCGGGCGTTGATACCGAGGAGGATCTGCAAAGAGTGAGGAGGCTTCTTAACTAGATTTATGGGTGGATACAAAATTTGAATGTGCATATGTAAGAGTTTTTGAATATCCTTGACGACAAGCTGGGTAAAAAGTTATTTGGCCGGACATGCGTCCGGGCAACCACAAACACACGACAATTGGAGGTTTTATGCGTTTAATTCTATTGGGCGGCCCTGGCGCCGGCAAAGGCACTCAGGCGACTTACATCAAGGAAAAATTCGGTATTCCGCAAATTTCTACTGGCGACATGCTGCGCGCTGCAGTCAAGGCCGGCACCGAGCTGGGTGTTGCTGCCAAGAAAATCATGGATGCGGGCGGTCTGGTGTCGGACGAAATCATCATCGGTCTGGTCAAAGACCGCATCCTGGAAGCGGATTGCGCCAAAGGTTTTCTGTTCGATGGCTTCCCGCGCACCATTCCTCAGGCTGACGCAATGAAGGCCGCCGGTGTGCCGATCGATTATGTGGTCGAGATCGATGTTCCTGATGAAGAAATCGTCAAGCGTATGTCCGGTCGCCGTGCCCATCTGGCCTCTGGCCGCACCTACCACGTTATCTTCAATCCACCCAAGGTGGCAGGCAAGGACGACGTGACTGGCGAAGATCTGGTTCAGCGCGACGACGACAAGGAAGAAACCGTGAAGAAGCGTCTGGATATCTACCATGCACAGACTGAGCCGCTGGTGAAGTACTACTCTGATTGGGCCACTGCGGGTGCTGCTGGCGCGCCTAAATACGTCAAGGTTTCCGGTATGGGTAAAGTTGACCAGATCCGTGACTCGATTTTCGCTGCATTGGGTTAAACGATAGAGCATGAGCGGCGTCCCCAACATCACCGATTCCGAGCTGTGGATGGTCGAGGCTACCCTCAGGGAGCGCTATGGCAAGCCGGTGGAAGTGCAGTTGGCGGACGTCGAGTTACGTCTGGATCCTGCTGTGATGGAGTTGACGCATTGTCCAGCGATGGTGTGGAAGGAGCAGGGTGCCGGTTTCGTGATATCCAAGGTGGATGATAACCGTTTCCGCTGCCAGTTTTTTTACTCGGCGCGCGAGCAGTACGGTACCGGCAAGGCGGAATACGATGACTTGCTGGATTGCGTGGTAACCGTACTCAAGCTCCAGGCCGACCACGACGCGAAGCGTCAACAGAATCAATAATTGAGGGAGTCTTAAAGATATGGCTAAGAAGAACGCTTTTTATGCCCAGTCCGGTGGCGTGACCGCGGTGATCAATGCATCCGCCTGCGGTTTGATCGAGACTGCGCGCAAGCACAAGGACATCATCGGCAAGGTTTATGCCGGCCGCAACGGTATCATCGGTGCGTTGACCGAAGACCTGATCGACACCAGCAAGGATACCGCCAAGGCCATCGCTGCATTGCGCCACACACCTTCCGGTGCATTCGGCTCCTGCCGCTTCAAGATGAAAAGTCTGGAAGAGAACAAGCTCCAGTATGAGCGCCTGATCGAGGTGTTCAAGGCGCATAACATCGGCTATTTTTTCTACAATGGTGGTGGCGATTCCGCCGACACCTGCCTGAAAGTGTCGCAGCTTTCGGAAAAGATGGGCTATCCGATCCAGGCCATCCATGTGCCGAAGACCGTGGACAACGACCTGCCGATCACCGATAACTGCCCTGGCTTTGGATCTGTTGCCAAATACATTGCTGTCTCCACTCTGGAAGCGACCTTTGACGTGGCCTCTATGTGCAAGACATCGACCAAGGTGTTCGTGCTCGAAGTGATGGGCCGTCACGCAGGCTGGATCGCTGCCGCTGGCGGGCTGGCTTCTACCAAGGACGCCGAGCAGCCGATCGTGATTCTGTTCCCGGAAGTGACATTTAACAAAGAAAAATTCCTTGCCCGCGTGGACGAGCTGGTTAAGAAATTCGGCTATTGCACCGTAGTGGTGTCCGAAGGTGTAATGAGTGCCGACGGCAAGTTTCTCGCCGACCAAGGCCTCAAGGACGCATTCGGCCATGCTCAACTAGGCGGCGTTGCACCGGTGGTGGCTAACATCGTTCGCGAAGGTCTTGGCCTTAAGTACCACTGGGGCGTGGCCGATTATCTGCAGCGTGCTGCTCGTCACATCGCTTCGAAGAGCGACGTGGATCAGGCCTATGCGATGGGTAAAGCGGCAGTCGAATTTGCGCTCAAGGGCCACAACTCGGTGATGCCTACCATCGACCGTGTGTCGAATGCACCTTACAAGTGGAAAGTTGGTATGGCGCAGCTCAGCAAGGTCGCCAACGTCGAAAAGATGATGCCGAAAAACTTTATCACCAAAGATGGCTTCGGGATTACCGAAAAATGTCGTGAATATCTGGCACCTCTGATCAAGGGCGAGGACTACCCACCCTATAAGGATGGTCTGCCACAATATGTTCGGCTCAAGAACGTAGCGGTGCCGAAGAAGCTAGGCGAATTCAAGCTTTAAGTCTTGGGAGTAAAGAATGAACTTGCTGCTGAACAAACCGTTTTACCGGATCAGTGGCAGGTTCATTCCCGAGTGCGTAGATGATCGAACGCATTTTGCGGGATTATTCCGGACAAAAAGCTGATTCCTGGATGAATGTTATTTGATGTAGATCAGTTTTTGTGGGTGTTTTTGGGTTTGGGTGTTGGGATGTTTGGCTTTAGGGCGATTGGCCGGCCCTGATCGGCCGGCTTAACTTGGGGAGAGTAATTATGTCAGGTGGTCTGGGGTTTGCACTGTTATGTGCAATTGCGGCGCTTCTATATGGAGCGGTTTCGATTAAGTGGATTTTGGGCTTGCCGACAGGCAACGATCGCATGCGAGAAATCGCCGCTGCAGTGCAGGAAGGGGCTTCAGCCTATCTTAATCGGCAATACACTACGATCGCTGTTGTTGGCGTGATTCTGCTGGTGGCAATTTATGCTGCCCTGGATTGGCAAACTGCGGTTGGTTTTGCTCTCGGCGCTTTTCTTTCCGGTCTGACCGGCTATATCGGCATGAACGTATCTGTTCGTGCCAATATCCGTACCGCTGAAGCCGCCAAGGATGGCCTCAACGCTGCCTTGAATGTGGCTTTCAAGGGTGGTGCGATCACCGGCATGCTGGTGGTTGGCCTGGGTCTCCTCGGTGTGGCAGGTTACTACGCAGTTCTTACCATGGGACTGGGCGAGACCACCACTCAAGCGACTCATGCTTTGGTCGGACTGGCCTTCGGTGGTTCGCTGATTTCCATCTTCGCCCGTCTTGGCGGCGGTATATTCACCAAGGGCGCTGACGTTGGCGCTGACCTGGTCGGCAAAGTCGAAGCCGGGATTCCTGAAGATGATCCACGCAACCCGGCTGTTATTGCAGATAACGTGGGTGACAACGTGGGCGACTGTGCTGGTATGGCCGCTGACCTGTTCGAAACCTACGCTGTAACCATTATCGCCACTATGATTCTGGGCGGCTTGTTGATGACTAGTTCTCCTAATGCGGTGATTTACCCGTTGGTGATGGGTGGCTTCTCGATCATCGCTTCCATCATTGGTACTTTCTTTGTTACGGCGCGTGAAGGTGGCAAGATCATGAACGCCCTGTATCGCGGACTGGCTGTTTCCGCTGTGCTGGCGCTGATTGCGTTCTACCCGATCACTTCCATGATGATGGGTGATAATGGTGTGTATTCGGTTAACGCGCTGTATGGTTCCGCTGTCATTGGTCTGCTGCTGACCGCTGCATTGGTGTGGATCACCGAGTACTACACTGCAACCGAGTTCAGCCCGGTGCGCCACATTGCCGAAGCTTCTACGACCGGTCATGGCACAAACGTGATTGCCGGTTTGGGTGTTTCGATGAAATCGACCGCAGCTCCTGTACTTGCAGTGTGTCTGGCAATTTGGGGCGCTTTTGCTTTCGCGGGACTTTACGGGATTGCTATTGCCGCGACCTCGATGCTGTCCATGGCCGGTATCATCGTGGCACTTGACGCTTACGGTCCGATTACCGATAACGCTGGCGGTATCGCTGAAATGGCAGGCTTGCCTGAAGCCATTCGTAATATCACTGATCCGCTCGACGCTGTGGGTAACACCACCAAAGCGGTGACCAAAGGCTACGCCATTGGTTCTGCTGGTCTGGCTGCGCTGGTGTTGTTCGCTGACTATACGCATGCGCTAGCCACCAACCATCCAGGCTTGACCTTCGACTTGTCCAACCACATGGTGATTATCGGTCTGTTCATTGGTGGTATGGTGCCTTACCTGTTTGCAGCCATGGGCATGGAAGCGGTAGGCCGTGCTGCGGGTTCGGTGGTGGTTGAGGTTCGTCGTCAGTTCAAGGAAATCCCGGGCATCATGGAAGGTACCGGCAAACCAGAATATGGTACCTGCGTCGACATGTTGACCAAGGCTGCGATCAAGGAAATGCTTATTCCTTCGTTGTTGCCTGTTGCGGTTCCTGTGATCGTCGGTCTGACCCTGGGTGCGCAAGCACTGGGTGGCGTGCTGGTCGGTACCATCGTTACCGGTATCTTCGTAGCTATTTCCATGACCACCGGCGGTGGTGCTTGGGATAACGCCAAGAAGTATATCGAAGAAGGCAACTTTGGCGGTAAAGGTTCCGAAGCCCACAAAGCGGCGGTTACTGGCGACACCGTTGGTGATCCCTATAAGGATACTGCCGGCCCTGCTGTCAATCCGTTGATCAAGATCATCAACATTGTTGCGCTGATGATTGTGCCTCTGCTGTAATCCTGAATCGGGCCAGTAGGCCCGTTAGGTAGCTGTAAATAAAGCCGGTATAATGCCGGCTTTATTTTTTGAGGTTAGCCAGATGAATCTTGACCGAGTCAGTTCCGGACGCGATCTACCGAACGATTTTAATGTCATCATCGAAATTCCGATGCACGGCGACCCGATCAAGTACGAAGTAGACAAGGATACCGGTGCCATGTTTGTGGATCGTTTCATGTCCACAGCCATGCATTATCCTTGCAACTACGGCTACATCCCTCATACCTTGTCTGATGACGGCGACCCGGTAGACGTGCTGGTGATTACGCCGGTGCCGCTGATTACCGGCGTGGTGGTGCGTTGTCGCCCGATAGGCATGCTCAAGATGACAGACGAGGCTGGCGAGGATGCCAAGCTGCTGGCAGTGCCGATCGACAAGTTGTGCAATCTTTATCGCAACATCGAGTCGCCGCGTGACTTGCCGGAACTGACGCTGTCACAGATCAGCCACTTCTTCGAGCACTACAAAGATCTGGAAGCAGGCAAGTGGGTCAAGGTGGAGGGATGGGTTGGTGCGGAGGAGACCAAGACCGAGATCCTGGCCGGCGTTAAGCGGTATCAGGAAGCAGCTGTCAAGCCGATGTTCTAAAATCCGTGAGGCGGGAGGGGTGAGGCGTTAGATGTGCCTTTGACCTTTTCTCCTTACCCTTCTCTTCTCTCTATCCTTGCTCCTCACGAAAATCATGAAAATCTGCATACTTTCCGATAGTCACGATAACCGCACGCTACTGGCATCCGCCGTGCAGGATGCCAAGGCGCGTGGCGCCGTTGCTGCGCTGCATTGTGGTGACGTTGTTGCGGCCAATACGTTGAGCGTGTTCAAGAAGCTGGACATGCCGGCACACGTAATTTACGGCAATAACACCGGCGACCTGTATACCCTGTCTCGCATGGCACACGAGTCGGGAAATCTGATCCACTTCTATGGCCAGGATGCGGGAATCACCCTGCATGGCCGCGCCATTTTCATCGTGCATTATCCGCATTATGCCCGTGCCTTGGCCTGTACCGGTGAGTGGGACATGGTCTGCTGCGGTCATGACCATCGCTCCGCGATTGAACAGGTGGAGAATATCCGCGGTGGAAAGACCTGGATGGTGAATCCGGGAACGGTCGGCGGAGTAGGGAAGCCGCCTACCTATGTGATAGGTGACCTGGAGCTGATGACCTTCGAAGTTCTTCCAGTTCCGGTCTGACATTGATTTAATCTATTTAAACATAAGAAAATTCAATTTATTCTTGTGAGCGGCGCTGTGGATTGGCTCTCCAATTGGGAGTAAGATTGTGTCCGGTCAAGAATTCCAATTAAATGCTTCAACCGGTGTAGGCGCACATGGTCGCCGAACCTGTTTATCCGTGATGGAGGTAACCTGATGACGGACGTTATTGCAACCAATCAGACCATTCTGGTCGTCGGTGGTGGCATCAGCGGTATGACAGCCGCCCTAGAGGCGGCCGAGTGCGGCAAGAATGTGGTGCTGGTGGAAAAGAACCCCGCCCTTGGCGGTCGTGTTTCCCAGCTTTATCGCTATTTCCCCAAGCTGTGCCACCCGACCTGCGGTCTGGAAATCAACTTGCGTCGTCTCAAACAGAATCCGCGCATCCGAGTGCTGACCATGGCTGAAGTGACGGCGATCACTGGCGGTGAAGGTGATTACAGTGCCACCGTCAAGCTGGCTCCGCGCTACGTCAACGAAAACTGTACCGCTTGCGGCGAATGCTCCAAGGCGGTAGATGCCGAAGTGCTGGACGCGTTTAATTACAACCTTGGCAAGATCAAGGCGGCTTATCTGCCTCATAAAATGGCCTATCCGCAGCGCTATGTGCTTGACCCGTCGATTATCGGTACTGCCGATGCCGACAAGGCCAAAGCCGCCTGCAAATATGGCGCGATCGATCTCGACATGAAAGAAGAGACCGTCCAGTTCAAGGCCGGGGCGGTAATCTGGGCGACCGGTTGGAAGCCTTACGATGCGGCGAAAATTCAACCCTATGGCTATGGCCGTTTCTCGAATGTCATCACCAGCGTCGAGTTCGAGCGCCTGGCCGATATTCATGGTCCGACCAAGGGCAAGATACTGCGGCCCTCAGATGGTAAGGAGGCGAAAAACATCGCCTTCATCCAATGCGCCGGTTCGCGTGAC
Source organism: Sulfuricella denitrificans skB26 (assembly GCF_000297055.2). Classification (NCBI taxonomy): domain Bacteria; kingdom Pseudomonadati; phylum Pseudomonadota; class Betaproteobacteria; order Nitrosomonadales; family Sulfuricellaceae; genus Sulfuricella; species Sulfuricella denitrificans. Next base: position 1,910,925 of record NC_022357.1, on the reverse strand, counting down.
GAGAACCATCTGCGTCACTGCTCGCGTATCTGCTGCATGGCCTCGCTGAAACAGACTAATTACGTGCGTGAAGCCTACGGTGATGCCGGCAAGTCCACCATTTATTACATCGATATCCGGGCGATAGACCGTTTCGAGGACTTCTACCAGAAAGTGCTGAAGGACCCGACTGTCAGCTTCATCAAGTCCAAGGTCGCTAAAGTCACACAAGATGAGAAAACCGGCGACGTGATTCTGCACGGTGTGAATACCGAGGGTTATCACCGCTATGCCACTCCTCACGACCTGGTTGTTCTGGCGGTGGGTATGGAGCCATCCGTCACGGGCGCCAACCTCCCGGCGGAAATCGTATCCGATTCGAGTGGTTTCATCGAGGCTGATCCGGCCAACCACGCTTTCTTCGGCGCGGGTTGCGCATCCAATCCGTTAGATGTGAACCGTGCGGTGCAGAGCGCCACTGCGAGCGCTTTGCGCGCAATTCAGGTGGTTAACCGTGTTGCCAGAGTGGAGGGTTAATTAAATGGCAGATATGAAAGTAGCAGCCTACATTTGCCAGGGGTGTGGTTTGGGCGATCGCCTGGATACGGCCGCATTGGCCGGTGTGGCTAAAAAAGAAGGTAAGGCCGCGCTGGTCAGGGAGCATGAGTTCCTGTGCAACGCTGAAGGCGTCAAGATGATCCGCGATGACATTGCCAACGAAGCCGTTACCCATGTCATGATCGGCGCCTGTTCACGTCGCGCCAAAACCGAGGCTTTCGGCTTCACCGATGTCGCTGTGTCACGCGCCAATTTGCGCGAAGGCGTGATCTGGTGCCAGCCTGAGACCGACGAAGCGCGCGAGACCACGCAGGAAATGGCGGAAGACTACATCCGCATGGGCTGCGCCGAAGTGAAGAAAATGACCCTGCCTGAGGGTAATCCGGCAGCCGTTACCGAGCGTACCGTACTGGTGGTGGGCGGTGGTGTTTCCGGTATGACCGCTGCTCTGGAGGCTTCCAAAGCTGGCTACAAGGTGGTGCTAGTGGAGAAATCCGGCGCCCTCGGCGGTTGGGCGGCCAAGTTGCACAAGCGTTCGCCGGGCAAGTCGCCGTATGCTGAGCCGCAAGATACGCCAGTGGCGGATATGGACGCGGCGATAACAGCCGACGCCAATATCAAGGTCTACCTCAACGCCATCACCAGCAAGACCTCCGGCTCCCCGGGACAATTTGAAATCGAGATCAGCACTGAGTCTGGTTCTACCGCGACCGAGAAAGTTGGTGCCATTATTCAGGCCACCGGTTTCTCGCTGTACGACGCCAATAACCTTCCCGAACTCGGCTATGGCAAGTCCGCGAACGTTGTCGATCAGGCCGGACTGGAAGCGCTTGCCAAGGCGGCCAACGGTGGCGTGATCAAGCGCCCCTCGGACGGCGGCGAAGTGAAGACCGTGGTATTCGTCCAGTGCGCCGGTCAGCGGGACGATACCGGCAAACATTTACCTTACTGCTCTGGTTCCTGCTGCTCGACCTCGGTCAAGCAGGCGATGTATTTCAAGGATTCCAATCCTGACATCGATACGGTAGTGATTTACACCGATCTGCGCATGCCCGGCAATGGTGAAGATTTCTACCGCAGCGGCCAGAACAAGGGCGTGACTTTTACCAAGGGCAAAGTTTCCAGCGTTGAAGCCGCTGGCAACCAGTGTAAGGTGAATTTCCACGACTTGATCCTCAACGATCAGACCGCCATCGACAATGCCGACCTAGTGGTATTGGCCACCGGTCAGGTGCCGAATTCCGGCGTTGATATTGACACCAAGCTGAAAGCAGACATTGCCGCTGCAGCTGGTGATAACTCCCTGCTGGAAGCTTACAATGCCTCCCAGGCCGAAGGTGCCGTTCAGCCGATTTCCGTGCTCAACCTGACCTATCGTCAGGGGCCTGACGTGCCGCAGCTGAAGTATGGCTTTACCGATTCGCACTTTATCTGTTTCCCTTACGAAACTCGCCGTACCGGCATTTATTCCGCCGGCCCGGTGCGCCGTCCGATGGACATGGTGCAGGCGATGGAAGACGCCACAGGCGCTGCGATGAAGGCAATCCAGGCGGTCGAGAATGCCGGTCTGGGCCGTGCCGCGCATCCGCGTTCGGGCGATTTGAGCTTTCCGAAAGTGCGTCTCGAGGGCTGCACCCAGTGCAAGCGCTGTACAGTGGAATGCCCATTCGGTGCCATCGACGAAGATGAGAAACGCTTCCCGGTGTTCAATGAATCCCGTTGCCGCCGTTGCGGCACCTGTATGGGCGCCTGTCCAGTGCGCGTGATCTCTTTCGAGAACTACTCGATTGATACCGTCGGCTCGCAGCTGAAAGCGGTTGACGTTCCTGACGAGTTTTCCGAGAAGCCGCGCATTCTTATTCTGGCCTGCGAAAACGACGCTTATCCTGCGCTCGACATGGCGGCGATGAACCGCAACGTTTACAGTGCGTACGTGCGTATCATTCCGGTTCGTTGTCTGGGTTCTGTCAACACCATCTGGATCAACGATGCGCTGAGCAGCGGCTATGACGGTGTGATGATGATGGGTTGCAAGCATGGCGATGATTACCAGTGCCATTTTGTCAAGGGCTCGGAGCTTGCCAGCTACCGCATGAGCAAGATCGGTGACACGCTCAAGCAAATGGGGCTGGAAGAAGATCGGGTTGCCACCTTCGAGGTCGCAATTACCGACATCGAGCGCGTGCCGCAGCTGATCAACGATTACGCGGCGAAGATCCAGGAAATCGGCATGAGCCCGTTAAAGGGATTCTAGGAGGCGGCAAATGAGCGAAAAATATCATAATAATTTCCTCAAGGAAGTTGAGGAAATGGTCGAGGAAGGTGAATGGGTAAAAATGTGCATGCAGTGCGGCGTGTGTGCCGGCTCGTGTCCGCTCGGCCCGCACTGGGCACATCCGCCACAGGAAATTTTCATGATGATCCGCGCCGGCAAGCGCGAGGAAGTTCTGAGATCCGATTCGATGTGGATGTGCACTTCCTGCTACAACTGCGTCGTGCGTTGCCCGCGCAAGCTGCCGATCACCCACATCATGCACGGTTTGGCTAACTATGCTCACCGTCTGGGACTTTCGCCGAAGAACCAGCCGACGCAGCAATTCGCCACCCTGTTCTGGAACAACCTGGCACAGACTGGCCGCGTCAACGAGCTGAAACTTTCTCTTGGAATTTATTTCAAGGATGGTTTTGCTCAGGGCGTCAAGAACGCCATGGCGATGCAGAGCGTTGGCCTGGGAATGGTAAAGGCGAAGCGCCTGAACCCGATGGAATTGTTTGGTGGACACGGCGTTAAGGATAAGACCGGCTTCCATGCCATGCTGAAGAAAGCGAAGGAAATAGAAGACCGTCGCAAGAATTTCGCCTAAGGAGTCAATGATGGCTAAAAAGACATACTCGTTTTACCCCGGTTGCTCGTCACAAACCAAGGCGTCCTCAGACAACTACCTGAAGTCGACAAATTCGATGTGCAAATACTTGGACATCGAACTGAAAGAAATTCCGGACTGGAATTGTTGCGGTGCATCTATCGGCTATGCCGAAGGTGGCGAGTTGCCGCGCATCACGCTGTCTGCCCGCAATATGGCACTGTCCGAACAGCACAACCCGGGCATGGATCTGGTCGCAACCTGTGCTGCGTGCTGGCTTTCCACTCGTGAATCCAAGGAGCGCCTGGCTCACAGTTCGCAGACGCTGGCTGATGCCAACACGGCTCTGAACGAGGCGGGACTGACCTATAAAGGCAATCAGGCGGCACGCCATATGGCGGAGGTGCTGGTTGAGGATTTCGGTTTCGATGAACTGAAGAAGGGTGTAAAGAACCCGCTGCAGGGCATCAAATTCGCCGGTTACGTCGGCTGTCAGACTAATCGCCCTTTCGGTCTTGCCGGTGAATCATTTGAAAATCCCGTGTATCTCGATAACCTGATCGAGGCGATGGGTGGTGAAGCGGTATCTTACGACCAGAAAGTGACCTGCTGCGGCGGTGCATTGGCCTTCTCCGAGCCGGAGAAAAGCCAGAAACAGATCAAGGATATTATCGAATCTGCTTACGATCATGGTGCTGAGATGATCGTCACACCATGCCCGCTGTGCCAGGCCAACGTTGAGATCTACCAGGGTGAAGTGAACAAGCGCTTCGGTACCAAGTTCAACATCCCGGTGATGTATTATTCTCAGTTGATCACTGTCGCTTACGGCGGTAGCGCGCAGGAAGCTGCGCTGGACGGCCAGCTGGTTCGTGCGACCAAGCTAGAGGAAATTGCCAACAAGAAGTAAAGAATAACCATCTTGATGGCAGCAACTTGGGGGGCGGCCTGCGGGTCGCCCCTAATCGTTTCGCCTAGAGGCGCCTACTTTTGGTGCCGCAGGACAAGGAGGCATTATGAAAAATCCTAAAACTTTAGATGAATACATCGACCTGGTTCACCAGGCGGTTTATGAAGTGGATGAGCTACGCGCCATCGTCGAGGATGACGAAGAGCGCAAGACCATGATCCTGCCCTGGGTGGATGCGATGGACAAGGAATTGCGCCAGATGTTTGACGATATGACTTCCGGGCGCTACCAGTTCGACCCCAACGGGCCTGATCTGCCATATATGGCGATCGTCAAGAGGTTCGGCCCGAGCATTCCATTCAAGCTGCTACTCAACGTCATCAACCATACCCACCGCTTCGGGTTGGATATCGATTCCAAATAGCGGTTAAAGCCGGTGGTCGGCCAGTACAGCGGTACCGGGAACCTGAACATACTCCAGGACAGTATCGGTGACCTGCCGGTTGAGGTTTTTTTCTTTGGCATCGCGAAATACCGTGTTCCTTAAGATCTCCGAAATATTCAGTGAAATGCCGAAGTAGATGTGCCGGCTTCGGTCAGGTGCTGGCACTCCGTCGTTGGGTTCGAAGCCTCGTGAACCGTAACCCGCCACTAACTCGAAGTAGCGCAGCACATCATGGTTTTTCAGTTGCGGTATGCCGGTTGCCTTGGCAACAAGCAAGTAGGTTTGTCCCGAATAGTCTCCGACCGGTCCGACCTGATTGAGCCGTTTCGCATCGCCGGAAGGCCAGTAATGAAGGCGGAAATCGAACAGGTCGTCAAGGCGTTTGTTTTTCTCGAACAATAGACCCAGCCCGGTGCCGAGAGTATTCATGATCAAATCTTCCTTGCTGAACTTGTATCGTTTCGAGAAGCCATCGAGCGTTTCCACAGCTAGCATTGTGCCGAACACGGTTGCTGCCGACAGGATGACAGCGTCGTCCCGGTCGTTTCCTGCCCATTCGAAGGCGCTGGCAAGCAGGCGGGTTCCCACATAAGTAGAATAGGCATGGCCCAATTTGTCCGCCCCCCCGGCATAGGTGTCCTGTCCAAACCATCCTTCGTTGGTGGTACGGAAATGGCCGGAAGTTCCTTCCTTCCACCAGACAGTGGCACCATAGGCTAAAACGGTTCCGGCTCCGCCCCAAATTAGCGCCTGCGTCCGAAAACGCTTATCTTCCTCGGATAGCTCTGCTGCTCTTGCGCTATCCCCCTCAGCAGGGATATTCAGTGCTGCAACAGCATTTCGTTTGGCTTGGGTGTAAACCACGGAGTGTGTGCTGATGGGATCGTCTGATTCCGTGCCGCCATGAGCACCGGACAGGCAGAACAGTGTGGAAAAAATATACAATGCCATCGCATGAAAAACAGCGGATATCCGGATGTTGGCACCAACGCAAAGAAATTTATTCCTCATTATTTAAACCTAGCAGATGATGGTATGTTGTCAATTTACTTACGCAAACAGGCACCATTCAGGGGCGCTTAATTTGTGGTTGCACTAGATTGGTGCGCAATTATGTGCGGTGTTTGGATAGTTCCTTTCGAAACAAGGCATGCAATACTGGCCCAATTATTGCTTTTTTGGGTGAAACTTTATTTCTGGAGTAAAGATGGAAAATCTCAAGACTGGTAGCGACGTATTGTTCATCCTCATGGGTGCAATCATGGTGCTGGCGATGCACGCAGGCTTCGCCTTTCTGGAACTGGGTACGGTGCGCAAGAAAAATCAGGTTAACGCCCTGGTGAAAATCATGGTCGATTTCGCCATATCGACCATTGCTTACTTCTTTATCGGTTATAGCATCGCTTATGGGGTGAATTTCTTTTCCGGTGCCGAGGTGCTGGCGCAGAAGAGCGGCTACGATCTGGTTAAATTCTTCTTCCTGCTGACTTTTGCCGCGGCGATTCCAGCAATTGTCTCTGGTGGCATCGCCGAGCGTGCCAGATTCAATCCGCAACTGGCGGCCACTTTCCTTTTGGTGGGTTTTATTTACCCCTTTTTCGAGGGCATCGTATGGAATCATCACTTCGGTGTGCAGGACTGGCTTAAAGGAACTTTCGGGGCGGAATTCCATGACTTTGCCGGCTCCGTGGTGGTACATGCCATGGGTGGCTGGATTGCGCTGCCGGCAGTGCTGTTGCTTGGCGCACGGCGTGGTCGCTATTCCAAGGATGGCATGGTGGCTGCACATCCCCCCTCAAGCATTCCATTTTTGGCATTAGGTGCGTGGATACTGACGGTGGGTTGGTTCGGCTTCAACGTTATGTCGGCGCAGACCATAGATGCTGTCAGCGGCCTGGTGGCGGTGAATTCGCTTATGGCGATGGTGGGGGGGATTCTTGCCGCGCTGGTGGTGGGCAGGAATGACCCTGGCTTCGTGCATAACGGACCGCTCGCCGGTCTGGTGGCGGTGTGTGCCGGTTCCGACTTGATGCACCCATTGGGTGCGTTGATTACTGGCGGGGTGGCAGGTGCGCTATTCGTGTGGGCGTTTACTCTGACCCAGAACAAATGGAAAATTGACGATGTGCTAGGTGTCTGGCCTTTGCATGGCCTGTGCGGCGCATGGGGTGGAATCGCTGCAGGGATATTTGGTCTCAAGGCGCTGGGAGGCATCGGCAACGTGAGTTTTTCCGCGCAACTGATAGGTACCCTGATGGGTATAGCTATCGCTCTGGTTGGCAGTTTTGTGGTTTATGGACTACTCAAGAAGCTGGTGGGGATACGGCTGGACCCGGAAGAGGAGTTCAACGGTGCTGATATTAGCATACACAAGATCTACGCCACGCCGGAGGGCGAAGTCTAGCCTTCATGATCTTTTGCAGATAAAGGCAGCTGGAATTCGAAGCGGTTGGTACTAATAAGGCCCAGTTTTATTTCTGGGCCTTATTATTTTTGCCAATTCTGGAGAATGCTTATTCTTGAGTATTCCGGCTAGCTTGTTGGTTGAGCTTGTTGCAATTCACTCAACTTCATATTCTAATTCCCAGTAACGCGCATTGGCATAGAAAATTACACAGTCCATAACTGATCGAGATTCTTTATCCCCCATGTCGTTGCATCTTCTCGACTGACAATCCTTTCGGTGGTGCCGGGGCGAGAGAGATTGATCACCTCTGGTTGGATGTAGGCATTTGCCTTGGTTGAGAAGAAAACTTTGACGTTCGGAGTCAGCAGCGATTTTTCTGATTGCTCGGTCACCACCGCGAGGCGCCCGGACGAGAGGCGCACCAGCGATCCGACGGGGTAGATGCCGATGCTCTTGACGAAACTCTGAAAGACTTTCGTGTCGAAGTGGCCGTTGCACCACTCGGTCATTTTGCGGATTGATTCGGCCGGATCCCAGCCAGCCTTGTAGGGACGATTAGAGGTAATGGCGTCATAGACATCACAGACGGCGCCCATTTTGGCAAAAAGACTGATCTGCTCGTTCTTCAGTTGATGCGGATATCCGCGCCCATCAACCTTTTCATGGTGGTGCAGGCAGACGTCGAGAGAAATTTCTCCCACTGTACCCCCCTCGACTAACAGGCGATGGCCTTCTGTCGGGTGGCTCTTGATGAGGTCAAATTCTTCATCAGTCAGCTTGCCCGGTTTGTTGAGTATTTCCATGGGTATCATGGCTTTGCCAAGATCGTGCAATAGCCCGGCCATGCCGGCATCACGGATCTGATTATCGTCGAGATTGAGCTGGCGGGCTAACGACACCATCAGGGCGCAGACGGCAACTGAGTGCATATAGGTATAGTCGTCTGCGGTTTTCAGCCGTGCGAGACTGATTAGCGCCCCAGGGTTGCGCATTACTGAGGAGGAAATTTCATCTACCAGTTCGTTCGCGGCTTCGGCGGAAATTGCCTTGCCCATGCGCACTTCCTGAAACATGGAGACGACGGCCTCTTTCGAATTGGCACATATTTTGGCTGCGCGCTTTACTTCTTCAGCCATCGAAACCAGCTTGACCGGTTGGTCGCGAGCAGCGGACTGGATCAGGACCTTATCGACCGCGGCAGATACTTCTTCTTTGGTTTCGGTTTCAGAGGGCGCGATGCCTTGTTCAACATCGAGGCCAATTTTTACATCGATCCAGACTTCCGTTATGCCGCTATCGATGATGAGACGAATGTCGTTCGGATCCTTGAGGAGGAATTTTGTTCGCCAAAAGGGATGTTCCATCCAGGAACCGCAAAGTTCATGGAGATGCATTCCCAGCCGGAGATGTTTAACAGCAATTTTTTTTAGCATGTTATAGGCTATTCAGCGTTCTCAGGCTTTACTGGATTGTTGTCGTGGTGAGTAAGTCACCCAAATTTAAATAAACCTCGCTAGCATCGCTCTGTCGACATTGTCGCTGAGCGGGATGTGAACCACCCAGCCGCTACCCGGGGCTTCCATTATGGAAGCGCCTTTCTGGTTAAGGATTTGTTCCAGCACCATCTCACGATTGCCGGCGGGATGGATGAGTTCCAGCCGGTCGCCCACGGCGAAGCGGTTTTTTACTACCACCTTCGCCATTTTTCGGGTCGAGTCATAGGCGACGATGTCGCCGACATACGTCTGCCGCACGCTTTCCGATTGACCGGTGAGATAGTTCTGGTATTCAACGGTATGGTGACGCTGGTAAAAGCCATCAGTGTAGCCGCGGTTGGCGAGGTTTTCCAGCGCGCTCAAATGTGCTGTGTTGAATTCGCGACCCGCAACGGCATCGTCGATCGCCTGGCGGTAAATCTGGGCCGTGCGCACCACGTAGTAGGACGATTTTGTTCGTCCTTCGATTTTCAGGGAATCCACGCCGATTTCAGCCAGCCGGGCAACATGCTCCACTGCGCGCAGGTCCTTCGAGTTCATGATGTAGGTGCCGTGTTCGTCCTCGAGTACCGGCATCAGTTCGTCTGGGCGCTTGCTTTCCTCGATCATCCATACCTTGTCGGCGAGTGGGTGGCGTTGCTGGTCGCCGCATGCGGTAAGGCCGGATTCGCCCATGGCTTTGTTGAAATCGAATTCGGTTTCACGGATCACGCCCGCTGCGTCTTCCTGTGCTTCCTGAACCTTGTAGTCCCAGCGGCAGGAGTTGGTGCAGGTGCCCTGGTTGGCATCACGGTGGTTGAAGTAGCCCGATAGCAGACAGCGACCGGAATAGGCAATGCACAGGGCGCCATGGACGAATACTTCAAGCTCCATGTCGGGACATTGCTGGCGGATCTCGGCGATTTCGTCCAGGGAAATTTCGCGTGACAGGATTATCCGCGTCAAGCCCAGTGTTTGCCAGAATTTCACTGCAGCGTAATTGACGGTATTGGCTTGCACCGACAGGTGTACCGGGATTTCCGGCCACGCCTCGCGCACCATCATGATCAGGCCGGGGTCGGCCATGATCAGGGCATCCGGCTTCATGGCGATGACCGGTGCCATATCCGCCATATAGGTCTTGAGCTTGGCGTTGTGCGGAGTCAGGTTGCTGGCGACAAAAAATTTCTTGCCCAGCGCATGCGCCTCGGCGATGCCCGTTTCCAGTTCCTCCAGGCCGAATTCGTTGTTGCGGGCGCGCAGGGAATAGCGGGGCTGGCCGGCATATACGGCGTCCGCGCCATAGGCGAAGGCATAGCGCATCTTTTCCAGGCTGCCGGCGGGGAGTAATAGTTCGGGGGTCTTCATCATCATGGTAAAATTATACCATCATGCTTGCCCCTTCCTTTATCCACCTCCGACTGCACAGCGAGTATTCGATTGTCGACGGCATCGTGCGCATCAATGACGCAGTCGGCTTCGCCGTCGCTGATCGGATGCCGGCGCTGGCGCTGACAGATCTCAGCAACCTGTTCGGCATGGTGAAGTTCTACCAGGCCGCGCGCGGCAAGGGTATCAAGCCGATCGTCGGCTGCGATGTGTGGATCAGCAACGAGGCTAATCGCGACCAGCCTCATCGCCTGCTTCTGCTGTGTCGCAACCGGCAAGGTTACTTGCGTCTGTGCGATCTGCTCACGCGCGCCTATCGCAGCAACCAACATCGCGGTCGGGCGGAAGTGCGCCGCGAATGGTTCGAGGGTGGTGGCAGCGATGGCCTGATCGCGCTGTCCGGAGCGCACTTCGGCGATGTCGGCCAGGCGTTGTTGCAGGACAACCGCACGCAGGCACAGGAACTCGCAGCCGAGTGGCAGCACCTGTTTCCCGGCGCGTTTTACCTCGAGTTGCAGCGTACCGGACTACCCCAGGCCGATGTCCATGTGCGGCTCGCACTAAGACTGGCTTCGGAATTGCACTTGCCAGTGGTAGCGACCCACCCGATCGAGTTTCTGGCGTCCGACGACTACAAGGCCCACGAGGCGCGGGTGTGTATTTCCGAGGGCTATATGCTGGCGGACAAGCGGCGTCCGCGTGTCTTTACCGAGCAGCAGTACTTCAAGACCCAGGCGGAGATGGCGGAACTGTTCGCTGATATTCCCGAGGCGCTCACCAACAGTGTCGAAATCGCCAAGCGCTGCAATCTCAGTGTTGAACTAGGCAATAGCAAACTGCCACTGTTCCCGGTACCAGAAGGGATGACCCTGGACGACTACCTGTGCCAACGGGCGGAGGAGGGACTAGCAGAGCGCATGAAAGAGCTCTATCCCGACGAGGCGAAGCGGGCGGAGCAGTATCCCGTCTATACCGACAGGCTCAAGATCGAGCTTGGGACCATCATCCAGATGGGTTTCCCCGGTTACTTCCTGATTGTGGCCGACTTCATTACCTGGGGTAAACACAACGGTGTGCCAGTTGGCCCGGGGCGGGGCTCCGGTGCGGGTTCTCTGGTGGCCTACAGTCTCGGCATCACCGACCTCGACCCGTTGCGCTATGCCCTGCTGTTCGAGCGCTTTCTCAATCCCGAGCGGGTGTCGATGCCCGACTTCGATATCGATTTCTGCCAGGAAACCCGCTATAAGGTCATCGAGTATGTGCGCGAGAAGTACGGTGCCGACGCCGTCTCGCAGATCGCCACTTTCGGCACCATGGCGGCCAAGGCGGTGGTGCGCGACGTGGGGCGGGTGCTGGATCTGCCTTACAACTTCTGCGACCAGCTTTCCAAGCTGATTCCGGCTGCACCTGGCAAGCAGTATTCGCTGGACGAGGCGCTGACGATGGAGCCCCAGCTCAAGGAGCGCTACGACAACGAGGAGGAGGTGCGCGAACTGTTTATTCTGGCGCGCAAGCTCGAAGGGTTGACCCGCAACGTCGGCATGCATGCCGGTGGTGTGTTGATCGCGCCCGGCAAGCTGACCGATTTCTGCCCGCTGTACCAGCCGCCCAATGCCGACAACGTGGTCAGCCAGTTCGACAAGGACGATGTGGAGGCTGCCGGCCTGGTCAAGTTCGACTTCCTCGGCCTGCGCAACCTGACTATCATCGAACTTGCCCTCAAGTACATCAAGAAGCTCGACCCGAGCTTCGATCAACCCCTGGATACCCAGCATTTCGACGATCCGGCAGCGTATGAGGTATTGAGGAAGGCCAACACCACGGCGGTGTTCCAGCTTGAATCGGAGGGCATGAAGAAGCTGTTGTCCAAGCTCCAGCCTGACCGTTTCGAGGACATCATCGCCGTGCTCGCACTCTACCGGCCAGGGCCATTGGGTTCGGGCATGGTGGACGACTTCATCCTGCGCAAGAAGGGCAAGCAGACGATCGACTATTTTCACCCCGACCTGCAACCTTGCCTTGCACCGACTTACGGTGTGATCGTCTACCAGGAACAGGTGATGCAGATCTCCCAGATCATCGGCGGCTACACCTTGGGCGGGGCGGACTTGCTGCGGCGCGCAATGGGTAAGAAGAAGCAGGAGGAGATGGACAAGCATCGCAGCCTGTTCGTCGAGGGTGCGCTCAAGAAAGATTACCCGGAGAAGCTCGCCAATAGCCTGTTCGATCTGATGGCGAAGTTCGCCGAATATGGCTTCAACAAGTCCCACACAGCTGCTTACGCGGTGATTTCCTACCAGACCGCCTGGTTAAAGGCGCACCACACCTCGGCCTTCATGGCGGCGACGCTGTCCTCGGAACTGGACAACACCGACCAGCTCAAGGTGTTCTACGAGGACACCCTGGCCAACAAGGTGAAGGTGCTGGCGCCTGATGTGAATGTCTCCGGCTACCGTTTCGAGCCGGTCTCCATGACCGAGGTCCGCTATGGTCTTGGCGCCGTCAAGGGTACCGGCGAAGCGGCGATCAGCGTCATCGTCGTGACGCGTGAAAAAGACGGGCCGTTCACCAGCCTGTTCGACTTTTGCCGCCGGGTGGACAAGCGCACCGTCAACCGCCGCGTGATCGAGTCCCTGGTGCGCGCCGGTGCATTCGACACCATCAACGAAAACCGGGCGAGCCTGCTGGCGAGCGTTGGCGTGGCGATGGAAGCGGCTGAACAGGAGAACCGCGATATTCTCCAGAACAGCCTGTTCGATGCCATGGATGATGGCGGTGCGGAAAGTCGGCCCGATGCCATGGTGGATGCGCAGCCCTGGCCAATGATTGAACAGCTGACAAACGAGAAGAAAGCCCTGGGTTTTTACTTCAGCGGCCACCCTTACGATGCGTATCGCGCGGAACTCACTGGCTTCATCAAGACCCGGCTTTCCGACATTGCGCCGCAGCAACAACCGGTCTGGCTGGCGGGGGTGATCTATGCCATTCGTACTCAGATGACGCGGCGCGGGAAAATGGCATTCATTTCCCTGGAGGACGGGATTTCGCGCATCGAGGTTTCAGTGTTCAGTGAATTGTTCGATGCGCACAAGGATATTCTCAAGGAGGACCAATTGCTGATCGTCGAAGCCAAGATCAGCAAGGACGATTATTCCGGCGGATTTCGTGTGATTGCGGAAAGCTTGCTCGACCTGGCTGGGGCGCGTACGCGTTTCGCCAAGCTGTTGCGGTTGTCGTGCATGGCGCCCGCCAATACGGACAAATTACGCGAAATTCTGTCCGGCTACCGGGATCAGGCCGGGTGCAGGGTGCGGATCGGCTATTGCAACACCACGGCGAGCTGCGAGCTGGAACTGGGTGAAGACTGGCGTGTGAAGCTCAAGGACAATCTGCTAGCATCGTTGGCTGATTGCATCGGAGGTGAGAATTCCGCCATTCAATATTAGGTGCATTAAATATTCTTCAATTAATGGTTGCAAAGAAAATGAGAATATTAGATAATTCTAATAACTTGAATTACTCATCAATTGTGAGTTGTTCCGGTGTTGTCTCCTCCATCCTCCTTTTTTGGTGGATTTTAAGCGCGGTCACTTAGGTGAACCGCGTTTTTTTTGCTTTTTTCACGCATGGGTAGCATTGTTCGCATGAATATTCCGCAGATCATCAACCGTGAATTATTCGACCGCGTTTCGTCGGAAGCGCGGGCAGCGCCGCGTCGGCGCAAGAATTTTAATTTCCATGCCGTAGAGGCAGAGGCGAGTCATCGGCTGCTCAATGCAATGGAACCGGATTCATATATCCCGCCGCATTGCCACCGTGATGCGAGCAAGGATGAGTCTATCATCGCGCTCGCGGGTCGGTTCGGTGTCGTTTTCTTCGATCATGGAGGAAAAGTAACCGGGACGGCAATTCTGGCTCCGGGAGGTGAAGCGGTGGGAGTGAACATTCCTCATGGCGTGTTTCATTCCCTGGTGGCCCTGGAGTCTGGCAGCCTTTTCTTCGAGGCCAAAGCCGGCCCCTATAAGGCACTGGAGCCTGCAGAAAAGGCACCCTGGGCACCCGCCGAGGGTGGGCCGGATGCGGTCGCTTACCTGGGTATTCTTAGATCCTTATTCTAACTCGGTTGCTTACCACTCTTCACGCAGTATTCAGTCTCTCAAAATCGGTATACTCGCCACTGCCCGCACTGATTTCCACTCCTTCTACCCTCGCCATGTCCGGCCCTCTCCTGGCCCATTCGATCATGGCGCTGACCACTTCCGGCGCTCCCTGGATCATTGCTTCCACTGAGCCGTCGCTGCGATTTCTGACCCAGCCGGTGATGCCGAGCTGCCGAGCCTTGCGGTACATGGACTCGCGGAAGAATACGCCCTGAACATGACCGTAAATTCTAAGATGGTGGCTGATATTCATTGATCTATTTTAAGTAGAGTGTAAATAGGCCGATTCCAGCCCCGGAATTCGAGAGGCTGGTAAAAAATCAGCAGTAAATATTAAATTTCCTTTGATCTGTTTGTGTCCGGTCAACCCGGTCAACAAGATCTGGTTATCCATAAAACTAATAAAATCAGTGTATTGAGTACGTTTGGACTATATACATCCGTAATTTACGGTACTAAAGTTGAAAAGCAATCTGTAGAAGTTTTGTAGTTATGGAATTTTACCAATTCAAAATAATAATTATCGAGGAGACAAATAATGGCACGTTTGCGTAACTTATTCTTGCTGATCGCCCTATCTGGCTTGTTTGGCCTTGCGGGTTGTGCCTCAACCGGAGGCAAGTCGGCTGAGGCTGGATTTCAGGAGAACGTGGTTTATCATGTGAACGATTCCACAGTGGCGGGCGCAGCGATGAGAAACGTCAAAAACCATCTTGATGCCAATCCTCAAGCACATATCGTTATTGTCACCCATGGCAAAGGTATCGACTTCCTGCTTGAAGGCGCAAGAGATGACAAGGGGAACCCCTACGATATCACTGTCCAGGATCTGAAGAAAAAAGGTGTGACGTTCGATGTGTGCAACAACACACTGGTCAGTCGCAAGATTGATTCCAAGACAGTGTTGCCGGAAGCTCAAATTGTGCCATCGGGCGTGGCGGAACTATCCAAGCTACAATCGCAATACCACTACGCCTACGTGAAGCCCTGATCGAAAAAAGGGGGGTGAAATAAATAAAGGCGGCTCGAGCCGCCTTTATTTATTTCACCCGCATGCCCGGCTTGGCACCCTCGTCCGGGCTGAGAATGTACAGGCCTCCATCGCCGCCGGCAGCCAGCACCATGCCCTCCGACAGGCCGAATTTCATCTTGCGCGGTGTCAGGTTGGCGACCATCACGGTATGGCGACCGATCAACTTCTCCGGTGCGTAGGCCGACTTGATGCCGGCGAATACATTGCGTGTTTTCCCCTCGCCGATGTCCAGCGTTAGTTGCAACAGCTTGTCGGCCCCTTCTACATGTTCGGCATTGACGATTTTGGCGATGCGCAGGTCGATCTTCATGAAATCGTCGATGCTGATGGTTTCGGCGATCGGCTGGATTTCATGGGTTTGCTTCTCGGCATGGCGCGCGGGAGAGTGCTCTGCTGCCGGAGCTAGGGTGGCTTTGTTTTCTTCGGTCATGGCTTCCACTTGTTTCGGGTCGATACGAGTCATCAGGTGCTGGTAGGGGTTAATGGCGTGGCCTGCGGGCAGCAGGGTCTGCGCATCTTGCCAGGTTAGCGACGCGATGTTGAAAAAGGCTTCCACGTCAGCAGCCAGCTTGGGCAGTACCGGCTTGAGGTAGAGCGTGAGCAGGCGGAACAGGTTGAGGCTGACACTGCAGGCTTCGTGCAACCGGGCTTCCATGCCTTCCTGCTTGGCCAGTTCCCAGGGTTTGTTGTCGTCCACGTACTGGTTGGCGAGATCGGTCAGGCGCATGATGTCGCGCAAAGCCTTGCCGTATTCGCGCGATTCATACTGGGCGGCGATATCCTTGGCGGCGGCCTGGAGCCGTTGCGGCAGGGTCTGATCGCCAATGCTGCCGAGTTTGCCGCCGAAGCGCTTGGTGATGAAGCCGGCCGAGCGCGAGGCGATATTCACGAATTTTCCGATCAGGTCACTATTAACCCGCGCTGTAAAGTCTTCCAGACTGAGATCGATGTCTTCTATGCTGCTGTTGAGCTTGGCGGCGAAATAGTAGCGCAGCTGTTCCGGGTTGAGGTACTTGCGGTAGCTGGCGGCGGTAATGAAGGTGCCTCGCGACTTGGACATTTTCTGGCCGTTGACTGTAAGGAAGCCGTGGGCGAACACGCCGGTCGGCGTGCGATGGTCGGAGAACTTCAGCATCGCCGGCCAGAACAGGGCGTGAAAATAGAGGATGTCCTTGCCGATGAAATGGTAAAGCTCGGTTTTTGAATCCTTGCCCCAGAATTCCTCGAAGTCCATGCCATTTTTTGCACACAGGTTCTTGAAGCTGGCCATGTAGCCGACTGGCGCGTCGAGCCAGACGTAGAAATATTTGCCCGGTGCATCCGGGATCTCGAAGCCGAAGTAGGGCGCGTCGCGGGAAATGTCCCAGTTCTGCAGGCCTCCGGCTATCCACTCCTGCATCTTGTTGGCGGCTTCCGGCTGCAGATGTCCGGCGTTGGTCCACTCTTTCAGGAAATCAGTACAGGCGCCGAGCGTGAAGAAGTAGTGCTCGGATTCCTTGCGTACCGGGGTGGCGCCGGATACCGCCGAAACCGGGTTGATCAGGTCGGTGGGCGAGTAGGTGGCTCCGCATACTTCACAGGAGTCGCCGTACTGGTCTAAAGCATGGCACTTGGGGCACTCGCCCTTGATGAAGCGGTCCGGCAGGAACATTTCCTTTTCCGGATCATAGAACTGCTCGATAGTTTTGGTAGTGATCAGTTTCGCCTGGTCGCGCAGGGAGCGGTAGATACTCTGCGCCAATTCCCGGTTTTCATCGGAATTGGTCGAGTAGTAGTTGTCGAATTCGACATGGAAACCGTCGAAATCCGCTTTGTGTTCGTGCCAGACACGTTCGATCAGGGCTTCCGGGGCGATGCCCTCGGCTTGCGCGCGTAGCATGATGGGGGTGCCGTGGGTGTCATCGGCGCACACGTAATGACACTCGTGCCCTTGCATTTTCTGGAATCGTACCCAGATATCGGTCTGTATGTATTCAACCAGATGGCCAAGATGGATGCTGCCATTGGCGTAGGGTAGGGCGCTGGTAACCAGGATCTTGCGTTTCATTGCGGTTTGTCAGGAACTTGAAAGACCTCAATTGTAACAAACCGTGGTAGCAAGCCCAATTATTCGTTAAACTTTCGTTTTCTGCCTCTTGCCCTGATGGGTATTGGGCAAAAATGGTTACACTCAAGGAGTAAGCATGTCCGTGTCAGAACAGCAGGTGCAAGATGCACTGAAGGAAATTACCGATCCTACTACCAAGAAGGATTTTGTTAGTACCAAGTCGGTCAAGAACATCAAGATCGACGGCGACAAGGTGTCGCTCGACATCGTCCTCGGCTACCCGGGTAAGAGCGTGTTCGAAAGCATTCGCACCCTGGTTAGTGACAAGGTCAAGAGCATTGCCGGTATCGGTAGTGTGACGGTCAATGTATCCTCCAACATCGTTTCGCATAGCGTGCAGCGCGGTGTCAAGCTGATTCCGGGCATCAAGAACATCATCGCCGTGGCTTCCGGCAAGGGTGGCGTAGGCAAGTCCACCACCGCAGTGAACCTGGCGCTGGCACTGGCTGCTGAAGGCGCGCGAGTCGGCATTCTCGATGCCGATATTTATGGCCCCTCCCAACCCTTGATGCTGGGCATCAAGGATGACCGTCCCGAACCTTCTGCCGACGGTAAAAAACTGGAACCGCTGAATGGCCACGGCCTGCAGGCCATGTCCATTGGTTTTCTGATCGATCCGGACCAGCCCATGGTATGGCGCGGCCCGATGGTCACCCAGGCGCTGGGACAACTCCTGAATGACACCAACTGGAAGGACGTGGATTACCTGGTGGTGGATCTGCCGCCAGGGACTGGTGATATCCAGCTCACCCTGGCGCAAACCGTGCCGGTGACCGGCTCCGTGATCGTTACCACGCCTCAGGATGTGGCCCTGATCGATGCGCGTAAGGGTTTGAAAATGTTTGAAAAAGTGGGTATCCCTATCTTGGGTATCGTGGAAAATATGAGTCTGCACATCTGCACCAACTGCGGCCATGAAGAGCGTCTTTTCGGTACCGGCGGCGGAGAGAAAATGTGCAAGGACTTCGATGTCGAGTTTCTCGGTGCATTGCCTCTGGATATCAATATCCGGCAGCAAACCGACGAGGGTAACCCGCCGGTGGTAGCAGACCCTGATGGCCGTGTTTCCCAGATCTACAAGGAAATTGCACGTCGCGTGGCGGTCAAAGTGGCTGAGCAGGCGCAGGATTTCAGCGCACGCTTCCCCAATATTGTGATTCAAAATACCTAACCCAAGCAGCCAGTAGTCGGTTTTTAGCGGTCAGCTTCGTGCTGGCCGCTTTAACTGGTGACTGGCTGTTGATAGCTGAAGGCTGGATTTATGAGCATAAAGTCGGACAAGTGGATTCGCCGCATGGCGGAACAGCACGGAATGATCGAACCCTACGAGCCGGGGCAGGTGAGGAGCGTTGACGGCAAAAAAATTGTCTCTTACGGCACTTCCAGCTATGGCTACGATATTCGCTGCTCGGATGAATTCAAGCTATTCACCAACATCAACTCCACTATCGTCGATCCCAAGAATTTCGACCCCAATTCGTTCGTCGACGTCAAAAGCGATGTCTGCATTATCCCGCCCAATTCATTTGTTCTCGCGCGTACCCTGGAATATTTCCGCATCCCGCGCAGCGTGCTGACGATCTGCCTGGGCAAGTCCACCTATGCACGGTGCGGCATCATCGTCAACGTGACGCCATTCGAGCCGGAGTGGGAAGGTTACGTGACCCTGGAGTTCTCCAATACCACGCCGCTGCCCGCCAAGATTTACGCCAATGAGGGCGTGGCCCAGGTGCTGTTTTTTGAGTCGGACGAGGTTTGCGAAACCTCATACAAGGACCGTGGCGGCAAGTATCAGGGCCAGCACGGCGTGACTTTGCCAAAAATCTGATCTGGTGAGGAGTGAGGAGTAAGGAGTAAGGAGTAAAGCCACCGCTTGGTTTTGCCTTGACTCCTTACTCCTCACTCCTTACTCCTCACAGGAGTTTCCATGCGATTCCGTTTCCCCGTAGTCATCATCGATGAAGATTTCCGCTCCGAGAATGCGAGCGGTATTGGCGTGCGTGTGCTGGTCAAGGCGATTGAGGAAGAAGGCCTGGAAGTGTTGGGTGCTACCAGTTACGGTGACCTGACTTCCTTTGCGCAGCAGCAGAGCCGCGCCTCGACGTTTATTCTTTCGATCGACGATGAAGAATTCTCCACGCCTGAACTGGCGGAGCAGGCAGTTGAGCAGATTCGTGCCTTCGTGGTGGAAATCCGCCGCCGAAATGCGGATATTCCTATTTTTCTGTACGGCGAGACCCGTACTTCGCGCCATATTCCCAACGACGTGCTGAAGGAGTTGCACGGCTTTATTCATATGTTCGAGGATACGCCGGAGTTCATTGCGCGCTATGTGGTGCGGGAAGCAAAGGACTATCTGGACTCCCTGGCCCCCCCTTTTTTTCGGGCGCTGACTCATTATGCCGCCGACGGTTCCTACTCCTGGCACTGCCCTGGCCACTCGGGTGGTGTCGCCTTTCTCAAGAGTCCGGTGGGACAGATGTTCCACCAGTTCTTCGGCGAGAATTTGCTGCGCGCAGACGTGTGCAATGCGGTGGACGAACTCGGCCAATTGCTTGACCATACCGGCCCGGTTGCGGCCAGCGAGCGTAACGCTGCGCGCATTTTCAATGCAGACCATCTGTTTTTTGTCACCAACGGCACTTCCACTTCCAACAAGATGGTATGGCATTCCACGGTTGCACCGGGGGATGTGGTGGTGGTGGATCGCAACTGCCACAAATCGATATTGCACGCGATTATCATGACGGGTGCGGTGCCGGTTTTCCTTACCCCTACCCGCAACCATTACGGCATCATCGGGCCGATTCCGCTGGAAGAATTCAAGCCGGAGAATATCCGCAAGAAGATCGAGGCCAATCCTTTCGCGCGTGGGGTAAAAACCAAGCCACGGGTGCTCACTCTCACCCAGAGCACCTATGACGGGATTATCTACAACGTGGAAACCCTCAAGGAAATGCTGGACGGGGAGATTGACACCCTGCATTTCGACGAGGCATGGCTACCTCACGCCACTTTCCATGATTTCTACCAGGGCATGCACGCCATCGGCAAGGACCGTCCGCGCTGCAAGGACTCGATGATTTTTGCTACCCAATCCACCCACAAGATGCTGGCGGGGCTGTCCCAGGCATCGCAGATCCTGATTCAGGATTCCGAGACTCGCAAGCTGGATCGTGACGTATTCAACGAGGCCTACCTGATGCATACCTCCACCAGCCCGCAATACGCCATCATCGCATCCTGCGATGTGGCGGCGGCGATGATGGAACCGCCCGGCGGTACCGCGCTGGTGGAAGAGTCTATTCTCGAAGCCCTGGATTTTCGCCGAGCCATGCGCAAGGTGGATGCGGAATTCGGTGATTCCTGGTGGTTCAAGGTATGGGGGCCGGAGCACCTCGCCGAAGAGGGCATGGGCGAGCGAGACGACTGGATGTTGCGCCAGGGTGAACGCTGGCACGGCTTCGGCAACCTCGCACCGGGATTCAACATGTTGGACCCGATCAAGTCCACCGTCATCACGCCAGGACTGGATGTGGACGGGGATTTCGCCGACTCGGGCATTCCTGCAGCCATTGTCACCAAGTACCTGGCAGAGCACGGCGTGATCGTGGAAAAAACCAGCCTTTACTCCTTCTTTATCATGTTCACCATCGGCATTACCAAGGGTCGCTGGAACACCATGCTGACCGCGTTGCAGCAGTTCAAGGACGACTACGATCGCAACCAGCCGCTGTGGCGCGTGCTGCCCGAATTCGTCGCCAAGAATCCGCGCTACGAGCGGATGGGCCTGAGGGAACTGAGCGATAGCATCCACGGCATCTACAAGGCCAACGACGTGGCGCGTCTGACTACCGAGATGTATCTGTCCGACATGGTGCCGGCGATGAAACCGACCGATGCCTTCGCCCGCATGGCGCACAGGGAGATCGACCGGGTCGAGATCGACGACCTGGCCGGGCGCGTGACCAGCGTGTTGCTGACTCCCTATCCACCCGGTATTCCCTTGCTGATTCCCGGTGAACGTTTCAATGAGACCATCGTTCGTTATTTGAAATTCGCCCGTGAATTTAACGAGAAATTTCCTGGCTTTGAGACCGATATACACGGTCTGGTGAAGGAAGAACTGAATGGGAAGTCACGTTATTATGTGGATTGCGTGAAGTCTCTCTAGCGCAGGCTGTGCCAATGAAAAACGGGCGCTCTTGGCGCCCGTTTTTCATTGGCACATATGCCTCATAATTTGAGCGTCTCGCCCACTTTCATTTCATGTAGTCTGGACTTGCCACCCAGCTTCTTCAACGCCTTGGCAAAGTTTCCCACTGTTCCATCCAGCACCGGGAAGGTGCCGAAATGCATCGGTACGACCATGCCCGGTTTGACCAGCCGAACGGCTTCTGCAGCGCGCTCAGGCCCCATGGTGAAATGGCCGCCGATGCAGGCGAGCATTACGTCCACTTTGCCGAATTGACGAATCAGGGTCATGTCGTTGAACACGTCGGTGTCGCCGGTGTGGTAGATAGTCGGGCCATTTTTTACCGTAATCAGGAAGCCGCCAGGGTTACCGCCGTCGTGGATGTCCTTGTCAGCGCTGCCGTCGGGTGCCATCACCGTGGAGCTATGAATGGCCGGGATGAAAGCGATTTTCACCTCGCCATCGAGTAGCGTTAGCTCGCCGCCGAAGTTGCCCATGGTGTCGAACCCCATCTGCTTTTCCGGGTAACCGCCGTACTGGGCGATCGCCTTGCCCAGGTCGAAGGTGCTGACCAGCCTGGCGCCGGTTTTTCTGGCAATTTCCGCGCTGTTGCCGACATGGTCGAAGTGACCGTGAGTGATCAGGATCAAGTCGGCTTTTTCCAGCTTCGCCAAATCATCCTTGCCATTCTGGTTGGCCGGGTTGGTGAGCCAAGGGTCGATTAGCAATACCTTGCCGGCAGGGGTGGTGAGTTTGAAGGCGGCATGGCCGTACCAGGTGAGTTCGGCCTGGCCGGAGGCGATGGCGCTCAGGGGAATTTGCAGGAGCAGGAACACAAACAATGGGCGGAAAAATTTCATGCTTTATCCTTAAGCGTTAAGGTTTTTTATCATAGATCAAAAAATCGCATTCCAGCCCGCTTTCGGATTTGCAGGCCTTGCGTTCTGCTTCCCGCCACAGGTTCGTGTCGAACTCGGGGAACCACGCATCCCCCGAAAAATCCGCCTTGATTTCAGTAAGGTAAATCCGATCGGCAACATCCAGTGCCTGGCGGTAGAGATTTTCTCCGCCGATGAAAAAAATTTCGTCATCGTTATTGCAGGCGGCGACAGCCTCCGCAATAGAATTCGCCACAAGGCAGCCGGGCACCTGCAAATCCTGCGAACGGGTGATGACCACGCTGGTTCGACCGGGAAGTGGTCTGCCCAGTGATTCGTAGGTTTTGCGTCCCATCAGGATGTGATGGCCGAGGGTAAGGGCTTTGAAATGCTTCAGATCTTCGGGCAGGCGCCAAGGCAGGGTGTTGGCTATGCCGATAACCCGATTTCTCGCCATTGCAGCGATGATGGAAATGCGTGGATGCCCCATGTTCTCGCCAACGTTACACCCTGAAGCGTTTCGCCATTTCCTGCGCCGTGATGGCCAGTTGTTCCATGTGCTGGGCAGCCGCAGTGTTTTCCTGGGTGGCAGTCATGTTTTCTTCGGCCATTTGAGCGATTTTCTCGATATGCTGGGCAATGTCGTGGCTGGCCGCCTTTTGTTGGTTCACTGACATGGCTATATTGCTGATGCCTTCCGCGCTCTCTGACATAGATTGATTGGCGTCGCTCAGAACGATGGCTACGTTCTCCAGGTAATCCTGGCTGGTTTGCAAGGACTTTTTGCCATCCTGGATCGCTTGTTCCACGGTGGCAGATTGCGCACTGAGCGTCATGGTGACCTGGTCGATCTGGCTTGCGGATTGCGCCGATTTCTCTGCCAGCTTGCGCACCTCATCGGCCACCACGGCAAAGCCGCGGCCCTGCTCGCCGGCGCGGGCAGCCTCGATGGCTGCGTTGAGCGCGAGCAGGTTGGTCTGTTCGGCAATATCCTTGACCTGCCGTGTCATGTTGGTGATGGCCTCGGTGCTGCGAACGAATTCCGATACCGATTCGGCGATGGCTTCCACGGATGATTCCACAGTGGAAATTTCCCCAATCAATTCGGACAGCGATTCGTTGCCTTTTTCAATATGCTCCAGCCCTTGCCGGGAAATCTGGTTTACATGGTCGGTATTTTCCGCCACGGAAGCGATGCTGACAGCCATCTCTTCGACTGTGGCCGCTGTGGCCGAGGCTGCCTCGCTTTGCTCGTTCGAACGGGAAGCGACCTGGTTTGCCGAGGAAGAAAGCCTGGTGGCGGCGCTGTAACTTTCATTCATGAGTTCGCTAATGCGAGTAATCATGCCGCCGAGATTGTTGCGGAGTTGCTCTGCGCTGACTGCGATTTGCCCGATCTCATCCTCGGTAGGGTGCGAAATAGTCGCTGTGAAATCGCCATCGGCCAGTTTCTTCAAGTCATGAACCAGTTGGTTGGCGGGAGTGACAATGTATTTGTTCACCAGCACCATGAAGGCAATGAACGCCATGATTATTGCTGCTGCCATCAAACCGAGGCTAATGAGGATGCCGTTCTGGGCGCTTTCTATGGCTTTTTTGTTTTCAATTAGTTGAATATCACCCCAGGCCATCCACAGGCCGAATAGCGCTGCGGCGATCAGCAACACCGTGCCGGTTCCCGAAATCATAAAGAGTTTGTTGCGAATGCTGTGCTTGATCCAATGCATGTTATATAGCCTCCTGGTGGATAAGCGAAGTTATTATTATTTTGTGGGCACTAATAGAAGATATTTATACCATAATCCGGGCTGCGATATAGCACAATTATTCTGCTCCTGGTTCGAGAAGTTTCATTGATTATACTGCCACTGGCGCCTTGATGGCAGGGTGTGGGTCATAGCCCGCCAGTGTGAAATCCTCGAATTTGAAGTCGAAAATATTCTTCACATCTGGATTGAGCTTCATCGCTGGAAGCGTGCGTGGCTGACGTGCGAGCTGCTCGCGGGTCTGCTCGAGGTGGTTGAGGTAAATATGTGCATCGCCCAGGGTGTGGACGAAATCGCCCGGCTTGAGGCCGCACACCTGCGCCACCATCAGGGTGAGCAGTGCATAGGAGGCGATGTTGAACGGCACGCCGAGGAATATATCAGCGCTGCGCTGATAGAGCTGGCAGGACAGCTTGCCGTCCGCCACGTAGAACTGGAAGAAGGCGTGGCAGGGGGGCAGCTTCATCTTGTCAACGTCGGCCACGTTCCAGGCGGAGACGATCAGGCGACGGGAATCCGGGGTGTTTTTGATCTGTTCCACCACCTGTGAAATCTGGTCGATGTGGCGGCCATCCGGAGTCGGCCAGGAGCGCCACTGGTAACCATACACCGGACCGAGATTGCCGTTTTCATCAGCCCATTCATCCCAGATTCGGACGCCGTTATCCTTGAGGTATTTGATGTTGGTGTCGCCCTGCAGGAACCACAGCAGCTCGTGGATGATGGACTTGAGATGGCACTTCTTGGTAGTGACCAGGGGAAAACCTTGTGACAGGTCAAAACGCATCTGGTGGCCGAACACGCTGACTGTGCCAGTGCCGGTACGGTCACTTTTCTGGTGGCCGTGGTCGAGTACGTGCTGCATTAAATCGAGGTATTGGCGCATGGAATTTATGTATATGTGGTGTTGCTGATTTAAATGCTGGGTTAACTGCTTCCCGTTGCTGAATCCAGGCTGATTTTACACCAGCTTTCGTGGGAATAATCTGGTACAGATGAACCTTGATGTTATGAGCTTGTATCCAGGGTTTTACCTTGTCGTAGCAACTGGGCAAACTCTTCCGATGGGAGCGGTTTGCTGAAATAATATCCTTGCATGCCGGTGCATTTCTGGGTGTTCAGGAAGGCGAGTTGCTCGGGGGTTTCCACTCCTTCCGCGATGACCTTGATGCCCAGTGCGCTGGCCATCGCGATGATGGCCGCGGCGATGGCGGAGTCGTCCTTGTCGTGCGGAATGTCGCGGACGAAGGACTGGTCGATTTTCAGGGTCTCGATCGGGAAACGCTTGAGGTAGCTCAAGCTGGAATAGCCGGTGCCGAAATCGTCGAGTGAGAAGCTGATGCCGAGCTCCTTCAGCTGCTGCATGATGCTGATTGTGGCGTTAACGTCGTGCATCAGCATGCTTTCTGTGATTTCGAGTTCGAGAAAGCGCGACTCCAGCCCAGTATCGGCAAGCGCTTGGGCAACAATTGCGGTGATGTCCCGTTGGCAGAACTGGCGCGCCGATAGGTTGACGGCCACCCGCAATGGGGGGAGTCCCTCGTCCTGCCAGGCTTTATTCTGGCGGCAGGCTTCACGCAGCACCCAGGCGCCGATCAGGCTGATCTGGCCGGTTTCCTCGGCCAGTGGGATGAAAACCATCGGCGAAACCATGCCATGTTGTGGATGGCGCCAGCGTGCCAACGCTTCCATGCCGATAATTTCACCACTGGCGAGATCCACCTGGGGCTGGTAATGCAGCTCGAGCTCGTCGCGCGCGATTGCGTCATGCAGCGCGCTGGCCATGGCCAGGTTTTCCAGTGCCTTGATATTCATTTCGCTGGAGTAAAACTGGTAGGAGTTACCACCCAAAGCCTGGCTGCGATCCATGGCAGTAAGCGCAGCTTGCAGCAAGCCATCCGCGTTTTCACTGTCGGTGGGATAGAGGGCGATGCCGGCGCTGAAGGTGACAAACAGCTTGTGACCACCCACCGTGAGTGGGAAGTTTTCAAAGTGGTCAAGCACCTTTTGCGCCAGTCGGGCTGCGTCCTCACTGTGGGCAACATCGCTGAACAAGAGTGCGAATTCGTCACCGCCGGGGTGGGCTACCGTGTCGCCTTCACGCACCAGTCCGGTCAGTTGCTCGGCAACCATCTGTAGCGCCAGATCCCCCACCTCGTGTCCGAGGGATTCGGTGATGTTCTTGAAGCGGTCCAGGTCGAGGAAGACCAGAGCCGCCAGACGGTCATGTCGTTTCGCCTCGATCAAGCTCTGCTGCAGACGGTCGGCGAGCAGGTTGCGGTTGGGCAGGCCAGTGAGCGCATGGTGGTTGGCGAGATAAATCAGTTCGGCTTCGTGGCGCTTGCGTTCGGAGATGTCGCGTACGACGGTGGAAAAAAATTCCGGTGTTTCGTTTTTCCCCCGGTGGGCAATGATTACCTGGGACACCGGGATTTCCCTGCCATCGCGTGTGAGAAAGGCAGTTTCACCGCTCCAGGTTCCCTCGCGCATCGCGGTCGGGATGGCCTCAGCGTGAATGATGTCCATTGCCCAGCGGGGATGATAATCCTCTATGCGGGTGGATGAAATATCTTCATCCTTCGGTATTCCCATCATATTTCGCCCGCCGCAGTTCAAATATGTAACCCGGCCATCCATATCGGCGATGCTGATGAAGTCGCTGGTGGCCTCGATAATGGCGGTGAGCTGGGCGCTGGAAGCTTCGGCCAGTTTGCGTGAAGTGATATCGCGGGTGACGCCGAGCACGGCCGGGCCATCTTCCATTTCCAGAGACACGGCGTGGGCTTCCAGCCAGTGATGCCCACCCTTGAGAGCGCTGATTTCGAATTCCAGCGTGCCATGCCCCCCCTTGATTACTTGTGCGTTCAGTGCCAGATACGCCTTCCGGTATTCAGGCAAGATCAAGTCTGACATATTTTTTCCTAATATCTCTTTGGGGGAGTTCGCTTCCACCAGCGCCAGTCCAGCTGCATTGATGTAGCGCAGCTTTCCGTCCGCCCCGACGATTTTGACGCACTCCGGTTCTGCTTCGATGATGGCATGCAACATCGAATCGCTCTTGCGTAGCTCAGCCTCGGTTTTGAGTAACCTCTGCTTGTGTATGATCTGCTCCAGTACCGAACGCACCCGCGATGGCAGCCAGCCGTAGTGTTTGGGCGATTTGAGCACGTAGTCGTCCAGCCCCCCTTTCATCGCCTCCACTGCGATTTCTTCGGAGCCGGTGCCGGTAAACATCATCACCGGGCAATTCGGCCATTTTGACTTGGCCGCCCGCAGTATGATCAGCCCATCGCTCCAGCATAACTGGTAGTCGGTGATGATCAGGTCGAAGTTGCCGTATTCCAGCGCCTGGTTGAATCCTTCCTGTTCGGTGATTTCGGTGACATGCAGGGCGGGAAACTCCCGGCCCAGTTCGCGGATCAGCAGGGTGCGGTCGTCCGGGTTATCGTCGACCAGAAGAATATTCAGTGGGCCAGAGGTCATGTTTGTCATCATGCGTTTTCTGCCTGTGCAAGGTCTGAGTGTTCGTTCATTATCATCCAGTACAGTCCCAGTGCCTTGACCAGTTGCATCAGATTGTCGAAAGCGACCGGTTTCACCAGGTAGGAGTTGATACCCAGATCGTAGGCACGATTGACGTCGGATCTTTCTCGCGAGGAGGTCAGCGCCACCACCGGCACCCGCTTCAGACTGGTCTGCGATCTCATCCAGGCCAGCACTTCCAGCCCGGACATGCGCGGCAGCTTGAAGTCGAGCAAAACCAGCGCGGGCAGCGGGTAAGATTCCCGGTCGGCGTATTTGCCGCTGCCGGCGAGATAGTCCTGCGCCGCTTCGCCGTCACCCACTATCTGCAGCGGGTTGGCCAGCTTGCACTTGCGGTAGGCGCGCTGGAACAGCAAGACATCGTTGGTATCATCCTCCACCAGCAGGATGGTTTGCAGGGAACTGTTTGCTTTCATGGGTTTTCCGTACTCGGTGGTTTGCCTAACTCTACCCAAAATCGGCTGCCTTTGCCAACCATCGCTTCGACACCCGCTTCGCCGCCCATGCGCTCTGCCCCTTTGCGCACAATAGCGAGCCCGATGCCGGTGCCGGGATAGGTTTCAACCCCGTGCAACCGCTCGAATACCCGGAAGATGCGCTTCTGATGTTCTGGAGAAATTCCGATACCGTTATCCGCCACCCACAGGCGCACCCGCTCGCCGCGTTCCTCGGTCCATACTTCCACGCTCGGCCGAGTGCCCGAGGGGACGAATTTGATCGCGTTGCCGAGCAGATTGCTGATGATCTGGGCCAGAGTGGGGGCATGTCCAATTACCTCAGACAAAGAGGGCGCTACCGTGATCTGCGCCCCGGATTGCTTGATCTCGACGTCGAGCTGATCCAGCGCTTCCATAACTGCGCCGGTCAGGCTCACCGGCTTAATCTCTATGTCGGCGCGGGCCAGCTGACTGTAGGCCAGCAGGTCCTGGATCAGGGTGTCCATGCGCTGGGCAGAGGTAACAATACGTTGAATATAATCCAGCCCAGTGGAACCGAGCTTGGCGCCGTAATCTTCCTCCAGGGCCTGAGCGAATCCCTGCATGGCGCGCAGCGGTGCGCGAAGGTCGTGCGAAACCGAATAGCTGAAGGCTTCCAGTTCCCGGTTGGTGGCCTCGAGGTCAGCGGTGCGAACCTCAACCATTTTTTCCAGATGATCTCGGTAGGTTGCGAGTTCAAGTGCAGTCTTTTTGCGTTCGGTAATGTCGTGGAAGAAAATGGAAAGGCCCTCTTTGGAAGGGTAGATGCGATTTTCGAACCAGCGCTCCCAGGGTGGATAATAGGCTTCCAGCTCGATGGGCGTCTGTTCCGCCATGGCTTTGTGATAGGCATGGTAGAAAGGCTGGCCCACCCCCTCCGGAAACTCGGTCCAGATGTGCTTGCCGATCAGTGTTTCCGGTTTGTGGCCAAAAAATTCGCCAGCTTTGGCATTGACGTAGGTGTAGTGCCAGTCGGCATCCAGCGACACGAACGCATCAGAGATATTTTCCAGAATGCTAGTGATGCGCCGCTGGGCTTGTTCAAGCTCGGCGGTGCGTTTCGTTACCGCTTTTTCCAGCTTTGTGCGCGCTGTTCGTTCAGTTTTGTGGCGGTACAGGGCGATTTCGATGGCAAGCTGGATTTCCCTGGGGCTGCTAGGTTTGAGCAGATAGGCGTAGGGCTCGGTTACCTGGGCGCGCTGGAAGAAGGCATCGTCGGCGTAGGCCGTCAGGTAGAGCACCGGAATGTCACAGGACTCGCGGATTTTGTTCGCGGCTTCTATCCCGTCCATTTTTCCGGGCAGCACAATATCCATCAGCACCAGATCGGGGGGTGATGCTTGTGTCTGCTTAACGGCCTCTTCCCCATTGCTGACCAGGGCTGCGATCTGGTAGCCGCAGTCGATGAGTTGCAGTTTGAGGGCTTCCGCCATCAAGGGGCCATCTTCGACGATGAGGATAGAGGTCATCTTGTCCTTAAGCTTGAACTTTCATCGGATCAAAACTAGCCATGATTATGCGACTGCAAAGGTTTTTTTGGGATGCAGGCGGAGTATGGTTACCCATATTTCACAGAATACACTGCTGGAACTGGCTTTGCCGTATTTGCGTCGGCTCAGAGCGATGCAGGTAGGGTTTGCCAGTTGTCCTGAATGTAGCCTTGTAGCGGTTGGTAGTTGATCTTGTAGGCCATTTTTCGGCTGTGTTCGATCCAGTAGCCGAGGTACAGATAAGGCAATTCAAGTTCACGGCACAGCGTAGCCTGCCACAGGATGTTGTATGTGCCAAAGCTGGCGCGGGGCAGGTCTGGATCGTAGAAAGTATACACCGATGAGAGGCCGTCATTCACCCTGTCGATCAGGCTGACCATACGCAAAGCATCCCCCTCGCGAAATTCGACCAGATAGGTGGTGGCGTGGCTTTGCAGCAGGAAACGCTCGTACTGCTCCCGGTCGTCCTGATCCATGCCGCCGCCGGCATGCCGCGATGCCTGGTACCGCCGGTAGAGGTCGTGATGTTCGGGGTCGTAGACCAGTTCTCGCACCGCAGCGGTCATGGTGGAATGAGCTTTCCAGGCGCGCCGCTGAGCGCGGTTGCGTTCGAATTCATCGACCGCCAGCCGTACTGGGACACAGGACTGGCACTGGCTGCATTGCGGCCGATAGTTGTAGGCGCCGCTACGGCGGAATCCGAGACGGATCAGCTCGCTGTAAACCGTGCTGTCGACCAGCTCGTTGGGTGTGGCCACCAGCGAGCGTGCCATCCGTCCCGGCAGGTAGCTGCACGGGTAGGCGGAGGTCAGGTAGAACTGCAGCTCGCGCGTGGAAAAGTCATTCAGCAAATTCATGGTCGGTGCCAATGTCCGATATCTTCGGGAAAGTTTACCAGTTCCGTCAACTTTTGGCTGAATTCGGCGCGTGGGATCTCGCGCGCGCCGAGCGAGGCGAGGTGCGCGGTTTTCATCTGGCAGTCGATCATGCCGTAGCCCCAGCTGTCGAGCTGTCTGACCAGATGGACGAAGGCGATTTTGGAGGCGTCGGTGGCGAGGCTGAACATGGATTCACCGTAGAACATCCTGCCCAGGCTGATGCCGTACAGCCCGCCGACGAGCTTGCCATTCATCCAGGTTTCGACCGAGTGTGCCAGGCCTTGCCGGTGCAGTTCGGTGTAGGCGGCGACCATGGCGGGAGATATCCAGGTGCCGCTGTGGCCGTCGCGCGGTGCAGCGCAGGCTTGCATGACTTGGCGGAAGGCGGTGTCGATGCGGATTTCGCAGGTTTGATTCTTCAGGGTCTTGCGCAGCGAGCGGGAAACTTTAAGTTCGCCGGGAAACAGCACCATGCGGGGATCCGGACTCCACCACAGGATAGGCTCGCCGGGATTGAACCAGGGGAAAATACCGCGCGAGTAGGCCTCAATCAGCCGTTGCGGGGAAAGATCGCCGCCCGCCGCCAGCAAGCCGTTGGGCTCGCGGAGGGCGGAAGAAAGCGGCGGAAAGGGTGCGTCGTTATCGATCCAGGGGATCACGCCTTGAGGCTGTCGCGCACCCGTTCGAGCCGGCCTTTCACTTCTGCCGCCAGTTCTTCGATGCCAGGCTTGTCTACCAGTTTCAGCACCGCGGAGGGATCCATGAAGGCGACCACAATCTTGCCGTCGGCTTCTTCGCGCACCACCACGTTGCACGGCAGCAGCAGGCCGATATCGGGGTCTGCTTCGATGGCGCGGTGCGCCAGCGGCGGGTTGCAGGCGCCAAGGATGCGGTAGGGGCGGCCATCGATGTTGAGTTTGGCCTTCATGGTGGCTTGCACGTCGATGTCGGTGAGGACGCCGAAGCCTTCCACTTTCAGAGCGTCGATGGTTTTTGTAACGACTGCGTCGAAAGAGCCTTTTACTTCTGTGCTGAATCCGTACATGAAAGATCTCCTGGTAAATTAGAAAAAGCTAATTTTACAAAATTATAGAGCAAATTGCCCGGTTTTTGATTTCCAGGGCAGACAAACTGGGTCCGATGCCGCCGAGTTGCTCCAGATTGCTACACACGAACCCGGAAACAGTGTTTTCAGTTTTGCTTCTGTTCTACCCGGGTAAGCCATTGCAAGTGTATGGCATCCGACCAGAGTGAGGTGACATAAGTCACGACAGCGTCTATTTCCTGCTCGGAGAGCTTGCCCGACCATGCTGGCATATTCCCCTGCCCGACGGGACT
The DNA here is from genome assembly GCF_000297055.2 of Sulfuricella denitrificans skB26. Classification (NCBI taxonomy): domain Bacteria; kingdom Pseudomonadati; phylum Pseudomonadota; class Betaproteobacteria; order Nitrosomonadales; family Sulfuricellaceae; genus Sulfuricella; species Sulfuricella denitrificans. The sequence continues at coordinate 1,879,034 of NC_022357.1, read as the reverse complement.
TCCCTGGATGACCATCTGCTTGAGCCAGGCTCGCGGGTGATGCCAGGCATGGCCACTATCATCTAAGGGCGGGGGCGGAAATTTGCCGTCTGTGCCGCGGATGCGCCAGTCTGGCTTGGCCTCGCCATTGTTGCCGTGGCATTGTGCGCAGTTGGCTAGATAGACACGTTCACCGCGCGTCAGCACGTTCTTGTCGTACTGGCGCAGGCCCTTGCCCTGAACTTCCGGCTGTTTGGCATCATCGCCGCATCCAGCCAGTAGTGCGACACTCAGAGTGAGGATCAGTTTCTTGTTCATGTTAACTCCGTTTGAAAAGTGCCCATTCCTTGATCAGCGCATACAGTGCCGGAATGACGACCAGGGTGAGGATTGTTGATGAAATCATGCCGCCCACCATCGGTGCGGCAATGCGGCTCATCACCTCGGAGCCGGTGCCGTTGCTCCACATGATCGGCAGGAGGCCGGCCATGATCGCTACCACTGTCATCATCTTCGGCCGTACCCGTTCCACCGCGCCTTCCATTACGGCGGCGTAGAGGTCGGCCGGAGCCAGAGATTTACCCTCTGCCTCGCGCCTGGCTTTGATTTCGTTCAGCGCGTGGTCGAGGTAGATCAGCATCACTACTCCGGTTTCGGCGGCGACACCAGCCAGCGCGATGAATCCCACTGCCACGGCAACCGAGAGATTGTAGTCCAGCACCCACATCAGCCATACGCCGCCGACCAGAGCGAAGGGTACCGACAGCATCACGATCAGGGTTTCGGTGAGGCGGCGGAAATTGAGGTAGAGCAACATGAAGATGATCGCCAGCGTGACCGGGATGACGACCTTCATCTTCTCGGTGGCGCGCTCCATGTACTCGAACTGGCCGCTCCAGGTGGCGTAGTAGCCGGGCGGGAATTTCACCTGTTCGCGCACAGCTTTCTGGGCGTCGCGCACGTAGCCGCCGATGTCGCGGTCGCGGATGTCGACGTAGATGTAGGCGGAGAGCAGGGCATTCTCGGTGCGGATCGCCGGTGCGCCCTTGGTGATCTCTACCTTTGCCAGTTGCCCCAGCGGCACCATCGCGGGTGGGCCTCCCATTTCGCCGCCGATCGGCACCAGAATCTGCGTTGCGATGCTCTGCGGGTCGCTGCGCAAGTCGCGCGGATAACGCACATTGACGCCGAAGCGCTCGCGACCTTCCACCGTGGTGGTGACCATTTCTCCGCCAAGGGCGGTGGAGATCACGTCCTGCACTTCGCCTACGGTCAGGCCGTAACGGGCCAGCTGATCACGGCGTGGCGTGATGTCGAGTAAAAACCGCCGGTGATGCGCTCCGCATAGGCTGAAGTCGTGCCCGGCACCTGTTTGACCACGGCTTCGATCTCGCGGGCCAGCTTTTCCATACCCGTCAGGTCCTTGCCGAATACCTTGATGCCGATAGGGGTGCGGATGCCGGTGGAGAGCATGTCGATGCGCGCCTTGATCGGCATGGTCCAGGAATTGGCAATTCCCGGAATCTGCAGCGCCTTGTCCATCTCGGCGGTCAGCTTGTCTACCGTCATTCCGGGGCGCCATTCAGCTTCCGGCTTGAGATTGATGATGGTCTCGAACATCTCCATCGGCGCCGGGTCGGTGGCGGTATTGGCGCGGCCCGCCTTGCCGTAGACCGAGGCTACTTCGGGAAAGGTCTTGATGATTTTGTTCTGGGTTTGCAGCAGTTCCGCCGCCTTGGTGACCGACATGCCGGGCAGTCCGGTGGGCATGTAGAACAGCGTGCCTTCGTTGAGAGTAGGCATGAACTCGCTGCCCAGCCTTGAGGCCGGATAAAGGCTTGCTGCCAGCGCCGCCAGCGCCAGAACGATGGTCAGTTTCTTCCATTGCATCACCCAGGCGATCACCGGGCGGTAAATCCAGATCAGAAAGCGGTTCACCGGATTTTTTGCCTCGGGAATAACATGGCCGCGAATGAACAGCATCATCAGCACCGGCACCAGAGTTACGGAGAGGAGTGCTGCGCCGGCCATGGAGAAGGTTTTGGTAAAGGCCAGCGGCGAGAACAGGCGGCCTTCCTGGGCTTCCAGCGTGAACACCGGCAGGAACGATACGGTGATAATCAGCAGCGAGAAGAATAGCGCCGGGCCGACTTCCTTGCAGGCGTCTATCATGGCCTGGGCACGCGATTCGCCGGGCTTGAGCCGTTCGATGTGCTTGTGGGCGTTTTCGATCATGACGATGGCCGCGTCCACCATCGCACCAATAGCGATGGCGATGCCGCCCAGGCTCATGATGTTGGAATTCATGCCGAGCAGGCGCATGGCGATGAAGGCGATCAGCACCCCTACCGGCAGCATGATGATGGCGACCAAAGCGCTGCGCACATGCAGCAGGAATACGATGCAGACCAGAGCGACGATGGCGCTTTCTTCCAGCAGCGTACTCTTGAGATTGGAGATGGCGCGGTGAATCAGGTCGGAGCGGTCGTACACCGTTTCGATGGTGACCCCTTCAGGCAGTCCGCTGGCGACTTCCTTGATCTTTTCCTTGACGTTGGCGATCACTTCCAGGGCATTCTGGCCGTAGCGGGCCATGGCGATGCCTGATACCACTTCTCCCTCGCCATTGAGTTCGGTCAGGCCACGGCGTTCGTCCGGGCCGAGTTCCACCCGGGCGATATCGGTCAGTCTGACCGGCACGCCTTTTTCGCTCTTGACGACCAGTTGTTCAAGGTCAGCCTTGCTCCGCAGGTAGCCTTGTCCACGCACCATGTACTCGGTTTCGGCCATTTCCACCACGCGCCCACCGACATCGCGGTTGGAGTCGCGGATGACCTGGGTGACACGGTTGAGCGGCACGCCATAGGCCTGCAGCTTGCGCGGGTCAACTACTACCTGATACTGCTGGACGAAGCCGCCGATGCTGGCGACTTCCGCCACGCCCGGCGCCTTGGCGAGCTGGTAACGCAGGTACCAGTCCTGAATGGTGCGCAGTTCGGCCAGGGTCTTGTTCTTGGCTAGTACCGCGTACTGGTAGACCCAGCCCACGCCTGTGGCGTCCGGTCCGAGCTGCGGCGAGACGCCTTGCGGCAGGCTGCCGGCAAGCGAGGTGAGGTATTCCAGGACGCGCGATCGTGCCCAGTAGATATCGGTGCCATCCTCGAAGATCACATACACAAAGGAAGCGCCGAAGAACGAGAAGCCGCGTACTACCCGGGACTTTGGCACCGCCAGCATGGCGGTGGTGAGCGGGTAAGTGACCTGGTCTTCAACGACTTGCGGAGCCTGGCCAGGGTACTCGGTATACAAAATCACCTGTACGTCGGACAGGTCAGGCAGGGCGTCGAGCGGGGTTTTGATTACCGCATAGACACCGGCGCCGACGAGGAACAGGGTGGCCATCAGCACCAGAAATACATTGCGCGCTGACCACTCGATGAGGCGATTTAGCATGTCAGTGCCCCTTGTGTTCGCTGGATGGCGCAGGCGGTGTTCCAGGTTTTTCCTGGCCGCTGGTCATGTTGCTGAACGCCGCTTTGAGATTGCTTTCCGAGTCGATCAGGAAGTTGGCGCTGGTGACCACTTTCTCGCCTTCGCCCAGACCTTCCAGGATTTCGACGTAGTCGTTGCCCTGCACGCCGAGCTTGACTTCGCGCGGTTCGAAGCGACCTTCGGCCAGTTCCACCAATACGGTCTGGTGGGTGCCGCTACGCAGTACTGCCGAGCTAGGTACGGTCAGCACCTTGCCTTTGCCCTGCACGGCCAGGTCGATGTCGGCAAACATTGCCGGCTTGAGCATACCGCCGGGATTGGCGAGTTCCAGCCGAACCGGAATGGTGCGGGTCTGGGCATTCAGTGTCGGGTAGACGAAGACCACCTTGGCCGTGAACTCCTGGCCGGGATAGGCGTTGACCCTGACATTCGCGGTCTGGCCCAGCTTGATCAGGCCCAGGTCCTGTTCGAATACGTCAGCGATGATCCACACCGATGACAGATCGGCGATCTGGTAAAGCACTTCGCCAGGCATAAAGCGCATACCCTGAACGGCTTTCTTTTCCATCACGATTCCGTTGGCGGGCGAGCGGAATGTGATGGTGTGCCGGGTCTCGCTGCCTTTGCGCAGGGCTTGCAGTTGTTCGGCAGAGATATCCCAGTTTTTCATGCGCGCCAGACTGGATTCGGCGAGCTGCTTCATCCCGGCCTGAGCCTCCGAGCTGCCTTGCTGCAGTGACTTCTGGCCCTGAATGGCGATGGCGTATTCATTCTGCGCCGAGACCAGTTCCGGGCTGTATACCTCAAGCAGGGCTTGACCTTTGCTCACCGGTTGCCCGGTGGTGTTGACATGCAGTCTCTCGATCCAGCCTTCGAATTTTGGGGCGATGGTATAGGTCAGTCGTTCATTGGCTTCGACCCGGCCTACGGCATGGACGCTACGCGTCAGGTCGCGCAGACTGGCAGCCTCGCTGCGTACGCCCAGTTTCTGGATTTTCTCCGGGCTGATCTTGACCTGGCCGGCCGATTCCGGACTGCCGTCCTCGTCGCCTTCATATACCGGGATGTAGTCCATTCCCATCTCGTCTTTTTTCGGCACTGGCGAAGTGTCGGGCAGACCCATCGGATTACGGTAGAACAGGAGCTTGGGTACTTTCTTGGCTGGTGCGCTGCCCGCAATTTGCGTTGCTGGTGTAGTGCCGGATCCCAACATGTTCCTGTTGCCCAGCCAGTAGCCGGCGCCCAGTGCGGCGGCGATAACCACGCTCATTGCAATGGCTGTGGACTTATTCATAGGTCTTCTCCCAACAATCGTTCTATTTCGGCCAGCCCGATCTGCATTTCGCCCTGTGCCTTGAGGATGTCCAATTTTGCCTTGCGGATCTGGCGCTGGGCATCGAGCAGGGCGGCAAAATCCACCTTGCCGGTTTCATATCCTGCCATGGCAGCTTTGTAGCTCAGCTCGGCCTGGGGCAGGAAACTGGTGCTGTTCAGATGCTCGGTATAGCGGGCCGTGTCCAGCGTGGCGATGTTCTCGGACAGATCGGCGAGCAGCTGATTCTTGACGGATTCCCTGCGCGACTCGGCTGCCGCCAGCATGGCCTGAGCCTCGCGTTCCTGCGAACGGCGACTTTCCTGCTGGAGAGGGATGTTGAGCTCGATCATCAGCTCCCATTCGCTGACCTTGCTGCCGGTCTGGACTGGCGACAGACCCAGGTTGAAATCAGGGTAGCGGTTACGCAAAACCAGATCGCGGTTTTTGCCGGCTGCGGCAACCCGCGCTTCTTCGACAAATAGCTGCGGATTCCGGCTGCGCAGACGTTCTTCCAGTGCGCCATGATCGAGTTTGGCGGCTGAAGGAATCGGGCGCAAGTATTCGGGATCGGCCAGAGACGCCATGGTTGAGCGATTCAGTAAAGTGTTGAGCTTGATCATAGCGTGGTGCCGCTCGTTGCCGATTGCCACCAGTTCGCTGCGCATGCCGGTGCGCTCGATCTGGATGCGGATTACATCCTGCTGCGGTGTAAGGCCGTTGGCATAACGTGTCTGGGTGATTTTTTCCAGACTGCCGACCAGATCGAGTATTTCCCTGGTCAGGGCCTCGGCGTGGATCTGCACATAATACTGGGCGTAGGCCACTTTGATACGTGCCGCCAGGTCGGACCAGCTGGCTGATGCGTTACCTCTGGCCTGATTGGCCTGAGCTTCGGCCACATCCTGTTTCAGGTCGCGTTTTCCCCAGAAAGGCACCGGCTGGATCAGGGTGTATTTGGTGCTGCCAATCCGTCCAGGCAGCAGGTTGGGGCTGGCATCCATGCCCTGGTTGGTGATGTCGCGCAGCTCGGTGCGCAGGGTAGGATCGGGCAGGGCGCCGGCGGGGTAAACCCGCTCCGCTGCTGCTTCCGCTTCGTAGCGCATGGCGGCGAACTCGGGATTCTGGCTGCGTGCCAGTTCGAGCAGGTTTTCGACGTTGGCGCCGGGTAGTGATGCAGTGGGTTCGGCCAGTGCCGATGCGCTAGCCAGTGCCAAAACGAGCGCGAACGTATGCAGCTTTCCAGGCATGATTGGATAGCGATGAGGTTTCATTTGCCTCTGTCCTTAGAAAAGAAAATCGATATCGGTAACGGGAAGCCTTGCGGCCTCCCGTCAGCCAGCTTATTTTGCTGGTTCGATGTGTGAAATCACGTAACCGGTTTTCGCATCCTTGGTGAGGCCGAAAGTGACTGCCTGGCCTGCTTTGATGCCTGACAGAGCCTTTTTGTCAGCCACCTTGAAGTCCATCGTCATGGCAGGCCATTTGATAGCGGGAATGGCTTCGTGAGAGATGTTCAGAGTGGACGTTTCAGCGTCGATTTTGTTGACTGTGCCTTTGCCGTTCGCGGCATCGCCAGCCTGGACGGTGGAAACCGCCGTCAGCATAGTGGCGGCTGCGAAGAGGGTGATTAATGTTTTTTTCATGATTTTCTCCTAAAATTAAAGTCGTGCATGCGGAGAGCTATGGGATAAGCCCATAGACCTGCATCCAAGTCAAAATTTGGTAGAACTCAGGAAAAAAAAGCGTGAGGGGGTCGCTGAGGTTGTTCGGGAAAGACTAGCGGGAAGTGCGTGTCAAAAGCGAATTTGAAGGAGAAGCGGGCGTTATCGGGCAAGCCGGTCAGCGTAGGAAGCAGGGCGGGCGCACCAGCCAGGTGGCAATAGCCGCAATCGTCGCACTGCGTTTGGTGTGTGGCGGGGGCGTCATGGTCGCAATCATGGCCAGCATGATGATCTTGCATCCCGGCCTGCATTGCTGGCGGCGGAGTGTGATCGTGTCGGCAGAACGACATCCCGGCCGCGGCAAAACTCTGCAGTGGAAGCCACAGCAGCAGAAAGCCGAGTATGAAATTGCGCAGGCAGTGCCTCATAATTTTTTGGATATTGATTTTCTTGTGCGTTTATAGATGAAGCATAGATCAAAAGACACACTGTCCGCAATAAAAGTTCCCGTACGTAGCGTTTATGACATTTATATGCAGGTGGTTGCGTGCTAGAATCGACCAAGCTTTCATGGAGTGCGTCAAGTGCTAGGGAAATATCTGAAATTCATCAGGGGCGGTAAATCCGGCGGTGACAAGCCCAAAGCTGTACCCCCTGTTTCCAGTCCCGCTGTGACATCTTCCTCTTCCCTGGGCGAATCTATCCCCTTGCTCGATTCCATTCCGTCCGGAGCGGATGAAGAGGCGATCGATACCGGCCATATTGCGGCTGATAACGTGGTAGCCAGCATTCCTAAAATCGAAACGCACGGCCAGCGTACTAACAGGGAAAAACTACGGCTAAAAATCATCGGCCGCCAGCCGGTTCTGGATCGTTCTCAGCAGATTATCGGCTACGAATTACTGTTGCGCAGTAAGGTACTGCCCACGGTCAAAGAGCCAGATGCAGCGGTGCGGCGGATGCAGGACGAAGCCCTGATCCACTGCCTGGCGGACCTCGATGTTGACCGTTTGCTCGAAGACAAGCTGGCGTTTGTCGGCATTTCTCCTGTCATGCTGGATAGCCCTATGCTGCAGAAATTGCCCTGCAAGGGTGTGGTGTTGCTGGTATGCCCGGACCAGGACACATTGGAGGACAACCTGCTGCGCTGCCGCGAACTAAGGAGCATGGGCTACCAGATTGCACTCGATGATTTTGAGGCGAAACGGGGTCTGGGGCAATTTCTCACATTGGCGAGCTTCATCAGGGTGGACGTTGCCCGCTTCAACGCCATTGAGCTCGGCAAGCTGGCGGATCGCTTCCTGGATAAGTCTTCGCCGCAACTGCTGGCGAAAAACGTGGAGACCGATGACGATTTCGATGCTTGTTACAAGATGAATTTCCATTGCTTCGAGGGCAATTACTTCACCCGTTTGCGCCCCTCCATGCCGCCCCGTGTCGATAGCGACCGCATCAGGGTTCTGGAACTGCTCAACAAGGTAAAGAGCCAGGCAGAAATCTCTCAGTTGGAGGAAGGGTTCAAGCACGATGCGATGCTTTCCTACAAGCTGCTGCGTTACATCAACGCGCCGGTCAACGGATTTCAGCAGCAAATTCGCTCCATCGCTCATGCGTTGGTGATTCTTGGCTACAAACAACTGTATCGCTGGCTGACGTTGCTGCTGTTCACCAGCGGCAAGGCAGATCCGCGCAGCAAGGCACTGCTGCAGAATGCGCTGGTGCGTGCGCGCATGACGGAACTGCTGGGCCAAAGCAAGCTGTCGCCGACCGAGCGCGAAGGATTGTTTATCGTCGGGATATTTTCCTTGCTCGACGTATTGCTGAACGTGCCGATGGCGCAGGCGCTGGAGCAGTTGCAACTTCCCGACCCGGTTATGGCGGCGCTGGCACGTCGCGAAGGAGTCTACGCACCTTTCCTGGCGCTTGCTGTAGCGTGCGAGGAGGCCGATCAGGAAGGGATTATTGAGCATGCCGCCGCTTGCGGGCTGGATGCCAATGAGGTCAATACCGCCCAGCTCAAGGCGCTGGTCTGGGCCGAGGAAATTAACCTTTAGCTTCCGAACCTCCAAGTCCGCAGCGGACTTGCTATAATTGCCCCTCTTCCCCAAGTAGAGAACTCGTATGAACTTGCATGAATATCAAGCCAAACAGGTCTTGCGTGAGTACGGTGTTGCCACGCCGCGTGGCGTCGCGATCGAGAGCGCATCCCAGGCTGAAGGCGCTATTGCCGAACTAGGTGGCGATGCCTGGGTGGTGAAGGCGCAGATCCACGCCGGTGGACGTGGCAAGGCCGGCGGGGTGAAGCTGGTGAAGTCGCGCGGGGCATTGCTGGAAGCGGTCAATGCGCTGCTCGGTAAACAGCTGGTGACTTACCAGAACGCCCCCGAAGGGCAGATGGTGTCGCGCCTGCTGATCGAGGAAACACTGCCGATCGCCCGCGAGCTTTATCTTAGTTTGACCGTAGACCGCGAATCCGAGCGCATCGTGCTGGTTGCCTCCGGTAGCGGAGGTATGGAGATCGAGGAGATCGCCCAGACTTCGCCGGAAAAGATTCTGCGCGAGACCTGCGATACGCTGTGGGGATTGCAGGATTTTCAGTGCCGCGCTCTGGCTTTCGGTCTGGGGCTGGAAGGGTCGCAGATCGGCGAGTTCGGCAAATTGACCAAAGGTTTGTACAAGTTGTTCAAGGACAACGACTTGGCTATGGTCGAGATCAACCCGCTGATCGTGACCGCGACGGGCAGTCTTGTCGCACTCGACTGCAAAATCGGTGTTGATGACAACGCCCTGTATCGGCGCAAGAAGCTGGCAGAGATGAGTGATTCCACCCAGATCGACTCGAAGGAGGTGGCGGCCAAGGAGTTCGACCTCAACTACATCGCCCTCGCCGGCAACATCGGCTGCATGGTCAACGGCGCCGGACTGGCGATGGCGACCATGGATCTGATCAAACTGCACGGTGGTCAGCCCGCTAATTTCCTCGACGTCGGCGGCGGTGCCACTGCGGACACGGTAGCCAAGGCGTTCAAGATCATCCTTTCCGATGCCAACGTCAAAGCCATTCTTGTCAACATCTTCGGCGGCATCATGCGTTGCGACATCATCGCCGAGGGCATCATTACCGCGGTTAAGGAAGTGGGCGTGAAAGTGCCGGTGATCGTGCGTCTGGAAGGCACTAACGTTGAGCTGGGGCAGAAAATGCTGGCCGAGAGCGGCGTCGGCGTGATTTCCGCCAGTGATCTGACCGATGCGGCAAAGCGCGCGGTGGCGGCGGTTAAGTGATTTTTTGAACCGCAGAGACGCGGAGTGAACTCTCTGCGCCTCCGCGCCTCTGCGGTAAAGATTTTTAAGGAATTCCTCATGAGTATTCTCATCAATAAAAATACCAAGGTCCTGTGCCAGGGCTTCACAGGCAAGCAGGGCTCATTCCATTCCGAGCAGGCGATTGCCTATGGGACTCAGATGGTGGGTGGGGTGACACCGGGCAAAGGTGGGATGACCCATCTCAATCTCCCGGTGTTCAACACCGTGCGCGACGCGGTGCGCGAGACGGGTGCGACGGCCTCGGTGATTTACGTGCCACCAGGTTTCGCGGCGGATTCGATCATGGAGGCGGCGGACGCGGGCATCAAAGTGATTGTCTGTATCACCGAGGGTATCCCGGTGCTCGACATGCTCAATGTCAAGGCTGCGCTCAAGACCAGCGACGCTGTCCTGATCGGCCCCAACTGTCCCGGCATCATCACCCCGGAAGAGTGCAAGATCGGCATCATGCCGGGCTTTATCCACAAGAAGGGCAAGGTTGGCGTGGTATCGCGCTCCGGTACGCTCACCTACGAAGCGGTCTACCAGACCACCAAGCTCGGGCTGGGGCAGTCCACCTGCGTCGGTATCGGCGGCGACCCGATCAAGGGGCTGGATTTCATCGACTGCCTGAAGATGTTCCAGGAAGATCCGGAAACCGAAGCGATCATCATGGTCGGCGAGATCGGCGGCAATCGCGAGGAAGCGGCAGCAGAATTCATCAAGGCCCATGTTACCAAGCCGGTGGCAGCCTACATCGCTGGCCAGACTGCGCCAAAAGGCAAGCGCATGGGCCATGCCGGTGCGATCATCGCTGGTGGCAAGGGTTTGGCATCGGACAAGATCGCCGCCCTGGAAGCGGCCGGCGTGGTGGTGGCCAAATCGCCTGCCGGGCTGGGCGAAGCGGTAGTCGAGGCAATCAACAAAAAATCATGAAGATCGCTATCGCCCAAATCAACTGCACGGTCGGCGACCTGGCCGGCAACGTCGCGAAAATACTCGATTATGCTAATCGAGCCAAGGCGGCTGGCGTGCAGGTGATGGTGACTCCTGAGTTGTCCCTGACCGGCTATCCACCGGAAGACCTGCTGTTGCGCGATGGTTTCTATGCAGCTTGCGACCAGGCTCTGTTCGGATTGGCACGGGATACGCAAGGGATCACCCTGGTGATCGGTCATCCACAGCAGGTGGATGGGCAGCGCTACAACGCCGCCTCGGTGCTGCGTGACGGCAAGGTTGTCAGCTCTTATCACAAGCAGATATTGCCCAATCATTCCGTTTTTGATGAAGTGCGCTATTTCTCTCCCGGCACCGAACCGTGTGTGTTCGAAGCTGATGGCATCAAATTAGGCATCAACATCTGCGCCGATATCTGGGAAGAAGGTGCCGCTACCTGTGCGCTCAACGCGAATGCTGATTTGTTGCTGGTGCTGAACGCCTCTCCCTATCATATGGACAAGCAGGTTTCGCGCTACCATGCGGTTCGTGAGCGGATCGGCGAATGCGGGTTGCCAGTTTTCTATGTCAACCTGGTTGGCGGCCAGGACGAACTGGTATTCGATGGCGCCTCTTTCGTTATGGACGGCGCGGGTGTGCTGGTTCACCAGCTCCCGGCATTCGAGGAGGCGTTGCGCATCGTAGAGCTTGAGAATGATCGGCCACTGCTGGGAGAGGTCGTTCCGCAGCCGCCGGTCGAGGCATCCGTGTACAAGGCATTGTGTCTGGGCGTTCGGGATTATGTAATGAAAAATGGTTTTCCCGGTGTCGTGTTGGGACTGTCCGGGGGAATCGACTCTGCGCTGACGCTGGCGATAGCGGTGGATGCGGTGGGTGCTGAACGGGTGCAGGCGGTGATGATGCCGTCTGAATTCACTGCCGACATCAGCCTGCAGGACGCACAGATTATGGCGGAAAGGCTGCAGATACGTTACAGCGAGTTGCCGATCAAGCTGGCATTCGATTCTTTTCTCCGCACGTTGGCTGAAGAATTCAACGACTTGCCGTTCGACACCACCGAAGAGAATATCCAGGCTCGTATCCGGGGAACATTGCTGATGGCACTGTCCAACAAATACGGATCGATTGTCCTGACCACCGGTAACAAGAGCGAAATGGCGGTGGGCTACGCCACGCTGTACGGCGACATGGCCGGCGGATTCGCGGTGCTGAAGGATGTGCCGAAAACCCTGGTGTATCGCCTGGCGCGCTACCGCAACAGTCTCGGCGAGGTGATCCCGGAACGGGTCATCACCCGTGCGCCGTCCGCCGAACTGCGCCATAACCAGACCGACCAGGATGCCCTGCCGCCGTATGAGATTCTGGATGCCATCATGGAAGCCTATGTCGAGCACGACCTGTGTCCGCATGACATAATCGCGCATGGTTACGCTGAAAAGGACGTGCGCCGCGTAGTAAAACTGATCGACAGCAACGAGTTCAAGCGCCGCCAGGCGCCTGTCGGAGTCAGGGTCACGCCACGCGGATTTGGCAAGGATCGGCGCTATCCGATTACATCGAAGTATCGTCCCTGGCTGGAATAGGGGTCATCCTAGAAACCTTAGTTGGACGGGGTGGAGTGTGCGGTTTTTGTGGTGCAGGGCAAGGCGCAATGACGCGGGAATGGTTGTTCCATTCCAAGAAGTTGCAACGCCGCCATGCGTCACAAAAACCGTGCAATCCACCCAGTAGCGGACGTGCCAACCGGGTGAAACGGTAAATCATGAAGAGGTTTATTGGAGTTACGGCGTTAAATATCTAGTAAAGCGGTCAACTGAGGTTTCTAGGATCATACAAGCGGGAGTGGCAAATGAAAAAGATTGAAGCGATTATCAAACCGTTCAAACTCGATGAAGTGCGTGAAGCGCTACATGAAATTGGCGTAACCGGCCTGACCGTGACCGAGGTGAAGGGCTTCGGTCGGCAGAAGGGGCATACCGAACTCTACCGTGGCGCCGAATACGTGGTCGACTTTCTGCCCAAGGTCAAGATCGAATTAGTGATTACGGCCAGCCAGGTAGAGGCCGCCATCGATGCCATTGTCAAGGTGGCACGCACCGGCAAGATCGGCGACGGCAAGATCTTCGTCACCAGCGTGGAGCAAGTGGTGCGTATCCGCACCGGCGAAACCGACGAAGCGGCGATCTAAACTACCAGATTTTCCACCACGGCGTTTCCGCCTTTTTCACCAGGGCGAAGTAGCGGCTATTTGGGAAGTTCTTTTGCATGATGCGCAGGGTGTCGTCGCGCAGGTCATTCATACCGAGCGCATCGTAGGCTTTTATCATGATAGTCAGCGCCTCCTCGGTGGCGGGTGCCTGCGGATACTGCTGCATCGTGGTCTGAGCGCGGTTGACGGCGGCAATATAAGCGCCGCGCCGGTAATAATAGCGAGCCACGTGAACTTCATGCGAAGCGAGGGCGTTGACCAGATATTTCATGCGGGCAATCGCGTCCGGTGTGTATTTACTGCCGGGGAAGCGGGTCGCTAGCTCCTTGAATGATTCAAAGGCTTCACGTGATGCTTTCGGGTCGCGTTCGCTCATGTCCTGCCTGGCGAGGGGCGCAAGGGTTTCCGAGGATTCGGCAATCTTCTCCGTCAGGGCGCCGAGGAAGCCCAGGTCGTCGTTGAAGTTCACCAGCCCTTTCAGGTAATAGATGTAATCCACATTGGGGTGGTTGGGGTGGAGTTTGATGAAGCGATCACAGGCGGCGAGAGCGGAAGCCGGTTCGTTCGCCTTAAAGTAGGCGTAGGCGATTTCGATTTGGGCTTGCTGCGCATAACGGCCGTAAGGATAGCGTGCCTCCAGTTTTTCGAAGTACTGAATGGCTTTTTCATAGCCTCCGTCGGCCATTTGATCCTTGGCTTCGACGTAGAGTTTCTGGGCTGACCAGCCCTTGGTTTCATCCTGGACTTCCGGCAGCAGGCCGCAGCCAGTTATCAACAATGCAAGAATTAACGCTAAACTAAGCCTCATGACAATATCCGATGCCCAGCAGGGCGAAAGTGGTAATCCGCCCGATTATAACCCAAATCCGGCACCCATCAACTTGACGATTCCGCCGGAAATGACCGGCTTGCGCCTCGATCAGGCCTTACAGCAGTTGTTGCCGGATTATTCCCGCAGCCGCCTGCAAACCTGGATCAAGGATAAACGCGTCACGCTCGATGGTGAGTGTGTGGCGTCCAAGCAGACGGTATGGGCCGGTAGCAAGGTCAGGGTGGAGCCAGAATTGCATCCATCAGAAACACCGTTCTCGGCGGAAGATATCGCCCTCGAGATAATGTATGAAGACGATGCGCTGCTGGTGGTCAACAAACCCGCCGGGCTGGTGGTTCACCCCGGTAGCGGCAATTGGCAGGGTACCCTGCTGAATGCCTTGCTGTACCATGCGCCGCAACTTGCGTGCATCCCCCGCGCCGGCATCGTTCATCGTCTCGACAAGGACACCAGCGGCCTGCTGGTTGTAGCCAAAACCCTGACTTCACAGACCGATCTGGTGCGGCAGCTTCAGGCTCGCAGCGTGAAGCGCGATTACCTGGCGGTGGTGCAGGGTCTGGTGTCTGGTGACGGCAAGGTGGATGCGCCGCTAGGCAGGCATCCCAGTCAGCGCGTCAAAATGGCGATCGTCCACAATGGCAAAGCTGCGGTGACGCATTACACCGTGCTGGAGCACTTCGATCGCCACACCCTGATTCGTTGCAGCCTGGAAACCGGTCGCACGCACCAGATCCGGGTGCACATGCAGTCCATCGGTCATCCTTTGGTGGGCGACCCGGTTTATGGCGGCAGACCGCTGAACTTGCCGCCGCTCTTGTCCGATGTGGTCAAGCATCTGGGGAGACAGGCCTTGCATGCGGAAAGGCTCGGACTGATCCACCCGGTCAGCGGCGAGGCGATGGAATGGCAGGTGGAACTGCCACAGGATATGGCTGATTTGTTGAAAGTCCTGCGGAATGAATGAGATCGGGATTGCCCCTGACTGGCCGGCACCGGCAAATGTGCGCACCTTGCAAACCACCCGTGATGGCGGGGTAAGCGCGGGCCCCTATGCATCCCTCAACCTGGGTGACCATGTCGGCGATGACCAGGTTGCCGTGGTGAGGAACCGGGCATTACTGCGTGCAACTCTCCCCGCCGACCCGGTCTGGTTGAAACAGGTGCATGGCAATTTCGTGGCGGATGCAGACCGTACGGCTGGCGTACCTGATGCCGACGCTTCTGTCGCCAGGAAGGCCGGTGCAATCTGCGCGGTGATGACGGCGGATTGCCTGCCGCTGCTGTTGTGCGATGAAGCCGGCACGGTAGTGGCCGCCGCCCATGCTGGATGGCGCGGACTGGCGGGCGGTGTGGTGGAAGCGACGGTGAAAGCGATGAACGCCGCGCCGGAGCGACTGCTGGTCTGGTTAGGCCCGGCTATCGGGCCGCAGGCTTTTGAAGTGGGCGATGAGGTCAGGCAGGCATTCATGGCGCATGACACGGCAGCCGCAAAGGCTTTCGTGCCGCGCTTGCCCCTCACCCCTCACTCCTCATACGACCTTTCATGCGCTTCAGCGCATAGAAAGTCGGAGTACCCTTGTGGTGCACCCCTCACCCCCCAGAAATGGCTGGCGGATATCTATCTCCTGGCGCGCCAGCGCCTTGCCCTCCTAGGCGTGAAACAGGTGTACGGTGGCGGTCTGTGCACCTATACCGATGCCGAACGCTTCTACTCCTACCGCCGCGATCAGGCTACCGGGCGAATGGCGTCGTTAATCTGGCTTGCTTGATGTTATCCCGTATAATGTCGGCCTCTAGTCCTTTTCAGGTTTAACGCCAGGCGCTCATGTCCACTCTGACCGGAATCATCCTTGCCAGCTTGTTCGGCGGCACGCTCAGTATTGCCGTGGCGGCATTGTTCGCCATGTCGGCGCGCGCCGAGTGGGTGCCGATGCTGGTCAGCTATGCCATTGGTGCCTTGCTCGGGGCGGCATTCCTGGAGATTTTGCCGCACGCTTTCGAGTTGACCAAAAGTATCGAAAATACTGCGGCCACCATCCTGTTTGGCATCCTGATGTTCTTTGTGCTGGAGAAGTTGGTGCTGTGGCGGCATTGCCATGTCGATCATTGCGAAGCTCATGTTCCGGCCCACGATCACGGTCACGATCATGGCCGCAGCGGTCTGATGATCATGGTCGGCGACACCTTTCACAATTTCGTCGACGGCATTATTATCGCTGCCGCGTTCCTGGCCGATTTCCAGATTGGCGTGGTGACCGCGCTAGCCATTATCGCTCATGAAATTCCGCAGGAGGTGGGCGATTTCCTTATCCTGCTGCATTCTGGCTACAGCAAGAAGCAGGCGTTCCTGCTCAATCTGCTATCCAGTCTGGCGACGGTTGTGGGCGGCGTGCTCGCGTATTTCATGTTGCAATCGATGCATGAGTGGATCCCATTCTTCCTTGCCATTGCCGCGGCGAGCATGATTTATGTGGCGGTGGCGGATTTGATTCCGGGCCTGCATAAGCGCCCGGAGTTGCTCGTTACTCTGCAACAGGCGCTATTGATCGGGTTGGGTATCGGATCGATCTGGCTGACCAAGGCGCTCCTGGGCGGCCATGCGTGAACGCCTGAGCCGTCGCAACGTGATGTAGAACACGATGCCCAACGGCAGCAAGCCTAAAAAAATGAAAGTTAGCGCGCCGGAAACAAAACTTTTTGCCGTAACGGCCATCATGAGTATGACGTAGGCCCAGCCGATTGCGATGATGTATAGGTACATGGGCGGTAGTATAAAAGAAAACTTGATTTTACCGCAGAGGACGCTGAGGAAACCAAACCCAGGCATATTGGGTATTGCCTTTTCTCTGCGGTTAACGCTTTTAACGGATATTTTCTAATGGCTTCAATTCCAAAAGTCGGCTTCGTTTCCCTCGGTTGCCCCAAGGCGCTGGTGGATTCGGAGCAGATCCTCACCCGTTTGCGTGCCGAGGGTTATGCTATTTCGCCCAGCTATGAGGGGGCCGACCTGGTGGTGGTCAACACCTGTGGCTTCATCGATGCTGCTGTTGCCGAGTCGCTCGATGCCATCGGCGAGGCACTCAAGGAGAACGGCAAGGTGATCGTTACCGGCTGTCTCGGCGCCAAGTCCGACGTGGTGCTGGCGGCGCATCCCCAGGTGTTGGCGGTGACCGGCCCGCACGCTGCAGCCGAGGTGATGGCGGCCGTGCACCAGCACCTGCCGCAGCCGCACGACCCATTCGAAAGCCTGATCCCGCCCCAAGGCATCAAGCTCACGCCGAAGCATTACGCCTACCTGAAGATTTCCGAGGGCTGCAACCACCGCTGCACTTTCTGCATCATCCCGTCGCTGCGCGGTGATTTGGTCAGTCGGCCGGTGGGGGAAGTGATGCAGGAAGCGGAAAACTTGGTCAAGGCCGGCGTCAAGGAACTGCTGGTGATCTCGCAGGACACCAGCGCCTACGGCGTCGACGTCAAATACCGCAGCGGTTTCTGGGGCGGTCGCCCGCTCCGCACCCGGATGACCGAACTGACAAGCGCTCTAGGCGAACTGGGCGTGTGGGTGCGGCTGCATTACGTCTACCCTTATCCGCATGTTGACGAGGTCATTCCGCTGATGGCCGAGGGCAAGATCCTGCCCTACCTGGATGTGCCTCTCCAGCACGCCAGCCCGCGCATTCTCAAGGCGATGAAGCGCCCTGGAAATATCGAGGGCACGCTGGCCCGGATTCATGGCTGGCGCGACGTGTGCCCGGAGATCACGATACGCAGCACCTTCATCGCCGGTTTTCCTGGCGAGACCGAGTCCGATTTCGAACTGCTACTGGACTTTCTGCGCGAGGCGCAGCTTGACCGCGTTGGCTGCTTTGCCTACTCGCCGGTGGAAGGGGCAACAGCCAACGCGCTGCCCGGTGCAGTGCCGGAAGAGGTGAAACAGGAGCGTGTGGCACGTCTGATGGAACTGCAGGAAGAAATCAGCGCAGCCAAACTGGGGCGCAAAATCGGCCAGACCTTCACCGTGCTGGTGGACGAAGTGGACGAGGAGGGCGCGGTCGCCCGCAGTGCCGCGGATGCGCCGGAAATCGACGGTTTGGTCTATATCGAGGAGGCGGGCAACCTGAAACTTGGTGATTTCGTCGATGTGGAAATCACTGACGCCGATGCCCACGATTTGTGGGGGCGGCGCGTCAGTTGAGTCGCGTCATGCGCCTTTGAATATGGTCAGGAACCTCCTGTTTCTTATGCTGGCAGTGCTGGGATCGATGCCGGTCCCATTGCTCGCGGCGCCCACGACCTTCGAGCCGGTGATCGGCAGCGCTTTGCTGTGCAACGATCAGATCGACCCCGCTTACTTCGAGGATTACCTGATCCGTTTCTTCAAGAAGCCATACAAGACCGAAGGCGAGGCCTACTGGTTCAAGCCGGACCCGTCTCAGCGACTTTATGGTCTTGAACTGATGGACATTTACGTCAGTACGGAGAGCAGTCGTTACGCCTTTCTGGGCGTGATATTCAAGGAAAACCTCGATACGGCCAGGAAGAAGATACTGGAGATAAAGGGGGTCAGCTATCTGCCGTTTTCGGGCGACACGGTGCTACGGTCGGCGCAGGGCAGTTTCCTGATCGAGTACGATAAGACCAAAACCAAGCTGTACTGCGTGAAACATCGAGTAACCCAGTAACCCCCTTATTCCTTTGGCTTGACACTCTTCAGGCTGGACCGGGTAATCGGCACGACCTTGGCTTTCTTCGTGTCGTCGCTGTAGTGGGGTCTTTCCTCGGCGATACCGGCTTCCTTTGCCAACTCCATTTCCCTCGCCGAGATCAGCGCGAAGCAGGCCTTGATGTCTTCAATGGTCTGCTGTGACAGGGCATGGTGCATGCCAGGCTGTGGGGTGGTGTCCTTGACGACACTCCCCAGCACTTTACGCATTACGCGCAGGATGCGCTGTTCCATTGAGGTTTCATCGTTGCTTGTCATTGCTGTTCATCCTTTTTTTCGTTGCTGGAGGCGCCCTTCAGGAATTCATCGAATTCGCCCATGGAGATTTCCTCCACATGCAAATCGTTCACGGCCAAATGCGGCGGAATGTGAAAAAGACTGTCCTGTTCCAGAGGTTCACCCACGGTTTTTGCCTGTTCCATTAAAGCGGCCTGCTCCTGTTCTGTAGCCGGGTTCTGGGTCCGATCCTGCGGATAATGCGGCTGTTCGTCGAATTCGTAATCGGCCTGTTCCGGACCTGGAACTTCGCTGTAGTCAGTTTTGAAGCGCCAGAATACCGCAGGCACCTCGATCGATAAAGTTTCTCGAATAAACTTCCTGATTTGAATTTCGATAATATTGGAAAAGCGAAGTTTCTTTTGCGGCGCGACCTGAATCAATACCACCGGTTGCGCGTCATAAGCAATAGTGTAAACCTTGAAATTCTCTATGCCTCTAACCTCAAGGAAATTGTATGCGGCCTGGTTAATAGCCTTGAGCTTGTCCCGACTGATGGTGGCGGCTTCTTTTTCCTTATTGAGGAACGGAAAAAAAGCTCCGATTGCCAGCACGGGAGAAAAACCATGGGCAAGGTCGAAAACAGGAGCAAAGTCGAATGGGTTCATTTCAGGATATTAAATCGCACGGCACTCATGATGAAGAATACAGCGCAAACTTTCAACCATTACCGACAACTTCATAGCCGGCATCCTGGATCGCGGATTTGAACTGATCTGGACCGGCTTTGGCGGGATCGAAAGAAATGGTGACCTGGCCGCTTTCCAGGACAATGTCTACGACTGCGACACCGGGAATCGGCTCAAGCACGTTTTTGACGCTCTTGACGCAGCCCATGCAGGTCATGCCTTTGACTGTCAGGATGATGTTTTCCATGGGTGAACTCCTGTTAAAAATAAAACTCGCGCAGCGAGAAGAGAGGGTGATGATCCTGAACCCCGGCCAATTCCTTCTATTGTAAGGCGGATGTTCGATGCTGCCCACTACCGGAAGTTGCCCGAGAAATGCAGTATGCGTTTGTCAGGAGTCGCGGGGCAGGGTGAGCGCGGCGCTGAGTCCGCCGCCCTCACGACGTTCCAGGCGAAATTTGCCGCTATGCAGACGGGCGGTGCGCTCGACGATCGCCAGGCCGAGGCCGGAGCCGCCGATGCCACCGCGTGCAGTATCGAGCCGGACAAAGGGACGCTTGGCCGTTTCCAGGCTGTCTGCAGCGATGCCCGGACCACGGTCGAGTACGCTGAAGCGTACGGCGGGTCGGCCCTGCCAGGGTACAGTTTCCAGTTTGAGAACGATTTCGCCTCCACCATATTTGACCGCATTGTCGAGCAGATTGACCAGCGCCCGTTTGAGCAGCAGCGGGCGCACTTGGGTTGGGGGCAACTCGTCCAGTTCCAGTTGCACGCCATGGCTGGCATAGGGTGCGGCAGCTGATCCAGCCAGTTCGGCGAGATCGCACTCGGCAGCGGCTTCCTGCTCGCCAAGCCGGGCATAGTCGAGGAACTGCCCGACCACGGCGTCCATTTGCTCGACATCGGCAATGACGCCTTCGCGCGATGCGGTTTCGTTGATGAACTCCGCCGCCAGACGCAGTCGGGTCAACGGAGTGCGCAGGTCGTGGGAGATGCCGGCCAGCACCAGAGAACGCACCTGTTCGATGGCAGCGAGGTCGGACGACATCTGGTTGAAGGCGCGCGCGACAGCCGCTGTTTCCTCGGCACCTGCTTCGACGACTGGTGCTGAGTTTTCGCCACGGCCGATGAGGCGTGCCGCATTGGCCAGATCACGCAACGGCTTGCCGACCTGGCGGGCGATCAGTGCGCCGCCGGCCAGCGCCAGCAGCAGTACCAGAGCGATCCAGCCCAGCCAATGCCAGGCCTGGGCCTGTTCGAGGCGTTCGCGCGGCATGATCACCCAGAATTCCTCGTTGCCGATAAAGAAGCTCACCCAGAATTCGTCGAAGCCGTCGCGAGCGGTTGCAAAGCGGGTGTTCTTGCCCAGTTGTCGGCGCACTTCCGCCGTTATCAGTCGTGTGAAAGAGTCATCGGCAAGGGCATCCAGTTTGTTGTTCTGGTCGGCGGGAAAAACTCGAATACCTTCAGACTCAGCCATTTCTGCCAGCAGCGCGGAGCGCAGTGTGGTGTCGGCCGACAGCACGGCGGCGCGGGTAAGATTTACTACCGAGGCGATCTCTGCGCCCGTTGATATGCACGTGGCTCGCGCTCAGCCTGGCGAAGCAGCAGGGCGCTGGCCACCAGCGATGTCACGATCAGTAGTGCGATCAGCAGAAAAGCGCGGACGCCGAGGCTGCGCGGGACCAGCCTCATGTTTCGCCGTCGTCCGGCACAAACACGTAGCCGTGGCCCCATACCGTCTGGATGTAGCGAGGTTTAGCGGCATCGGGTTCGACCTGCTTGCGCAGGCGCGATATCTGCACGTCGATGGTCCGGTCGAAGGCTTCGTGGTCGCGTCCCCGTGCCAGTTCCATCAACCGGTCGCGGGAAAGTGGCTGGCGCGGGTGGTTGACCAGCACTTTCAGCAGCGAAAATTCGCCGGTGGTGAGCGATACTGATTTGCCGTCACGGGTCAGTGTGCGGGTGCCGAGATCGAGGTGGCAGGAGCCGAAGTTGACCGTGCCCGCCGATGAATCCGGTGCGCCCGGCAGCGCAATGCGCTGACGACGCAGGATGGCATTGATGCGCGCCACCAGTTCGCGCGGGTTGAACGGCTTGGCCAGATAATCATCGGCGCCCATTTCCAGCCCGACGATGCGGTCGATTTCGTCACCCTTGGCGGTGAGCAGGATCACCGGTGTGTTTTCGCCGGTGCCGCGGGCGCGGCGCAGGATGGACAGACCATCCTCGCCCGGCAGCATGAGGTCCAGTACCCACACGTCGAAGCGGCCGCGATCGAGCAGTTGGGCCATTTCCCGACCATCGGCCGCGGCCTTAACATCGAAACCCTGTTCGGTGAGGTAGCGCAACAACAGTTCGCGGATGCGGGCGTCGTCGTCGATGAGAAGAATGCGGGCAGCAGAAGTCATGGCGCTATCTTAACTTGCAAAGCAGGATGAATTGTGAGGAATTGTTACAAAAATCTGGCTGTTAATAATTTGTTACAAATTCCGGCAATTTGTGCATAGCTTGTTTACATCTACCCCCTACGATGGCCCCAACGTCTGAAGCAAACTGGGCGTAGGTCAAACAACCAAATTCATTATTGAACAGGGAGATTATCATGAACTTCGATAAAAAAACTTTTGTGACTATCGTCGGCCTGGGTGTTTTTGCCATGGCAGCCGGGTCTGTGCTGGCTGAAGGCAGCAGCCAACGCATGCACAACCAGCATCAGCGTATCGAACAGGGTGTGAACTCCGGCCAGTTGAATCGCCATGAAGCAGCCAGGCTCAACCACGAACAGCGGCAGATCCGCAATGAAGCCCGCGAATACCGTAGCGATGGTGTAGTGACCAAAGCCGAGCGCGCCGATCTTCGTCATGACCAGAACCGTGCCAGCCGCCATATCTACGCTGAGAAGCATGATGGCCAGTCTGGTACCGCCGGCGCAGTGCGTGACCCCGGCGTGAATGCGCGCCAGGTGAACCAGCGCGAACGTATCCAGCAAGGTGTTCGTTCCGGTGAGTTGACTCGCGGTGAAGCCAGGCAGCTTGGTACAGAACAGCGGTCTGTCCGCCAAGAGGAGCGTCAGTACAAATCCGACGGTGTCCTGACCAAAACCGAGCGCAAGGATTTGCAGCAGGACCTGAATGTCGTCAGCAAGGATATTTACAACGAGAAACATGACGCAGAGCGTCGCTAATCACTCATCGCACCAAACTTGCCAAGTTGGCGCACTGTAACCATTGAAAGGTAGAATTATGAACAGGATAAATAGAATCGGCCTGCTGGCCATCACTGTAACCCTTTTGTCACTGGGGCAGGCTGTCAGTGCGGATGAGCCGCCAGCCGGACCTGCTTCCGTTGTGGAACAGTCCAAAACCATGAACCTGGAGGAGCGCCAGGTTGCGCGCGAACAAAGGCGTGAGCAGTGGCAAAAGATGAGCCCGGAGGAACGGGCTACAAAACAGGATGCAAGGCGCAAACGCGTGGAAAACATGAGTCCCGAGCAGCGCGAGGCAATGAAGCAGCGTTTCCGCGAACGCCAGCAGAATATGAGCCCGGAAGAGCGTGAAGCGAAAAGGGGGGAAATGCGCAAGCGCATGGAAAACATGAGCCCTGAGCAACGCGAGGCGATGAAGGAGCGCTTCCGCGAACATCGCCGAAATGCTGGTGGCGGTGCAGGGCAAAGCTAGAAACCGTGCCGCGCCACCTTGTGAGGTGGCGCGTGCTTGCAGCTAAGGAGATGTGATGTTTTCCGCTCGTTATGGATTGCTGGCCGCTGCTGCGGCCTTTATGACATTGTGCCAGCCGGCTTTTGCTGAGCCGCCGTCAGGTCCCGGCTCGATGCCGCCCGAGCAGTTCAGGAACATAAGCCCGGATGAACGGGCTGCGAATCGGCAGGAACTGCGCCAGCGTTTCCAGGAACAACGGCAGAATACCGCTCCGGGCGAGCGCGAGCAACGGCGCCAGGCGTTGCGCGAACGCTGGCAGAATATGAACCCGGAAGATCGAGAATCGATGAAGCAGCGCTTCCGCGACCAGCGCCAGCAGAGTTCACCCGAAGAGCGCGAGCAACGGCGCCAGATATTGCGCGAACGCTGGCAGAATATGAACCCGGAAGAGCGGCAGCGCCTGCGCCGCGATTTTGAGGGGGCGAACCGGAATGGTGCCTCTGACCAACGGAGTGAAGGCCGTCGGCTACGCCGATAATCATGGGTCGAGTGCGTCAAGTGTAATCAAACAGCAAGAAATTCCTCCGGCACCTGCTACTAAACCTTCTGCTTGTGCTCTATGATGTGCGCAACCATTGAATTTCCGGATGCGAATTATCCCTTCTGGATAATACAATGCCTGCATGTGAGATACATGTCTTCCAGACATTGAGCGTGAGGCAGTTGTTGATGATAATAAAACCGAGTATAAAAACCATCACTGTAAAAAGTCTGGTTAATGTCCTGTCGATTCTGGCATTGGTATTGCTGCTGATTACAGGCCTTAATTTCCGCTCTCTCTCTACCCAGGCCATCGAGAATCAGGCGCTGGCGCATGCCGAGCTGGTCAAGGCTGGTCTGACCTCCCACATGAAGGCGCGCATTATGGATCGGCGTGACTACTATCTGGATGAGATCCGAGAGCTGCACCATGTTAAATCCCTGAACATTATTCGTGGCGATGTGGTGACGGAGCAGTTTGGCCCGGGCAAGGCCAGTGAGCGGGTCACAGATCCGATCGCCAACCAGGCCTTTGATACCAAAAAACCGGTATTCATCCTGAATGAGTTTTCACTCCAGCCAACCGTTCGCGTCATCATTCCCTATATTGCATCACAACAGGGAGGACTCAACTGCCTCTCCTGCCATAAAGTTACTGAGGGGACCGTGCTTGGTGCTGTAGATATTGAGCTTGACGTTAAAGAGTATCGCAATCATGCACTCTGGATAATGGCGGGTCTGCTGGCGTTATCCATAGTGACTTTTGCTCTTATCCTCGTGAACACCGCTCGCACCATCAAGAATCATGTTCAGCAACCGCTGGAGACGCTCATTGATCACGCCATGACGGCCTACAAGCAGCATCTTCCGGTGAGTTCGGATCAATTTTATAGCCGCGAGTTTTCCA
Organism: Sulfuricella denitrificans skB26; assembly: GCF_000297055.2. Lineage (NCBI taxonomy): Bacteria > Pseudomonadati > Pseudomonadota > Betaproteobacteria > Nitrosomonadales > Sulfuricellaceae > Sulfuricella > Sulfuricella denitrificans. The sequence continues at coordinate 1,854,552 of NC_022357.1, read as the reverse complement.
ATGTTGCCGATGAGATTAACCTCTTCAATACAGAGATTCTTGCCCATCAGGAAATTCTGCAAAAAAAGAATGAGGAGTTGCTCGCCCTCAATGACGAAATCGAAAGTACGCTGCGAGAGACCATCTACACCATGGGCGTTATCGAAGAGAGGCGGTCCAAGGAGACCGCCAATCATACCCGGCGTGTTTCGCTCTACAGCCAGCTGCTGGCGCAGAAGGCGGCGTTGACGCCGAGAGAGGTGGAGTTAATCACAGCTGCGTCACCACTGCATGATATTGGCAAACTTGGGATTCCCGATGAGGTATTGCTGAAGCCCGGACACTTCACCGATGAAGAGCGGCATATCATGATGAATCATCCTGCTATCGGTTACGCCATGTTGCGGCACTCGCAGCGTGACACTCTGGTTGCGGCCGGCATTATTGCTTACCAGCACCAGGAGAAGTGGGATGGCAGCGGCTATCCGCAGGGGTTGGCGGGTGAAAACATCCATATCTTTGGTCGCATCGTGTCGCTGGCTGACGTCTTCGATGCGCTCTATTCATCACGTGTTTATAAAGAGGCTTGGTCACTCGAGAAAGTGGTTAAATGGTTTGGTGAACAGCGCGGCATACACTTTGATCCACAGCTAGTGGATATTTTCCTCGCCGATATCGATGAGTTCGTGGCGATCTACAATCAGTATCCGGCAGATAAAGAGACTGAAATGTAACTAAAGCAAGAGGATCATTCTGCTGCGCCCCCTATGATGAGGCTGAGGCGAGCTCATGTGCTTATACATGGATTCAGGGTAAAGAGAAACGAGGTCATCGCAATTTGGCATGCAGCGGTATTGCGCTGGGTGGTGCAATACATCCAGCGGGAGGAGCTCAAGGATATCCAGAATAAATATCAACGCTGACTACCCGGTACTGGAACGCAACAGCAGAAAACGGCGCCTGACAGCAGGCTGTCAGATCAAGCCGGAACCACACAGCGCATTGCTTACTGACCTTCCCGCCAGCGCTTGAGCAGCAGCGAGTTACTCACTACCGACACTGAACTCATCGCCATCGCCGCGCCGGCAATCACCGGGTTGAGCATGCCCAGGGCTGCCAGCGGGATGCCCAGCACGTTGTAGATGAAGGCGAAAAACAGGTTCTGGCGGATCTTGCGCAGGGTGGCGCGCGACAGGTCGATGGCATCGGCCACGCTGGCCAGGTCGTTGCGCATCAGGGTTACGTCGGCGGCCTCGATCGCCACGTCGGTACCGCTGCCGACGGCAAAGCCGACATCCGCCGCAACCAGCGCTGGCGCATCGTTGATGCCGTCGCCCGCCATGCCGACCACAAGACCTTGTGCCTTGAGCTTGTCGATTTCTGCGGCTTTGTCCTGTGGCAGCACTTCCGCGAAAAAGCGATCGATGCCGGCTTGCACCGCAATGGCGGCGGCGGTGGCGGCATTGTCACCGGTCAGCATGATCACCTCGACCCCCATTGCCTTCAATCTTTTCACGGCACCGACCGAGCTGTCGCGCAGCGCATCGGCAATGGCCAGGTAGCCTAGCACCGCTTTCTCGCTGGCCAGTACGACCACTGTCTTGCCTTGTTGCTGCAGGCGCGCAACCGTCGTTTGATCAATGTTCAGCCCGCGCTCGGCGGCAAGGGCAGGGGAGCCCAGGGAATACGGAGCACCGTCGATTTCACCGCTGACACCCTTGCCGCTGAGCGCGGCGAAGCGGGTAACAGCTGCCGGGGCAATGCCGGTCGATGCGGCTTGGGACAATACCGCCTTGGCCAGAGGATGCTCCGAGCCTTGCTCCAGGGTGGCGGCGAGTCGGAGCAGCGTGTGTTCATCGCTGCCACCAGCAGGGACGATATCGGTGACGGTGGGGCTGCCGAGAGTCAGGGTGCCGGTCTTGTCTACCACCAGGGTGCGGATTTTTCCGGCCCGCTCGAGCGCTTCTGCATTCCGGATCAGGATGCCGGCTTTGGCGCCATTGCCGGTGCCGACCATGATCGCGGTGGGCGTGGCCAGACCGAGGGCGCATGGGCAGGCGATCACCAGCACCGCGACGGCGTTGATCAGGGCCGGAGTGAACTCGCCGCCGATCAGCCACCAGGCGGAAAAGGTGACCAGGCTGATCGATACCACCACCGGCACGAAAACGCCAGAAATAATATCTGCCAGGCGCTGGATCGGCGCTTTCGAGCCTTGTGCCTGTTCTACCAGGCGGATGATACCGGCCAGCACGGTGTGGCTGCCGACGCCGGTGGCACGGCATTTGAGCATGCCCTGCTGGTTCTGAGTGGCGGCGAACACCTTGGCGCCGGCTTGCTTGCCGACCGGCAGGCTTTCGCCGGTGAGCATGGCCTCCACCACGCTGGAGTCGCCTTCGATCACTTCGCCGTCGACCGGGATGCTTTCGCCGGCGCGCACGATGAAGATGTCGTCCAGCTTCAGGCTGGCGGCATCGACCTCGATGATTTCACCGTCGCGTTCGATGCGTGCGGTCTTCGGCTGGAGCTTGACGAGTTCCTCGATCGCCGCCGAGGTACCCGCCTTGGCGCGCGCTTCCAGCAGCTTGCCCATCAGCACCAGGGTGATGACGGCTGCAGCGGCCTCGAAATAAACATGCTGATCCAGACCGAACAAGGTGACAACAGCGCTGAGGAGGTAGGCCATGCTGGTGCCGAGCGCCACCAGTACGTCCATGTTGGCGCCGCCCCCGCGCAGGGCGTGCCAGGCGCCGACATAGAAGCGCTTGCCGGCCCAGAATTGCACTGGCGTGGCGAGCGCCCACTGCAGCCAGCGTGGCAGAACATCTTCGTGGTGACCGAGAAACATCGCGCCCATCTGGGCCACCAGCGGCAATGTCAGCGCCGCGGCAATCCAGAATATGCGCAGTTCCTTCTGGTACGCGGCGGCACGCCGCTGCTTTTCCTCTTCGCGGCTGGTGCCGATCGATTCGTGGGCGGCGTAGCCGGCCTTGGCCACTGCGGCGATCAGCGTATCCAGCGTGGCCGCGCCCGGGGCAACGCGGATTCGGGCTTTTTCCGTGGCGAAATTGACCGTGGCGCTGACATCCTCGATCTTGTTCAACACCTTTTCGATGCGTGTGGCGCAGGCGGCGCAAGTCATGCCTTCCAGTTCCAGCACTACCTCTTGATCGGGTACGGAAAAACCGGTTTTCTGGATGGCTTTCACCAGATCGGCTGGCGAGGCCTGCGTCGAATCGAATTCGATGTGGGCTTTTTCGCTGGCGAGGTTGACTGCGGCTTTTACACCGGGCAGTTTGTTGAGATTTTTTTCGAGGCGCGCAGAACATGCCGCGCAGGTCATGCCGGCGATGGGTAGCTCGATGTGCTGTTGGGAAGAGGAGGGCATATCGATTAGATTCTACATCATCCAATTGATTCCCCTTCCCCGGAATGGACTAGTTGCGAACTATTGCGCCGTCGATGATCTTTACCTTGTCACCGATGGCAAATGCCGGTGAGATGTCCTGTGTCATGGTGCGGTAGCTACCATCATCCATGCTTACGCTGATTTCGTAGTGCTTGGTGGATTTGACCTTCTTCTCGACCTGGTGGCCGGCATAGCCACCGCCGACTGCGCCGGCGATGGTGGCGATATCCTTGCCGGTGCCCCCGCCGACCTGGTGTCCCAGCAGTCCACCCACCACGCCGCCTGCAATCGCTCCCAGGCCGCTGCCTTCGCCAGCCTGCTCGATAGTGCGGATGGAGGCAATGACGCCGCAGTTGTCGCACGTCGGAGCCTGTACTTTTTTAGGGCTCTCCTCGCTTGCTGCTGCCTTGGCGGCAGGCTTTGCGACGGCAGCCTTACGAACCGGTTTGGCGGTGATTTTTTCCGGGGCGTCGGGTTTGCTGGTCTTTTCCTCTGCAGTGTCGGTTTTAGCCATCATGGCGGGCTGGGGCGACGTTGTGACGTCGCCAGCGGTTTTGTCTGTTTCGGCAGGTACACTTGCCACGGGCGGTACTTCAGTTTGAGCGTTCCGGCCAGGAATCAGCCCGGTCATGGAGCCTACTCCCACGATGCTGGCGATGATCACCGCGATGGATGCGGCAATGACGAAGGGGCTGGTTTTGCTGGTGGGTTCTGTCATGACTAAATTCTCCAGGTAGTAGTAAAAATCAGTGCGTCGATTATTTATGAATAGTCGAATGGGTGTCGACAAGCAAGCATTATTATTGGCGCTCACTTAGCATAACGTTTGTAAGTTATGTCTGGATATTAAATGTAGGTAATAAAAAAGGGCGTCCAGAAGAACGCCCTATAGCCGGTTGCGACTTAAATCAATCTTCCTTCCGCATCTGCGGGAACAGGATCACGTCGCGGATACTCGGGCTGTCGGTTAGTAGCATGACCAGACGATCAATCCCGATGCCCTCGCCGGCAGTGGGTGGCAGGCCGTATTCCAGAGCGCGGATGTAGTCGGCGTCGTAGTGCATCGCTTCGGCATCTCCCGCTTCCTTCTGTCGTACCTGCGCCATGAAACGCTCTGCCTGATCTTCCGGGTCGTTCAGCTCGGAGAAGCCGTTGGCGATCTCGCGACCGACGATGAACAGCTCAAAGCGCTCGGTAATGCCGGGGGCGGCATCGTTGCTGCGCGCCAGCGGCGAGACTTCGGCCGGATAGTCGATGATGAAGGTCGGCTGGATCAGCATCTGTTCGGTGGTTTCCTCGAACAGGCTCAATTGCAGCCCGCCGACGCCATCGGTAGGGTGATGATCGGCACCCATTTTTTCCAGCTGCGCTTTCAGGAAGGCGCGGTCGTTGAGCTGTTCGTCGCTGAAGCGCCCCGGATGGTATTTGTGGATCGACTCGGTGATGGTGAGGCGGTCGAAGGGCTGGGCCAGATTGATGGTGTGACCCTGGTACTGCACCACCGCATGGCCGAGCACGGCCTTGGCGGTTTCGCGGAACATTTCTTCGGTCAGGTCCATCATGTAACGGTAATCCCGGTACGCTTCGTAGAATTCGATCATGGTGAATTCAGGATTGTGGCGGGTGGAGAGGCCCTCATTCCTGAAGTTGCGGTTGATCTCGAACACCTTTTCAAAGCCGCCCACGACCAGGCGCTTGAGGTAGAGCTCAGGTGCGATGCGCAGAAACAGCTCCATGTCCAGCGCGTTATGGTGGGTGGTGAAGGGTTTGGCCGAGGCGCCGCCGGGGATGGGATGCATCATCGGCGTTTCCACTTCGAGGTAGCCGCGATCCACCAGGAAAGTGCGGATCGACTGGATGATCCTGGTGCGCACGATAAAGGTCTTGCGGGTTTCCTCATTGGTGATCATGTCGAGGTAGCGCTGACGATATTTCGCTTCCTGGTCGGTCAGGCCGTGGAATTTTTCCGGCAGCGGACGCAGGGATTTGGTCAGCAGGCGCAGTTCGTAAACGCGCACCGACAGCTCGCCCTTGTTGGTCTTGAACAGGGTGCCTTTGGCGGCGATGATGTCGCCCATGTCCCAGTGCTTGAAAGCCTCGTGGGTCTCGGCGCTGACGCCCTCGTCGTTGATGTAGAACTGGATGCGGCCGCTCATGTCCTGCACCGTGGCGAAACTGGCCTTGCCCATCACGCGCTTCAGCATCATGCGGCCGGCGAGGGCGACGCTGACGTTTTCCGCTTCCAGCGCTTCCTTGTCCTTGTTGCCATGAGCCGCCAGCAAATCACCCGCCACATCCTTGCGGTCGAAGTCATTGGGGAAGGCGATGCCTGTTTCGCGCAGCTTCTTCAGCTTGTCACGGCGCTCGGCGATGAGCTGGTTTTCGTCCTGGGGTGGGCTAATTTGTTCTTGGGTCATGATGGCAATCTTGGGTAAAAAAATTAACGGCGAGGCTTTGCTTGGCCGAGGAGGAGCATGATTAAATGAATCAGAGCTTGATCTTGAGCATGCGTTGCATTAATGCATTGCTGGCCCGGCCGAATGCGCCTTTCGAGGCGAGGTCCTGCTGTGCACCCTGGATATCACCCTTGTTTTTCTTCGCAACGACGGTGCCGGCGACCCGGTGGAATTCAGCGTGGAGGCTGAAGATCTCATCGTGAACCTCCTTCGGCAGCAGCATCCTTTCCCCTTCTTTCTCGATCCACTGGCCGAACTGGCAAAGGTTTTCCTTTCCCACCGTTGCGGCGTCGAGTTCGATTTTTCCATTGATAAAATCACGGAAACGCGCCTTCCATGCGGCATGATCTTCGATCGCCTGATCAATCTCTTGTTTGAGTGCCATTTTCTCGCTCCTTTAACAGGCAAGTGATTAAAGCCTAACGTAAAAACAGTAATTAGTCAGCGTGTTCTGGTTGGCGTGGCGTGTCACACCCCTTGCTTCAAACTGGCGCTGATGAAGTCGTCGAGGAGGTCACCGTCGAGCACCCCCTGGGTGTTGCCGACTTCGTAATTGGTGCGCAAATCCTTGATACGCGACTGATCCAGCACATAAGAGCGGATCTGGTGGCCCCAGCCAATATCGGTCTTGGTGTCTTCCATCGCCTGCTTTTCCTCGTTGCGCTTTCTGAGTTCCAGCTCGTACAGCCGGGCTTTCAGCATGCTCATCGCCTCGGCGCGATTCTTGTGCTGCGAGCGGTCGTTCTGGCACTGCACCACGACGTTGGTCGGCAGGTGAGTGATGCGGATCGCCGAGTCGGTCTTGTTGATGTGCTGGCCGCCCGCGCCCGAAGCGCGGAAGGTGTCGATGCGCAGATCGGCAGGGTTGATCTCGACCTCGATCGAGTCGTCCACTTCAGGGTAGATGAACACGCTGGAAAACGAGGTGTGGCGGCGGTTGCCGGAGTCGAACGGGGATTTGCGCACCAGGCGGTGCACGCCGGTTTCGGTGCGCAGGTAGCCGAACGCGTAGTCACCGCTGATTTTGAGCGTAGCGCTTTTGAGCCCCGCTACCTCGCCTGCGGATTCCTCCAGGATTTCCACCTTGAAGCCCTTGCGCTCGCAGTAGCGCACGTACATCCGCATCAGCATAGAGGCCCAGTCCTGCGCCTCGGTGCCGCCGGAGCCGGACTGGATGTCGATAAAGCAGTTGTTGGGGTCCATCGGGTGAGAGAACATACGGCGGAATTCCATTTCCGCCACGGTTTTCTCCAGCGCTTCCGCATCCGCTGCGACACTCTCCAGAGTGGCGTCGTCGCCTTCTTCCTTCGCCATCTCGAACAGGTCGGCGCTGTCGTGCAGGCTCTGGTCGAGATTTTTCAGCGTATCGACGATCCCTTCCAGGGTACGGCGTTCCTTGCCCAGTTCCTGGGCACGCTTGGCGTCATCCCAGACCGCCGGGTTTTCCAGCAGCTGGACGACTTCAGTCAGGCGTTCCTGTTTGCTATCGTAGTCAAAGATACCTCCGCAGGTCAGTGGCCCGTACGGAAAGGTTTTCGAGCCGGTTGGCGATGGCGTTGAGTTGTTCGGCTTCCATGATTCGTTGCTCGTGTGAGTCAAAGCGGGAATTATACATGGGGAGGCGGGGGAGGGGTTATAGGTGAGGTATGGAACGTTTTGAAGAGGGTATTCAACGAGGGCGGCTTGCTCAGTTGACACAGGATTCTAATCCGCCCTGCGAGTCCTGTGGTTAAGGGCTTTTACGTTAATACACTTCTTGCCGGATGGCGTTTTTGCCATCCTGCTTGACGGTGTACATCAGTGTGTCGGCATTCTTGATCAGCTGATCAAGGCTATCGGGTGTGGTGTTGAAGGTTGCGACGCCGATGCTGAAGGTGACTGGCCAGCTATGACGTTCCATGGCTTCTATCAGACGGGCGCGCAGTTCGGCGGCAAAACTCGCGGCGGCTTCTTCGCCCGTTTCCGGCAGCAGCACGGCGAATTCATCGCCGCCCAGTCGTCCGCAGATATCGGTGGTGCGCAGGCGGGAGTGGAGAATCTCCGCGACGGTTTTCAGCAGGCGGTCACCTTCGCCATGCCCCTTGGTATCGTTGACGGTCTTGAAGTTGTCGAGGTCGAAAAATATGGCGGTGAAGGGGCGATCATAGCGCCGGGAACGTTCCGTCTCGACCTCTCCCATCTCGTAGAAGGCACGCCGGTTGGGAAGGCGGGTGAGGTTGTCTTGTCGCGCCATCTCGTGCTCGCGGTCGAGCGCGATGCGCAGGCGACTGGCTATCTGGACCACGATCAGGAGCACGCTGAAGCGAAAGATGTTATTAATGAATTCCGCCCAGAATGGGGAGTCATGCAATATGCCCATATCCACAATCATCCAGCCAGCCACGCTGAGTAGGCTGAGCAGATTGCCGGCTTTTCTGCCGCCGTACCAGCTCATAAGGATGACCGGCAGCAGGAAGAACATATCGATATGGTAGTGCTGGCCGAGTTTGTAGTGCACCCAGGTCGCGCCAATGATCGTGGCCAAGGTGGAGGCATACAAAACCGTCCGGCCTCCGGGGGCGGGTTTCCATCGAATGATGCGAAAGATGTCGATACTCATGTGACTCTATAAATAAACTGCCGGTTCAGATTGCACTAGTGCAACCCTGCCTATTTAATAATAGGCAGGATGTTTAATTTATGAAACATTGCATTTCAATACTCAAGGCTGAGCGTGATCGAGCCGAAGGCGTGCATGCTTTCCTGGGTGGTGAATTCCTTGCTGCGGATGTAGCGCGCGTAGGTGATTTTACCACCCTGCCATTGCCAGGCGATGCCGGTGGCCAGATCGCCTACGAAGTTTTTTTTGTCGACGTGGTGGCTGCTGGAAAAGGTGTTGCCGTCAAGGAAAATGTCATGAGCGACAGCGCGGGCGTCGGCCGAGAGAAAGGCATGCAGCCCGCCATCCGAAAACCGGCGGGTGACAGGGCCTTCAAGCGGGGCGTTGCTGTCGCCGGCGGGGCGTATCGGAGAGGTGCCGAAATCGTTCGGGATGCGGCTGCCGGCCCTTAACTCCAGGCCGGTGTTGAGATAGGTGCGGATATTGCCGAGGCTGGCGCCGTAGTGGGTGATGGCATCGAACTGAAGGCCTGCACCGCTTTCGTTCCAGACCCTGTTTTTGCGTTCGGCGACAAGCTGGAAGCCGAATTCGTTGTGGAGCTGATTGCGCCAGCCTCGAACGGGGGATGCCGCGCAGGTCATGGACGAATTCCTGGTTTTGCCGCGCCAGCGCGGCTGGACCGACCACGCCGAGGTTGATTTCGACCGTGTCCATCTGACGCGCATTACGGGCATTGTAGCCCAGCCCCAGGTAGAGCCAGCCGGCATAGGGCCGGTCGTTGAGGATCGGGTCGGTTCGGTAGCGGTCGCGCGGGGTGAACATCGATTGTCCTCCCGTAACCACCATGTTGCGCGAGGTGTATCTGCCCGGATGCAGGGTTTCGAAGATCTGATTCAGCTGTCGTACCCAGTGCGGCAGACAGGGGTCGTGGGTATAGTCCTTGAGGTTGGCCGAAACCCAGGAAAACTTGACGCCATTGGTGTAGCCATTGTCGGTGCCGTCGAACAGGTCGTTCTCGAAATAGAAATTGTAGAGATCGGGGTGCCGTGCGAGCGCCTTGATGCCGGGGGGGCTCTCATCGCACAGGCTGGATTCGCCGTCCCCGGCCAGAACTGGGTATGGCGCCAGGGCCAGAAAAACAACTGGAAAGCTGAACAGTAGTTTCGAAATCCACGAAATAGGTGTCATAGGTTGCTCTGAAATTCTTGCGTTCTGCTGTATGGGGTGGGCAGCTTGTTGCCGGCCGGGAAATCATCATCGAGGAATTGATGGAAAATATCCGTTCACCTCTTACCCTTTACTGGCTTCTTCCCAATATTCGATCATCAATTGCAGGCTTTGGGAGCCGTTGTATTCGTTCACGTCCAGCCGGTAAACAGCGTTGATCCAGTCAGGCAGCGGCTCATTGTGAAAAAACAGGATGCCGTCGAAAACCTGGTCGGCCTTGCCGAGCTTGAGTCGCAAGTGTTTTTCGCCTACTACCCGCTGGCTTTTAACTGCAAATTTCTCCTGGAAAGCCGGTTGCGGAAAGCCCTGCCCCCATACCTGCTCCGTCAGGGTTTTGGCCAGATGCAGATTCATGGCTGGGGTTTCCAGACTGCCGTCGCTTTCGATGATGCGTTCCAGGTCGGCCGGGGTGAGCAGGGACTGGGCGATTTCTTCGAAAGCGGCGGTGAATTCCTCGAAATGATTTTCCTGGATGGTCAACCCGGCGGCGAAGGCGTGACCGCCGAATTTTTGCAGCAGGTGGGGTTTCCGTTTGGCGACCAGGTCGAGTGCATCGCGCAGGTGCAGGCCGCGGATAGATCGGCCGGAGCCTTTTAACTCGCCGTTGTTGCTACGGGCGAAGGCGATCACCGGGCGATGGTATTTGTCCTTGAGTCGAGAGGCAAGGATGCCGATCACGCCCTGGTGCCAGTTCGGGTCGTACAGGCTGAGCGAGTGGTTTTCACTCACCTCAACCTGCTCCAGCGCGGCTAGAGCTTGTTCCTGCATGTCCGCCTCGATTTCGCGCCGCTCGCGGTTGAGGGTGTCGAGCTGTTGCGCTATGGAGTAAGCTTGTTCCTCGTTTTCGGTGAGCAGGCATTCGATTCCCAGCGCCATGTCATCCAGGCGTCCGGCAGCATTCAGGCGGGGGCCGACGACAAAACCGAGGTCGTAAGTCGAAGCTTTTTCAGCTTTTCTACTGGCTACTTTCAGTAATGCATTGATGCCTGAGCAGGCTCGACCGGCACAGATGCGCTTGAGTCCCTGGTGCACCAGGATGCGGTTGTTATCGTCCAGTTTCACCACGTCAGCCACCGTGCCTAGCGCTACCAGATCGAGCAGCCTGGCCAGATTGGGTTCGGGCTTGGTGGTGTACGCTCCCCGATTCCTCAACTCTGCACGTAACGCCAGCATGACGTAGAAGATGACGCCCACGCCGGCCAGGTTCTTGCTGGGAAAGTCGCATCCAGGCTGGTTCGGGTTGACGATGCAGGCGGCATCCGGCAACTCGTCGCCAGGCAGATGGTGGTCGGTGACCAGCACCTGCATGCCCAGTCGGTTGGCCTCTTCGACCCCAGCTACGCTGCTGATGCCGTTGTCTACAGTAATGAGGATGTCGGGCTTGCGTGCCTCCGCTAACTGAACGATTTCTGGCGTCAACCCATAGCCGTATTCGAAGCGATTCGGGACGAGGTAGTCTACTGTTGCGCCGAATTCGCGCAGGCCACGCATTGCCACGGTGCAGGCCGTGGCGCCATCGGAATCGTAATCGGCGATGATCAGTAAACGCTTGTCGGCCTCTAACGCATCCGCCAGCAGGCGCGCCATTTCCCCGATGTTTTTCATGTCTGTGTAAGGGAGCAGGGCGCCCAACTCGTGTTCGAGCTGACGTATTTCCTGAATGCCACGGGCTGCGTAGATGCGGGCGAGTACCGGATGAAGGCCGCTTGCAGCAAGGCGGCTGGCGTCAGGTTGTGAGTAGGGGCGGGAGGCTATGTTGGGCATGGTGGCGATTATACCCTGAGGGAAGGTTGAGTCAGACCTGTTTAGGCGGGCATGAAATCCTGTATCATTACGCTTTCATGAATTTGAAACTGCCTGCTTATGAAAACCACTTTTCTTGATTTTGAACAGCCGATCGCAGAACTTGAGGCCAGGATCGAGGAGCTCCGCTTCGTGCAGGATGACTCCGCCGTAGATATCTCCGAGGAAATCGGACGGCTACAGAAAAAGAACAATACGCTGACCAAGGACCTTTACGCCAAGCTTTCCTCTTGGCAGATTTCCCAGGTTTCCCGGCACCCGCAGCGGCCATACACGCTCGACTACATTCAAAATATTTTTACCGATTTCGAAGAATTGCACGGCGACCGCGCCTTCTCCGATGATCCGGCCATTGTGGGTGGCCTGGCGCGCTTCAATGGGCAGCCGGTGATGGTCATTGGCCAGCAGAAGGGTCGCGATACCAAGGAAAAAATTTACCGCAATTTCGGCATGCCACGGCCAGAAGGCTACCGCAAGGCGATGCGTTTGATGCGCCAGGCAGAGAAATTCGGACTGCCAATCATGACCTTCATCGATACGCCGGGCGCTTACCCCGGCATCGGTGCGGAAGAACGCGGCCAGTCCGAGGCGATTGCGCGTAACCTGTATGTCATGGCCGAACTCAGAACCCCGATCATCTGCGCCATCATCGGCGAAGGCGGCTCTGGCGGTGCGCTGGCCATCGGCGTCGGCGATGTGACGCTGATGCTGCAATATTCGAGCTATTCCGTGATTTCTCCTGAGGGCTGCGCTTCGATTCTGTGGAAGAGCGCGAGCAAAGCACCGGAAGCCGCAGAAACGCTGGGGATTACTGCTGTCCGCCTTAAAACCCTCGGCCTGGTCGACAAGATCGTGAACGAGCCGCTCGGCGGCGCTCACCGTGACCCGGACGTGGTCATGCAAAACCTGAAAAAAGCCTTGCAGGAAAGCCTGCGCCAGCTTCAGGACCAGTCGCTGGACGATCTGCTCAAATCGCGTTTCGAGCGCCTGATGGGCTATGGCAAGTTCAAAGAAACTGCTGCCAAGTGATCTGCCCGCGTTTGTCGAAGCCAAGCTAAAAAGTTGGGTTCAGCCGGGCCGGCATCTGATGCTGGCCCTGAGCGGCGGGGCGGATTCCGTGGTCCTGCTCGACATCCTTGTACAACTTCGCACCAGTCTGCATTTCCCCCTTTCCGCTATTTACGTCAACCATCAGATCAGCCCGAATGCGGCTGATTGGGCCGAGTTTTGCGCTCGCTTGTGCGACGGGTACAACATTCCTTTGCAAGTCGTTAAGGTCGATCTCAAGCGCCAACCGGGTGAGAGCCTGGAGGCGCTGGCGCGAGACGCCCGCTATCAGGTGTTTGCTGAACAGCAGGCTGATTTTATCGTGCTGGCGCAACATCTTGATGATCAGGCGGAAACGCTGCTGCTCCAGTTGCTGCGTGGCGCTGGAGCGAAGGGCCTGAGCGCCATGGGTGAGATCAGGACTCAGGGCGCGGAACTCAGGACTGGCTTCTTGCGCCCTCTGCTCGATGTGCCGCGGCGCTTGATTCTCGATTATGCGGCACTGCACAAGTTGCAATGGGTCGAGGACGAGAGCAATGCTGATATTTCCTACGACCGCAATTACCTGCGCCACCGTGTTATGCCCGAACTGGAGAAGCGCTTTCCCGGGTACCGTGTAACCTTTTCCCGTGCCAGCCGGAACTTGGCAGAAAGCGCGCAGCTGGCTGACGACCTGGCTCGGCTGGATGCCGCGATTGCCGTGATCAATGGCAATTTGCGGGTGGATGCTTTGCGCAGCCTGTCTGGGGCGCGTGCCCGGAACCTGTTGCGCTACTGGCTGGCAGAGTTAGGGATTTCCATGCCTTCTGCTGGGCGGTTGGAAAACCTGCTGCAACAACTATGCAGTGCCCGTGATGATGCTCAGATTCGCATTTCCCTGGGAGGTGCTGTGATCCGGCGCTATCGTGGGGAGGTGTATCTTGAACCCTCTGCTACTTGCCCTACAGTGAGTGGGGCGAGGGAATTGCCAGAGGGCAAGAAAAAGTTACTTGCGCCATTGCCGGAACCGGTATTAATCTGGTCGCATCAGGATGTGCTGGATTTGCCAAGAATGGGAGGCCGGTTGGTGTTTGAGTGGACAACAGGGCAGGGCTTGAGTCTGGCCAGACTGACTTCCGCACCGGTTACGATCAGATTGCGCCAGGGTGGAGAGCGTTTGCGCCCGAATTGCCTCAGGCCTACGCGCAGTTTGAAAAATCTGTTGCAGGAGGCAGGAATTCCTCCCTGGCAACGGCAACGACTGCCGTTGCTGTTTAGTGGGGAAAAACTGGTATTCGTGCCCGGTGTTGGGGTGGATTGCGATTACCGGGTACAGGAAGGTGAGCCCGGCGTGATTGTAAAGCTCGAGAGGGCAATATAGTATGGTGCTTGTGTCTCTTATATAAGATAGAGTTTCCTGGACGTAGTTGCCAATTTTGGTTGAACACCTTGATTTTGGAGAAGTCACATGAAAATTCGCACAGCAATGATGTTTATTCTAGCCCTCGGGGTCAGCACGCTTGCCAATGCCGCAGGCGAAATCGTCATCAAGTTCAGTCATGTGGTGGCTCCCGACACACCCAAGGGTCGCGCGGCAGAGAAATTCAAGCAACTGGCGGAGGAAAAGACCAAAGGCAAGGTCAAGGTTGAAATCTATCCCAATAGCCAACTCTACAAGGACCGCGAAGAAATAGAAGCCTTGCAGATTGGTGCGGTACAGATGCTGGCACCGTCGCTTTCCAAATTCGGGCCGATGGGCGCACGCGAATTCGAAGTGTTCGACCTGCCCTACATCTTCCCAAATAAGGAAACCCTGTACCGCGTCATGGACGGTGATGTCGGCAAAAAGTTGTTCGCCAAGCTGGAATCCAAGGGCGTTATGGGATTGACCTTCTGGGATAACGGTTTCAAGCAGATGAGCGCGAATAGACCGTTGATCAATGTGGCGGACTTCAAGGGACTGAAGATGCGTATTCAGTCGTCAAAGGTGCTTGATGCGACAATGAAAGCGCTCGGCGCGAACCCGCAGGTGATGGCGTTCAGCGAGGTATACACTGGCCTGCAGCAGGGCGTGGTGGATGGCACCGAGAACCCCGTGTCCAACTTCTACACCCAAAAGATGAATGAGGTGCAGAAATATATGACGATTTCTCAGCATAACTATCTGGGCTACGCGGTGGTGGTCAACAAAAAATTCTGGGAAGGCCTGCCGGTCGACGTCCGCACGGCTCTGGAGTCGGCGATGAAGGAAACGACCGCTTTCGAGCGTGATATTGCCCAGCAGGAAAACGACGAAGCGCTTGCCAAGGTAAAAGCAGCCAAAACCACGGATATCCACTATCAGTCGCCCAAGGAAAGGCTTGATTGGTACAAGGCATTGCTGCCGGTGCATAAGGAGTTCGAGGACGTGATTGGCAAGGACATCATCCAGGCGGTGTACAGCACAGCCAGCCAAGTCGAAAAAGAGTTGGTCAAGAAATAAGCAGATTGCTTTTTTCGACTGCCCCGGCTCTGAGCCGGGGTTTTTTGCCTGGCATCATCATAATTAAAGCGACGCCGATATGATTAACCGTATTCTGGATCGTCTCGAAGAAACCCTGATCATCACCTTCATGGCCGCTGCCACGCTGGTTACGTTCAGCGCTGTGATGATGCGCTATCTGGGTGGCTCCGGCATCAGTTGGGCGCAGGAACTCACCATCTACCTGTTTATCTGGATGGCGAAATTCGGCGCTGCCTATGGTGTGCGTACCGGCATTCATATCGGCGTGGATTTCGTGGTTAATGCGGTGCGCCCTTCGATCAGGCGCTTGCTGATTATCGCCGCCATGTCGCTGGGTGTGATTTTTACTGGCGTGATTGCCTTTTTTGGTGGGCGCTGGGTGATCTTTATCTATGGTACTGGTCAGATTTCACCAGACCTGGAATGGCCGATGTGGATCATCTATCTGGCCATTCCTTTCGGTTCCGGCCTGATGTGCTACCGTTTCATCCAGGCGATGATGCTTTTCTTCCGTAGCGGCCATATCCATACCCATACTTACGGCGAAGAGGAAGATCGTGAAATCGACGTAATTCACGAGCAGGAGGTGCGGTCATGACCTTTCTGATCATCATATCCATCCTGTTGCTGCTGCTTATTACGGGTACGCCCATTTCTATTGCGCTCGGCATGACTGTGCTGACGTTCCTGCTTGGTTTTTCAACGTTTTCGATGGACACCGTCAACATCATCTCGCAGCGCCTGTTCACCGGTCTGGAGAGCTATGCCATCATGGCGGTGCCGTTCTTCGTACTTTCCGGACAGTTTCTGATTGACGGAAAGATAGCCAAGCGCATCATTCGCTTCGCCAACAATGTGGTGGGCTGGATGCCGGGTGGCATGGCAATGGCCGCGGTGCTGGCGAGCGCCTTTTTTGCCACGATCTCCGGTTCCAGCCCGGCCACGGTAATGGCGATCGGTTCGGTGATGCTGCCCGCCATGGTGGCTGCAGGCTATCCGAAGCGCTTCGCCGTCGGCGTAATTGCGACTTCAGGCTCGCTGGGCATCCTCATCCCGCCCTCAATCGTGATGATCATCTATGCGGTTGCCACCAGCGAGAGCGCCGGCAAGATGTTCATTGCCGGTATCGTGCCGGGCTTCCTGCTCGCGCTCATCATGATGTCGCTGGTGTATGTCCAGGCCAAACGGCACAACTTTCCGACCCAGCCTAAACCCACGGCCAAGGAGCTATGGGAGTCGTTCAGGGATGCTTGGTGGGGAATGTTCCTCGTGGTTATCATCATCGGCGGTATCTACGGCGGCATTTTTACCCCGACCGAGGCGGCGGCGGTTGCGGCGGTCTACGCTTTCCTGGCTGCGATGCTTATTTACCGTGACCTGAAGTGGAAAGAAGTTCCCAAGGTGCTGCTGAGTGCGGCCAATACCAGCGCCATGCTGCTCTATATCATCACCAATGCCATCCTGTTCTCCTTCCTGATGACTACGGAACAGATCCCACAGTCGATGTCTGCCTGGGTGGTGGCTCAGAATTTGGAACCCTGGATGTTCCTGCTGGTGGTGAACCTCGCCTTGATCGCAGCGGGGCAGTTCATGGAACCCAGTTCCATCGTTCTGATCCTGGCGCCGCTGTTCCTGCCGATTGCCAAAACCCTGGGCATCGACCCGATCCATCTCGGCATCATCATGGTGGTAAACATGGAAATCGGCATGATCCATCCACCGGTGGGCTTAAACCTGTTTGTCGCCAGCCATTTGGCAAAGATGGGGCTGACCGAGGTTTCGATCGCGACGCTGCCCTGGGTGGGGGTCATGCTGCTCTATCTCGGCCTGATCACCTACGTGCCGGAGATATCCATGTGGTTGCCGAATCTGCTGTATAAATAAGCCGTTTTTTCTTCGTGCAACGCCCCGCCTGCTTGCGGGGCGTTCTTGCTTAACCGCTATGCAACCTTGTTGAGGCAACATGTCTGTAGCGCAGGCCATCTTTCCCATTTTCGCCTTGATCCTGCTCGGCTACGGGCTGCGCCGGTGGTTCCGTTTGAGCGACGATTTCTGGCCGCAACTGGACCGGCTGATTTACTACGTGTTTTTCCCCGCACTGCTGTTCCATTCCCTGTCCGGTTTTCAGATCGATCTGGGGGCAGCCACCCCGATGCTGGAGGTGGCTATCCTTTACATGCTGGCCGGCATGGCTCTAGGTTACGTTGCCAAATATCTATTCCATGCCCCCCCCAAAGTATTTGCAGCATCTTTCCAGTCGTCCTTCCGCTTCAACAGCTACGTGGGATTGGCAGTGGCGGGGGCGATTCATGGCCAGGATGGGCTGGCGGCGATCGGATTGCTGATGGGTTTTCTGGTGCCGATGGCCAATGTGGCCGCGGTATGGGCGCTGGCGCGCCATGGCGAGGGTCACTGGCTGAAGGAAATCCTGTTCAATCCACTGATCATGGCCACTGCGGGAGGAATTTTCTTCAGCCTGGCGGGGTTGCATTTGCCGGATTTGTTGCAGCGCCCCATCGCACTCCTTTCCCAGGCTTCATTGCCGATGGGGCTGATCGCCGTCGGCGCCGGCTTGAAGCTACAGAGTTTGAACCGCTATCGGAGAACCCTGTGGTATGGCGTGCTTGTGAAATTGCTGGTACTGCCCGCCATTGCCTGGGGGCTGGCATCGGTTTTCGGTCTGACCGGAGTGTATTTCCATATCGCTGTACTGATGGCCGCGCTGCCGGTCTCGACAGTGTCTTACGTGCTGGCGATGCGCATGGGCGGGGATGGCAGCATCAGCGCCGCCCAGGTGATGGTGACTACGCTGCTGGCGATGGTGACGCTACCGATGTGGTTGCTGCTGATGGGGTTTTGACGGCTAGGTATTGATGTGAAGTCGTTCCAGTATCCATGCCATGCCGAAATAGGCAGCGGCAGTAGCCACTGAGGAGGTGCCGAGGCTGCTCCAGAAACCCCAACCGGCCCGCAAGAGTAGAGGGAGCAGAACGAACAGCAGCAGCGATGGAATAACCAGCCAGAAAATGCCTTGCGCAAGTGCGGTGACCTTCTGGGTGTCGCCGGTTTCGACATAGAGCCATATGAGTGCAAGCAGTGAGGTAAGCGGCAATGATGCCAGTGCTGCAGCCCAGAACGAGTTGCGCTTGGCGATTTCGGATATGGCCACAACGATAGCCGCAGTGAGTGCGATTTTCAACGTATATTGCCACATAGCTGGATTTACCGAATCGGCACCACCACGGCGCTGACGCCCATCGAACGGATTTTCGCCAGTGCCTGGTCGGCTTCGGCCTTGTTCTGGAACGGGCCGACGTTGAGTTTGGTTTCGGTGTAGGACTTGATGCCGTGCTGGGCCAGTTTTTCTTGCAGCTGGAGGGCATTGGTCGGGTTGGAGAAGACGCCGAGCTGCACGGTATAACCCTTGGGCGCGTGCTCGGTGGGAGACGTGATTTTTTCTGAGGTGGTTTTTGCAGGTTGCGCTGGCTGCATTTCCTGGGGGGTACGTGCAACTGTTTGAGGTTGTGTGGCAGCAGGTTTTGCCGGGGCGGGTCGGGCGGAAACTTCGGCTTCAGCGCCGGGTCTGACGGGGGTTGGTCTGGCGGATTTTGGCGCCGTTTCGGCAGAAGAGGCAGGCGTGGGTGCGTTCACTACCTCAGGAGGTGGAGGTGGCGTAGCGGGTTGAACTTCTTGCTCTGGCGTTGTGGTCGGCGGTGCGGCCATTTCTTCCGGGGCCGGCGCCGCGGGTTCGAGTTGCGCAACGGGAGGAAGCGCGGTCCCTTGTGTAGTTGTTCGGGTGACGGGCGTTTCCGATTTGTAGCGGGTCAGGACGGTGAGCGCTGCGATAGCGGCTGCCACTAGGACGGAAGCGACAATAACGCGTCGGATGGCGCGTTTCTTGATCTCGTTTTGTTCGTCGAGTGACGGTTGCTCCGGCATGGTATTGTCCTTGTTTTAATGGAAAATCCGGCTGCGTTGCATGGTAGCACGATATCTCCGGCCGCAACAGCGCATGGGGCCAAGGTCGCATAAGACGTTTATTTTAAGTGGTAAATGTGGTATTTTTACACGTTTTAAATTAAAGCAACTCTGGAGAAAAAGAATGGCTGTTGAACGTACCCTCTCAATTATCAAACCCGACGCAGTGGCAAAAAACGTGATCGGCAAAATTTATTCCCGCTTCGAAAGCAATGGCCTGAAAATCGTCGCCTCGCGCATGATTCATCTGAGCCGTTCCGAAGCCGAAGGCTTCTATGCGGTTCATCGCGAGCGTCCTTTCTTCAAGGATCTGGTCGAATTCATGATGTCCGGCCCGGTGATGGTGCAGGCGCTGGAAGGCGAGAGCGCTGTAGCCAAGAACCGCGAACTGATGGGCGCCACCGACCCGAAGAAGGCCGACAAGGGTACTATTCGCGC
The DNA here is from genome assembly GCF_000297055.2 of Sulfuricella denitrificans skB26. NCBI lineage: Bacteria > Pseudomonadati > Pseudomonadota > Betaproteobacteria > Nitrosomonadales > Sulfuricellaceae > Sulfuricella > Sulfuricella denitrificans. The sequence continues at coordinate 1,835,134 of NC_022357.1, read as the reverse complement.
CGACTTCGCCGAGAGCATCGATGCCAACGCGGTACACGGATCCGATAGCCTGGATAATGCCAAGATTGAGATCGCCTATTTCTTCCCTTCGATGGAAGTCTATTCAAGTTAATGGCCGTCAACCTGCTCGACTTCGACCAAGAGAAGCTTGCTGTTTTCTTCGCGGAAAGCGGCGAAAAGCCGTTCCGCGCCAAGCAGCTACTGCGCTGGATGCATCAGTTCGGGGAAAGCGATTTCTCCCGGATGAGTGATCTGTCCAAGGTGCTGCGGGAGAAGCTGGGCGGGCTGGCAATCGTAGAGCCGCCTCGCTTGATCCAGGAGCAGATTTCCGACGATAGCACACGCAAGTGGCTGCTCGACGTGGGTGCGGGGCAGGGTGTTGAAACCGTGTTTATTCCCGAGGGGGATCGCGGTACGCTGTGCGTGTCCTCACAGGTGGGCTGCGCGCTGGAATGCAGTTTTTGCTCTACCGGGAAACAGGGTTTTAACCGTAATCTCAGCGTGGCCGAGATCATCGGCCAGTTGTGGTGGGCTAACAAGGCGCTGGGATGTACGCCGCGCAATGAACGAGTGATCAGCAACGTGGTGCTGATGGGCATGGGCGAGCCCCTGCTCAATTTCGACAATATGGTGACCGCGTTGCGCCTGATGCTGGACGACAATGCCTATGGTCTATCGCGCCGTCGTGTGACGGTCAGCACTTCCGGCATCGTTCCCGCCATGGATCGGTTGCGCGAGCAGTGTCCGGTGGCTCTGGCTGTTTCGCTACATGCGCCGAACGACGCACTGCGCGACATACTGGTACCGATCAACAAAAAATACCCGTTGAGTGAGCTGATGGCGGCCTGCCGCCGTTACGTCGTCGATGCACCACGGGATTTTATTACTTTCGAATACGTCATGCTGGAAGGTGTCAACGATAGCCCCGCGCATGCGCGTGAGCTGGTCGCCTTGACGCGTGACGTGCCGTGCAAGTTCAACCTGATCCCGTTCAATCCGTTCCCGGATTCTGAATACAAACGTTCGTCCGCCGATGTCATTCGGCGTTTTGGGGCGATTTTGATCGAAGCCGGACGCGTGGTGACGACGCGCAAGACTCGCGGTGATGATATCGACGCCGCCTGTGGCCAGCTAGCCGGTAAGGTGCAAGATAAAACCAGGCGCACGATAAAAATTGAGGTAGCTGCATGAGCAGGGAGCAGGTTCCGGCCGCGATTTCTGCCGGCCACCGACATGATTCAGGGGACGCTAGGGTGATTGACGAGGTAGCTGCATGAGCGGGGAACAAAATCTGAAGAAAAATCTGAAGCAACTTCTATTTCTGATGGTGCTCGGGGCCGGCTTTCTGGCAGGTGGTTACGCATCTGCGGAAGAGCAGTCCGATGCCCGCCAGCGTGCCCAGGTCCATACCGATCTGGGTGCTGCCTATTTTAGTGCCGGTCAGTTAGGTGTGGCGCTGGAGGAGCTGAATTTGGCGATCCGGGCGGATTCCAGCTTTGCATCTGCCTACAACATGTTGGGCCTGGTTTACATGACGCTGCGGGAGAATGACAAGGCGGAAGAGAACTTCCGCCGATCGCTCAGCCTGAGCAGCAACGATTCCGACACCAACAACAATTACGGTTGGTTTCTTTGTCAGCGCGGCAAGATCGACGATTCCATCCGGTATTTCATGGCGGCGCTCAAGAATCCCCTGTACGCCACACCTGAGAAGTCTTATCTCAACGCCGGGATTTGTGCGCGCAAGAAAAATGACGATGTCGAAGCTGAGGAATTTCTGCTGAAAGCGATCAAGCTGCAACCCCGTCAGCCCCAGGCGCTATTCAACCTGGCCGATATTAACTTGACGCGTGGAAACTACAGCGAGTCCAGAAAATTTATTAATCAGTTTTTCCAGATAGCCGCTCCGACCCCGGAAAGCCTGTGGCTGGGGATGCGCATCGAACGCAGGCTTGGCAACCGCAGCGATGAAGCCAGTTATGGTCTGCAACTGAGAAAATCCTTTCCCGATTCGCCTGAAGCCCAAGCGTTGCGCAGCGGGAAATTTGAGTGACAGAGGTATTGAGTGACTGAAGAATTTGAGGTTAATCCTGCTGAGCAGCAGGTAGAGGTCAGGCCGAGTGCGGGCAAAATGCTTGCAGAATCACGCGAGCGGCTTGGCTTGAGCGTGGCTGAAGTGTCGCGTCAACTCAGACTTTCGCCACGCCAGATCGAGGCGCTGGAAACAGACGACCACGCCAGTCTGCCAGGTGAAACATTCCTGCGTGGCTTTCTGCGTAATTATGCCAAGTTGCTGCAAATCGATCCCGAAGCGTTGCTGGCACTGTGTCAGCCTGAGCCGCTTCAAGCCCAGTCAATTGAGGTGCCGACGAGCCGGATCGAATTTGGCGGCAAGCGCAGGCTGATGCCGTTTGGCGACCATTCCGGCAAGCCATGGTCAAAATATGCTGCAATCATCGGTGTGGTCGTGCTGGCTTTGTCCTGGGGGGTGTACGAGTTGTTTCTGGTGCAATCCTCGTCCCAGAATACGCCAGTGAAGTCCGCTGGAGAAACGACGATGGTTCTGTCGTTGCCGCAGGCTGTAGCCCCGGTTCAGACCGCGCCCGTCACGAATCAAGCTGTCGAAACGGTTCCTGCAACTGCGCCTGAAACTGCAACCGTAGCGGTTGCTCCGGCTACTGCAGAGGCTCCAGTTTCCTCTGCTCCTTCCCCGGCGGAGGTCGGTGGCCAGCGTCTGCAGTTTGTGTTCGATGGCGATGCCTGGGTCGAAGTGAAAGATAAAGGCGGCAAGGTGATTTTTTATCAGTTGAACTCGAAAGGCAGCCAGCAGTTGGTGCGCGGCAACCCGCCGTTTTCACTGGTGATTGGCAATGCCGCCCACGTTCGGTTGACTTACAACGACAAGCCGATTGACCTTGCGCCCCATATCAAGGTGGATGTGGCGCGACTGACCATCGAGTAAACCATGTTTAAACCTGAAATACCCCGCCGCAAGAGCCGGAAAATCATGGTCGGTTCAGTCGCCGTTGGCGGCGATGCACCGATCAGCGTGCAAACCATGACCAACACCGAAACATGTGACGTCGAGGCGACGCTTGCCCAGATCGATCGCGCAGCGAGGGCGGGTGTGGATATCGTACGGGTTTCCGTTCCCAGCATGGAGGCGGCGGAAGCCTTTGGCGAGATCAAAAAACGATCACAGGTGCCCTTGATTACCGACATCCATTTCGATTACAAAATCGCTCTGCGCGTCGCCGAACTGGGTGCTGACTGTTTGCGCATCAATCCCGGCAACATCGGGCGCGAGGATCGCGTACAGGCGGTGGTGCAGTCGGCGAAAGACCACGGCATTTCGATCCGCATCGGTGTCAACGCCGGTTCGCTGGAAAAGGATTTGCAAAAGAAATACGGCGAGCCCACTCCCGAAGCTTTGGTGGAATCGGCGATGCGCCACATCGAGATCCTTGACCGTCTGAATTTCCCGGATTTCAAGGTGAGCCTCAAGGCCTCCGACGTGTTTACCACGGTAGAGGCGTACAAGATACTCGCCGCCCAGATCGAACAACCGTTGCACCTCGGTATTACCGAAGCGGGGGGACTGCGTTCCGGCAGCGTCAAGTCGGCGATTGGCCTCGGCATGTTGCTGGCCGCCGGCATCGGCGACACCATCAGGGTTTCGTTGGCGGCCGATCCGGTGGAAGAGGTCAAGGTCGGATTCGATATTCTGAAGAGCCTGCATATCCGCAGCAAAGGGATCAACATCATTGCCTGCCCGAGTTGCTCGCGACAGGAGTTCGACGTGATCAAGACGGTCAACGCACTGGAAGCGCGTCTTGAGGATGTGCTTGAGCACATGGATGTGGCGGTGATGGGCTGTGTGGTGAACGGGCCGGGCGAGGCGCGCGAGGCAAATTTCGGTATCGCCGGGGGTTCTCCCAATTTACTTTATGTAGATGGCAAACCTGCCTACAAAGTAACGGAAAATGAGATCGTGGATCAGCTGGAACGACAGGTTCGCGAACGTATTGCCCGGATGAAACAAGAGTCACAAAAGTAATGAGCCCAATTCAAGCCATACGCGGGATGAACGATATTCTGCCGGAACATGCCGATCTCTGGACCTTTTTCGAGGACACCGTGGAGGACTGGCTGCGCAGCTATGGTTACCGCGGCATCCGCATGCCGATTGTCGAGCAGACTGCGCTGTTCAAGCGCGCCATCGGGGAAGTTACGGATATCGTCGAGAAGGAAATGTACACCTTCGTCGATGCCCTCAACGGCGACAGTCTGACGCTGCGCCCGGAAGGTACCGCCTCCTGCGTGCGCGCTGTGATCCAGCACAACCTGCTGTACAATGCGCCGCAGCGCCTTTATTACACCGGGCCGATGTTCCGCCACGAGCGCCCGCAGAAAGGGCGCTACCGCCAGTTTCATCAGGTCGGGGTGGAGTCGCTCGGTTACGCAGGGCCGGACATGGATGCCGAACACATCATCATGACGGCACGGTTGTGGAAGCGACTTGGCCTCAATGATATTGCATTGCAGATCAATACGTTGGGCAGCAGTGCGGATCGCATTCGTCACCGTTCCCGCCTGGTGCACTATCTTGGGCAGCACGTCGACATGCTCGACGAAGATTCGCGCCGGCGCCTGCAAACCAATCCGCTACGGGTACTCGACAGCAAGAATCCGTCTCTGCAGGAACTGATCGAGGCGGCACCGAAGCTGCTGGATGATCTTGACGAAGCGTCGCTCAAGCATTTTGAGGATTTACAGGTGATGCTGCGTGCTGCCGGTATCGAATATCAGATCAACCCGCGTCTGGTGCGTGGTCTGGATTATTACAACTTTACCGTGTTCGAATGGGTAACCACCCAGCTCGGTGCACAGGGTACGGTGTGCGCTGGAGGTCGATATGACGGCCTGATCGAGCAGATCGGCGGCAAACCGGCGCCGGCTTGCGGTTTTGCCATGGGTGTGGAGAGGCTGCTGGCACTGCTCGAGGAGAACGCATTTCAGGCGCCGCGGGTCGCCACCGATGTTTATCTGGTGCATCAGGGAGATGCGGCAAATAAATTTGCCATGGCGGCGGCTGAACAACTGCGCGACCAGGGCTTGCACGTGCTCCTGCATTGTGGTGGCGGCAGTTTCAAGTCGCAAATGAAAAAGGCGGATTCCAGTGGCGCGCGCTACGCGCTGATCATCGGTGACGATGAGGCGGGGGCAGGAGAAGTCACTCTCAAGCCTCTGCGCGAGCTGGGAGAGCAGATGCGGATGACGGTGAATGCAGCGGCGAGTCTGATCAATGCTGGATAGCGCTAAATTTAATTTAATCGGGGAAAAACATGGCTTACGATCTTGAAGAACAGGAAAAAGTAGACGAGCTGAAAGCCTGGTGGAAAAAAAACGGGACGACAGTGATGCTGGCGGTCGCAGTGTTTGCTGCGGTGGTGGCTGGCATGCAGGGTTGGCGTGCCTACCAGCATAGCCAACAGCGCCAGGCTGCACTGGCGTACGAAGCGGTGCAAAATGGGGTGCAGAGCAAGGATATCAAGCGTATTCGTGATGCGGCTGGCCAGCTTATCGAAAAATATCCGGGCACCCCTTACGCCTCGCGAGCTGCGCTGCTTGCGGCGGGGGTTAATTACGAATCGGGCGATGCCAAGAGCGCAAAGGCACAGCTGCAATGGGTGGTCGAACATGCCAAGGAAGATGGCGCGCGCGACATCGCCCGGTTGCGTCTGGCTGGTATCCTGCTGGATGAAAAAAATTACGAGGAAGCCATGAAAACCCTGGAAGCGTCGCATGAAAAGGCGTTTGATGGCTTGTTTTCGGATCTTAAGGGAGACCTGCTGACGGCTCAGGGCAAGATGGCGGATGCCCGTGTGGCCTACAAGGCCGCACTGGAAAAAATGGATGAAAAAAGCGCTTATCGCCAGGTCGTGGAAATGAAGCTTGATGGTCTGGGAGAACGCGGATGATGCACAATGTGCCAATAAGATGGCTGTTGCTTCTGGCGACAATTTTCCAGCTGGCGGGTTGCAGTGGCATGGGGGAGAAGGTTTCCACCGGCTTTGGTCTTTGGGGCGGCAAGGATACTGGTGAGAAGCCGGCGGCGCTGGTCGAATTCAAACCTACTGCGGAACTCAAGTCGAGTTGGCAGGAGCGTGTCGGAGGGGCCGGGGATACGGTGCTGTTTCCCGCTGTGGTGAGTGATGGTATTTACGCGGTGGGCCTGGAGGGAAAGATTTCCCGTTTCAGTGCGGATACCGGCAAGCAGCAGTGGATTATTGATTCCGGGCGCAAAATTTCCGGCGGCGTCGGTGCAGACAGCGCTCTGGTGGCGGTGGGAACCGCCAAGGGCGAGGTGATGGCCTTTGACACCAAGGGGCAGCCACTGTGGCAGGCACGTCTTTCGAGCGAAATCTTGAGTGCACCGCAGGTGGCCAACGATATCGTGGTAGTACGCACCGGCGACGGCCGTATTTTCGGACTGGATGCCAGGGATGGCAAGCGCAAGTGGATATACCAGCGTGCCATGCCGGCGCTCTCCCTGCGCAGCAATGCCGGCGTGGTAGTGGCGCACGGTGCGGTGTTCGCCGGTTTTGCCGGTGGCAAGCTGGTGGCGCTCAACCTGGCGACCGGCAATATGGGTTGGGAAGCGACCGTGGCTCTTCCGCGTGGAACCACCGAGCTGGAGCGTGTGACCGATGTCAGCAGCCTGCCGGTGGTGGATGGTCGAATGATCTGCGCCACTGCTTATCAAGGACGTACAGCCTGCTTCGATATTGCCAGCGGCAACCTGCTCTGGGCGCGTGATGTCTCCAGTTCTGCCGGTCTGGCGATGGATGATCGCACCGTTTACGTCAGCGATACCCGAGGTGCAATCCATGCTCTCGACAAGAACAGCGGTGCGAGCCTGTGGAAGCAGGATAAGTTGCTAGCCCGCCAAGTTACTGCGCCACTGGCTCTTGGACGCTATATCGCGGTGGCCGATGTACAGGGTTATGTTCATCTGCTGTCACGGGAAGATGGCAGCTTCGCAGCACGCATTGCCACCGATGGCAGCCAGATCGGCGCGCCTCCCGTAGCGCTGAACAAGGGTTTCCTGGTGCAAACTCGCAATGGCGGGCTGTACGCGTTAACAGTGCAATAAACTTAATAAATCGTGAGGGGTGAGAGGTGAGGCGTGAGGCGAAAAATCAGAATCCGCACCGTCGCCGTTTTTTCTCCTCACCTCTAACCCCTAACGCCTAACCGAACTCATGAAACCCACACTCGTACTGGTCGGCCGTCCCAACGTCGGCAAATCCACTTTATTCAACCGGCTAACCCGAAGCCGCGACGCGCTCGTTGCGGACCTGCCGGGGTTGACGCGCGACCGCCATTACGGCCATGGTCGAGTGGGAGACAGGCCCTATCTGGTGGTGGATACCGGTGGTTTCGAGCCGGTGGCGAAGGACGGTATTCTTCACGAAATGGCGCGGCAGACCCTGCAGGCGGTGGCTGAGGCCGATGCTATCGTGTTCCTGGTCGATGCGCGCCAGGGCTTGGCCGCCCAGGACAAGATCATCGCCGACCAGCTGCGGAAAATGGGACGCCCCTTATTTCTGGCGGTGAACAAGGCAGAGGGCATGCGACGCGATGTGGTTGCTGCCGAATTCTACGAACTCGGTCTGGGCGACCCGCTGGTGATTTCGGGTGCGCATGGCGAAGGCGTCCATGACCTGGTGGAACTGGCGCTGGAGAGCTTCCCGCTGGATGAAGTTGACGAGGAGGAGGACGATCACCCCAAGATTGCCATCGTCGGCCGCCCTAACGTGGGCAAGTCCACGCTGGTCAACAGCCTGCTTGGTGAGGAACGGGTCATCGCCTTCGACCAGCCGGGTACGACGCGCGACAGTATCTACATTGATTTCGAGCGCGATAGCAAGTATTACACCCTGATCGATACCGCCGGTATCCGCAAGCGCGGCAAGGTGTTCGAGGCGATCGAGAAGTTTTCCGTGGTGAAAACCCTGCAGGCAGTGGAAGATGCTAACGTGGTGGTGCTGGTGCTGGATGCCCGTCAGGACGTGTCCGAGCAGGATGCCCATATTGCCGGCTTCATTCTGGAAAGTGGTCGCGCCCTGGTGGTGGCAGTGAACAAGTGGGACGATCTTTCCGCTGACCGGCGCGAAGTGGTCAAGAGCGATATTGCACGCAAGTTGCAGTTTCTGGATTTCGCCAAGTTCCACTATATTTCTGCCCTGCAGGGAAGCGGCGTGGGAGGCCTGTTCAAATCCATCGACGGTGCCTATGCGTCGGCCATGATCAAGATGCCAACGCCGAGGTTGACCCGTATCCTGATGGAGGCAACCACCCAGCACCAGCCGCCCAAGTCCGGCCCGTTCCGTCCCAAGCTGCGCTACGCTCATCAGGGCGGATCCAATCCGCCGCTGGTGATTATTCACGGCACCTCGTTGTCGAGTCTGTCGGCCAGCTACAAGCGCTATCTGGAAAGCACTTTCCGCCAGGCGTTCGAGCTGACGGGCACACCGCTCAGGGTGCAGTTCAAGCAGGGGCATAATCCCTTCGCTGACAGGGTGCCTGCACCCAAGACCGAAGCTGATGAAAAACGCGCCCACCGCCAGCGCCGGCGTGGCCGTAAGCTGTATGGTTAATAACGTGTGAGGCGTTAGGGGTGAGGAGTGAGGCGGAAAGTCAAAATCCGCGCCAACTCCGCTTTTTCCCCTCACCCCTCACCCTTCACCCCTAACGGAACCTAGTACTGGAACCAGCATGACGCAATCCGGCCCCCGCGAAATTACCACTCCTTTCCGCCCCATTCCTCTTGAAGTGCCGGAGGGGATGAAGCACAACGAATTTTTCAACAGTACTGAAAATCTCAACGATCTGATGCACAACAATGGATTGTTGATGAACGATGAAAACCTGTTGCTGTATCGCAAGGCTTTGGGTCACAGCAACGAGTTCGATGCCTCGATTATCTACAATACTTCGCAATGCATCCTCAATCCGTTGGGGCGCCCGGTCCGTCGCACTCAGGTTCCGGATAATGTGAAGCATGTGTGGAACCGGATGAACCAGATCATCATCGACTACATGCTGGAGCAATACCCCGATCCGGATGAGGCGTTGATTCTGGCGGGCGAGGCGAGCCTGGATGCTACCTGGCCGCTGACCTCGCCAGGGGTGCCGAGTATCCGCATGTTGCACAATCACTTCATTGTTTTTCCCAAGGACGAACTGCGCAACGCCAAACTGGCTGATCTGAAAAACCCCAATTTAACCGATGGTGGCCAGCACAGCCTGTTTCAGGCCTATATGCGGGATGTTTACCGCGAATTTTTCGACAAGGCGCTGGAGCTGGAAATTCTCAAGCCCGCCAGCGAAGCGGATGCATGCATCGCACTGACGGGCTACCCGCAGGGTCTGCCCAGCTGGGAGATTCAGGGTGGCGCGGCGGCGCTGAAAGATGTGCGCTTCTGGAAAGAATACGATGAGGTGCTGAAGGGTTTTATCGACTTCTATCGCACCTTCTTCTCGCAGGTCTCCACTCGTAATGCACCTCCCCCAAGTGATGCCTATTACCCGGATGAAGTTGAAAGCGTACTGCTGTTTAACAATGATTTCCTGAAAACAGCAAAGAAGGTGCGCGACAACTGCATTGTCGATGCAAAATACGCTAATGCCATACGCTGGCAGCCTGCGTTCAAGCAACTCATTTATCGTAATGACGAAGGCAAGTTGATCGTTACTATCAGCCAGAATTCGATCGGCAACGCGATCACCGAGCTGCTCGGCGTAGTGGTTAACCGTGTCGCTGATCCTGAAGGATACGAAAAGAGTGAGCCAAAACTGATCAGCCGATTGCTCGAAGTGCGGCGCCGCCTGATCGAAGCTGATCTGGGTGATGGTATAGCGACCGACTACTGGCCTGAAGAGTAACCGCATTCAGTGAAAACTTTCCAGACTCCGGTAACTTCAGAAAAGCGCCTTCCCTTGCGCACCCCAGCGCCAGGGTGTTCCTCATCGTAGCGAGGTAAGCGAGATCGACAATTTGCGTTCAAACCTGTCCGACCCTCAGCAGAGGCTGGAGGATTTAGCGCAGAACCGTGAAAAATTGCTGTTGACTGCGGCTCATGCGGGCACCTACGCGGTGCGTGCCCGGGATCATGTGGTCGTGGCGGCCGACCGGTCATTCCTCGAAATTCTGGGCATGGAAGAAGGCGAGGTGGTGGGCCGTTCCTGGAACAATCTTCTGGCGGAACATGGGACGCCTCCCGGAGGTGTCCGGGAACTGAAAGTCAGCGAAGTAGTGCAGCTGGTTCAGAAGTTCGTAAATCACAAGGGCCGGACACTTTGGCTTTCTCTCGCTGAATTCGAGCAGGCAGACGACACTGGGGAGGTTATCCGTCATGGCCTGGCGATCGATGTGAGCGATCGGGAACGGCTGTTGATGACGGTAAAGGACCAGTCAACGCGCCTGCAGGTACTGTGGCAAATCGCCACCAGCCGCACCCGTTCTGAAGGCGAGAAGGTCAGGCTGATGCTCCGGCTGGGAATGGATACTCTGGATATGGATGCGGCATTGCTGAGCGAGAAAGTCGGCGATCATTTCATGCCGGCGTATTTGGTGGACACGCTGGGCCTTTTCAAGGCAGAGGAGGTCTGTCCACTGGATATGCTGTGCCAGCGTGCCGCCGATGAGAATCGTGGCCTCTTCATCGCAGACTTGAATACAAGTGAAAGGCCGGAGTTGGCGAAGGTGGTAGTCAGTTTTGGCATCCATGCCTACGCCGGTATCCCGCTTTGGGTCGAGGAGCAATTCTATGGAACCTTGGTTTTCTTGCGGAAGAAGCCGTTGGCAGAGGGGAAATTTACCCAGGGTGACGAGGCGTTCATGGAACTGCTTGCGGCCTGGTTCAGCCAGATGTTGCTGCAGCTCAAGCAGCGACAGAAGTTGGAAACGCAGGCGCTCACCGATGAACTCACTGGATTGCCAAACCGGCGTGCCGCGGAACTGCGTTTCGACGAGGAGATCGCCCGAGCCAAGCGCGATGGCATCGGATTTTCCGTCGCCACTGGTGATCTGGATCGCTTCAAGCTGATCAATGACCACTATGGGCATGGTGTAGGAGATGAAGTGCTGCAGCAAGTTTCGCTCATCATGCGTCAGGCGTTACGCGAGGGGGACTGGCTGGCACGGTGGGGTGGAGAAGAATTTATTCTGTTCCTGCATGATTCCGACCGTGCCGATGCCATTGCGGCGGCGGAACGGGTCCGCCTGGCGATCAAGGCTCATCCGCTGAAGACCGGCCACGGTAGTCTGGAAATTACCGCCAGCTTCGGCATTGGCGTGTGTCAGGCAGGGGACGAGGATATCTCTCAGGCGCTGTCCGAATCGGACAGCTGTCTCTACGAGGCCAAGCGCAAGGGCCGTGATTGCGTGGTTGCCAGGGATTCTGCCGGTTCGGGCACATTGTGGCGCGCCGGCATGCTGCAGCGCGCACTTAAGGAGGAGCGGATCGTCGCCGCCTATCAGGTCATGGTGGACCTGAATACCCGCAAGCCGGTGGCAGATGAAGCGCTGGCACGCATGCACATGCCCGATGGTTCCGTTATTGGCGCCGGCGAATTCATCGAGGCGGCGGAAGGGATCAACCTTATCCACGAGGTGGATCGCAGCATTACCCGCCACGCTATGAATCGTTGCGCGGTCAACCTGACGGACGGTCACGACCCCGGCTTTGCTCATTTCATCAACCTCTCGCCCCAGTTCCTTGCGCGCAAGGATTATGTGGATGAACTTCTGGGCGGGGCCATGCAGTTTTGTTCCACCTGCGATATCGATTTTCCCAAATACAAACCGGTGGTGTTCGAGATTACCGAGCGCCAGTTGCTGACGGATTTCGAACGCATACGATTTGATTTGCAGCCTCTGCTGGATTTCGGCTTCCGCCTGGCACTCGATGATTTCGGTAGCGGCTACTCTTCTTTTCTCTACCTGGCGGAACTGCCGGTCAGCTTCCTTAAGATCGAAGGCTGGATGGTGCGCAACATGGCCAGCAACGAGCGGGTGCGCGCGATGGTGGAAAGCATAATCGTATTATCGAAGAAATTGAATATCACCACTATTGCAGAATGTATCGAAGATCGTGAAACGGTAGACATGCTGCGCGAGATGGGGGTGGACTGGGGGCAGGGGTATTATTTTGGCCGCCCCGAGATATAAATAGGGTCGCCATCTTGAAATGCGCTGATTTTCCCATATAGTGATATATAGTGGCTGCTGCTGGCAGCCTTTTGAAAAATCAAGTAAAGTAGCCATCCAAAACTAACCATAACTACGAACTGGAGAAATCATGAGCGCGAAAGGGCAGCTATTACAAGACCCGTTTTTAAATGCCTTGCGTAAAGAGCATGTACCCGTTTCCATTTATTTGGTAAACGGTATCAAGCTTCAGGGCCAGATCGAATCATTCGACCAGTACGTCGTGCTGCTGAAAAACACCATTACCCAGATGGTCTATAAACACGCGATTTCCACGGTAGTGCCTGTGCGTCCCGTGAACATGTCCTTTGATCTTCCCGCCGAGGACTAAAACGTTTAATGATTGAACGCCCGGGTAGCGGTGACGCTGCCGTATTGGTCAGCCTGGATTTTGGTGACACGGATTATGAGGAAAGCCTGGAGGAACTCCAGCGCCTCACTGAAAGTGCGGGTGTGGGGATTCTGGGCATTGTCCGGGGAAAGCGCTCCAGGCCAGACGCAGCGCTGTTTGCCGGCTCCGGCAAGGCGGATGAGATCGGCGAGTCGGTGATTGCCAATGAAGCCAATCTGGTGATTTTCAACCACGAACTTTCCCCTGCGCAGCAGCGTAATCTGGAACAGCGGATGAACTGCCGGGTGATCGACCGCACCAGCCTGATTCTCGATATTTTCGCGCAGCGCGCCCAAAGCCACGAAGGTAAATTGCAAGTGGAACTGGCGCAGTTGGAGCATTTGGCTACAAGACTGGTGCGCGGCTGGACCCATCTGGAGCGTCAAAAGGGGGGTATCGGACTGCGCGGGCCGGGCGAGACTCAGCTCGAAACGGATCGCCGCCTGCTTGGCAAGCGGGTTAAGCTGCTCAAGGAAAAACTTGCCAAGTTGGGCCGCCAGCGCTGCGTGCAGCGCCGTGCCAGGGTTCGTGCCAACGTGCTGTCGGTGTCCATCGTTGGTTATACCAATGCCGGGAAATCCACTTTATTCAATCGCCTCACTCATGCCAAGGCCTACGTGGCGGATCAGTTGTTCGCTACCCTTGATACCACCAGCCGCAAGTTTTTTGTCGCCGATGGCGGATCTGTGGTGCTGTCCGACACGGTCGGCTTCATCAAGCATTTGCCCCATACCCTGGTGGCGGCTTTTCGTGCCACCCTGGAAGAGGCTGTGGCGGCTGATCTGCTGCTTCATGTAGTGGATGCTTCCAGCCCCGGCCGCGATCAGCAAATCGAAGAGGTGAACAAGGTCCTGGCGGAGATCGGTGCAGATCACATCCCGCAGCTGATGGTGCTGAATAAAATCGATGTCAATGGCTTGGCGCCCGGCGTCGAGCGGGATGAGTATGGTAGAATTAGTCGTATTTGGGTCAGTGCGCGCACTGGCGAGGGTTTTGATTTGCTGAGAGAGGCGTTGGCAGAATACAGTCGTCAGCACCAGGCTGAAGCTGTACGTGCAGTGGTTCAGGCCTCAGTAGATACTGGATTTAACCTTAATTAATCAGGTTTTGGAAAAATAAATATGGCATGGAATGATCCCGATTGGGGCAAGAAAAATAGTGGCGGACCACCTGACCTCGATGAGGTATGGCGCCGCTTCAACCAGAAGCTGAATGCTCTGTTTGGTGGCAAGGGCGGTAGTGGTGGTCCAACCGGTGGCAGCCCTATGTCGAACGGCAAGATGGCTGCCGGCTTGGGGCTGATCCCGGTTCTGGTGATACTGATCTGGCTGGGCAGCGGATTTTATATCGTCAATGCGGGTGAGCGCGGTGTGGTGCTGCGTTTTGGCAAGTTTGTCGAAACCACGCAACCAGGTCCTCGCTGGCATTTTCCCTATCCGATCGAGGCCGCCGAAGTGGTGAATATGCAGCAGGTACGCACGGTGGAAGTAGGGTATCGCGCCAACGTCAAGAGCAAGATACTGAAAGAGTCGCTGATGCTGACTGACGATGAGAACATCATCGACATTCAGTTTGCTGTGCAGTACATCTTGAAAAGTCCGGAAGAATACCTGTTCAACAACCGACATCCTGACGATGCGGTGCACCAGGCAGCGGAAACGGCAATTCGCGAAATAGTGGGTAAGAGTAAAATGGATTTTGTTTTATATGAAGGACGTGCAGAGATCGCGACGCGCGCCGCCAAGTTGATGCAGGAGATCCTTGATCGCTACAGGACCGGTATCAGCATCAGCAAGGTGACGATGCAGAACGCTCAGCCGCCGGAGCAGGTGCAAGCAGCGTTCGACGATGCTGTGAAGGCAGGGCAGGACAAGGAACGTGCCAAGAACGAAGGCCAGGCCTACGCCAACGATGTGATTCCGCGAGCTCGTGGCGCTGCCTCGCGCCTACTGGAAGAGTCGCTAGGTTACAAGCAGCGCGTGATTGCAAACGCCGAGGGTGACGCCAGCCGCTTTAAGCAGATTCTGGTGGAATACAGCAAGGCGCCGAAAGTGACACGCGACCGTATGTACCTGGACACGGTCCAGCAGATGATGAGCAATTCCAGCAAAGTGCTGGTAGACCAGAAGGGCGGCAACAGCCTGCTCTATCTCCCGCTGGACAAACTGATCCAGAGCGCAGGAGCTAGCTCGACATTCCTGGCTGATTCCCCTCCGGCAAAGACGTCTGATGCAACAGTCCCGGCGGAAAGTACGGCTCGCTCGCGCGAAGCCTTCCGCAGTCGTGAACGGGAGGTGCGTCCATGAAACATCTTAATGCCATCATGACCGGACTGATCGCAATCTTTATTTTGCTCAGCCTGACCATGTTTACCGTCGATCAGCGCCAAAATGCGATTGTTTTTCAGTTGGGTGAAGTGATCTCTGTAAAAAAAGATCCCGGCCTTTATTTCAAGGTGCCGCTGCTGCAAAATGTGCGTATTTTCGATACCCGTGTGCTCACCTTGACCTCGGCTGAGCCGGAGCGCTTCATTACTTCGGAAAAGAAAAACGTGCTGGTGGATTCTTTTGTCAAATGGCGCGTCGTTGACGTCAAGCAGTACTACGTCAGCGTTGGCGGTGACGAGACGCGTGCCCACTTGCGCCTGTCGCAGACCATCAATGATGGTCTGCGTGCCGAATTTGGTAAGCGCACTGTGCATGACGTGGTTTCCGGGCAGCGCGACCAGATCATGGAGATCTTGCGTCAAAAGGCCGATGCCGATGCGCGCACAATTGGTGTTCAAGTGCTAGACGTGAGGATTAAACGGGTAGATTTGCCACAGGAAGTGAGCGAGTCGGTGTACCAGCGCATGGAAGCCGAGCGTAAACGGGTGGCTAACGAATTGCGTTCCACCGGTGCCGGCGAAGCGGAGAAAATCCGTGCCGATGCTGATCGTCAGCGCGAGATCATTCTTGCCGAGGCTTATCGTGATGCGCAGCGTACCAAAGGTGAAGGTGATGCTAAGGCTGCTGCGATCTATGCCGAAGCCTTCGGTCGTAATCCTGAGTTCTATGCTTTCTACCGAAGCATGGAAGCTTACCGGCAGACTTTCAAGAACAAGAGCGACGTGATGGTGCTGGACCCCAGTTCGGAGTTCTTTAAATACTTGAAGTCGCCAGGCAAATAAAGCGCCCGATTCGGCATAATCCGTGAAAACCAGTCTGCTTGCCGCATTGGCGCTGATGCTTGTGTTGGAAGGGATTTTGCCTTTTTTGGCGCCTGCCGTTTGGCGTGAAACTTTTCGTAAAATGACTGAAATGTCCGACGGACAGTTGCGCTTCGTTGGATTGACTTCGATGTTGGGCGGCTTGCTGCTGCTATATCTGATAAATTGATCATGCATAACTGGTTACTTCCCGAATATATTGAGGACATGCTGCCGGCCCAGGCGTTGCGTTTTGAACGGGTACGGCGGCAGTTACTCGATTGGTTTTATGGCTGCGGCTACCAGCTTGTGGTTCCGCCTCTGCTGGAATACCTGCCTTCCCTGCTTTCCGGCACGGGTCGAGACATGGACCTCAAGACTTTCAAAGTAGTGGACCAGCTTTCCGGCCATCTGATGGGGTTGCGCGCCGACATCACGCCGCAAGCTGCACGGATCGATTCACACCTGTTGAACCGCCAGGGTGTGGTCAGGCTGTGCTATGCCGGCAGTGTGCTGCACGCAATGCCGGATGGTCAGATGCAGACTCGCGAACCGTTGCAGATCGGCGCTGAATTGTTCGGCCACGGCGGAATCGAAAGCGATGTGGAAATCCAGTTGCTGATGATCAAATCACTGCAACTTGCAGGGGTCGGATCAGTGCAGCTTGATCTCGGGCATGTGGCAATTTTTCATAGTCTGGTCGAGCACGCATCGGTTTCACCAGAGCTGGAGTTGGAGTTGTTCCAGGCCATGCAGGGCAAGGACATACCCGGACTCGCCGAGCTGACCGCCTCACTCGATGAGGTTTCCAGGGAGGCACTGCGGGTTCTTCCCCAACTGTATGGCGGCGTCGAGACTCTGGCCGCCGCGCAGCGGCACTTGCCCGACTACCCGGAAATCGGCAAGGCGCTGGATGATCTTCGCACCATCGGTAGTCAGGTACAGGATGGTGTCCACCAACTCTGTTTCGACCTGGCAGAGTTGCGTGGTTACCATTATCACAGCGGGGTGGTGTTCGCTGCATATGCCTCTGGCTGGGCCAATGCAGTTGCTCTGGGCGGACGCTACGACAAGGTGGGCAAGACTTTCGGCCGCTCCCGCCCGGCAACCGGCTTTAGCATGGATTTGCGAGCCGTGCTCGGCGCACAGTCTACGCCACCGTTGCCCAAGGCGATTCTTGCACCCTATGTTCAGGACCCCGAGTTACAGGATAAAATCACCCTTTTGCGCGTTCAGGGTGAAGTAGTGGTGGTGGATTTGCCTGGGCACGAGATAAGCAGGGAAGAGTTGAATTACGATCGCGTTCTGGTGCAGGGTGAAGTTGGCTGGGCCGTCGTCAAAGTTTAAATAAAAATTCGTTGAAGGATAGAATCAGCATGGCAAAGAATGTAGTAGTAATTGGCACCCAGTGGGGAGATGAAGGCAAGGGCAAGATTGTCGACTGGTTGACCGACCACGCTCAAGGCGTTGTGCGCTTTCAGGGCGGTCACAATGCGGGCCACACTCTGGTGATCGACGGCAAGAAAACGGTGTTGCATCTGATTCCTTCCGGCATCTTGCGCGAAAAGGTGCAGTGCTACATCGGCAACGGCGTGGTGGTGTCACCCCAGGCGCTGCTGGAAGAGTTGGACATGCTGGAGGCCGCCGGCGTAGCGGTGAGTAACCGGCTGAAAATCTCAGATGCCTGCCCGGTGATCATGCCCCATCACGTTGCGCTGGATCAGGCCCGCGAGATCGCCAAGGGCGCCGGCAAGATCGGCACCACTGGCCGCGGTATCGGACCGGCCTACGAGGACAAGGTGTCGCGTCGCGGCATCCGCATCCAGGACATGTTCCACCGCGAGCGTCTGGCGGCCAAGCTGGGGGAGATTCTCGACTATCACAACTTCGTGCTGAAAAACTACTTTCATGCCGACACGGTGGATTTTCAGAAAACTCTGGATGAGACCTTGATCGTTGCGGAGCGCATCAAGCCGATGGTGGCCGACGTGCCGCGCTTGCTGTTCGAGGCTTTCAAGGGTGGCAGCAATTTGCTGTTTGAAGGCGCGCAGGGGGCATTGCTGGATATCGATCATGGCACTTATCCATTCGTGACTTCTTCCAATTGCATCGCCTCCAATGCCGCCACGGGTAGTGGTGTGGGACCACAGATGCTGCATTACGTGTTAGGAATCACCAAGGCTTATACTACCCGTGTAGGTGCAGGGCCATTCCCAACCGAACTGTATGACGCAGTAGACATGCTTGACCCGGTTGGCAAAGGCCTGGCTGATCGTGGCAACGAGTTCGGGTCAACCACGGGTCGTGCGCGTCGCTGCGGCTGGTTTGATGCGGCTGCGCTCAAGCGCTCGATTCAGATCAACGGTGTGACAGGTCTGTGTGTGACCAAGCTCGATGTCATGGATGGCATGGAAGTTGTGCGTCTGTGTACTGGATACAAGGTGGATGGCGCAACAATCGACATTCTGCCGTCAGGCGCTGAAATGCTGGCCAAATGTGAACCGATTTACGAAGAGATGCCGGGCTGGAAAGACAGCACTGTGGGTGTAAAGAGCTACGACGGGCTGCCAGTGGCGGCGAAGAATTACCTCAAGCGTATGGAAGAGCTATGCGGTGTGCCGATCGATATTATTTCGACCGGACCAGATCGTGATGAAACGATCGTGTTGCGTCACCCGTTTGAGTAAAATAAAAAAGGCAGGTTCCGAAGAACCTGCCTTTTTATATTTGGTGCCCAGAAGAGGACTCGAACCTCCACACCTTGCGGCACACGGACCTGAACCGTGCGCGTCTACCAATTCCGCCATCTGGGCAAATCAAGAAGGCCGAACTTTAATAGGAAAGAGATATTTTGTCAACGAAGAAAATTAGATCCAAAGACCCCTTCCTCGAGCGTGAACGTGCTCAGTACGAGCATCCATTGCCGAGTCGGGAATATATATTGCAGCTTCTTACCGAGCAGGGTGTTCCTGTTGCAGAGAATAAACTGGCCAAGATCCTGGAAATTCAGGAAGACGAGGTGGATGTATTCAGCCGTCGTCTCAGAGCAATGGAGCGGGATGGCCAGATCATGCGCAACCGCAAACATGAAGTTTGCGTGGTGGACAAGCTGGACTTGATCAAGGGCAAGGTGCAGGGACACAAGGACGGCTTCGGCTTCCTGGTGCCTGATGATGGCGGAGAGGATTTGTTCCTGGGCCCGAGCCAGATGCAGAAGGTATTGCACGGCGACCGCGTGATGGCGCGGATGATCGGCGAAGACCGGCGCGGTCGTCCCGAAGGCAGCATCGTCGAGGTGTTGGAGCGGGTTAATACGCGCATTGTGGGTCGCCTCTTCAACGAGCATGGCATCCTTCGGGCGGTGGCTGAAAACAAACGCATCAGCCAGGACTTCCTGATTCCGCCCGGTGGCGACATGGGCGCCCAGCCCGGCCAGGTGGTGATGATAGAAATCATCGAACAGCCAAGCAAGCACGCCAAGCCAGTCGGGACAGTGGTAGAGATCCTCGGTAATTACACCGACCCCGGCATGGAAATTGAAATCGCACTGCGCAAGCACGATTTGCCGCATGTGTTTCCGCCCGAGGTGGAAAATCTGGCGAAGAAATTCTCGCCGAAAGTGTTGAAAAAAGACATGGCAGGGCGCGAGGATCTGCGCGAGTTGCCGCTGGTCACCATCGACGGCGAGACCGCCCGCGATTTCGACGATGCCGTGTTCTGCCGTCCGCTGGACAAGGGCTGGAAGATACTCAGCAAGGGCGGCTGGAAGCTGTACGTGGCGATCGCCGACGTCAGTCATTACGTTCAGCCCAAGGACGCGCTCGATCTGGAAGCGTTCGATCGTGGCAACTCGGTGTACTTTCCGCGTCGTGTTATCCCGATGTTGCCGGAGGAATTGTCCAACGGCCTGTGTTCTCTCAACCCCCACGTCGAACGGCTGTGCATGGTGTGCGAGATGGACATCAGCGGCAACGGTGATATCAAGAAATACAAGTTCTACCCAGCGGTGATGAACTCGCACCAGCGCTTTACCTACACCACGGTAGCGGCGATGCTGGCCGACCCCAAGGGCAAAGAAGCCAATGAACACAAGGACCAGTTGCCGCATGTCCAGGAGTTGCACAAGCTGTTCAAGGTGCTGCTCAAGGCGCGCGGGAAACGCGGCGCGATCGATTTCGAGACTATCGAAACCCAGATGATTTTCAACGATCAGGGTAAGATCGAGCGCATTGTGCCGGTGCATCGCAACGATGCCCACCGCGTGATCGAGGAATGTATGCTGGCGGCCAACGTGTGCGCATCGGATTTCCTGCAGAAGAACGAGCACCCGACCCTGTACCGCATCCACGAGGGTCCGACCCCGGAGAAGCTCGAAGGGCTGCGCGAATTTCTCAAGGAGTTCGGCTTGCCTCTGGCCGGCGGCGACGATCCCCACGCCAAGGACTACGCCAAGCTGCTGTCCAAGGTCAAAGGGCGGCCGGACGAGCAGTTGCTGCAAACGGTCATGCTGCGCTCGTTGCGGCAGGCGGTCTACAGCCCGGACAACGTCGGCCATTTCGGCCTGGCCTACGAGTCCTACACCCATTTCACTTCGCCTATTCGCCGCTATCCGGACTTGCTGGTGCACCGTGCCATCAAGGCCGTGCTGAATGGCGATAAATACAAGCCGGGTAAATGGGCGGAACTGGGCATCCACTGTTCCCAGACCGAACGTCGTGCCGATGAGGCGACGCGCGACGTCAACGACTGGCTCAAGTGCTTCTACATGCAGGACAAGGTGGGCGAGACTTTCGACGGTACCGTCGCCAGCGTCACCGGCTTTGGCGTGTTCGTCGCGCTCGACAATATCTATGTCGAAGGCCTAGTGCATATCACCGAGCTGGGCAGCGATTATTTCCATTTCGATGCCGCCAAGCACCAGTTGCTGGGCGAGCGAACCGGACAGCGCTTCCGGCTGGGCGATCGGCTGAAGGTCAAGGTGGCGCGGGTCGATCTCGAAACCATCAAGATCGACTTCGTCATGGCGGAGCCTGTCGTCAAAGGGTCGTTATCGGGCAGGCAGCATACGTCCAGGGAAACGGCGGGCGGCAAGCCGCGCGCTGCTACGCGTGCGGCTAAAGGAACACGGGAAAAAGAAGGCGGCAGGGGGGTAGCCCCCAAGGTGGAGGAAAGTGGCAAGAAACCCCGCCGCAAACGGAAGCCCACGCATTAAATGGCCGACAATTTTATTTACGGCTTTCATGCCGTTGTCAGCCGCATCCGGCAAGATGCAAAAAGCGTAACTGAAGTCTACCTGCACCGGGAGCGGCAGGACCCACGTGCCCGCGACCTGCTGCAACTGGCCGAGGAGCAGGGCGTGCGTGTCATCTTCATGGAACGTCACCGTCTTGACGGCATGGCCGGCAACGACAAGCACCAAGGCGTAGTGGCTAAGGTCGTAGCGGCGCGGGAATACCACGACGTGTTCGATGTGCTGGAGAATTTAAAAGAACCGGCGCTATTGCTGGTGCTGGATGGTGTGCAGGACCCGCACAACTTGGGGGCATGCCTGCGTGTGGCGGACGCGATGGGTGCGCATGCCGTGGTCGTTCCGAAAGACCGCGCTGCCGGGCTCAACGCCACGGTGCGCAAAGTCGCCAGCGGTGCGGCCGAAACTGTGCCTTTCGTCACCGTCACCAATCTCGCCCGTAGCCTGCGCGAAATCAAGGAGGCCGGCGTGTGGGTAGTTGGTGCAGCAGGCGAGGCCGAGTCTGATCTTTTCTCCGCCAAGCTCGAAGGCCCGACCGCCTGGGTGCTGGGCGCCGAGGGCGAAGGCCTGCGCCGTCTTACCCGTGAAACCTGTGACCAGCTGATCCGCATCCCGATGTTCGGCAGCGTGGAAAGTCTGAACGTTTCCGTCGCCAGCGGTATTTGCCTGTATGAAACGCGACGTCAGCGCAATCGTATTTGATTTTTCAGCCGATTTTCATTAAACTGTTCGGCTTTTCCACCTTGCCTCACCGTCCCGCATGGCGGGAGGCTTAATATCCATAAGGAGCATGCATGCGACATTACGAAATAGTTTTCATCGTTCACCCCGATCAGAGCGAGCAAGTGCCCGCCATGATCGAGCGCTACCGCGCCCTGATTACCGCCAAGAGCGGCCAGATCCATCGTCTCGAAGACTGGGGTCGTCGCCAGATGGCCTACCCGATCCAGAAGATGCACAAGGCACACTATGTGCTGATGAACATCGAGTGTGACCAGGAAACTCTGGACGAACTCGATCATGCATTCAAGTTCAACGATGCGGTTCTGCGCCACCTGACTATCAAAGTGAAGGAAGCAGTAACTACGCCTTCGCCGATGATGAGGGAAGACCGGGCCCGCTTCACGGAAACTCCTGTAGCCCCTGTAGCCGTGGAAACCCCGGTCGAGGCGCCCGCTACCCAGGAAGCTGCTGCCTAAGTGAATTGCAACCAGGTTGTCCTGACTGGCCGGATCGCCGAGATGGATGCCTTGCGTTATACCCCAGCCGGTTTGCCCCTGATGGCCTTCAGAATAGGCCATGTTTCAGAGCAGATCGAGGCAGGGTTCAAGCGCAAAGTTGAATGTGAAATACCCGCGATCGCGATGGGTGATCCCGCTCAGATCGTTGCTGGCTGGAAAGCTGGCGACAGTATCAAGGCAGCGGGTTTCCTGGCACGCAAGAGCCAGCACAGTCAGCAACTGGTGTTGCACTTGAATAGAATAGAATTGATTGAGAAAGGTTAAAAATGCCACGTCCTACTACGAAAAAACCGACCCGGCCGAGCAATCGGGGCGGCATGTTCAAGCGCCGCAAATTTTGCAAATTCACCGCTGAAGGTATCAAGGAAGTCGATTACAAGGATACCGAAATCCTGAAGGATTTCATCGCGGAAAACGGCAAGATCATCCCGTGCCGTATTACCGGTACGAAAACCCGCTACCAGCGCCAGCTGGGCACGGCAATCAAGCGCGCCCGCTTCCTGGCCCTGATCCCCTACACTGACCAGCACTAAGGAGACACCAGATGCAATTAATTTTATTGGAAAAGGTAGTCAACCTCGGTCAACTGGGCGACATCGTCAAAGTCAAGGACGGCTACGGCCGCAATTTCCTGATCCCGCAGGGCAAGGCCAAGCGTGCTACGGAAAAGACAAGGCCGAGTTTGAAGTCCGTCGCGCCGAACTGGAAAAGCAGCAAGCTGCGATTCTGGCCGATGCAACGGCCCGTGCCGAGAAACTGGAAGGTCAGCTGGTCAAACTTTCCCAGAAAGCGGGTGTGGATGGTAGGCTGTTCGGTTCCGTTACCAACACCGACATTGCTGACGCACTGAATGCCATGGGTTTTGAAGTTGCCAAGGCGGATATTCGCATGCCTACTGGCCACCTCAAGCAAATCGGCGATTACCCGATTGTTGTTGCGCTGCATCACGATGCGGTTGCCAACATCACGGTTACCGTGCTTGGCGAAAGCTGAGATTAAGGTTGTTCCGGCAAAAAGGGGCTGCTTGCAGCCCCTTTTTGTTTGTGTCTGTTTAGAGCTTATTTGGGTATACTTTCAACATGTTTTTATCCCCTATATTTGCCTCTCCCCATATAAATCCTGATGAATGATCAAGAGCTGGATAATCTGAAGCTGCCGCCCCATTCTGTTGAGGCAGAGCAGTCCGTGCTGGGCGGCCTGTTGCTCGACAACAGCGCGTGGGAAAAGATTGCCGACCTGGTCACCGAAGGGGATTTTTATCGCCACGACCACCGCCTGATTTACCGCCATATCAGCAAGCTGGTGGAACACAACAAGCCGGCGGACGTTATCACTATCGCGGAATCGCTGGAGAACAGCGCCAAGCTGGTCGATGCGGGCGGTTTGGCCTATCTGGGGGCGCTGGCGCAGAATACGCCGAGCGCAGCCAATATCCGCCGCTATGCGGAGATTGTTCGGGAGCGTGCGGTACTCAGAAAACTGGTCGAAGTCGGCAGCGGCATTGCCGAGGATGCGCTTAGTCCCGCCGGTCGCTCGATGGCACAATTGCTGGATGAGGCTGAAGCGAAAGTGTTCGAGATTGCCGAGGCGGGCTCGAAGGGCAAGCAAGGTTTTGTCGAGATTCAGCCGTTATTGACCCAGGTTGTAGAACGCATCGACATGCTTTTTCAGCGTGATAATGCGAGTGATATCACCGGAATACCTACCGGTTTTTCTGACCTCGATGAGAAAACATCCGGCTTGCATGGGGGTGACTTGATTATCGTCGCGGGTCGGCCGAGTATGGGCAAAACCGCATTCTCTCTGAATATTGCGGAAAATGTGGCGATACAAACCGGAATGCCGGTCGCGGTCTTCAGTATGGAAATGGGCGGGTCGCAACTGGTGACGCGGATGATCGGTTCGATTGGTCGTCTTGATCAACATCGGATACGTACTGGCCGTTTGCTGGACGAAGATTGGCAAAAACTCACTTATGCAGTGGGCAAGCTGAACGATGCCCCGATTTATATCGATGAGAGTGCGGCGCTGACTTCGATGGATTTGCGAGCGAGAGCGCGTCGTTTACATCGTCAATGCGGCAAACTCGGCCTGATCGTGATCGATTACCTGCAACTCATGAGCGGAAGCGGCAAGGGTGGGGGCAACGAAAATCGAGCCACCGAAATTTCAGAAATTTCACGTGGCCTCAAGTCTTTGGCCAAGGAATTAGATGTGCCGGTGATCGCCCTTTCCCAGCTCAACCGTAGTCTGGAGAATCGCCCCAATAAACGTCCGGTGATGTCGGATCTGCGCGAATCAGGTGCTATCGAGCAGGATGCTGATATCATTTTGTTTATTTACCGTGATGAGGTTTATAACACCGACACACCAGACAAAGGCATCGCCGAGATTATCATCGGCAAGCAGCGTAACGGCCCGATCGGCACGGTGCGCATGACCTTCCTAGGTGAATACACCCGATTTGAGAATTATGCTCATGGGGGGAGTTATTAGTGCTGAGTCCTGAGTGCCGAGTTCTTGTTTTTCGGACCTTGCTTTGCTCAGTACTCAGCACTCGGCACTCAGGACTTTATTTATGACCCGTCCGCTACAAGCTCAAATCGACCTCTCGGCACTCAAGCATAATCTTGGCGTTGTTCGTGGTCACGCACCTCAATCCAGAACTATGGCTGTGATCAAAGCCAACAGCTATGGCCATGGCATGTTGCGGGTGGCCCATGCGTTGGATACTGCCGATGGTTACGCTGTACTCAATGTGGAAGAGGCCGTGGCACTGCGCGAGGCGGGCTTCAATCAGACCATCCTGCTGCTGGAGGGTTTTTTCAGTGTGGACGAACTGCCGACCCTGGCGGAATACCGTCTGGCCAGCGTCATCCATTGCCCGGAACAGATCGAGATGCTCGAAATGTCTGGACTGCCGGTCAAGCTTGATGTGTTTCTCAAGCTCAACAGCGGCATGAACCGGCTCGGCTTCAGGCCCGAGGCTTTTGGCGCTGCGCTGCAGCGTCTTCAGGCCGCGCGCGCGGTGGGCAGGATCACGCTGATGACCCATTTTTCCTGTGCCGACGAGGCGCAGGGTATCGCAACTCAACTTGCTTGTTTCGACACTCTCGCTGCGGGTCTGGACGCGCCGCGCAGCCTGGCCAATTCTGCTGCCATCCTGCGCTATCCGCAAGCCCATGGCGACTGGGTGCGACCCGGTATCATGCTTTACGGTTCGTCACCCTTTGCCGATGCAAGCGCGGCAAGCCTTGATCTCAAACCGGTGATGACGCTGACCAGTGCCATTATCGGGGTGCAGGAACTACAGGTGGGGGAAGCGGTCGGTTATGGCGCCGCTTTCCGTGCAGAGCAGCCTGCCCGCGTCGGCATCGTCGCTTGCGGTTATGCCGATGGTTATCCGCGCCATGCCCCGACCGGAACGCCGGTGCTGGTCAATGGCCAGCGCAGCCGCATCCTGGGCCGCGTATCGATGGACATGCTGTGCGTCGATCTAAGCGGCATTCCCGGTGCCGGCATCGGTAGTCCAGTGACCTTGTGGGGCAAGGGTTTGCCGGTGGAGGAGATCGCGGCAGCGGCAGGTACCATCAGCTACGAATTGTTGTGCGCACTGGCGGCCAGGGTGCCTGTGGTGGAAATCTGAGCATGGCCAAACAAAAATCCGTATACAGCTGCACCGAATGTGGTGGGCAGGCAACCAAGTGGCAGGGCCAGTGCCCGCACTGCATGGCGTGGAACACGCTGGTGGAAACTGTTGCCGAGACTGCGCCGACCGTCAACCGCTACAGTGCGCTGGCCGAGCCCAGCCAGCTGCAGCGCTTGTCCGACGTGGAGGCGCTGGAAACGCCGCGCCAGACCACCGGCATCGCCGAATTCGACCGCGTGCTTGGTGGCGGCATGGTGCCGGGCGGGGTGGTGCTGATCGGCGGCGATCCGGGTATCGGTAAGTCCACTTTGTTGCTGCAGGCCTTGTGTCATCTCGGCGCAAACAACAAGGTGCTGTACGTCAGCGGCGAAGAATCCGCGCAACAGATTGCATTGCGTGCCAAAAGGCTGGCGCTTGATGCGGGGCCGGTGCAATTGCTGGCGGAAATTCAGCTGGAGAAGATCTGTGCCACCTTGCTGGCGCAGAAGCCTAATGTGGCGGTGATCGATTCGATCCAGACCGTTTATTCCGAGGCGCTGCAGTCTGCTCCCGGCAGCGTGGCGCAGGTGCGCGAGTGTGCGGCGCAGCTGACACGCCTGGCGAAGCAGACCGGTATCACCGTGATCCTGGTCGGTCACGTGACGAAGGAAGGCGCTTTGGCCGGGCCGCGCGTGCTTGAACACATTGTCGATACGGTGCTGTATTTTGAGGGCGACAGTAATTCCAGTTTTCGCCTGATCCGCGCTTTCAAGAACCGCTTCGGTGCAGTCAACGAGTTAGGTGTGTTCGCCATGACCGAGAAGGGGCTGCGCGAGGTGAGCAACCCCTCGGCGCTATTCCTTTCACACCACGGTCAGGAGGTGGCGGGTTCGTGCGTGATGGTGACGCAGGAAGGTACTCGACCGCTGCTGGTGGAAGTGCAGGCGCTGGTGGATGAGGCGCATGCACCCAATCCGAGAAGATTGTCCGTGGGGCTGGAACAGAACCGGCTGGCGATGCTGCTGGCCGTATTGCACCGCCATGCCGGCATCGCCTGCTTCGATCAGGATGTGTTCGTTAATGCCGTAGGCGGAGTCAAGATTACCGAGCCGGCAGCCGACTTGGCGGTGCTGCTGGCGATAGTTTCATCCCTGCGTAACAAACCGCTGCCGGCCAAGCTGGTGGTATTCGGTGAAGTTGGCTTGGCCGGTGAGGTTCGCCCGGTACAACGCGGCCAGGAACGCTTGAAAGAGGCGGCCAAGCTGGGTTTTACGCATGCAGTCATTCCCAAGGCCAACAACCCGAAGCAACGTGTTGCCGGTATGGAGGTGGTGGCGGTGGATCGACTCGAGGATGCGGTAGCATATTGCAGGGGCTAAAATTAAGTGACATGATAGTCCTGACGAGAAAATACTAATCTAACCTTTGTGAGCGGGTTGGACGGAGCGATAAGATGTCAAAATTGCTGGTTTATTTAGATGGAGAACTGGTTGGGGAGCAGCAGCTCGATCGTGAACGCATCATGATCGGGCGCAAGCCTAACAACGATTTACAGTTGGCCCACAATGCAGTGAGCAGCAGTCATGCCATGATCATTACGATTCGTAACGACTCCTTTCTGGAAGACCTGAACAGCACCAACGGCACCAAGGTCAACGGCAAAAGTATCAAGAAATATCTGTTGCGAGATGGTGACGAAATCAAGTTAGCTAAACATTCCCTCAAATATGTGTTCGAGCCTCTGGTGATCAAGCCAGAAAATGATGGCAGCCGCCGCTCGGAGAAGCTGCGATACCTCGATAATCTGATTCAGAGTGCCGACGACACCTTGGCAACCCAAGAAGAAAGTCTGCTCCATACTCAGGGTTTTCCCTCTGCTACGCAGGGACAAACTCATTCTGGAAACCGACCGACTGGGAGAACCTCATCTGGAGAACTGCCGATGGCGGGTCTTCAGATTCTAAGTGGAGTTGGCGCGGGTAAGGAAATGGATCTGGACCGAACTCTGACCACGCTGGGCAAGCCCGGTATACAGGTGGCGGTAATTACACGTCATGAGGAAGGTTACACCCTGACACATCTGGAAGGCACACAAGCTCCTTTGTTGAATGGGATTGCTGTCAGCGGCCCACCCCATGTGCTGGAAGACCATGACATTATCGAAATTGCCGGAATCAAGCTGGCGTTCCATTTAAAAAGGTCGCCTACAATGCCAGCGAGTGGCCGGCAAGGTGTTCCCTAGCCGCTCTGAGCCTATTTTTTGTGTTCCGCCTTGACTGCACGGAATACCGGACCCCAGATGGGATGTCCAACCTCGGCCGGATTCAGGTCGAATTTATTATCTTTCTCCAGCGCTTTCCTGAATTCATCGCGGCATTGCTTCTCCCGGTTTGACAGGCAGTGAATGAATGCCAGGTATTTATGCGCCCGTGCAGCATCGCTGTCAAAGGTTAGGCCTGAATCCAACGCGTTTTGCAGGGTCTTTGCTGCAGCTTTGTAGTTGCCGTCCTCGTAGTTTGTTATCCCGGTAGAAAGCTCCTGTTCCGCCTTGCGCGGTGAGAGTTTGTCGAGCCCGACATCCCTGGCCGGACCGGAAGAACAGCCTGTGTTGAGCAACAGAAGCAGGGCGGATGTCAGAATAAGCAAGCGGGAGCGTATCATAATATGATCCTGATTTATTTAAATTTATGCCGGATTATCTTGCTTGCCCCGGCCTCCATCTCCACGGTCTGACGATAGGGAGGGAGGTCGGTGTTCTTGATCTCGATCTGGTGTTTGCCGGGGGGTAGCCTGATCTCCCTGAGCGGTGGTGAGGCTCCCTGACTTTTGCCATCGATAAAAATTTCTCCCCATGGGAGTACCGCGAAACCGAGTGTGGCCTGGGTGGGGACGGCAATGCTTGGTTGCCCATCCGGCGCTTTGGTAGGGGCGGCCATGCTCGATTTCCCATCTGGCTCTTTGCTTTCGGATGCATCAGGAAGAGCCGGCTTTGTGGCGGTTTCCTCAGGGGGTGGGGGTGTTACATTGGCTGTCGAAGTGGTCTGGGCAGTAGTTAGCTTGTTGTCATCGACGGTCGTCACCGCAGACTCGCGACTGGACGTGACGAATAGCACGATGGCTGAGACAATAATTGCAGCAACTGCAAGGGTTGCCCGTTTTTTTCCGCTGCTCTGGCTGGGGTCTGCCGGAATTTGGCTTGCATTCAATCTGACGGTGGCATCTCCATCGTTTCCTGTTTTTGCAGCAGATTTCTTCCTGGAGGAAGTCGAAGTGGCGGTCAGATTCCTGAAATTTCTGAGGTCGTTGGCCATTTCCCGTGCGGATTGATAGCGGTTTTCAGGCGCCTTGGCCAGCGCTCTGGCGACAATGTAATCGAACGCCATGGGAAGTGAGGGGGTGACGTCTGATGGCGATGCCGGCATTTCATTCATTACCCGGTACATGATGGAGGTCAGGGTGCTGTCCTCCCCGCTAAAAGCGGGTTTGCCTGTCAGTAATTCGTATAGCACTGCCCCCAGGGAAAAAATATCGGAGCGGCCATCCACGGGTTTGCCGGCCACTTGCTCAGGAGACATGTACTTGGGAGAGCCGAGAATGATACCGATTTGGGTTCGGGATCCGGACGACATCTTGGCGATGCCGAAGTCGGTGATTTTTACACTGCCATTACGGAGTACCATGATGTTGGCAGGTTTTATGTCACGGTGTACAACGCCATGGTCGTGGGCGAATGCCAAGGCGTCGGCGACCTGGGTGATGATTTCGGCTGCCCTGCCAGGTTGCAGAATCTCGCCGGAAGCGATGATCTCCTTCAGTTCGCGGCCTTCCAGATACTCCATCGCCATGAAAGCGACATGATCGGCCCTGCCTACATCGTAGATCGTGACAATATTGGGATGGTTCAGTCGACCGGCAGATTTGGCTTCGCGGTTGAAGCGCTCCTCGAAATCCGCGAGTTCGTCATTGGACAGGTTGAGATTTATGGTCTTGATAGCGACAGTACGATCTATGAGCGGATCGACTGCTTTGTAAACTACGCCCATGGCGCCTTGCCCTAACTCGGACAGGATTTCGTAGCGGCCCAGTTTTTCGATTTCCATGAATAACCGATGCTGAATTTGTGATGCTGAATTTATTGTGAAGAGACGTCTATCGAAGACCTATAACAGTAGATTTTTAGCTGTGCCGTGTCAAGCCGAATTCATCATTGGAAGCTGTTCTTGCACCCCTGCCAGGTGAGGTGTGAAGATTTCGGTAAAAATTAAAGAATATCAATGTTGTTAACGTGATCATTCATTGTTGCTATGATGGCGCGACCAGGAACGGCTGGTTTTCAGGGGAACTGAACGCATGACAGTACAAAGCAGGGTTGAATTCGCCAGCGCCACGGATACTGGCGTAGTGCGCAAATTCAATGAAGACAGCATTGCCACCGATAGCGAGATAGGTCTGATGATGCTGGCTGATGGCATGGGCGGCTATATGGCCGGTGATGTGGCCAGTGCCCTGGCGATTTCGGTCGTCAAAGAAGAGTTGGCCGCAGCGCTGGGAAACCTGGAGTCAGTGGAGAATGATGCGGCCAAGAGATACCTGCCACAGACGCTGGCTGTAAAGCGGGCGGCGGAAAAGGCCAACCAGATGATTTTGAGGGTGGCGCGGAAAAACTCGCAGTGCCAGGACATGGGAACGACACTGACGCTCGCCGTGTTCCACGATGATCGCATTTCCATTGCTCATGTGGGTGATTCACGTCTTTACCGCTTGCGCTATGACCGGCTTGAACAACTCACTATGGACCACTCGTTGCTGCAGGGCCAGGTCGAGGCTGGATTGATCGATTCCGGGGATGCCAAACTTTCACATAACCGTAACCTGGTGACTCGTGCATTGGGCAAAGAGGAAAAGGTTGAAGTGGATGTGCGCGAAGAGGGCATGTTGCCGGGGGATCTCTACCTGCTCTGCTCTGACGGCCTGAATGATATGGTGGAGGATACCGACATCGAGCTTGCCTTGTGCGAACTTAAAGCAAATTTGCCGCTGGCGGCGAATTTGTTGGTCCAGATGGCGAATGACAATGGCGGGCACGACAATGTCTCCGTGGTTCTGGCTCGGGTGCGGGCACAATCCGCCAGGCGTGGACTGTTTGAGAGACTGTTTGGCTGGTTCAGGAGATAAGGCAATGGCGAAGCTGGTGGTAACTTTGAATGGAGCGATGGTCGGTAATCATTTTATCGACAAGGGGCGGATTACCATCGGTCGTCGGTCCGGCAACGATATTCACCTCGACGATCCGAGTGTGAGCAAGGAACATGCCGTTATTCAGACGGTGGGCAACGACCATATTTTCGAGGATCTGGGTAGCACTAACGGCTCGACCTTGACCGGTGCACGCATTACCAAACATATTTTGCAAAATGGCGACGTAATAGAACTCGGTGCTTATCGGATCAAGTACGGCAACATCAAAGCCAACCCGGAGATGGATTACGACCGGACTATGATGATACGCGCCGTCGATAGGGAAGTCGGGGCGGTTCCGCAGTCAGCAGGAAGGGATGCGGGCAGCCATGCTTCGGTCTCGACTGCGAGGTCTTCACTTCGGGCGAGTTTTCCGTTGGGCCTGGTGAGAGGTATCAAGGGCAAGTTTGCCGGTCAGAATATCGAGTTGGAACGGCCGCTTAAAACTTTCGGAACTGCGGGAGAACAGGTTGCGGTGATCATGCGGCGGCCGCCAGGCTATTTCATCACTCAAGTGGAAGGGAATAAAGCCGCAAGGCTTAACGGACAGGCCATCGGCAGTGGGCCACATATCCTGCAGGACGGTGATGTGATCGAGGTCGGACAGGAAAAGCTGGAGTTTTTCCTGAAGTAGATGCTAGCCCGGATTTGCCTCGATAATCTGGCCGCTCGTCCCATGGCTGTCCGGACCCATGAGGTAGAGGTAGAGCGGCATCAGCGTTTCAGGCTTGGGCAGACTATCCTTGCGCTCACCGGGATAGGTGCGGACACGCTGTGGTGACTGCACCGGGCCTGGCACCACCGTGTTGATGCGTAGCGTGGGGTAAACCTCCAGTTCTTGCGCCCATATCTTCACCAGCGTTTCCACGCCTCCTTTGGCAACAGCAAAGCCGCCCCAGAAGGCGGTTGGAGTGTGGCCGTGGGTTTCCGAGGTCATCAGGATCGAAGCGTCCGGCGAAGCTTTCAGCAGTGGCAGGCAGGCGCGGGTGAGGGCGAAGGGTGCGGCCAGATTAATGCGCAGCAGTGGCAGCCACTGCTCCAGGGTTTGGTCTTCCAGCGGCTGCGGACGATCAACCTTGGCGGCGTTGTGCAGAATGCCGTCGAGCCGCCCGAGCTGTCCGCCAATGCCGTCAGCCATTGCAGCGAAATCCTTGTCTTCAGCCTTGTTTAGGTCAAGCGGAAAAATCGCCGGCTGTGGGTGGCCTGCGGTCACGATTTCATCGTATACCGCTTCCAGTTTCTTTACCGATCGGCCATGCAGGATTATCGTGGCGCCGTGGGCAGCAAAGGTCAATGCTGCGGTTTTGCCTATGCCTTGGCCCGCACCTGTGATGAGAATGACACGGCCCTTGAGTAGGTCTTGAGGTGCTTGGTAATTTTTCATGCTGATTCCTGAATAAGTTTTGCGCATTTTACCCCACTTCGTACTGCACTTTCGAGAGTGGCGGGATAATCGCCGGCGGTGTAGTCGCCGGCGAGGAAGAAATTTGGTAGCGGTGTGACTTGGTCGGGGCGCTCCATGCCTGGGCTACAGGCAAAGGTGGCGCGCTTTTCCGCAATCACCTTGTGCCACAAAGGTTGTGGCAGATCGGGAAGGAGCACACGTAATTCGTCATGCACCCGTTGTGCCAGATCGTCGTGATCAAGGGTCTGGTGCGGGCCTTCCGAGCTGATTACGGCACACAGCAGACCGTTTTCGTGGTTGAGCTGGCCGCGGTCGAGCACCCATTGAGTGACTCCACCGTACAGGCCGATCATGGGCCGGGACAGGCGAGTTGCAGCGGGATATTGCAGGAACACGCTGTAGATCGGCTGGTAACTGAAACGGGCGACCTGTGCCCTTGCTTCCGCTAGTTCAGGCAGGTTGGCGGTAAGAGCAGCCAAGCGCTGTGGTGGCACCGCAGAAATGACCTGGTCGAACTTTTCAGACCCTGATTGCATTTCGAGGGAGAAGCCGGCGGCCTCGGCTTTGACTGCGAGCACAGGTTGGGAATGCACAATTTTGCCGCCATGGCTCTCGATGAATGCGGCCGCGTGTTCCGGAAAGAGATGAGTCAGATTTGCCAGTGGCAGCAGCATGTCGCTGTCTTCCCGGCTGCCGGCCAGGCTGTCGCGCAGGACGTTAAGGAATACCTGGGCCGAGGCGGTTTCGAGTGGGGTGTTCAGCGCGCCAATGCACAGCGGCTCCCATAAATAGCGGCGCAGATTGCCAATCTGGCCATGCATAGTCAGCATTTTTCCGGCGTCAATGTCGTCATTAAGCCGGAAATTCCGACGCCGCATTACGCTCATGAAACGCGCAGCAGAAAGACGTTCGCCCCAGGTCAGACCATGCGCAGTGAGCAGGGCTAGCACCAAATGTAGAGGGGCTGGCAATGGCGCCGCTTGCAGGCTGAAGCGGCCAGGAATGACCAGTTGCAGGGGTAGTCGCAGCAGCAACACAGCGGGATCGGCACCGGTCATGCGCATCAGGCGCAGGGTTTCGCGGTAGGCGCCGAGGAGAATGTGCTGGCCGTTATCCAGTGCCATGCCGCGGTAATCCACCCGTCGTGCACGGCCTCCAAGCTGCCTGGCAGCCTCGAAGACGGTTACGGGTATCCCTTTTGCGGCCAGTTCCACCGCCGCCGCCAAGCCGGCATAGCCGGCGCCGATGACGGCGACTCTCATTCTTTGAGCCAGGTCCTGTACGCAATCCACAGTTTGCGCAGTGGCGTCAGCGAGATTCGCTGATTCAGGACGTGGTAGCCGTCTTGTCTGACTTCATCCAGTACAGCATGGTAAATCGCCGCCATGATCAGGCCGGTGCGCTGACTCTTGCGATCCGCCATTGGCAACTCAGAGAATGCCTGAGCGTAGTAATGGTTTGCCCGCTCACCCTGGAACGTCATCAGTTTGATGAAATTTTCAGTTTCACGGCCATGCAGAATATCGGCTTCGCTGACGCCGAACCGGGTCAGCTCGTCCAGGGGCAGGTAGATGCGGTTGCGTCTGGCATCTTCGCCGACATCGCGGATAATGTTGGTGAGCTGGAAAGCTAGGCCGAGGTCGTGGGCGTAGGCTTCAGTGCGCGCATCCTGGTATCCGAAAATGCGTGCGGAAAGTAGTCCCACTACGCCCGCCACACGGTGGCAGTAGAGCTGGAGCTGGTCGAAATCGGCATAGCGGTTTTGGGTCAGATCCATTTCCATGCCGGTGATGATTTCATCGAACTCCGCGGCGGGCAGGCCGAATTCCCGAACCAGCGGCGCCAGGGCCTGCCCCACGGGATGCTCGGGGCGGTCGGCGAAGAAATTGGAGACTTCATTGCGCCACCAGGCAAGCTTGGTGCGGGCGATTGCGATATCGTGGCATTCGTCAGCGACATCGTCCACTTCGCGACAGAAGGCATACAGGGCGGTGATCGCACGACGCTTGAGCGGCGGCAGGAAAAGGAAGCTGTAATAGAAGCTGGATCCGCTTTTTGCGGCTCGTTCCTGGCAGTATTGGTCAGGGGTCAAGGTGTTTTCCTTCATTTTTTTCGCAGTGCCCGATACAGCATGAATATCCAGTCGCCAGGCTTGATCAGCGGACGGTCATTGAAAATATCTCCGTCGGATTTATGCAGCTTACGGAGTATGGTTTCGCCACCCATGATGATCATGCGCATTTCCAGGCCGATCCTGCCGCGCAGTACGCTGCCAAGCGGCGCGCCTGCCTGCAGCAACTTGCGCGTGCGCTCGATCTGGAATTGCATGAAGGGTTTCCACAGGCCGCTGTTGTCGCCGCGCGCGATTTGCGTTTCAGAAATGCGGTATTTTGCCAGTTCATCCTGCGGCAGGTAAATTCTGTCCTTGTCGTGGTAGTCGATGGCGATATCCTGCAGGAAGTTGATCAACTGCAAACTGGAGCAAATGGCGTTCGAGTAGCTGATGTTGCGTTCCGTCGCTGCGCCGTAAAGGTGTAGCAGCAGCAGGCCGACCGGATTGGCGGAGCGCTGGCAGTAATCCATTACCTCGCTGAAATGGGCATAACGTTTTTTAACGACGTCCTGTGAAAAGGCGTCGAGCAGGTCGTAGAAAGGTTGCAATGGCAGCTGATGGAGGTCGATGATCTCTTTGATCTCGTGGAACAGAGAAATTGCTGGCGGCAGGCCTGCTTCGATCTTGTCCAGTTCGTCACGAAAGCCGTCAAGCAGAGCCAGTCGCGCATCATCGTCGAGATCGCCTTCATCGGCAAAATCATCTGCCGTACGGGCGAAAGCATAAATGACGCTGATCGGGCGGCGAAGGTGTTTTGGCAACAAAAAGGATGCCACCGGAAAATTTTCATAGTGTTGAGGCATAGGATTTTCAGGTAGGATGGCTCGCGGAACAAGTGAAGCTGGAAACTGATAAGCTGACAGCCGATCATTGAATATATTACACTATAGGTTTTTGCGAAAGTGGCGGAATTGGTAGACGCACTGGATTTAGGTTCCAGCGCCGCAAGGTGTGGGGGTTCGAGTCCCCCCTTTCGCACCAGACATGCAACAGTCATTAATTTAGAGGGATAGACAGGTAATGGAAACGACTACGGAAAACTCCAGCTCACTGCAACGCACGCTTAACCTGGCCGTTTCGCTCGCCAGTATGGAAGCGGAAGTGGGTAACAGGCTGAAACGGCTGGCGCGCACGGTCAAGATGGATGGTTTCCGTCCCGGCAAGGTGCCGATGAAGATTGTGGAGCAGCAGTACAGTGGCCAGGTACGCCAGGAAGTCCTGGGTGAGGCGGTGCAGAAAAACTTTTCCGAAGCAGTCAGGGCGCAGAACCTGAAAGTGGCAGGCTATCCACGGATCGAGGCCAAGCCGGCCGAGGGCGAGTCCAAGGATCTGCAATTTGCTGCGACTTTCGAAGTTTATCCTGATGTAGTGGTAGGTGATGTCAGCGGGGTAGCGATCGATCGCCCGCAGGTGGTGGTTGGTGATGCCGAGGTTGATAAAACTATCGAAATCCTGCGCAAGCAGCGCGTGAGCTATGTGCTGGCCAAGCGCAAAGCTGCAACTGGCGATCAGGTCGAGATCGACTATCGCGGCACCCTGAATGGTGAAGAATTCCAGGGCGGTCAGGCCAAGGATTATAAGCTGGTGCTGGGCGAAGGTCATACGCTGAAGGATTTTGAAGAGGCTATCCTTGGCATGACGGCAAGCGAGAGCAAATCGTTTGAATTAACCTTTCCAGATGATTATCATGCCAAGGAACTAGCCGGGAAAACCGTGACTTTTGCGGTGACGCTGAATCAGGTGGCGGAGCCGAAACTGCCGGAAGTCGATGCGGATTTCGCCAAGTCGCTGGGTGTATCGGACGGCAATCTGGAAACCATGCGCAGCGAAATCAAGGCCAACCTGGAACGCGAGGTGAAAAAGCGCATTGACGGCCGGGTCAAGGAGCGCGTGATGCAGGCTCTGCTCGACGCGACACCGTTCGAGCAGCCCAGATCTATGATCGAGATGGAGATCGACCATCTCCGCCAGCAGGCAGGCGAAGATTTGCGTGCCCGTGGATTGAGCGCCAGCGGCGATATTTCGCTGCCGGCCAATTTGTTCGAGGATCAGGCGCGCCGCCGCGTCAGCCTTGGCTTAATCATGTCTGAGCTGGTTAATGCGAACCAGTTGCAGGCCAAGCCCGAGCAGGTGCGTGAACTGGTGAATGAGCTGGCGCAAAGCTATGAGCAACCGGAGCAAGTGCTGGCTTGGTATTATGGTGAACCGAATCGCCTAGCCACAGTCGAATCTTTGGTTATCGAAGACAATGTGGTCAAATGGGTGCTGGAACGCGCCAAAGTGGTGGAAGTTAATTCCGCCTTTGATGAACTGATGGGGAATAATTAATGATTCATAGTCAGAACTGGGAGCCGCAAAACCTGGGTATGGTCCCGATGGTGATCGAGCAGAGTGGGCGAGGCGAACGTGCATTCGACATTTATTCTCGACTGCTCAAGGAACGGGTGATTTTTCTGGTGGGCCCTGTCAATGATGTGACGGCCAACCTGATCGTGGCGCAGATGCTGTTCCTGGAATCGGACAATCCTGACAAGGATATTTTCTTCTACATCAACTCTCCGGGTGGTTCGGTCAGTGCTGGCATGTCGATTTACGACACCATGCAGTTTATCAAGCCGGATGTCAGCACGCTCTGTCTGGGCCAAGCGGCTAGCATGGGTTCATTTTTGCTTGCGGCCGGCGCCAAGGGCAAACGCTTCTGCCTGCCGAACTCCCGTGTGATGATTCATCAACCATCGGGTGGTTTCCAGGGTCAGGCCTCCGATATTGAAATCCATGCCAAGGAAATCCTATACTTGAGACAGCGTCTGAATACGATGCTGGCTCAGCACACCGGCCAGTCCGTTAAAACCATTGAAAAAGACAGCGACCGTGATAATTTCATGAGCGGTGATGAAGCGGTTAAATATGGGCTGGTGGATAAAGTTCTGGCGAATCGAACCGATATTACTGGTTGATGCCCAAAATATTTGAGGAAAACTGAATATGTCTGATAAAACCGGCGGCGAAAAACTGCTTTACTGCTCGTTCTGCGGCAAAAGCCAACATGAAGTGCGTAAATTGATTGCCGGCCCGTCCGTGTTTGTCTGTGACGAGTGCGTCGAACTGTGCAACGACATTATTCGCGAGGAGGCACAGGGCGACCAATCGGCAAAGGGCGGTGCTTCCGACTTGCCTGTGCCTCAGGAAATCTGCCAGATGCTCGACGAATACGTGATCGATCAGCCGAAGGCGAAGAAAATCCTCTCTGTTGCTGTTTACAATCACTACAAGCGGCTCAAGAACAGTTCCAAGACCGATGAGGTCGAACTGTCCAAGAGTAATATCCTGCTGATAGGCCCAACGGGATCCGGTAAGACGCTGCTGGCCCAGACCTTGGCGCGCATGCTCAACGTGCCATTCGTTATTGCCGATGCGACTACCCTGACTGAAGCGGGTTACGTTGGTGAGGACGTCGAAAACATCATCCAGAAATTGCTGCAGAAATGTGATTACGATGTTGAGAAGGCGCAACGTGGCATTGTCTACATTGATGAGATCGACAAGATTTCACGCAAATCCGACAATCCCTCGATTACCCGCGATGTGTCCGGTGAAGGCGTGCAACAGGCACTGCTCAAGCTGATTGAGGGTACTACTGCCTCGGTGCCTCCGCAGGGCGGACGCAAACATCCGAATCAGGAGTTCGTTCAGATTGATACCACCAACATCCTGTTTATCTGCGGTGGTGCGTTTAGCGGCCTGGATAAGGTGATTCGAATGCGCTCCGAGAAGGGCGGTATAGGCTTTGGCGCCGAAGTGAAGAGCAAGGACGACCGCAAAGAAATAGGTGCTGTGCTGCGTGACGTCGAACCCGAAGATCTGATCAAGTTTGGTCTGATCCCGGAATTTGTCGGTCGCCTGCCCGTTATTGCGACCCTCGAGGATCTCGACGAGCATGCTCTGATGCGCATCCTGACCGAACCCAAGAATGCCCTGATCAAGCAGTATCAAAAACTCTTTGCGATGGAAGGTGTCGAACTTGAGTTCAGGGAAAATTCGCTGCTCGCCATTGCCAAGAAAGCGTTGGCGAGAAAGACTGGCGCCCGTGGCTTGCGTTCGATTCTGGAACACACCCTGTTGGATATCATGTACGACCTGCCTTCCATGAGTAATGTCGCCAAGGCAGTAATCGACGACGGAGTGGTTAGTGGGGAGAATCAGCCGATTCTGATTTATGCCGATCAGCCGAAGGTGGCCGGCACAGCCTGATGTTTTGCCGCCGCTTCCCCAGCGGCGGCTTGTTTGGCTCTTTCTGTTGGCGGCGTTCGAATTTTCTCAGATGCACTTGAATTGCCGCAAGTCGTCCCTACCTTTGTAACTGTAAGTTAAATTTCAGGTGGAGCCCATGACTGTACACAATGACACGTTAGATCAACCCGTGAAACTGCCGCTGTTGCCGCTACGCGACGTGGTGGTGTTCCCGCACATGGTGATCCCGCTATTCGTAGGTCGTCCCAAGTCTATCAAGGCGCTGGAAACAGCCATGGAGTCCGGGAAGCACATCATGCTGGTGGCGCAAAAGTCCGCCGCCAAGGATGAGCCTGTACCAGAGGACCTGTACGAGGTTGGCTGCATGGCCAGCATCTTGCAGATGCTGAAACTGCCCGATGGCACCGTCAAGGTGCTGGTGGAAGGCAGTCAGCGCGCCCAGGTCACTAAATTTTCTGATGCCAAGACCCACTTCGTCGCGGAAGCCGACCTGATCACGCAGGAAGATGGTGAAGAAAACGAGATCGAGGCCTTGCGTCGCGGTCTTTTCGCGCAGTTCGATCAGTACGTCAAGCTCAACAAGAAGATTCCCCCCGAGATCCTCACTTCGCTCGCCAGTATTGATGAGGCGGGGCGCCTGGCTGACACTATTGCCGCTCACCTGCCGCTCAAGATCGAGCAGAAGCAGGAAATCCTGGAAATGGTTAGCGTGCAAAAACGCCTGGAGCACATGCTCGGCATTCTGGATGCGGAAATCGATATCCTTCAGGTGGAAAAGCGCATCCGTGGTCGTGTCAAACGCCAGATGGAAAAGAGCCAGCGCGAGTATTATCTGAACGAGCAGGTTAAGGCGATCCAGAAAGAGCTGGGCGATATGGAAGAAGGCTCTGATCTGGATGAACTGGAAAAGAAAATCAAGGCCGCTTCCATGCCCAAGGAGGCATTGGCCAAGGCTGAATCCGAATTGAAAAAACTGCGCCTGATGTCACCAATGTCTGCAGAGGCGACGGTGGTACGCAACTTCATTGATGTTCTGACCGGATTGCCGTGGAAGAAGAAAACCAAGATCAGCAAGGATCTGAAGGCTGCCGAAGCAGTGCTGGAGAAGGATCATTATGGTCTGGAGAAGGTCAAGGAGCGTATTGTCGAATATCTGGCAGTACAGCAGCGTGTGGATAAATTCAAGGCGCCGATTCTGTGTCTGGTTGGCCCACCAGGGGTAGGCAAGACCTCCCTGGGTCAGTCAATCGCCCGCGCAACCAATCGAAAGTTTATCCGCATGGCGCTGGGCGGTGTGCGTGACGAAGCCGAGATTCGAGGGCATCGCCGCACTTACATCGGTTCCATGCCGGGCAAGGTGTTGCAGGGCATGACCAAGGTCGGCGTGCGTAATCCACTGTTTTTACTTGACGAAGTGGACAAGATGGGGGCGGACTTCCGTGGAGACCCCTCCTCTGCGTTGCTGGAGGTGCTCGATCCGGAGCAGAACCATACCTTCGTCGACCATTATGTCGAGGTGGAATATGACCTGTCCGACGTGATGTTTGTCGCCACTTCTAACTCCTTGAACATCCCCGGTCCGCTACTCGACCGGATGGAGGTGATTCGGCTTTCTGGCTACACCGAGGACGAGAAGATCAACATCGCGATGCGCTACCTGCTACCGAAGCAGCTGAAGCTGCACGGACTTAAGGATGAAGAGGCCAGTATCGCCGAAAGTGCTGTGCGCGATATCGTTCGTTATTACACCCGCGAGGCGGGCGTGCGTAGCCTGGAGCGGGAAATCGCCAAAATCTGCCGTAAGGTGGTTAAAGCGCTGTTGCTCAGAAAGGGCAAAGGCAAAATTGCGGTGACCTCGCGCGGCCTTGATAAGTATTTGGGTGTGCGCCGTTACAGCTACGGTATGGCAGAGCAGAACAATCAGGTTGGCCAGGTGACGGGTCTTGCCTGGACCGAAGTGGGGGGCGAGTTGCTGACCATTGAGGCGGTGGCGCTGCCTGGCAAAGGAAAAATGATCACCACGGGCAAGCTTGGTGAAGTGATGCAGGAATCGATTCAGGCCGCACTTTCCGTGGTACGTAGCCGCTCACGTGCGTTAGGTATCCCCGAGGATTTTTACCAGAAGAACGATGTCCACATTCACCTGCCGGAAGGCGCCACACCTAAGGATGGGCCCAGCGCGGGTGTTGCCATTACCACCGCGATGGTATCCATACTGACCGGGATTCCGGTGCGTGCTGATGTCGCGATGACCGGCGAGATCACGTTGCGTGGTGAGGTTTTGCCGATCGGTGGGTTGAAAGAGAAACTGCTGGCGGCTCACCGTGGCGGGATTAAAACTGTCTTGATTCCGCATGAGAACGTCAAGGATCTGGTTGAGATCCCTGATAACATCAAAAATCGGTTGGATATCCACCCAGTCAAGTGGATCGACGAAGTGCTCGGTTATGCACTCGAGCGCAAGCCGGAGGCGCTGCCAGAGGAGGTTGCATCTACGTCTATTCCACCGGTTGAAGAAAAGGCAAAGGACGCCGTCATCAAGCATTAACTCGCAACGCGCTTCATTCAAAGCCAATCCGGCAATTCGCCGCCCGGATTGGCTTTTTTATCGGCATGAAAACGCTCATGTTTATTGTCAATTATTTGCTGGCTGCCCGGAACCCCTTAATTGACGCCGTTAAATTAGATTAATTTTGCGGAAACCGCTTGACACATGGTTTTGCGGCTTGTTATAAAGTGTGTGCAGGACTCAACCTGTTTCTCAAACCAAATAGAAAGGGGACTACACGTGAACAAATCCGAGTTGATTGATGCAATCGCTAAATCCGCCGATATGTCCAAGGCTGCTGCTGGCCGTGCTCTGGACGCTACTATTGGCGCCGTTAAAGTCGCGCTGAAAAAGGGTGATATGGTTACCCTGGTTGGTTTTGGTACGTTCTACGTCGGTACACGCGCCGCTCGCAATGGCCGCAATCCCCGCACCGGCGCAACCATCAAGATTAAGGCAGCTAAAGTGCCTAAGTTCCGTTCTGGCAAAGCGCTGAAGGATGCTGTAAACTAGCGAACTTCGGGTGCTTAGCTCAGTAGGTAGAGCGTCGCCCTTACAAGGCGAATGTCGGCGGTTCGACCCCGTCAGCACCCACCATTATTATTTTGAAGTCTTTATAGGTACATGGAGTGGTAGTTCAGTCGGTTAGAATACCGGCCTGTCACGCCGGGGGTCGCGGGTTCGAGTCCCGTCCACTCCGCCATACATGGGCGAACTCTGTTTCGCCCATTTTTTTTGTGTTTCCCCGCAATGGGGCCGAGGTGTTCGTAATATGCTGGAAATCATTCGAGATCGCGCCCAAGGACTGATCGCCAAGGTCATCATTGGCCTGATTACAATTCCTTTTGCGCTATGGGGGGTCGACTCCTACATACGCGGTGGTGACAAGGCCGATAATCTGGCTAAGGTGGATGGTCATGAAATTACCAGACAGGAATTCGGCCAGGCTTTAAAGGAGCAACAGGAGCGGATGCGTGGTGCGATGGGCGAGCGTTTCGATCCGGCCATTCTGGATCGTCCTGAAGTCCGTCAGTCGGTCCTGGATGGATTGGTTCAGCAGCGCTTGCTGGCCACGGAGGCTAACCGCGTCGGATTTAATCTGCCCGATACACTGCTTGCCTCTATTATTGCCGAGATCCC
Source organism: Sulfuricella denitrificans skB26 (assembly GCF_000297055.2). Classification (NCBI taxonomy): domain Bacteria; kingdom Pseudomonadati; phylum Pseudomonadota; class Betaproteobacteria; order Nitrosomonadales; family Sulfuricellaceae; genus Sulfuricella; species Sulfuricella denitrificans. The sequence continues at coordinate 1,792,467 of NC_022357.1, read as the reverse complement.
GGAGTTTCAGCAGGAAGGCAAATTTTCTCAGGCTCAGTATGAATCCATGATACGTGCCCAAGGCATGACCCCTACTGTTTTTGAGAATCGTCTGCGCCAGAATCTGGTGATTCAGCAGCTGTTAGAGGGATTATCTCATGGCGTTGCAGCGCCACACACCGCAGAGGACATGATTGCGCGACTTGCGGAACAGCAGCGTGAAATCAGCCAGGCTATGCTGACGCCAGAACAATACATGATTCAGTTGAAAGTGAACCCCGCCGACGTCAAAGCCTACTATGAAAAGCACCGTGACGAATTCCTTGTTCCCGAGCAGGCCCGGCTTGATTATGTGGTCTTGTCGGTGGATGAATTACAACAGCAGATGGTTATCAGCGATGAAGAATTGAAGAAATATTATGACGAACATAGCGCCCAATATAATGATCCGGAGCAACGCAGAGCGAGTCATATTCTGATTGCAGAACGTACCCAGGCAGAGCAGATCCTGAAAGAATTAAAACAGAACCCGGCAAAATTCGAGGATCTCGCCAGACAGTACTCCAAGGATCCGGGTTCTGCAGTCAAAGGAGGAGATCTGGGTTATTTCGCACGTGGTGCAATGGTTAAGCCGTTTGAGGATGCCGCGTTTGGCATGAAGGGCGGGGAAATCTCCGGCCTGGTTCAGTCCGATTTCGGTTTTCATATCATTAAACTGACAGCGATCAGGCAGGGCGGCGCGCGCAGCTTCGATGAAGTCAGGGGGGCGATCACGCAGGAACTGAAGAAACAGAAGGCGGTCAAGAAATTCGCCGAACTGGCTGAAACCTTCAGTAATACGGTTTACGAACAGCCGGACAGCCTCAAACCAGTGGCTGACGCTCTGAAATTAAAAGTTCAGTCTAGCCAGTGGATCAGTAAAAAAGGGACGGACATACCCTTGCTGAAGCATCCCAAGCTTTTGCAGGCTGTGTTTTCAGAGGATTCTCTCAAGCTTAAACGCAACACGGAAGCGGTTGAGGTCGCGCCGAATACGTTGGTGGCTGCGCGGGTGACAGAATTCAAGACTGCTAGCTATAAGCCGTTCGAAGAGCTGAATACTGAATTGGCCAAGCGCCTGCTACGCGAACAGGGCAATGCCATGGCGGTGAAACAGGGCAAGGATGCGTTAGCTAGCCTGCAGAAAGGGGATGCGGTTGCTGATTTGAAATGGGGTGCGACTATCCTGATCAACCGTGAAAATGCTTCCAGTATGGGCAAGGACGTGTTGAACCAGATTTTCCGGGCGGACTCGGGCAAACTGCCGGCCTATACGGGTATCGAGAGCCCCAAGGGCGGGTATCTATTGATAAAAGTAAGTAAGGTTGTCGAGCCTGGCGCAATCGATCCGGAAAAAAAGAAATCCTATGCCAATCAGTTGAGGCAGGCAATTGCACAAGAATATTCTGCTGCCTATCTGGCGAGCCTGAAGCAGAAGGCGGACATCAGCATTAAGAAAGAAAAGCTGGAAAAGGTTGAGCATTAAAGAAATTGTCGCAACAAGTGCAGGCTTAACGAAGGGCGAGGCCCACCAGCCATCAGGCGGTGGGCCTTTTTTAATGGTGGATGCGCCACTGGTTTTGGTGATATTTTGAAGTGCTCGCCCAATAAGCCACAGGCATTGCCGGTGCATAATTGACGCGTCGCGTCAAATCGGGTACGGTATTTAGCTATGGCTGATAAACTTGCAATCATGCTGCTGACGGTCGATCCGGATCATCCTCATGTGTGCGGTACGCCGTTTTTCCAGGCAGCAGCAGCAGCTGCGATGGATGTGGAGGTCGAGATTTATTTTGCCAGTCGTTCTGTGCGCCTGTTGATCAAGGGTGTGGCTGAGGATATTTTCCCCAGTGACAACCGGACAAAATCAGTCTACGGTTTCATGAAGGATGCTTCCGAACTCGGCGTCAAGTTCTTTGCCTGCGGCGGGGCGATGGAGCCTTGCGATGTGACACAGGAGGAACTGGTGCCGGAATGCACCGGCATTGCCGGCGCAGCGACCTTCGTTACTCGGGTCATGGATGACGACTGGAAGACGATTACCTATTGAGTAATGGACTCTGTGCATTCTGGTGGGCAAAAAACAGAACACGGATGAACGCTGTTTCCATCTGCTCCATAACTTCTTCAGCTTGCTCCCAGGCTCCAGTCCTGATTGCCTGTTCAGCTTCACGTGCCAGATCGGCCATTTTTCGCGCAGCGATATAAGCTGATGCTCCCTTGAGTTCGTGGGCGGCCTTGGCGCCTGCGACATCCTTGCGCTCGATCGCGGCCTTAAGTCTCTTCAGGAGCGATGGTGTTGTGTCGAGATAAAGCGCCATCAATTCCTCAACGATTTTACGATCCTGATTGAACGTGTTGTATAGGTGTTCAAGATCGACAGGCGCCATCTCTGTAGACGTGGATGCTGTGTTGTCTTCCAGTTGTGGCAGCCATATTTTAAGTGTTGACTCCAGATCTCCTGGTTCCAGTGGTTTTATCAGGTAATCATCCATGCCTGCCGCCAGGCATTTTTCTCGGTCACCGTGCATGGCGTTGGCGGTAATGCCGATAATCGGAACTCTTTTTGCGTGCGCGGCTTTTTCGCGGCGACGTATTGCGGCAGTGGCCTCGAATCCATCCAGTTCTGGCATCTGACAGTCCATCAGCACCAGGTCATAGCAACTTTTTGCCAGCGCTTCCAGGGCTTCACGTCCGTTGCTGGCACTTTCGGCCTGAAGCGCTAGTTTATTCAGCATGTAGAGCACGACCTTGCGGTTGACCAGGTTGTCTTCTACGATCAGGATGCGCGCCGCAGGCGAAATTTTCGCGGCGGGGCGAAGCGTCGAGTCGGTATGACGGTCGCGTACTGGTTGCTCCGCACCAGCCAGGACAGCTGCAAGCTTATTCATGCGCACCGGTTTGGTGAGCATGACGTCGATGCCGGCTGCGATTAGCTCTTCCTGGTGGGAACGTAACGTAACAGGTGCCAGCAGCACCAGACGTGGTGATGCCTGCCCGGCATCGTTCTTGATCAGGCGCGATAGAGTGGTGATGCTGTGGTCGGGCAGGGTGGAGTCGAGGATCACCAGGTTAAACATGGTTTCTTCATCCTGCGCGGCATGCAGCTGTATTAAGGCTTCTTCGCCGTTAGTAACTACGGCACAGGGGACTTGCCAGAATTCGAGTTGATGTTCCAGAATGGTGCGGCAATTGGCGTTGCCGCTGGCGATGAGCACGCGCAACCCGTGCAGGCTGATATCGGGCTCGACCGGAACTGAACGCCCCGGCTGCCTGCCCAGGTGCAGTCGGAACCAGAAGGAGCTGCCCTGTCCGGGACTACTGTCCACACCGATTTCACCACCCATCATCACGGTGAGTTGTTTTGAGATGACCAGACCGAGTCCGGTGCCGCCGTGCTTGCGGGTGGCAGATCCGTCTCCCTGGGAGAAAGACTGGAACAGGCGCTGATGGCCTTCCTCGCTAATGCCGATGCCAGTGTCAATAACCTCGAAACGCAACGTTACAACACCGGCTTCTTCCTTCTCGGGGATTACCTTCAGCAGCACTTCGCCGGCATCGGTGAATTTAACTGCATTGGCGGTCAGGTTGGTGAGAATCTGGCGCAAGCGCCCGGCGGCACCGCGAAGGCGGAACTCGTGTCCGGGTGGAATGTCGTAGAGTAATTCGAGATCTTTGCATTGTGCTTGACCCGCCAGGAGTTCCGCTACTTCCGCAACGATCTCGCGCAGGTCGAAGTCCTCTGTTTCCATCTCCAGTTTGCCGGCCTCGATCTTGGAAAAATCGAGGATGTCATTGATGATGGCGAGCAGAGATTCCGCTGAGGTGCGCACCGTCTCGGCATAATCCCGCTGCTCCGGAGTCAGCCGGGTGTCGAGCAGCAAAGCGGCCATGCCGAGGATGCCGTTCATTGGAGTGCGGATTTCATGACTGACGTTGGCGACGAATTCGGACTTGATGTTGGCAGCGTGCTCAATTTCGTGGGTATGCTGCGCGGCACGGCGGGTGACCAGAATGGCGATGCCGATGCCGAGAAGTAAAGCAGAAGCACCCAGCAAGAGCATCAGCATTCGAGTTTCTCGGTAAGCCTGAGCCGCTTCCTGCGCTGCTTTATTCGTCGCTTCGCGTTGCAACTTGAGCAGGTCGTCCAGCTCGCGTAAAAGTCTCTTTTGTGCCGGGATGGTTTCATGCTGCAGCACGTCGAAGGTCGATGGATCGTGTGCCATGGCGAGTTCTATTGTTTTGATGACCAGGGGTTGGGTAGTCTGGGTGAGATTACTAATTTCAGTCATGACCAGCTTTTCTGCCATGCTGGAGACCATTTGATCCAGCTTCTGCCGGGCGACAGCAAAATTTTCTCCATAACTGTAAAAGCGTAGGCGCTCGCTATCCTGCTCGAACGGATCTTTTAGCACTACGATGGTATGCATGCTGACAGCCCGTTCCCGTAAGGAATCACGCATGACGGTGGCAAGCTCGGTCTTGACGTTATTTTCTTCGACAATATGTTCCAGTCGCTCGTTGATTGCGGCCATCTGGTGCAGGCCCACCAGTGTAAGAGCGAACATCAGCAAGAGCACCAGCGCGAAGCCGGCACCCAGACTGAATTGCGAGTTTTTGGCGATCATGCCTGAGCCTTGTAGGGTATAAACGATGGACGACTGATTTTACCTTACAATTACGTTTTTAAATTTATTGCGATTTCATGTTCACACGAGCTTTCTTTCTGTTGGTACTGATCCTTTCTGGCTGTGCATTACTACCGTCAACCGCCGAAACATCCCTCCCCAAAGTTCAGCCCATCGCCAGGCTGCCGCCGAAAATCGTGCTGGTGCTGGGCGGTGGCGCAGTGCGCGGGTTTGCCCACATTGGCGTGATCAAGACGCTGGAGGCGCATGGCATCGTGCCTGACATGGTGGTGGGGACCAGTGCCGGCAGCGTGGTCGGGGCGCTGTATGCCGGTGGTTACAGCGGATTCGAGCTGCAGAAAATTGCTTTTCAGCTGGAACAGGAAAGCGTGGGGGATTGGGTGCTGCCGGACCGGGGCTTCATCAAGGGTGAAATGCTGCAGAATTTTATCAACAAGGCGTTGCAGAACCGCCCCATCGAGCGGCTGAGTAAGCCATTTGCTGCTGTCGCCACTGAATTGCAGACCGGCGAGATGGCGGTGTTCCGTCGTGGCAATACTGGCATGGCGGTGCGTGCATCGAGCAGCATTCCTGGTGTGTTCCAGCCGGTCAAAATCGAGGGCAGGGAATATGTGGACGGCGGCCTAGTTAGCCCGATCCCGGTCAGGGCTGCACTTAATATGGGGGCGGATATCGTGATCGCAGTAGATATCTCGGGCAAACCGAAGAATGTCCGGCTCAACGATACCATCGATATCTTCCTGCAGGCCTTCAGCATCATGGGACAGACTATCGGGCGCTATGAACTGGCCGAAGCAGACGTAGTAATCCGGCCGCAAACCGGCATGATTGGTGCAACCGAGTTTGACCAGAAGCATCTGGCCATCATGGAGGGGGAGAAAGCGGCGCTAGCCGCACTGCCGCTTATTCGTTCGAAGCTGCAGCAAAAGGCAAGCGGGAAGTAACTACACGGCGGGCACCGTTGAAACGCTTGACCCAGTAGTTTTCCTTCATGTCGACGACTTCGACGCCGCGCCCGGTCACCGAGGCGTGAACGAACTTGTTTTCACCGAGGTAAATGCCGACGTGGGAGTAGGTGTGGCGCATGGTATTGAAGAACACCAGGTCGCCGGGCTGGAGTTCTGAAATGGCGATTTTCTGGCCGAACAGGCTGATGGCGCGGGCGTTGTGCGGCAAAATCAGACCGGCGGCTTGCTGGTAGACGTGGCTGACGAAGCCGCTGCAATCCAGACCGGTTTCAGGTGACTTCCCACCGTACTTGTAATTGACTCCCACCAGGCTCAGCGCATACATCAGCGTTTCCGACGCTTTGTCGATCGAACTGGCGAATGCGGTTTGTTGGGGCACTGCAGCGCCAAAGCCGTCGGCTGTGCTAGCCATGCTAGCAAACAACAGGAATCCGCCGAGCAGGAAAGTTTTGTAGGAGGGCATCATTCTTACTTATGAGGGGATGTGGGTATTTTAATGATTACTGTCTTTTCGTCAAGAAAACCTCCTGAAAATGACTAGAATTTAATCAAGGAGGCACTATGCCATTTCGTGACCGTAACGAAGCAGCTCACCGCCTGGCGGAGCGTCTTTCTGACTATAAAGGGAAGAATCCACTGGTGCTGGCGATTCCGCGTGGTGCCGTGCCGATGGCCAATGTCGTCGCCACAGCCCTTGGGGGGGATGTGGATGTGGTGCTGGTGAGGAAGCTGCGTGCGCCTTACAATCCGGAATTCGCCGTCGGTTCCATCGATGAATGCGGTTGGACCTATATCGCGGATTATGCGGAGCAGGCGGGCGCTACGCCGGAATACCTCGAAGCCGAGAAGAAGACGCAGCTGGAAACCATGCGTAACCGTCGTGCGCAATATACGCCTATCAGGCCGCCGATCGATCCGGTAGGGCGCATCGTGATCGTGCTCGACGATGGTCTGGCTACCGGTGCGACCATGATTTCAGCGCTGCATGCTCTGCGCGCGAAGAATCCGGCCAAGCTGATTTGCGCCGTGCCTGTTTCTCCGCCGGACACGCTGGAAAAGGTGGCGAGCTACGCTGACGAGGTGGTGTGCCTTGAAGCACCAGAGTGGTTCCAGGCGGTGGGGCAGTTCTACATGGATTTTCCGCAGGTTGAGGACGAAGAGGTTATCGCGATTCTGCGCCAGAATGCGGCATGAATTTGCCGAACCAGTTGGCAGCATGCTTTGCGACCTGTTCCAGCGTGCCCGGCTCCTCGAACAAGTGAGTGGCGCCGGGGATAACAATTAACTCCTTTTCGCAGCGCAGTGAGCGGTGGGCTGCCTGGTTGAGGCCGATCACGACGTCGTCCAAACCGCCCACGATCAGCAGGGTCGGGGCGGTGACCCTGTTCAGGGCTTCTTCTCCCGCAAGGTCGGGGCGTCCGCCACGAGAAACCACGGCGGTGATATTCTTCCCATCTTCTGCGGCAGCCTGTAAAGCCGCCGCCGCGCCGGTGCTGGCGCCGAAATGGCCGATGGCGAGGGATAGCGTGGCCGGCTCGCTTTGCAGCCAGCGGGTTGCGGCCAGCAGCCGTTGAGTCAGAAGCGGGATGTCGAAGCGGGTGGCGTAATCCGTATCTTCATGCTGCGTCAGCAGGTCGATCAACAGTGTGCCCAGGCCAGCGTCGCGTAGCACGCGCGCGACAGTGTTGTTCCTCGGGCTGAGGCGGCTACTGCCACTGCTGTGTGCAAAAAGTACCACCCCAGTCGCATATTCGGGCAGTTCCAACATGCCTTCCACGCTGATCGTGCCGGATGGCCCGGCGGGAATTTTCACCTGTCTGGAAATCATGGTGCAGGATGAAAAGCGCTCATCACAACCGGGATGCGGCGCGAGCCGAATGCTTCGACGAATTTTTCGAAGCGCCCGGCAATCGCCGCGCTACACTTCGGACAATGGCCGTCATCGGTCAGGCGGTAGGCGTTGATCTGGTACCAGTCTCGTTCGATCAGGACTTTCTTGCACGATGGGCAAAACGTGGTGTCGCCTTCCGGGTCATGTACGTTGCCGGTATAGACGTAACGCAGGCCTTCCTTCATGGCGATGCGTCGTGCACGAGTCAGCGTAGCGGAAGGCGTAGCCGGCACATCCATCATCTTGTAGTCAGGATGGAAGGCCGAAAAATGCAGCGGCACATCCGCACCCAGTTCCTTGAATACCCAGCGGCTCAGGGCGGTGAGTTCCTCGTCCGTGTCGTTTTGCCCGGGGATGAGCAGGGTGGTGATCTCGAACCAGACATTAGTTTCACGCCTCAGGTAAACTAGGGTGTCGAGGACCGGCTGCAGATGGCCCGCGCATAGCTTGTGGTAGAAGTCGTCGGTGAAACCTTTGAGATCGACGTTGGCGGCGTCTATCTTGGCGTAGAATTCACGCCGCGCCTGCTCATGGATGTAGCCGGCGGTGACCGCCACGGTCTTGATGCCGCGCGCATGGCAGGCATCGGCGGTGTCCATGGCATATTCGGCGAAGATCACTGGATCGTTGTAGGTGAAAGCCACGCTCTTGCAGCCGTGTTTTTCCGCAGCGGCAGCAATCGCCTCGGGCGAGGCCTGATCCATCAGGCGATCCATGTCCTTGGCTTTGCTGATGTCCCAGTTCTGGCAGAACTTGCAGGCCAAATTGCAGCCCGCGGTGCCGAAAGAGAACACGCTGGTGCCGGGGTAAAAATGGTTGAGGGGTTTTTTCTCGATCGGGTCGATGCAGAAGCCGGAGGAGCGACCATAGGTAGCCAGCACCATCTCGCCGTTTTCCACCATGCGGACGAAGCACAGGCCGCGCTGACCCTCCTGCAGCTTGCAGTCGCGCGGGCACAGGTCGCACTGGATGCGCCCATCGTCGAGTTTGTGCCACCAGCGAGCAGGGGTGTTTGCGATCATTTCAGCTCCGATTCCTTCCATTTGTTCACCGTGTAGCGCGCCAGCTTCACATCCGGCGCCCAGAAATCTGGCGGCAGGCCTGCCTTGCGCTTGAGGTGGGTCATGAAAATTCCGCATTCAGGCAATTGCTCCCATACCTGCGGCAGGAAGGTGCTGCGGCGGCCTGCGCACTCGAATACCACGCCGTCGACACCGGGCCGCAACTGGGCAAGTGCATCGATCTCATCGTGGAAAATCATAGGCTGCATAGTGGAAAGCAGGGAAATCTCGATTTCAGTATAGTCGAGCTCGGCCAGGCTAAGGGGCGAAAAGCGGGTGTCGCGGAAGGCTGCCGCATAGGCGTTGGCCTTGACGTCATCCAGCAGCGGGCGGTGCGCCTCCAGGCTGCCGATGCAGCCGCGCAGGTCACCATGCTGGGTCAGGGTAACGAAACAGGCGCCGAGTTCCCTGAGCCATTCTGCATCCTCGTTCGCTTGCATCTCGCGGCCCAACGCGCGTGAGATGGTGGAACGAGCGATCGGAATCAGAATTCGGCCTTTTTCAATGGACACCGGCATGCTCCTCGGTGAAGGCAAAGGCCCCGTAGCCAACTACCCTGCTTCTGTCCCCGGCGGTGTCACCGGAATTACGCAGATTGAGCAGGCGCGGCTTGAGGTGATGGTGTTGCGCGGCCAGCAGCAGCCCATTCACCGGCGTGCCCCCGCAGGCTTGTTCATGGCTTACCGGCCAGCGCAGATCGAGAATGGCCTGTGCCGTGGTGCTGTCGATTTGCTGCGCCTCGCGATAGGTCAGGAAATGGGACAGGTCGGAGCTGATGACGATCAGCGTCTCCGGGCCGCCCCACAGGCGTTCCAGCACCTCGGCAACTTCTTGCGGGGTGACGTCGCCTACTGCCAGCGGAACCAGTTTGAAATCATCGAGCACGGCTTGCAGAAAAGGAAGTTGCACTTCCAGTGAATGCTCCAGGGCATGGGCCGCATCGTATTCCACCACCTGTGGCAGGCCAGCGATCTTCGCCATGGCATCGAGATCGAGCGGCACCACGCCGAGCGGGGTGGCGAAGCCTTCCGTGCTCGGCAAGGCGAGCCCATGAACCGGCACGCGGTGCACCGGGCCCAGCAGTACGACACGGCGGTAAATGTTTCTGCCCTGTTCCAGCAGGGCATAGGCACTGGCGGCAACCGGCCCGGAATAAATGTAGCCGGCATGGGGTACAATAACCGCCTTGGGGAGAGTGGCCGATTTTTCCATGTGCTGTTCCGCTTCTTCCAGCATGGCGGCAACTTCGCTGGCCAAGGATCGCGGATCACCGGTGTAGAATGCGCCGGCGACAGCGGCGGGACGAATCTGTTTCATAACACCTCCAGACCGATTAACTGTTATCTGTTAAACCTTACATTCAAGATAGTCAATTCTATAAAGCAATGCCAAATTATTACGCTTTGATCCCTGCAGCCGGCTTCGGTTCGCGTATGGGGGGAGAAACTCCCAAACAGTATCTTTCCGTTCTTGGCAGGCCGCTGATTCACTACGCGGTAGCGGCCTTGTGCCGTCATGCCGTGATCAGCGGTGTCTATGTGGTACTCGCACCGGAAGATCAATTGTGGAAATCGTACGATTGGAGCGCTTTTGCCGGCAAGCTCAAGCCACTGTACTGCGGTGGCGCGGAGCGTTTTGAATCGGTGCGCAATGGACTGGATGCCATCCGCGACGAGGTCGACTTTGAGGACTGGGTCCTGGTTCACGATGCAGCCCGGCCCGGTTTGAGCGAAGAGTTGCTCGACCGCCTGATTGGTGAGGTCGGCGAAGATCCTTTCGGTGGACTGCTGGCGGTGCCGGTGGCGGATACCCTGAAGCGGGCCGATGCCGATAGCCGCGTCCTGCGCACCGAGCCTCGCGACAAGCTGTGGCAGGCGCAGACACCCCAGATGTTCCGCTACGGCCTGCTGCAGCGCGCACTGTCGCTGCTGGATGGCGCAGTAGTGACCGATGAGGCGCAGGCCATTGAACGTATGGGTTTTCAGGCGAAACTGGTAGTGGGCGACATGACCAATTTCAAGGTGACCTATCCGCAGGACATCAAGCTGACGGAACTGATACTGGGAGACAAGGCATGAGAATCGGCCAGGGGTTCGACGTCCACCAGTTGGTGGAAGGGCGCAAGCTGATCCTCGGTGGGGTGGAAATTCCCTACGAGCGTGGCCTGCTTGGCCACTCCGATGCCGACGTGCTACTCCACGCAATTTCCGATGCGTTGCTGGGTGCTGTGGCGCTGGGCGACATCGGCCGTCATTTTCCCGATTCCGATCCGCGCTACAAGGGCATCGACAGCCGTCATCTGCTGCGCGAGGTCATGCGGTTGGTCAAAGGCAAGAGCTATGGCGTGGTTAATCTGGATGCCACTATCATCGCCCAGGCCCCGAAGATGGCGCCGCATATTGAACAGATGGTGGCGAATATTGCTGCTGACCTTGGCGTGGAAGCGGGCTGTGTTAACGTCAAAGCGACCACTACCGAGAAGCTGGGCTATACCGGCCGTGGCGAGGGAATTGCTGCGCAGGCGGTGTGCCTGATTGAGAAGGTTTAAGCCAGAAACTCGTCGCTCTGAAACGCCAGGACACCGGAGCGACCGGGAATTTCCCCCATCACTACTTCATGCCGGGGCAGTTCGTCCCCCTTCAGGCTTGCGAAATAATCCTTGAGCGATACCAGTTCATAGCCCTGCGCTTTCCAGCCGGTCAGCAGTTCATCGAACACATTGGCCAGTTTCATCCCTTCCAGCTCGGCGTGCAGGGTATAGACGTGACCGCTGGGCGGTGGGGTTCCGGTCAGGCCGAGCAGGTGCTGAGCGACGTTGCCGGGGGTGATGTCGCCGACACCGATCAGTTCGTCCAGGGTGGGCAAGGTTGTGGGTAGCTGCGGGCAGGCGACGATTTCCGCATTCCACATCGGGATGAAAGGGTGGGTGCCGCGCGTGTCCGAACAGTAATCGAACTCCAGCCGCTGCTCCAGGCGCAGCGCGTGAACATTCATTTGCCAGCCGGCGGCACCGTGGACCTTGGCGGGCTCGCCGAAGATCTTTACGAAGCGGTCGCAAGCCAGTTTCATTTCCCGCGCCGTCCAGGCGGCATCTTTCTTCGACACATAATCCTGCCACCTGATGTGATCATAGCAGTGGATGCCGACCTCGAAACCATCATCGCGGACCGTTTGCATGATTTGAGCGCAGCGCTTGCCGATATTCGGTCCCGGTAGCAGGGTGCCGTACATCAGTGTCTTCAGGCCGTAATGTTCAAGCACTGAGGTGCGCGACACCTTCTTCATGAAGCCGGGGCGGAATACCCGCTTGATAGCGCGGCCGGTGTGGTCGGTGCCAAGGCTGAACAAAAAGGTGGCGCCGGCCTGGTGCTTTTTCAGGATTTCAACCAGGCGCGGCACACCCTCGCGGGTGCCACGATAGGTATCTACATCGATTTTCAGGGCTAATTTCATGTAAGGAGTGAGGCGATAGGAGTGAGGAGTCTAGTGGTGTGGCTTTTACTCCTCACCCCTCACTCGTCACTCCTTACTGTTGAGACTACTCGACCAGTTTACGTGCTTCGGCAACTTGGCCACGATAAGCTTCATAGATATGCTTGAGTGCATCCGCCATGGTCACCGACGGTTTCCAGCCGAGGTCATTCATGGTGTTATCGATCTTCGGGACGCGGTTCTGCACGTCCTGGTAGCCTTTGCCGTAGTAGTCTGCGGAGGTGACTTCAAGCGTGTTCACTTTCTTGGCGGTCTCGGCATATTCCGGATATTCCATGGCGAGATCTAGCATCATCTTCGCCAGTTCCTTCACCGAGTAGTTGTTGGACGGGTTGCCGATATTGTAGATCTGGCCGGTTGCCACGCCGTTCTTGTTCTCGATGATTTTCATCAGCGCATCGATGCCATCCGAGGCGTAGGTGTAGGAGCGCTTGGCCGTGCCGCCATCCACCAGCTTGATATCCTCGCCACGCACGATGTGCCCGAGGAACTGGGTGATCACGCGTGAACTGCCTTCCTTGGCAGTGTTGATGTTGTCCAGGCCGGCGCCGATCCAGTTGAAGGGACGGAACAGGGTGAAGTTGAATTCGGTCTTCATGGCATAGGCAAAAATCACCCGGTCCATCAACTGCTTGGAGCATGAGTAGATCCAGCGCGGCTTGTTGATCGGGCCGAGAATCAGCTCGGAATTCTCCGGGTCGAATTCCTCGTCACGGCACATGCCGTAAACTTCGGAGGTGGAGGGGAAAATCAGGTGCTTGCCGTACTGCACGCACTGGCGAACGATCGGCAGGTTGGCCTCGAAATCCAGCTCGAACACCTTGAGCGGTTCCTTGACGTAGGTCGCCGGGGTGGCTATCGCGACCAGCGGCAGAATGACGTCGCACTTCTTAACGTGGTATTCGATCCACTCCTTGTTGATGGTGATGTCGCCTTCGAAGAAGTTGAAGCGCGGGTTGTCCATCAGCTCGGTGACGCGCTCGCTGTACATGTCCATGCCGTAGACTTCCCAATCGGTCGTCTCGAGGATGCGCTTGGAAAGGTGATGGCCGATGAAGCCATTCACGCCCAGGATCAGGACTTTTTTCATCGTTTTCTTCCTAAGTCAAAAATAATAAATTCTATATACCCAGCGGCAGGGTGTCAGAGCCGTAGGTTGAAATCCATTCATCGGCGGTCATGATCTTGCCATCGAATTCGAAGGACAAAATTCGCAGCATCTTCCCGTCGCCGCATTCCGCGTAGTAGCGCCCATTCTCACAATAAAAAACCGGCTCAGCCGCACGTTTTTGACGCTGCGGCTCAAGCAGGGTTTTCAGCACCCGAACCGGCTTGCCGGCAAGCAGCGTGTAAGCACCGGGGTAAGGAGGTGCCACGGCGCGCACCAGATTGTGGATGGTCTGCGCACTTTGCAACCAGTCGATTTTACCATCTTCTGGGCGTCGTCCGCCGAAATATCCGCCCTGGCTCAAGTCCTGCGGCCGGAGCTGGGCCGTACCGGCCAGCAGCTTAGGCAGGCAGCGGTTCAGCGCAACCTCGGCGGCACAGGTGATTTTCTGGAATACTTCCAGAGCGGTGTCGTCGGGCAGGATCGGCACGGCTTGCTGGTCCACGATGGCGCCGTTATCCGGCTTCTCGTTCATCACATGCAGAGTCGAGCCGGTTTCGCGCTCGCCCTTGATGATCGCCCAGTTTACCGGCACCCGTCCGCGGTATTGGGGCAGCAGCGATCCGTGCATGTTGTACGCGCCGCTCGACGGAATGTCGAGCAGCGCCTTCTTCAGCATGTTGCGGTAGTAGAAGGAAAAAATGAAATCCGGATTGAGCGCCTGGATTTGCGCAACCACTTTGGGAGTATTGGGGTCGTCCGGCGTGATCACCAGAATGTTGTGCAGCGCCGCAAGCTCGGCTACGCTGTCGAACCAGATGTTTTCGTTCGGGTTGTCAGTGTGCGTTACTACCAGCGGGACTTCGACGCCATGGGCGAGCAGTACCGACAGGCAACGCACGCCTACGTTGTGGTAGGCGAAAACGACGGCTCGACTCATTCGGATTTTTCCAGAATGGCTTGCACCAAATAACGTGGCCGATGTCGCACCTGCTGGTAAATCCGGCCAATGTATTCGCCGAGCAGGCCGATGCCGAACAGGGTGATGCCGATCAGGAAGAAGGCGATGGCAAACAGGGTGAACAGTCCTTCTGCTTCAGGGCCGACAATCATGCGGCGGATTAGCAGGAAGACGACGAAGAATGCCGACAGCAGGGAAACGATGATGCCGGTGAAGGAGAATATCTGCAGCGGCACCACCGAGAAGCCGGTCATCAGGTCGAAGTTGAGGCGGATCAGGCTGTACAGTGAATACTTCGATTCGCCCACCGCGCGCTCCTCGTGCCCCACCACCACTTCCGCAGGGCTCTGCGCGAAGGTGTAGGCCAGCGCCGGAATGAAGGTGTTGCCCTCCTGACAGGAATTGATGGCGTCAATGATGTCGCGGCTATAGGCGCGCAGCATGCAGCCCTGATCGGTCATCTTGATGCGGGTGATGCGTTCGCGTAGTCGGTTCATGGCACGCGAAGCTACGCCACGCCACCAGCTATCCTGGCGCATGCGCCGAATGCTGCCGATGTAGTCGTGGCCTTCATCCATCTTGGCGAGCAGCTTGCCGATATCTTCCGGCGGGTTCTGCAGATCGGCGTCCAGGGTGACGATGCGCTGGCCGCGGCAGTGCTCGAAGCCGGCCATGATCGCCATGTGCTGGCCGAAGTTGCCGTTGAATAACACCACGCGGGTGACGTCAGGGCGTTTCTGGAACTGCTCGCGCAGGATCGCGGCAGAACGGTCGCGGCTGCCGTCGTTGATGAAGACGACCTCGTAGCTAACGCCGAGCTTGTCGAGCGCAGGGTAGAGCCGGTCGAACAGGGCATGCAGGCCTTGCTCCTCGTTGTATACCGGGACGATGACGGAGAGTTCGATAGGGTTCATTTCTTGGCGGTCTCGATGATTTCCTTGGCTGCGGCGCAGACCCGTTCCACATCGACGAGCTCCATCGTCGGGAATAGCGGCAGGGTGACGGTTTCGCGCCCGATGCGTTCGGCGTTGGGGAAGTCGCCTTCCTTGCAGCCCAGTCCGCGGTACAGGCTAAACAGGTGCAGCGCCGGGTAGTGGATACCTACCCCCAGCCCATGCTGGTGCATCGCGTCGATGAACTGCTTGCGGCTGAGATTGAGCTGGTCGAGTGGCAGCAGCGGCGCGAACATGTGCCAGCTATGTCCTTCGTCACCGCGCGACGGCAGCAGGCAGGCCGGGTCGGTTGAGAAATGCTGGAAGTAATGGGCAACCAGATCCCTGCGCTTGGCATTGAAGCCGTCCAGCAGCGGCAGCTGGCCGACGCCGACGCGCGCAGCCACATCGGATAGATTGTACTTGCCGCCGGCGACGGAGACGTCCATGTTGCCTTCGGCATCGCGCGAAATACCGTGGAAGCGCAGCAGGTCGAATTTCTTCACCTCTTCTGCGTCGGCGAAGGACAGCGCGCCGCCCTCGATGGTGGTCATGTTCTTGTTGGGGTGGAAGCTGAACGAGACAATGTCGCCGAAGCTGCCGATGCGCTTACCTTTCCAGCTAGAGCCGATGGCATGGGCGGCATCCTCGATCACGCGCAGATTGTGGCGTTTAGCGAGGTCATAAAGCGCATCCATGTCTACCGGCAGGCCGGCGAAATGCACCGGCATGATGGCTTTCGTTCTCGGCGTGATCGCGGCTTCAACCAGGTTGAGATCAATGTTGCGGCTGGCGAGATTGACGTCCACAAACACCGGTTTCGCGCCGACCCGCAAGATCACATTCGGTGTGGCAGCGAAGCTCATTGCCGGCGTGATGACCTCGTCGCCCGGCCCAATGCCGCACACCTGCAATGCCACTTCCAGCCCGCCGGTGGCAGAGGTGAGGGTGCGCACGATGCGTCCGCCCAGATAGTCCGACAGCGCCTTTTCCAGAGCCTGCACATTGGGGCCGGTGGCCAGCCAGCCGGAGCGAAGCACCTCGACCACGCCCTGAATGGTGGCTTCGTCGAGAGTTGGTTTGGTAAAGGGCAAGTAATTCAAAGTTTCGAGTCCTGATATGTTAGCTGCGCGCAACGACATAAACGCCGACAATTATAATGCCGATGCCGGCCATGCGGGTGACCGAAACAGCCTCGCCGAAAAGCCACAGTGCGGCGAGCGCATTTACTACGTAGCCGATCGACAGCATCGGATAGGCGATGCTGACTTCGACACGAGACAGCGCCATGATCCATACCACCACGCTGATCACGTAGCAGGTAAGACCACCCATGATATGCGGCTCGGTGGCGAGCTGCCAGCCCACCGGCAGGATGTTGTCGCGGCTGAAGGCGAAGTGGCCGACGGCATTGGTGCCGGCCTTGAGCAGCAATTGGGCGGCGGCATTGAGCAGCACGCCGAATAGAATCAGAGAAAAACTGAGCAGGTTCATGGTGTGGTTACCGCTGTCTTGTCAACGCTGCGGGCGATAACCCGCATCGGCAGTCCTTGTTGGGAGAGTCGTTGATAGGTGGCATGTGGCATGATTGCCAAGGCGTAGGGCTGATGAATCCAAGCCTGCTTGAAAGACTCGATGGTTGGCAGCCATTTGTCCGGTTCCTGGGCGATGCCGAAGGCCATCTCGTCCTGATATTCGACCAGGGTCACGGTGCGCTTGAGATAGTAAGTCAGTGTCTGGTCGTACCCTGACAAACTGTAGAAGGGCACGCCGGGCCGCAGATGGGGCTTGATTTGCTCGGCAATGGCGTAGTCCGAGCGCGTCGCTGACAGGCTGTCGTGGCCGGTCAGCAGAACCTGGGCGGCGATCAGGCTGGTGCAGGCGAGGACCACGATCGCGCTACGCACTTTATCGCGGTAACTCAGCAATAGTGCAGATACGGTTCCGACCAGCCAGATTGCGGATGCAGCCAGCAGCCAGTTGGCGAACAGGGTGTATTGTCCCCGAGCCAGTTCATTATCGGCAAAGCGCACCGTATTGGGGGCCAGCAACAGGCCGGCCGCGGCCAGGAATGCCACCGGCAGTATCTGCCAGAACAAGCGGCGTCCGTCGATGCGGCTGAGGTGATCGCCGATCAGCAGGGCCAGTGCTGGGAAGATCGGCAAGATGTAGGAAGCGAGTTTTGAGCCGGAGAGGGAAAAGAAAACGAAAATGAACACCGCCCAGATCAGCAAGAATCGTTTGGGTTTGAATTGCTGTTTTGCCGCCGGCTCAACTTTCCAGGCGAACACCAGGGAGTCAATCAGGGTGATGAGCCAGGGCAGAATGCCGGCGACCAATATGGGGATGAACCACCACCAAGGTTCGTAGCGACCGTGGGTTTTGGTCAGGAAACGCTCGAAATGTTCATGTATGAAGAAGAAATGAAAAAACTCGGGGTTGGCGATTGATACCGCGATGAACCAGGGTGCTGCGATAGCCATGAAAAGCACTATTCCGCTGAGCAGGTGCAGTTTTTTCCACAAGCCGAAATCACGTTCGATCAAAGTGTAAAGAACAATTACTGCGCCTGGCAAAACGATGCCCATCAATCCCTTACTCAGGACGGCAAATGCCAGGGCAGCCCAGGTAACGTGCATCCACAGGCGGTTGGCGGGTTTGCTGGCGCCATCCTGTTGCGCCAGCAGGAAACTCATCAGCGCAGTGCCCATGAAAAACGTCATCCCCATATCCAGGGAGTTCATGTGGGCGATCAGGGTATACAGCAGGCTGCTGCCGAGCACTGCGGCGCTTAACAGGCCGGCCTCTCGACCAAACAAACGGGTAGCGGCGAAGGCGGTGAAGAAGATGCCGAGAAACCCGGACAGCGCGCTCCACAGCCGCGCAGTCCAGTGGTGTTCGCCAAACAGGCGGTAAGCTCCCGCCGTGATCCAGTATTGCAGCGCGGGTTTTTCGAAATATTTGATGTCGTTCAGGCGCGGCGTAATCCAGTCACCGCTGACGGCCATTTCACGGGCGATTTCCGCGTAGCGCCCCTCGTCCGGCCTGACCAGCTTGCGATATTCGATATTGCCGAACCAGACCGCAGTCATTATCAGGACAAGAAGCATCCAAATGCGTCGTCTGTTTACCGAGTCGGGAGCCATGCAATGTCCGTATAAAAAGCGTTGGCTGGCATTATAAACGAGACCGGCTAAATGCCAGCAGGAAGACCGGCAGCAGGCAGACTAGCGCCAGTCCCCGCTGCAGTATGATCGCATCGGGATAGCTGGTGTCGGGCGAAATCAGCAGGGCCAGCGCGCAGGTAGCCAGTGCCAGCCCCAATATCCATTTTCCGGAACGGCTGACTCCCCAGCGCCAGCGCTGCGCGAGCAGGGTGCCCAATACTGCTGAAAGCCAACCGCCGAAAGCACCGCCCAGCACGTCGAGCGGCCAGTGCACGCCGACCGCGATGCGGGAGAGGCCGACCAGCAAGGCAGCCGCAACCACCAGCCAGATCAGGGCGCTGCGCCGGAGATACAGACTCAGGATGCCCGCTACGGTGAAAATCGTGGTGCTGTGCCCCGAGGGGAAGGAGCCATAATGGTGCGCCGGGCCGATGACATGCAGCAATTCCGGGGGGATCACCGCCGGCGGGCGTAGCGCGTCGATTGGGCCTTTCAGCCCATGCACCCACAGGGTGGCAAGGATGACGGCGAGTGCGAGCGACCAGAGGATATCCGGCCGGCGTCCGATCAGCGGAGCCAGCATGGTCAAGCCAGCCAGGGTGCCGCCCAGTACGGTCAGGTTCTGCCACAGCACATCGCTGGCCAGCGTGCCCAGGCTATTCAGATACAGGAACAGGCTGCGGTTGCTGTCGCTGGCAATGAGTACGACCATGCCGGCGGCTGCGAGCAGCGGCACCAGCCAGACGCGCTGCTCGCGCCAGGAAATGCGACAGGGTTCGGGGGAGAGGAGAGGAGAGGGGGAGATGAAGTTCACGCCGTTATTCGCTGACCCTGATCAGGGCGATGCCGTTCTTGCTGTAGAGCGTTTCATAGGCGCGCAGCTCGGTCAGGCGGTTGGTTTGGGTGATGACGATATCGCCGCGGCGCGGGTCACGTTTTTCCACGATGCGCTGGCTGTAGACACTGAAGCTCGGCATGTTGAGCCCCCACATCACTACCGTGTAGCCACGGTCGCGCGACAGCAGCGCGGCTTCCTTGATCGGCCCCTGCTGCATGCCGCCGAATAGGGGCAGGAGCAGCAGTGAAAAGCCGGTTGCCAGGATGACGCCGCTAGCCAGCAGTTTGGCGCTCAGGGCGAATCGCTTCTCCACCATGAAATACAGGGTGAGTAGAGAGAATCCAGCAAAGAAGGGGTAATACCAGCTGCTCAAGGATTGCCGGGTGGCAGCAAGCATTTCCCGGTAATAGGGCTTGTTGATATGGGGGATGGCGGCTTCGATCAGTTGCGGCAGGGACAGCAGCACTGCAAGCAATAACACCAGCGGCAGGAAAGCGAGCAAGCGCGAGCGCAGTTCATCCAGGTAAGCCGCCATCAGGATAAAAACGCCGGAATAGCCGTAAATCAGGTAATGGGGCAACTTGGTGCCAGAAAACGAGAAAATTACGAAGACGGTGACGAACCACAGCAGGAGAAAAAGCTGCAAGTCGTCCTTGATGATGCGGCGCCATTGCGCAAAAGCTTTGAGCAAGACCGTGGTGTAGGGCAGCACGCTCAGCAGCAGCA
This sequence comes from Sulfuricella denitrificans skB26, assembly GCF_000297055.2. Classification (NCBI taxonomy): domain Bacteria; kingdom Pseudomonadati; phylum Pseudomonadota; class Betaproteobacteria; order Nitrosomonadales; family Sulfuricellaceae; genus Sulfuricella; species Sulfuricella denitrificans. The sequence continues at coordinate 1,772,656 of NC_022357.1, read as the reverse complement.
CGGGAACATAATAAAAATAATTGCCGCCATGACTTTCCATCGGCGCGGAGAAACGGTCGACGTTATGCTTGAGGAAAAATCCGCGAAAAAACCCGTCGCCTTCGACCAGATACTGCGTCACATACCACGGCGCAGCAATGGTGATAAACAGAGCAATGCCACGCCAATTTAGCGCCAGCGTCAGCCAACCCTTGAGATCATTGCGCAGCGCGCTGTAGAGGAAGGTCACTATGCCCGGAATAATTACGGCAACCGGACCCTTGGTCAGGAACCCCAGGCCCATGGCAGCAAAGGCGAGATACAGATATTTGCGTTCGTGAAAGCGCAGGAACAGGTAGGCGCTGAACAGCGTGGCGCTGATCAGCAGGTTGAGCAGGGCATCGGCGGTAGCCACTTTGACGATAATGGAAACCGCCAGCGCGCTGGCGGTGATGATGCCCGCTGCCAGGGCCTGCCGTGCATTAGCCGCCCGGCGCACGAACAGATAGGTGAATATCACCCAGCCGCTGCCAGCCAGAGCAGAGGGCAGGCGGAAAGCGAATTCCTTGATGCCGAACAGGTAAACGCTGGCTGCTTGAAGCCAGTAGATTAAAATCGGCTTGTCGTAGCGTGGCTCGCCGTTGAGCGTGGTGGACAGGAAATTGCCGCTCGCCAGCATCTCACGCGTGGCCTCGCCGAAAGCGCCCTCGTCGAGATCGAACAGGGGAAAACCACCGATTCCAATAAAGAAACAGCCGAGCACGGCGACGGCGAGCAGGGCATAGTGGGTGAGTGGAATGGGGCGTGAAAAATCTTGCAAGTAAGGCTCGAATGATTGGTTAATGAAAAAAGCATTTTACCGCAAAGGACGCAAAGGGTCGCAAGGTAAAACAAAGGTAAATGCTAGTCCCTTGATAACAGGAACAGAGGGGCGTAGAGGATGCCCTGAATTACGGCGCACAGGCCGTACAGTATGGCCGTCGCGGTGGCTATCTCGCCGGATACGCCGGCGAAGCCGAACACCAGAACTGCGGCGAATTCACGTGTACCCCATCCGCCGATGCCGACTGGCAGGGCGGCGATGATGAATACCGGCGCGCATAAAGCTAGCACCAGCCAGTACGAGATATCCAGTCCAACCGAAATTCCGCCGAGCCAGAACGCAAGCGACGAAAAAATCTGAACCATCACCGATTGCAGCGCCATCTTGGGCAGGTTGTTGCGAAACAAGGCCAGCTGCTGGGCCAGGCTGTTCCATGATCTTAGCAGCCCATCCAGCTTGCTTTGTCCTTTGGGTTCTAATCGTGGCAGCGGCAGGAAAGGCAGCAAAATCAGGCTGCCGAGCAGGGCAGCATAAATTATCAGTTTTTGCGCCAGGGCAGGGTCGTGTGTCAGGGAGTTCGTGCCGCTCCATAATGCCGCCGCTACGGCAGAGACCAGGCACAGCACCCAGAGGCCGCTGAAGCGGTCGAGCACGACGCTGAGCGTGGATGGCCCGAGCGGGTTACCCAGCTTGTGCAGCTGGTAGGCACGCAGCATGTCGCCGCTGAGGGTGGCACCGGGAAGAAGGTTGTTGATCGTCACTCCGCGGCCATAGATGCCTATCAGTGGAAACGCTGGTGCGGTAAGGCTGAAAAGGCGGGCGATGTGTGCCCAGCGCAGGGCGGAGGCGATGTTGGCCAGAATAGAGGCGGCTACCGCTAAGGCGAACCAGCGCAATTCCACATTGCTCAGGGTCTTGACCAGCTTGGCCGGATTGGCGTACCAGATTACGGCCGAGAGCAGGCAGCTCGCGGCGATAAAACGAAGTATCTTGATGCCGGTTTTGCTCAAGAATTCGGCTCTGGGGCGGTTTTGGAAGTAGGGTTCGCTTTCCCGCGCCGACGCGGGGCGGCCCGCAACAGATATTGTGCCCGACCCGCGGGCTCATGGTAGATGCGAATCAAGATCTCGCCCAGCAGGCCCATGGCGACGAGTTGTACGCCCATCAGGGTCAGCATCACGCCGAGCAGCAGGAGCGGACGACCGCCGATGTTTTCACCGAGAAACACTTTCTCGACCACGAGAACGCCCAGAGACAACAGGCCGGGCAGGAGCAAGGTAATGCCGGCTCCGCCGAATGCGTGCATCGGACGGTGCAAAAAGCGCAGCAGAAATTTCACCCAGAGCAGGTCGAGAACCACGCGCAGAGTGCGGTCGATGCCATACTTGGATTGGCCGTGCATGCGGGCATGATGGGAAACCGGTACTTCGATAACCTTGGCGCCGAACTGAGCGGCGAGAGCCGGAATGAAGCGGTGCAGTTCGCCATAGATTTTGACGTCGCGGATGCTTTCGCTACGGTAAACCTTGAGCGAGCAGCCGTAATCGTGCAGATGGACGCCGGTCATGCGGGAAATCAGGCCGTTTGCGATCATCGATGGCAGCTTGCGGTTGATGTAACGGTCCTGTCGGTTTTTGCGCCAGCCGGAAATGATGTCGATTTCCGGCCTCTGATCGAGCATGTCCAGCAGGCCGGGAATGTCGGCGGGGTCGTTCTGCAAGTCGCCGTCGAGGGTGACGACCACGGCACCGGCAGCCGCGTCGAAGCCGGCCTGCATCGCAGCCGACTGGCCGTAGTTGCGAATCAGGTAAAGCGGGTGCAGCCAGGGACGGGTGGTGGCGAATTGTTCCAGCAGAGTAGCGGAAGTGTCGGACGAGCAATCATCAATGCAGATCAGTTCCCAGGATCGTCCTGTGGGTTCCATCGCCTCATGGACTCGGCGCAACAGTTCGCCGAGGTTCTCTTCCTCGTTGTAAATCGGAACAACAATGGAAACCTCAAGTGCATCAGGTGTATTTTCGATCATGGTAGGGGCGAAGTATGGACTGCTGAAGGGTAGAGATTGTAAGGGAGGGAGGCTGCGAAATCCAGCGAGAAGGACAAGATCAGCGCCGGGCCACCTTGAGAAGTACGATCACCGCGCCGCTGCCGCCATCCATCGGCCGTGCCTGGCAGAAAGCCAGAACCTCATCACGTTGCATCAGCCAACTGGCTGTCTTCAGCTTTAATACCGGTTCGCGGTTTCTGGAGCTTAATCCCTTTCCATGAATTATACGCACGCAACGCAGGCCGAGTTGTTTGCATTCGTCGAGGAATTCGATCAGGCTGGCTCGGGCCTCGTCGCTGGTCATGCCGTGCAGATCCAGTTCTGCCTGAATTCCCCAGTGGCCGCGGCGCAGTCTCTTCATGGTCAGAGGCGCCACACCAGGGCGCTGGAAGAAAAATTCCTCTCCGGTTTCTGTCAGTTCCTGGGGGATATAGTCGCTTAAGGCATCCGCCGGCAGTGGATTTGTGTCAGTTCGGTTTCGTCGGAGATCAGGCCAGGGGAGATGGGGAGGAAAAAAGGTCTTGCCGTTATCCGGCAATGGCCGGGTGTCGCCGATGCTGGTGCGGAAGAGGTTGGATTCCTCATCGGACAAGGGTGGCGGCGTGGTCTTGCCGCCCCCCTTGTCTTCTTTGGGAGCTTTGCGTTTTCCGGTCACTTGCCCAGATTGTCGAGATAACGCTCCGCGTCAAGTGCGGCTTGGCAACCAGTTCCGGCGCTGGTGATGGCCTGGCGGTAGATGTGATCCTGTATGTCGCCGGCAGCGTAAACGCCCTCTATGCTGGTCTGGGTGGCATTGCCAGTGTTACCGCCCTGGGTGACGATGTAGCCGCCTTCCAGTTTCAGTTGCCCCTGGAAGAGATCAGAATTGGGCTTGTGGCCAATGGCGATGAAAATCCCTTGCAGCTGCACATCCTTGGTGCTGCCATCCTTCACGTTCTTGATTCGCATCCCGGTAACGCCGGTTTTGTCACCCAGCACCTCATCCAGCTCGCAGAATGCTTCGAGGCTGATGTTGCCGTTCTTGATCCTGTCGTGCAGTTTGTCGACCATGATCTTTTCCGCTTTGAAGGTGTCGCGGCGGTGTACCAGCGTGACATGCTTGGCGATGTTGGACAGGTACAGCGCCTCTTCGATGGCGGAGTTGCCGCCACCGACCACGGCGACGTCCTGGTTCTTGTAGAAGAAACCATCGCAGGTCGCGCAGCCGGACACACCCTTGCCCATGAAAGCCTGTTCGGATGGCAGGCCGAGGTACTTGGCGGAGGCACCGGTGGCGATGATCAGTGCGTCGCAGGTAAAGGTGCCGGTGTCACCGATCAGGGTGAAGGGTCTTTCGGTCAGTTTGGCGGTGTGGATCTGGTCGAAAATGATTTCGGTATTGAAGCGCTCGGCATGTTTCTGGAAGCGCTCCATCAGTTCCGGTCCTTGCACGCCCATTACGTCGGCGGGCCAGTTGTCCACTTCGGTGGTGGTAGTGAGCTGGCCACCTTGCTGCATGCCGGTGATTATCACGGGATTGAGGTTGGCACGGGCGGCGTAAATGGCGGCGGTGTAGCCAGCTGGGCCGGAACCAAGAATAAGTAATTTGCAGTGTTTCACGGACATATTGAGCATTCTCCATAAAAAAGTAAGGGTATATCAAAGGCTGATTTATTGCCACTTAAGGGATGAAAATAAATCTAGCAATTAGAATTAATCTAATAGTAAATAGTATTGAATGAATAGGCAAATTTTCAATGTTAATTTGGGCACAATAAAGAATGATAATGGTCAGCCACCGGAGTCATTTAATGTCGTTGATTAGAACGCCTCACTTCTTGGTATGATGGCGCTATAATTCTTGCTGACTTTTTTGATCAGACAAGAAAATTTACCTGGGCGCAACGACAAGAAAATCAAATATCAATGGCCTTTCTGAATAAGACTTCCTCCCTGAATACGCGGGGTTCGAACCGCCGGGCTCCTCCCGAGCCGCTTTCGCCGAAATTGTCCGGCCTGCTCCGTGAGGCGCGCTGGCTGGCGGTGATGGTATTGGCCTTGTATCTGACGCTGGTATTGTTCAGTTATGACTATGCCGACCCGGGCTGGTCGCATAGCGGCAGTATGCTTACCGTTCATAATGCCGGCGGTGCTCTGGGCGCCTGGTTGGCGGATTTGCTGCTTTATGTATTCGGTTTTTCAGCCTACTGGTGGGTGGTGTTTTCCCTGTACGTGGTCTGGTGGGGCTACCGGCGCATCGAAAGTAAAGGTACGTCCGACCGGCGCTCACTGTTCGTTGCGGTCGCCGGTTTTGTTATTCTCCTGCTTGCCAGCAGCGGTCTGGAGGCGTTGCGGCTATATAGCCTCAAAGCCGTCCTTCCGCTTTCGCCGGGAGGGATGCTCGGATCGGTGGTCAGCAGTTATCTGGCTACCAGCATAGGCTTCACCGGCGCTACTTTGATATTGTTGCTGAGCATGGCGGTGGGCTTCAGCCTGTTCACCGGCATGTCGTGGCTGAAATTCATGGAAGGTCTCGGCGGCGCCATGGAAAACAGCGCTCAGTGGATCTTTCGCACCTGGGATGCCTGGCAGGATCGGCGCGCCGGCTCGGTAGCGCTGAACAAGCGCGAGGAAGTCGTAGAAGAGAAAAAGCGGGTCGATGACCACAAGCCGGTCCACATCGAGCAGCCACAGATGGTCATTCCCCAGATTCCGCTCACTGAGCGCGAGGTGCAGGCGCCGTTGTTCGATAACTTGCCGGATTCGCCCTTGCCCCCGCTGAACCTGCTGGACGAGGCGGAAGCCGATACCGAAACGCTCAGCCCGGAGACCCTTGAATACACCTCACGCCTGATCGAACGCAAGCTGGCCGATTTTGGCGTCGAGGTAAAAGTCATCGCCGCCTACCCCGGCCCGGTGATCACGCGCTACGAGATCGAGCCGGCGGTAGGCGTGAAGGGCAGTCAGATCACCAACCTGGTCAGGGATCTGGCACGCGCCTTGTCGGTGGTCAGCATCCGCTTGGTGGAAACCATCCCCGGCAAAAACTTTATGGGGCTGGAAATTCCCAACCCCAAGCGGCAGGTGGTTCGCCTGCGCGAGATTCTCGGCTCGAAGGTTTACGCCGACATGGCTTCGCCGCTCACCATCGCCATGGGCAAGGACATCGCCGGCAAGGCAGTGGTGGCCGACTTGGGAAAAATGCCTCACGTACTGGTGGCGGGCACTACCGGCTCGGGTAAATCGGTGGCGATCAACGCCATGATCCTGAGCCTGGTCTACAAGGCCGATCCCGCCAAGGTACGGCTGATCTTGGTCGACCCGAAAATGCTCGAGCTATCCGTCTATGAAGGTATTCCCCACCTGCTTGCGCCGGTGGTAACGGACATGAAACACGCTGCCAACGCGCTCAACTGGTGCGTCGCCGAGATGGAGCGGCGCTATCGCCTGATGTCCTCGCTGGGCGTGCGCAATCTGGCCGGTTACAACCAGAAGGTGCGCGAAGCTGAGAAATCAGGCACGAAGCTGCCCAACCCCTTCAGCCTCACGCCGGACGCCCCTGAACCCCTGGAGGAAATGCCTTTTATCGTGGTGCTGATCGACGAACTGGCCGACATGATGATGATGGTGGGCAAAAAGGTCGAGGAGCTGATCGCTCGTCTGGCACAGAAGGCGCGCGCCTCCGGCATCCACCTTGTGCTGGCGACGCAGCGACCGTCGGTGGACGTGATCACCGGCCTGATCAAAGCCAACATACCGACCCGCGTCGCCTTCCAGGTGTCGAGCAAGATCGACTCGCGCACCATCCTCGATCAGATGGGCGCCGAAGCGCTGCTCGGCCAAGGCGACATGCTCTACCTGCCGCCCGGCACGGGTTACCCGCAGCGCGTGCACGGCGCCTATGTCGCTGACCATGAAGTACACAGAGTAGTCGAGTATCTGAAAGCATTGGGCGCGCCAGATTACGTTGAAGGTATCCTCGATGCGCCGGAAGTGGCCAGTGATGGCGAGGGCAGCGAAGCAGGCGGAGACGCCGAATCCGACCCGATGTACGATCAGGCCGTGGCGCTGGTGCTCAAATCGCGCCGCGCCTCGATCTCGCTGGTGCAACGCCAGCTCAGGATCGGCTACAACCGCGCGGCAAGGCTGATCGAGCAGATGGAAAAGGCCGGGCTGGTTTCGACGATGCAGAGCAACGGGAATCGTGAAGTGCTGGTGAAGGGGGCGGAGTAAAGAGCGCCCTTTCGTGGCGACCGTGCTTGCCGGGTAAAAAAAGGGCCTACATCTTTGTAGTCCCTTGTTTTGTCCGGTTCGCCGGCTCAGACAAATCTGGTAACTGGACCTTGCTTGTGATGATTAAATGATAAAACTGTGCGTTCCGAGTTGCATCGCAGCGAAACGTCTGGACGAGCGAGTTATTATAAGTTTCTTGGCAATGCAAAATACGCCTCTATTATTTCAATTGTTGCCTTATGAATTGCCTTGGTCGCTTCAATTGCTTCTTGAAATAGCTCAGGCTTGACTCGTTTTCTGAATCCGCCGATTCCAATTTCAATTACCCCTTCACCTTTCCCTTCTGAGGCTGCGGCAAAAATATGCGTCTCCGAAAAATGTACCCACCCACAAAGGGTATCGTACATTGACTCTACCCACGGTAGTTCAGCCATAAGCGAATTTACTAGATGGCGGTCTGTGAATTTGTTTCCTTTATCGTCAGTTAACTTACGTAGTTCGACACCTTTAATCACTTGACCAGCTAAATCGTTTGGTTTTGCGACCATCCTGAACGCATGCAAGCGCAATAGTCCGTCTAACTGAACTCTCAACAGTGGTGCGAGGGCATGAATATTCTCGTCTTCTATTAGCTTCGGCAGCGCTTCGATAAGTCCAATGTTTCTGTCCATAAGGCCAAACACCACCAGATCCATCGAATAAATTGGAGTTTCGTCTGCATTTTCGATATGTCCCGAAAAAGCTTTCAGGTAACCTTTTCGAATTTCCTGAATGGTCTCGTTCATTAGATTACCTATTGCGTATTAAGGTTTGAGGCAACCGGCCGCCGGAGCAAGAAGCGCGAGGAAACCTGTAATCTCAGCTTGCTGGCGGTCAGGTTGACCGATGGGGTGCCTTGTCGCTGGGCGTTGTTCGCCTGTGAGTGACTACAAATATATTCGGCGCTTTTCTGACGAGAACCAGCCGGACTTGACATCGACATCAATAAATGGCTTCCATATCCACTGTGAAGTTTGCCACTCCTCTTCATGCACAAACTCATAAATGATAGTGCCATTGACATTGGATAGCGCTTGTTTCACCAACGGAAGGCTAGTAACACTTTTTCCCTTAACAACACAATACTCACCTCCTCCCGTAACTGGCACCAAATCTAAAACTGATAACAAACCTTTGTAATTTGGTGAATACTCGCTTTGCAAGCCAACGCTATGTGCAGTCAGTGAGTAAGTGAAATTGGGGGTTGGCTGACGATTAATGAATCTGTGGTGAACGTCTATCCCCCATTTCTCAATCAACTTCGATTTCCTTAGTCGAGGTGGCTCTGTTTCTGAAACATTGTTCTTTCCATGATCGGAGGCATGTTCAATTCGCCCTAGAAAGATACGCATTGGGCGATCAAAATCCGTAGTTTCCTCCCTGACGCCTAGATTTCCGAACGGACTTGGGGTGATGTCATGAAATTCGACAAAGATGCTTTCATAGCCGTCTGGCGGGTAGAAATCGGTGTCATAGCGGGGGAAATGGATGTCGGAGATTGTGTCGAAGCACTGATTTGCGCTCTCGGAGGGTGACACCTTGGAGGATTTTACATGGGCCAAATCACAAAGATCGTTGACAAAGACTTGAAGCCTCTCAAATCCCCCGTCAAGCAGCCAAACACGACTATACGAAGAGTAGTCGAGCTTAGTGCGTAAAGATGAGCCACGGTGCCTGAATTTTGCGTCCAACTGGTAAGGTTCTGAAGGCCAGAGGGATGGCTTCGCTATGGGGCTGCCACACTTGAAGCAATGTTTGGCTTCGTTAGTTACCGCAACGCCACACTGGGAACAATAGATATTATCGGTTGTCATTTCCAACGCTCAATCATCTGAGTCTCAGATGCCCAACATAAAGAATCGCCCTAATTGACGCAATACATTGCATCAAAGTGATGGCTAAAATATATATCAGAATATAAATTACATGTGTTATTACAATATGTTACTGTTTTTTATCATCCTAAAAACCCTCAAAAAACCTTCATGCGTGTGTTCCGCCAAACTGCTTTCAGTTACGGCCCCGTTCATGTAACACGGGGGGCTACGGATACAAGATCATTCGGCCACTATAGGCATTTCCCCTGTTTACGACAAGGGAATATTCCATGCTGCAGCCGCAGCCAGTATCCGCCCGCCAATCTAGACCAAGGTATGGTATTACCGTCCTAGAAGCGGCTCCAGCAGCCCCATGGCAGCGTTGATGGCTTGGAGTTTTTCCATCTCGCCGCCCCGGTCGGGGTGATGTTCCATCGCCAGTTCCCGATAGCGGCGCTTGATCTCAGGATAATCCACCGGGTCGGCGAGCCCCAACTCGGCGAGGGCTTCGGCGCGCCGGTCATTGCGGACGAAGCGTAGCCAGAAGGCGTCGAGCATTTCCAGGACTTCCTGCTTGCCGGTTTTTTCCAGGTGGGTGAGGTCGAGGTAGTAGGCCAGCAACGGGTCGGGGGTGGTGGGCAGGAGGTCAGTGCCATCCGGGCATGGGTGCAGCACGATCTTCAGGCAATGAATGGCGAGGTCGCCTTGTCGCTCATTCCACAGCATGTCCCGCAGGCGGTAGAGGTGGTGGAACAGGATGAAGTGGCACTGGAACAGGGAAAGCTCGTTGGTGTAGGCGTCAGGGCCGAAGGCGGGGTCATCGTGGGCCAGCTTGCGAATCAGGTCATGCTCGGTGAGGCCGTCTGGGTGGGCGCGCAGGATGGCGAGTAGCGTTTCGGCGAGGATGATGTTCAATTATTTATTGGGTGCTACTTTTTTGAGTTGATGACGATTCAGCAAGCACCATGTAGCTTGGATGCAGCGTAGTTGAATCCGTGGATTCCAATCCGACCCGATGTGCAATCGAGCAGCGCGGTTGGGCGAGAGGCGGGGCGGGCGGTGAACAGCTCTTCCTGGACAATCGCGCGATAGCGGCCACTTAATCCAGAGCAATCTGGTGGCTGATCAGCCAGTTCTTGTCGAGTTCCCATTTCACATCGGTTACGCCGGGCTGGGACAGGACGATCTGCCGCGCTTCTGACTGGATTTTCGCCAGTGCCTTTTCAGCCGCGACGAAATCCGGATTGTCCGGCGCCTTGCCTCTGAGCGCCGGGTCGATGGCCCCGATCATCCGATACACCGGCATGGCAGGAGAGCGGGGCGTGTTCATCACGGCGGCAGTGCCTTCCATCCGCAATACTTTGAAGGGGTAGGGGTATTTTTTTAGCTCCGGGCTGCCATTCGCCTGGATGGCCTGATTGAGGGCCTCTACTAGCGGGTCGCTGCGAAACACCGTCAAATAGAGGGTGGACACGGCAAGAATGGCTGCCAGGATGCTCAGGGTTATGCGGCTGTTCATGTTTTGCTCCGGTTCGAGTCGGTATTCATCAATTCGGCAATTAACTCCGGTTTCTGGAACGGCAGTGCGTGATCTGCGCCCTGTATCAGGTGGCAGGTCCAGTCGTTCCGGATTGCAGCAATCTCCCGGCAACGGCGGTAGATCTCGGGGTGGGAGCGCCCGCCGATGAAGCTGCTGACATTGGCTTGTGCAGCGATCAGGGCGGTACGATCAAGCTGTTTGGCGGCGTGGGATACACACTCAATGGCGCTGGCCAGCCCAGCCGGGCGGTGGGATAGACGTTCACGGATGATTTCCTCGTTCTTCGAGCCACGGATGCGCTGGGGAGAGATGGCATCGAGGAACAATTCCAGCCCTTCGCCTATGTTTTCCAGATCGCGTAGTCGCTTGGCGGCATGCAGGATCATCTCGTGCGAACGGGTCGATTCCTCATCATTCATTTTGACCAGCAGGGCGGGTTCGATCAGGTAGGTTTTACCCACCGCTGACGGGCGGGAGGCCTTGAGCAGCATGGCGATCATTCCGCCATAGGAGTAGCCGCCCAGATCGAATTCGCTCCAGGCCAGATGGTCGAGCAGGGCCGCGAGATCGGCCACGACTTCCTCGCCTTCGAAACCGTGTTCCTTGTGGTCGAGGTAGCGGGTCCTGCCGGTGCCGCGCAGGTCGGGAACCAGGATTTCGTTCCAGTGTTTTAAATGGGGCAGAATGGCGCCCCAGGTGATTTTGCCTGCTACGCCGCCGCCATGGAGCAGCAGCAGTCGGCGCGAGGGTGCGCTGTCGAAGCGGTAGAGGCGGTAGTAGACCTCCTGCGTCGGCAGGGTGAGGGTAGATTTGATGGCGGGTTCAAGCATGGCTTATTTACCGCAAAGGACGCCAGGTAACGCAAAGGAAAACAATTCAGGAAATCCTTTGCGTCCTTAGCGGTTAATCATGTTTTGCCAACGGGATCTTGCCGATTTTCATGCGCCATTCGGCTGGCCCGGTGTTGTGTACAGACGTGCCGTTGGCATCCACCGCCACGATGACCGGCATGTCCTTGACCTCGAATTCGTAGATCGCTTCCATGCCCAAGTCGGCGAAGGCCAGCACTCTGGAAGCCTTGATCGCCTTGGCCACGAGGTAGGCCGCACCGCCCACCGCCATCAGGTAAACCGCCTTGTGCTTCCTGATGCTTTCGATTGCAGCCGGGCCGCGCTCGGCTTTGCCTATCATGCCGATCAGGCCAGTTTTATCCAGCATCATGTCGGTGAACTTGTCCATGCGTGTCGCCGTTGTAGGGCCGGCCGGGCCGACTACTTCGTCGCGTACCGGGTCGACGGGGCCGACGTAGTAGATGAAGCGATTGTTGAAGTCCACGCCTTCAGGCAGCTTTTCCCCTTTGGCGAACAGGTCGGCGATGCGCTTGTGGGCGGCGTCACGCCCAGTGAGCAGCTTGCCCGACAGGAGCAGGGCTTCGCCCGGCTTCCAGCCGGCGAGCTCCTCGCGCGTGACGGTGTCGAGGTTGACGCGGCGTGCATCGGGAGCAGGCTGCCAGTCCACCTTCGGCCATTCGTCGAGATTGGGCGGGATCAGCACGGCCGGGCCGCTGCCGTCGAGGGTGAAGTGGATGTGGCGGGTGGCGGCGCAGTTTGGGATCATTCCCACCGGCAAACCGGCGGCATGGGTCGGGTACTCCCTGATCTTGATATCCACTACGGTGGTGAGGCCGCCCAAGCCCTGCGCACCGATGCCCAGCGCGTTCACTTTTTCAAATAATTCTAGTCGCAGTTCCTCCATCCGGTTTTGAGGTCCGCGCGCTTGCAGCTCGTGGATGTCGACTGGCTCCATCAAGGCTTCCTTGGCGAGCAGCATGGCTTTTTCCGCGGTGCCGCCGAGGCCGATGCCCAGGATTCCCGGCGGGCACCAGCCCGCGCCCATGGTGGGAACGGTTTTCAGCACCCAGTCGACGAGGCTGTCCGACGGGTTGAGAATGACGAACTTGGCTTTGTTCTCCGAGCCGCCGCCCTTGGCCGCGAGTGTGATTTCGACTTTGTCGCCGGGAACGATCTCGTAGTGGATCACCGCCGGGGTGTTGTCGCGGGTGTTCTTGCGCGTACCGGCAGGGTCGGCCACTACTGAGGCGCGCAACACGTTGTCCGGGTTCAGGTAGGCGCGGCGTACGCCTTCGTTAACCATGTCGGAGACGCTCATTTGCGATTCCCAACGCACTTCCATGCCGACCTTGATGAAGGCCACCACGATGCCGGTGTCCTGGCAGACCGGGCGGTGGCCTGTCGCGCTCATGCGCGAGTTGGTGAGGATCTGGGCGATAGCGTCCCTGGCGGCGGGGGAGGCCTCCCGTTCGTAGGCTTCACCCAGCGCCTTGATGTAATCGAGCGGGTGGTAGTAGGAAATGTATTGCAGTGCGTCGGCGACGCTGGCGATTAAGTCTTCTTGGCGGATGGTAGTCATGGTATTTTTACTCTCCAGATATAGAATTGTACTACCGTTAATTACATGTTTCATTGGAAGAGCGACTAAACATGACTGAAACCCTCCAGGATTACGATGACGGAATTGCCGCGATAGACGCTCAACACATCCGACCCGGCCTTGCCGCGATCCACTTACTGGTCGAAGGCGATAAGGCGGCTTTTATCGACACCGGGACAAATTGCTCGGTTCCCGGGGTGCTGGAGGCGATGCAGCGGAAAAACCTGCGCCCGGAAAATATCGCTTATGTGATCGTGACCCACGTCCACCTCGATCACGCGGGGGGTGCGGGCGAGATGATGCGCTTGTTTCCCGAGGCAATGCTGGTAGTGCATCCGCGCGGGGCGCGCCACATGATCGATCCGACTAAACTGGTGGCGGGCTCGGTCGCGGTTTACGGCAAGGAAAGTTTTCGCCGTGCCTATGGAGAAATCGTGCCGGTTTCAGCCAATCGTGTGATCGAGGCGTCGCATGGATTCACTCTGGATCTGAATGGCCGGAGGCTGTTGTTCCTCGATACGCCTGGCCATGCCCGCCATCATTTCTGTGTTTTTGATGAGCGCAGCAAGGGCGTTTTTACCGGTGACACTTTCGGGATTTCTTACCGTGAGTTTGATGTCGATGGGCGGGAATTTATCTTTCCTACGACCACCCCCGTGCAGTTCGAGCCTGAGGCAGCGCATGATTCCATAGATCTGATCATGTCACACCATCCCCGCGCTGCTTACCTGACCCACTATGGTCGAGTGACTCAATTGTCACGTCTCGCGGATGACCTTCACCGCACGCTGGACGATTTCGTGGATATTGCAGAGGGAGTACGTGACACCGGGGCGGTGCGCCATCAACGCTTGGTTGAAGGACTGGGGAACTATTTGCTGGAACGTCTTAATGCGCATGGGTGCAGGCTTAGTCATGATGAAGCCCTCACTTTGCTGGAGAACGATATCGAGCTCAATGCCCAAGGGTTGGCAGTCTGGATGGATAGGGGATAAAAGGTCGCTTGCCCATCGTTCTCCCTAAATGCTCTATATTGAAAACTGGAACCCATTTTTGCCCAAGGCGGCCCGTGTAAGAGATTAAATTTAAGGAGGTATGACCATGCAACGCCCAATCCAAATAGTCATGCGCGATATGCCTCATTCCGAGGCGGTGGAGGCTCATATCAGGGAGAAGGTGGAGAAGCTGGAGTTATTCAATTCCCGCATTGTTGGCTGCAAAATTACGCTCGAATTTGCGGGAAAACATAAACACCAAGGCAAGCTTTTTAATGTGCGGCTCGATATCTCTGTTCCTGGTGCGGAATTGGTGGTCAATCGCGACCTGCATGAAGACCTTTATGTGGCGTTGCGAGATACGTTCGATGCGGCAAGGCGTCAGTTGGAGGATTACGGGCGGCGTCAGCATGGCGATACTAAAATTCATGAATCACCGCGGCATGGACATATAGCCAGACTATTTCCGGAAGAGGGTTTTGGTTTCATCGACACACCGGATGGTGATGAACTTTATTTCAGCCGGGATAACGTAAGCCATCCTGATTTTGACAAACTCGAAGTCGGTAGCGAAGTGCAGTTTCTGGAGGAAGCTGCTGCCGAGGGATTGCAGGCGAAGCGTGTGAGCGTCGGCAAGCACCATTATCCGGAATGAGGCACAGTCGTTTAGTCGGAAAGGTTTAGGGAGCGCTTCGTGAGGCTCACGGATGCTATCGATAGCATCACGATAAATCAGCTGATTTTTTCCGGCTAGGGGATTCCACTAGTCAATCATCGTATTTCTCCCTATCGACTATTCGGGCATTGCCCGCCACACAATTATTCTTCCCCCGATGGGTTTTTTTAAATCCGGCATTAAACTTGAATTACTTATTCGAGGTAATGGGGATGTGTGTGGAAGGGGAGAAAATGAATTTCATGATTGTTAGTGATGATGTGTCAACATGCCTTTATTTAGAGATACTTGCCCATCAGGATGGTGTGAGCGCCAGGTATTTCACTGAGCCTTCAGTGGCATTGCAGGCCTATCAGAGCAACCCTGATCATTGGTCGCTGGTAATTGTCGATATGCTATCGCCACTGATAATAGAGTTTGCATTAGTTGACAAGATCAAAGCCGTTAAACTTGATACTCGGCTGGTGATTCTGGCTACACATGCCCCGGATGCGATCAAAAAAGTATTCAAGTGTGAATCCCTGTGCGGTTTGTGCCACGACTGTAACGATACAAGCAACCGCCATTGTTTTTTTCTGCATAAGCCATTTTATCGTGATTTTGATCGAGTCATTGAGATGGCGCTGGGAAAGGGCAGGGTCGGATTGGCGGCTTGATCCACCCGTAGGGTACTGGCTTTACGTTGGTCATGTATCGCGTCATCTTCTGTTAGTGAACTTTCTGCGGGAGTGGCAAACAGTTATACTGTGCATCACTTAAATAGCGCTTGCACAGGATGAACGCAAAAACCGCTTTGCTCCTTTCCTTCCTGGTTGTTTTTCTTACTGCCTGTGCTTCTGCACCTGTACCTGTACCGCTCCGGACAGAGGGTAAGAAACGTCCCCCGGTTTCATCCGACCTGAAGTTCTCCTCCTTTGTAAAAACCGATATCGATACGGTGGCCGAGATTCACCAGCAGGAAAGCTTCAGCCATCTACGCACGTTGATGGAAAAGCTCTATCGGCGTAACCCTCGCGAATGGAAGAAGGGTGGGCAGCTATCGATGGAAAGCGCGATTGCTCGGGCATTTGATGCAGGGCATGACTGGCGCTTTCCGGAATTGAATGGGAAACGTGGAGCCGATTGCTTCTATCTTGCCTTCCAGGAAAACTATCAGGGGGACCGGGTGCTGGCTTTTATTGCGGGCATGGCAACCATGATCATGGCCTCCTACAATGAAAAGACTGAACTTTATGTCCTCGACGAACTCGATCCGCAGAAACTTTACAATAGTGCGCGTAATGTCGAGATCGCTGTCTGGAAGCTGAGTGGCACGCGTGATAGTCGGGGTGAGTTGTTTCTGCTCAGCAATGCAAACGATGCAAGCAACCGCAATATGAGCTTCGAGCGGGAATTCGGCAAGCTGATCGCGCAGCAGGACACTCTGGCCAGAATCATCGCAGAAAAGACCAACCGCACCATCGTACGTGCTATTCAGAGTGTGGCCAGTGCGGTTTTTCTTCCTATTTAAACGTACAAATAGAAAAAGGGGGCAATGCCCCCTTTTTCTATTTCTTACTTTGGTTTGCTTGCTGGATTACAGCTCGCCAGCGTGCTTGGCCAGGTAATCGGCAACACCTTTGGTATCGGCTTTCATGCCGGCCTTGCCTTTGCTCCAGCCTGCTGGGCAGACTTCGCCATGCTCTTCGGTGAATTGCAGTGCATCGATCATGCGCAACATTTCATCGATGTTACGGCCCAGTGGCAGGTCATTGACCACCTGATGACGGACCACGCCGTTTTTGTCGATCAGGAAAGAGCCACGGTAGGCTACGCCAGCATCAGCTTCCACATCATAAGCTTTGCAGATTTCGTGCTTGATATCGGCTACCAGAGGGTAGGCAACTTTGCCAATGCCACCGTTGTTGATGGCAGTGTTTTTCCACGCCAAGTGGGTGAAATGGGAGTCGATGGACACACCGATGACTTCGACGCCACGGTTCTTGAATTCGTCCAGGCGATGGTCAAAGGCGATCAGTTCGGATGGGCATACGAATGTGAAGTCCAAGGGGTAAAAGAAGATTACAGCGTACTTGCCCTTGATGTGGGACTTCAGATTGAAACCTTCTTCAATGCTGTTGTTACCCATTACGGTGGCGGCGGTAAAATCTGGTGCGGCTTTGCCTACGAGAACGGCCATGCTTAGTCTCCTTGATTGGTGGTGTTAGGTTTAGAATATGTCTAAATATTGCACTAGTTTTTATTCGCTGTCAAATGAATTGATACGACAGACTTAACGCGTCAATCGTCGATAAATGTCAGTTACTTTAAGTGGAAGCTCTTTCACGTCAGCAATAACAGTGTAGTTCACTGCGCCGTACATATGGGGTAGGTAGTCTCGCCCTTCGGTATCTATTGTTATGCAGAACGGGTGGATGCCGCTACGCTTGGCTTCGATCAGTGCCATGCGGGTGTCCTCGATGCCGTATTGGCCACGATAGCCGTCATGGTAGTCGTCCGGTTTTCCATCCGAGAGCGTGATTAGGAGCTTGGTGCGTGCATCGACTTCATTGAGAATGGTGGAGAGATGGCGGATTGCGACACCCATGCGGGTGTATTCCTGCGGGGAGATGCCTGCGATGCGCCGTTGCACCATTTCTCCGTAGGGTTCGTCAAAGCTTTTGACGCGGAATATTTCGCAGCGTTTGCGGGTGATGCCGGAAAAGCCATAGATGGCGTAGCGGTCGCCCAGTAGTTCCAGCGTTTCGCATAGCAGGATCAGGGATTCGCGTTCCGCGTCATTGATCCAGCCTTTGGTCGAACCGCTCATGTCCACCATAAACATGACCGCAATGTTGCGCTCGCTGCGGTGCATGCGCATGAACAGACGTTCACTCATTTCGCTACCGTCGCGGGCATCAGCCAATGCCTCGATCAAGGCATCAATATCCACTTCATCGCCAGACGGTTCGCGCTTCAGTAACCGATTTTCGTCGCGCATTGCCTCGAAGGTGCGGCGCAAGTGTTTGACCAGGCCGCTGTGTTTATCCAGTGTCTGCTGCAAAAATCCATCATTCAGCGGTTTCACCTCCTTCTCGCGCAGCACGCACCAGTTCTTGCGGTAGTGCTGCCGGCCAAAATCCCACTCCGGGTAAAGGCTTGCCCCTTCCTCATGGTAGGTGCCCTGCCATACCGTATCAGGGTCCTGGGTTTTGTCCTCAAACAGGGATGTGTCGTATTCGCCTGGTCCTGCTGGAACCAGATATTCGGGAGGGATTTCGCCCAGATCGAGAAAAATTGAGGTGAGTAGCTGGTTCACACCTTCAGGCGGTGCAATCGGCGCATCATCCAGAGTAATTTCCATGCGAGGCAAATCACTGCGGTCGTCTGCTGCTATCTGCTTAACGTCGAAACTCGGAGCGTCGGAGCGGATTTCGATGGTTTGCTTTTCAAACTCCATCGCCAATTTAACTCGCAGCAGAATTTTTTCCCGTTCTATCCGTGCCGCAATACTGGCGGCCACGGCATCGAGCCGCAACTCACCCTGGTAGCAGACAGCATCGGGCGTTGCGCCAGGATAAACCCTCTCCAGAAGGCGGAGGCTGTCGGCCACGCTGGCTTCCGGTCGGGCGAGATCGGCTGCATAGTGTTCCCAGCCAGCCGGCTGGCTCACGCCAGTCTCGGTTTTGAGGCGTTGCATTTCCCGGTACAGGCCAGGAAGCTCGCGGCCGATACAGGCTTCTAGGCGCAGGGTTTCCAGGGCGTGAAACTGCTTCAGCGCTTTGTCGCTATCCGGGTAGGGTTTTAGTGCTTCGGTCAGGTTGATGCGGAAGGTGCCGTAACGGGTCTGTGCCCATAGCAGAGCCACCATGGCCTTGCACAGCTTGAAGTTATCCGCCGCCTCTCGCATCTGGGCGACCACGGCAGGCAGAAACAGGGTTTCGCTGTCAGTATAGGCCGCTTCACCTTTTTCCAGCTTGAGATGGCGCCCCGAAAGCCCGCGCACGAAAGTCAGCAGAATACCGCCAACCTCTTCGAATAGTGCGCCTGCGGCATGTTCGTGACTGAGTTGGGCGAAGTTGTCCAGCTCGTTGATTACCTTGAAAGCGGGGCTTGATCCGGCTCGGTCATAGGTGTCCATGGCATGCAATGCCCAGGCTTCGATCATGCGCCGGTCCATGTGAGCGAGCTGGCTAATGGCACGGAGGGCGAATTGGTGCGCGATCTGGATGTTGGTGGTGGCAATGCGCCTTACCCAGCCAAGCAGGAAGTCCTGATCTTCACGAGGCAGGGATACAATCGAGGAGGCCAGATCTTCTACCTGAATAAAGGTAAATTCCACCTCCAGCCACTGTTCCAGAGCCTGTCTGATCTGTTCGGCCGATAACGGGTGGTTATCCGCCATGTGCTAGAAAAGCGAAGTAGAAAGTTCTCGAACTGCTGCCAGCATTTCAGCATCGTCGGTAATTGCCTGGGCAATGGCGCTGCGACAGGCGGCAATCGGTTCCACGCCGGAAGCGATGAGCTTACCTGCATGCACCAGAAGGCGGGTGCTGGCGCCTTCATCCAGGCCGCTGCCTTTGAGATTACGGGTCATGTGAGCGAATTTGACCAGCTTTTCAGCCAGTGCGGTGTCTACGCCGGACTCCTTGGCAACAATCTTGCGTTCCAGGTCTGCACTGGGGTAATCGAATTCCAGGGCAACAAAACGTTGCCGGGTGCTTTGCTTGAGATCCTTGAGTACGCTCTGGTAGCCAGGGTTGTAAGAAATCGCCAGGCAGAAGTCGTCGTTGGCCTGCAACAGGGTGCCCAGTTTTTCCATCGGCAGTACGCGGCGGTCATCGGCGAGGGGATGGATCACCACAATGGCATCCTTCCGCGCTTCCACGATTTCATCCAGATAGCAGATTGCTCCGGCTCGCACGGCGCGGGCGAGCGGACCATCTACCCATACCGTCTCCCCACCCTTGATCAGAAAGCGTCCGACCAGGTCGGAGGCGGTCAGGTCATCATGACAGGAAACCGTAATCAGGGGGCGCTTCAGCCTCCATGCCATGTATTCCATGAAACGAGTCTTGCCGCACCCGGTCGGTCCCTTGAGCAATACGGGTAGCTTATTTTGATATGCGGCCTCAAAAATGGCGATTTCGTCGCCGGTGGCCTCGTAATAAGGCTCCGATTCGACGTAATATTCTTCACTGGTCAGGGCGCGAGATTGCACGTGATAGCCTCAGTCGCAACCGCACTCAGGGTGGTCGTAAGGTGAGTCTGGAGTAATTTCTGGTGCCGGTTCGCTGGATATAAGGCCCGCTGCCTCACGTTCCTGTTTTTTTGCCAGGCGTTTGTCAAAGGCATCGGCTTTCACGGCAATACTTTCTTCGCTGAACATGACCTGCCGGAGAAAACGGAAGCCAAATTGCATGAGTTCAATTTCGTCCTCGGCAAGCGTTTTTTTGAGGTCGTCAGATAAGTCATACACTTCGTTGAATGAATCGCTGAAGACGAAATCGCGGAAACGATCGAGATCGTAGCAGGCCATGAAAAACAGTTGCAGGCTTCGCTTGGATGGCGCTCCGACGGTCGGGCCGGAAGATTTCTTCTTCAGGATCAGTTGGCGCCAGCCGCGGCCTTGTTCGTCATAGTCTTCCAGGCCTTGCTCGTGGCGGTATTCGTCGATAGTCAGGGAACGATCTTCTTTATGCCCAAAGCAGTGGGCTTCTTCAACCAAGGCGTAGGAATGTGTGTCGGTGTTCTCGTTCTGCTTACGCATCGAGACTAGAGCTACGGGGTAGTAGCGGCAGGCAGTGGGACGGTCTTCATAGACGCTGCATCCCTCGTCAGTCATGAACTGACATGCTGTTCCACCATCTACGGGCTTGAATTTGACGCCGGCGATGCTGTCCTTGTCCATTTCGTAGGGTTCGGTGAAGCCCAGCAGGAATTCGCCAGAAGTCAGATCCAGTCGGCGCTTCAGGCGCAGGATGTCGTAGGGGGTGAGGGTGATGTCGATATTCTTGCAGCAGGCGTTGAAGCAAGCGATTTCCTTATGGCAACGAAACTGGATCACCTTCGAGCCATCGTATGAGGTTGGTATAACCGGGCTGGGGACAAAGGGGGATTCATTGATAATATTTTCCATCATTCTTACCTCATTGGTGCTCTGCAAAAAAAAATTAGACTCTGCCATGTGCGCAGAGTTGCATGAAACTAATTATCTTGCCGTCCATGATGCCAAAACGGTTTTAACGGTCTTACAGAATGAAAAACCGGGCGCCGTGAGGCGCCCGGTTTTAGTTTGCTACAGCTATTCGCAACTACCTTAGTGAGCGGCAGGCTTGAACAGCTTGGATTTGTCGACGATATCGACATGCTTACGCTTGAACACAGTCCACTTGTGGGTGGTTTTGTCGTAGACGGAGTTTACGAAACACTTCCAGTTTTCCTCATCGACAAAGTTTTTGTCCATGCGGTAGTAGAAGCCCGGGTAACGGGATTCTTCGCGGAACTGGATGTGCTTCATGTGGGCTTCAGCCGTCAGGATGCGATGGTAGTTTTCCCATGCACGCAACAGTTCGTGCAGGTCTTTCGCACGCATCTTCATTGCGTCTTCCTTCAGCATGCCCAGCTTCTCTTCAGCAACGGCCAGCATTTTGTCGTTGGTCGTGTAGTAGGTGGCAACGCCAGCAACGTACTCGTCCATGATCTTTTGCAGGCGGAATTGAAGCATTTTCGGCGTGATGTAGTTAGGGTTCACGTCGATAGCTGTTGAGTAATCCTTGTGCTCCAGGAAGTTACGCACAGGCTGGTAGATTTGCGCGACTAGTTCGTCGGCAGAGGTATCCAGTTCTGGTTTCCAGTCCTTGTTGTCGATGCAGTACTTGACCATCGATTTGGCGCACATACGGCCTTCAGCGTGTGAGCCGGAGGAGAATTTGTGGCCGGATGCGCCCACGCCGTCGCCGGCGGTGAACAGACCCTTGACGGTGGTCATGGAGCGGTAGCCCCAGTTCCAGCCGCTTGGCAGGTGAGCTGGAATCTTGCCAGCGTCTGCGTGATCTTCGGAGGTCGGTGCGCCGACATCTTCAGGACCGGATACCCAGATACCGCAGCAACCGGAGTGGGAGCCGAGCAGGTAGGGTTCGGTGGGCATCAATTCGGAATTCTTCTTCTCCGGTTCGATGTTCTCACCCACCCAGACGCCGCACTGGCCGATACACATGTCAAGGAAGTCTTCCCAGGCTTCTGCTTCCAGATGCTTTACTTCGCGTGGGGACAGGGTCTCACGCAGTTTTGCAAGGGCGGACACGGTGTCCATGTAAATCGGGCCGCGACCTTCCTTCATCTCATGCAGCATCAGGTGGTTACGCAGGCAGGAGGCGGGAACGGCTGCTTGGCCATAAGGCGGGTAGTCGTTCAGCATCTCTTTGTTACGAACCATGTAGACTTCGCCATTGGCGTTGACGGCTTGGGCCTTGAACAGCAGGAACCAGGCGCCAACCGGGCCGTAACCGTCTTTGAAACGGGCAGGCACGAAACGGTTTTCCATCATGGTCAGCTCTGCGCCAGCTTCGGCGGCCATGGAGTAGGTGGAACCAGAGTTCCAGACCGGATACCAAGCACGACCTTGGCCTTCACCAACGGAACGGGGGCGGAACAGGTTCACGCAACCGCCGGCAGCCAGCAGGCAGGCCTTGAACTTGTACACAATGACTTTGTGGTCGCGTGTGGAGAAACCAACAGCACCAGCGATGCGCTTAGGATCGTTCTTGTCGTTCACCAGCTTGACGATGAAGATACGTTCCTGAATGCGATCCATGCCGAGGGCTTTTTTGGCGGCTTCAGCAACGATCCACTTGTAGGATTCGCCGTTGATCATGATCTGCCATTTGCCGGAACGAACAGGCTTGCCGCCGTCTTTCAGCTTGGGCATGTCAACGGAGCCGTCATGACGCTCGCCGTTTTCGTCCAGCTTCCAGATTGGCAGGCCCCATTCTTCGAACAGGTGGACGGATTCATCAACAACGCGGCCCAGATCGTAGGCCAAGTCGTCGCGGGTGATACCCATCAGGTCGTTGGACACCATACGGGCGTAATCCGCAGGATCCTGCGTATCACCGATGTAGGTGTTGATTGCGGACAGACCTTGAGCCACGGCGCCGGAGCGATCCATGGCCGCTTTGTCGACCAGCTTGATTTTCAGATCAATACCGGACTCAGCCTTGGCGGCGTCAGCCCAGCGCATGATTTCGTAAGCGGCGCCGCAGCAGGCCATACCGCCACCAATCAGAAGAATGTCAACTTCTTCTTGAATTACTTCAGGATTTCCAAAAGTTCCAGACATTGCATTTACCTTTCAATGTTCGTTATATCAATTACCGTTTTGCTGATCTTACTTGCGGATCAGTTCAGCGGGGTTGCCAGCGCGGAAGCCATTCATTTGGTTGAAGAAACCAGCCTTGGTGATGTTCGCCATGACCGCCTCAGGCTTGCCGCCGTAGCAATCAATGGAGCCTTCCGGGGTGGTACGGATTGGGAATTTGAAACGCTTCATGCTGCCATTACGGAATTTGATGGTCCACATGATGGAGTCAGTACCGCGCAATGGTTGCACGGAGCCGCCCAGAGGAACCATATCGGCGTAGTGACGGACTTCGATCGCATTTTGTGGGCAAATCTTCACGCAGGAGTAGCACTCCCAGCACTGTTCCGGTTCCTGGTTGAACGCCTTCATGGCGTGACCGGTTTCGGAACCATCTTTATCCAGCTTCATCAGATCGTGGGGGCAAATATACATGCAAGCAGTTTTGTCCTGACCTTTGCAGCCATCACATTTTTCTGTACGTACAAATGTTGGCATTGCTTCTACTCCTCGTAGTTATCACAGTACTACTATTAACAAAGGCCAGTTACTTGCGTAACCGGCCAACCATAAAAAACTATTTTGCGGAATGGCCTTTCAGCTCAACCTTGACATTCTCTTCAGCACTCAGGCCTGCGTAGTACTTCTGCAACACCTTGGCGACTTCGGGGCGGCTGAATTCGACCGGCAGGTCTTGGCCTTCAGAAAGCATTGAGCGCACTTTTGTGCCAGACAACAGAATGCGGTCGTCCTTGGTGTGAGGACAGGTGCGTTGCGAGGCCATGCCGCCACACTTGTTGCACCAGAAGGTCCAGTCGATATTCATATTCAAGGTTTCGAGTGAACCCTTGGGAATTTCGTCGAAAATCTTCTGGGCGTCGAAGGGGCCGTAGTAATCGCCCACGCCAGCGTGGTCACGACCGACGATCAAATGCGAGCAGCCATAATTCTGGCGGAACAGGGCGTGCAACAGCGCTTCGCGTGGGCCTGCATAGCGCATGTCCAGCGGGTAGCCGGCCTGGATCACGGTGTTGGGGGCAAAGTAGTTGTCAACCAGGGTGCTGATGGCTTCGGAGCGGACATCGGCGGGTATGTCACCCGGCTTCAGCGCGCCCAGCAGTGAGTGGACCAGCACGCCGTCCATGGTTTCGATGGCGATCTTGGCCAGGTACTCGTGCGAGCGGTGCATCGGGTTGCGGGTCTGGAAGGCGGCGATCTTGGACCAGCCCATTTGTTCAAACTTGGCACGGGTCTCGGCGGGAGTCATGAACTGGTCGCCGTACTTTTCTTTGAAGCCGCCGGTGGACAATACCTTGACCGAGCCGGCCAGGTTGTATTTGCCCTGAGCCATTACCATCTTGACCCCAGGGTGCTCCATGTCAGTGGTCTTGTAGACCTCCATGCATTCATGTGCTTTGTCGATGGTGTACTTCTCGGTCACTTTCATGGTACCCATGATCTCGCCGCTTTCACCGTCCACCAGGGCGACATCGTCGCCAACCTTGACGTTCTCGTCGTCGGTCGACAAGGTAACAGGAATGGGCCAAAACAGGCCATTGGCCATTTTGTAGCCATCACATACACCCTGCCAGTCAGCATGTGTCATGAAGCCATCGAGAGGCGTGAAGCCTCCGATGCCTAACATTATAAGATCGCCTGTTCCGCGTGAACTCATGCGCACCTTAGGCATTGCCTGGGCGCGTGCTAGCTCCTGCTTCAAAGTCTCGCCACTTAATAGCAGTGGTTTGAGTTCTCCTCCGCCATGCGGTCTTACAAGTTTAGACATGATTTATATTCTCCATTTTAAGTAGCAACACTTGTTAAGTCGTCGAAGAATAGCATGGATGCAAAAAGGGGGTTATCCATTCTTTTTATTGTTATATAAGAAATTTCGATAATTTTGTCCGGTTAGCTTTTGCTTGATTTCGTTGCCTACATTGGTTGTGCCGCGTTTAGGTCTAATTTCAGATATTTTGTAGTTTGGCGCTTGGTTTAGCGCTCCGGTCGACGTGTTGAGACTATAAATATGCACGATATGGACGGTCATCCAGATATGCGCTGAAAATATGCGACCGTTCAGATGTGGAAACGCAAGCTTTAAGCGTTAAATATAGAGCATATTTCAATAAAGTGGAATGGGTTGCGGAAGTCGATTCCATGGCAATATGGCCTGACATGATAGTGTTTTATTTATTCATCAACGGGTTGGGTTGCACTGGCGTGCTGGTTTTAATAAGGA